>CAYRVX010000048.1:0-49193 GCA_964427875.1 uncultured Planctomycetaceae bacterium
TCGGCCAGCTTCGGGGCCATGTCGTTGAAGGCCTCGCCGAGCGCCTGGAGCTCATCGCCCGTTTGGATGTCGACGCGGGCTTGGTAGTCCCCGCGGGCGAGTTTCTGCGACGCCTCTGCTAACTGGTTCACCGGTCGCGTCACCGAGCGCGAACTCACCAGCGCCGCCAGGATGACCACCGCCACGACGGCCAGCAGGATCACGCCGGTGATCTGCAGGCCCTCGACGGTCCTGTCCAGCACGTACCGCTCGGCCTCGTCGGCCTGGGCGACGATCCGATCGTACGACACGATGACGATGGGGAAGGGCTGCTCGTGGGCGCCGGCGCCATAGGCCCACAGGGCCTGCCGACCGCGATACCGCATCTTTCGAACGCCCGAACGGCCCGCAACGGCGTCCAGCCTCAATGCCTCCAGCCCGTTGGGGTCATCGGAGGCGAGGAACTTCAGCTCCAGGGGCTGCTGCCAACTCTCAGCGGGCGCACGGTAGCCCTTCTGCGCGATGATGGCGAGCTTGCCCTCGGGCACGCCGCTCTCCTTGGAGCCGGGGTAGACCAGCAGCGTTGCCTCGTCGGCCGACCACTGCTCCGGGAGCTTCAGGTCCCTGAAGATCCTGGCGGCCGGCACGTCGATGCCCGTCACGCCCGCGGCGGCCCCGTCGCGCCCGCGGACCGGCATCGAGAGGGCCAGCATGACCGTCCGCGTCGTGACGTCCACGCTCGGCGGCTGCCAGCAGAGCGCGTTGTCCTGCTTCGCCCTGATGTACCAGGGGCGTCTGCGCGGGTCGAACTGGGCCGGGTAGCCCCCGTGGCCCGGAAAGGAGGTGTGCACGCCCGATTCCAGCGCCGTGTACTGCCAGTGCGTCAAGCCCCTGAGGTCATCGTGGAGGTGACGGTACACCTCCGGCATGGTCGAGAGCCGCGCCATGTCGTCCGCCACGGCCTGCCCGTCGGCGCCCCGCGCGAGGAAGTACACCTGCCGGCTGTACGTGACGGGCATGGGGACCCGCTCGCCGTCCGCGCCGATCCGGAAGTAGTCTTCCGCCGTGTTCGGGTCCCCAACGAAGCCGGGCCTGTCGAAGGACTCCGACATGAGTATGCGCGGGGCGGTGGGGGGGGCCTTGGCGAGCCTGCTCTCGACCGCCCGCGCCTGAAGGTCCAGCGCCAGCTCGAGCAGCCTCTTGTCGCGCTCAAGCAGTCTCCCGTAGTCCGCCACCAGGATCTCGAGACGGCGCCGGGCCTGCTCGATCAGGATCTCCCGGGCCTCCGAGGCCAGCGTCTGCCCCAGCCGGTGCGTCGAGACGCGGTCGATGACGGACGCAGCCACCAGCGGCACCAGGGCAATGACCAGGAGCAGGATCATCAGTTTCCAGCGGATCTTCACGGCCGTTCCTCGACGCCGCGATGCAGCGGTGTCTTTTACCTGTCTCGCGGGGCATTCTCGCACGGCGGGCGGCGTCTATCAACACGGCGATCAGGAAGATGGGCGATGGCGACGCTCAGTCGCAGGCTGCCCCGCGCGGGCCCTCAGGCCGCGCCGGGCGTTGCGGGGGTCACGGCCCCCACATCTTCAGCCCCCGGGTGGTCCTCGGGTCGATCTCGTCGGGATACATGGCCTCGACCGCGCCGTTGTCCAGCAGGACGTTGCACTTGCCCAGGTGTCGCGGGGCGATGTGCTGTTCCCAGGCCAGGGGATCCTCGGCATCGGGGCCCGCGCAATCGGCGATGGACTTGTTGTAGTCCAGGACCAGCACGACGCGCTTCGGCCCGACGATCTGACTGGCCAGCCCGTTCATGCCGTAGCTCGTCTTGTGAAGCGATTTGACCCCGGCGGAGAGGCTGCCCTCCTTGCCGTGGTTGGAGCCCTCGCCCATGCCCTCCAGGATGGTGTCGCCGTTGGGATAGTGCACCGAGTAGTGGAACGCCCCCGTGCCTTCGCTGACGTACGTCACCTTGGTCTTGGTGGTCGAGAAATCGAACCGGATGATCAGGTCCTTGTAGTCCCTGTCCGCAGCGTTGTCCTGCCAGGAGTCCTCCATGGCCAGCGTGATGCTGTGGGAGCTCTTGGTGATGACCTGCCAGTACATCGAGCGGTTCTCTATGCCGACCGGCCAGCCTTCCTCCATGCCTTGTCCGAGCGTGTACTCGGTCGCCTCCCAAGTGCCCGTCCCCCGGTTCGGCCCATAGGAGTACACGTACAGCATCGACAGCTCGTCCATGGTGAACGGGCCGCCGATCGCCTCGGTTTCGCCCTCGGGGCAGATGAGCACCTCCTGGCTGTTGCTGCTCCACCGCATCACCAGCCCGGTCCACGTGGAGGCCGATATCTTTCCCAGGTTCGGGTCGATCTGGGCCGTGGCGTTCCAGCCGTGAACCGCCTGGCCGATCTTCTCGAGGTTGTTGGCGCACAGAGTCGTCCTGACCGACGCAAACACCCGGGAGAACGTCGGCAGGGTCATCGCCAGCAGCAGCGCAATGATGGAGATGACGACCATCAGTTCGGGCAGCGTGAAGCCGCTTCGCGTGTTGGGTCTCATTCCTCTCTTCCCTTCATGCGACGGACGTAATCGGCGTGCCTTTCCTTCAGCAGGGGGTACAACTGCCGGATTCTCACGATGGCGGCCCGGCGCTTGGCCGGGTCGTCGTTCGCGTGAAAGCCCACGTCCAACTGGTAAATCCTTCGGATGGCCGCGTAGGCCCGCCCGCGGACCAGCGGGGAGGGGTCTTCCAGGGCCTCGATCAGGGCGGGAACCGCTCGGAAGCGGTCGAGTTGCCCGAGGGACAGGGCCGCCGCGGCCCGCAGCCGCTTGCCCTCCTGCTTGTCGGAGAGGTTCTCCACGAGCAGGTCCACGTCGGCCTCATCCCCCACGCTGCCCAAGGCCGTGATCGCCGCGACGCGGACCTCCTCGTTCTCGGCCCTCGCCGCAGACCTGATGTGGCGCAGGTTCTCCGGGCGCCCCATCCGTCCGAGGGCCGAGACCGCCTGGCCGGCCAGGCGGCCGTCCCCGGCATTCACCGCGCCGGCAATGGCCTCGGCGGCGGACGCCGAGCCGATCTTCTCCAGCCCGTGGACCGCCTCGACGCGCTCGTCCGCGTCGCCGCTGTGCAACTGCTCGATGAGCCCGGCCTGGTGGGACCTGCCGTACACAAAGAGCACAGCGACAGCCAGGACGAGAGCGATGCCTCCCAGCACGATCAGCCGCTTACGGTCTTTCCACATGCCCACAAGTACTCCGAGCACCTGCACGCCGACTCAGCGCATACGTATGACCGGAAACTTCACGCGCGCAGCAAAAAACCATGCAATAGAATATACCAGGAAACGACACAGAAGGAAAGTGAAGTCCGTATTCCGCCCGGTCCGGCGGCACGGAGACCTGTTGAAGATGATCTGCCTCTGGGCGTCCCTGCTGGTCGTGGTCAACCTCGTCTGGCTGATGCTTACCGTGCTGACGCTGCCGGGCAACTGGATGATGGTGGCCTCGACCGTCCTGGTGGCGTGGTGGCAGTGGGATGCGCGGATGTTCAGCCCGTGGACGCTGGTGCTGGTCGTCGCCCTGGCGGCCGGGGCGGAGGTGCTCGAGTTCATCTCCTCGGCCGTGGGGGTCCGCAAGGCCGGCGGCAGCCGGTGGGGCGCCGTCGGCTCGCTGGCCGGCGCGATCCTCGGCGCGATCGCCGGGACGATCCTGATACCGATCCCCGTGGTCGGCTCGCTGGTCGGCGTCTGCGGCGGGGCGTGTGTCGGCGCCTGGGCCTTCGAGGCGGCCGGGGGACGCACCACGAGGCAGTCGCTCAAGGCCGGCACAGGTGCGGGGATCGGCAGGCTCCTGGCGACGGTGCTCAAGCTCGCCGTCGGCGCCGTCATCTGGGTGATCGTCGCCGTCGCCGCGTTCTGGCCGTGATCCTGCCGCCGGCTGCGGCGCTCTTGGCCCACATCGTCTCCGTCCACCCTTGGCTGCGATGTGAGCGTCAGTCGGACTTCTCGTCCTTGGACTTGGATCTCTTGGCCTTGGGTGCGGCCTTCTTGGCCTTCTTCGCGGACTTGGCCTTCTTCGCAGCCTTGGGCTTGGCGGCCGATTTGGCCTTGGGTGCGGCTTTCTTCTTCGGTGCCTTCTCGGCCTCGGCCGCCTTCGCCTCGGCTTGCGCCTGGGCCTCGGCCGCCTTCGCCTCGGCTTGCGCCTCGGCCTCGGCCGCCTTCGCCTTGGCTTGCGCCTGGGCCTCGGCCGCCTTCGCCTTGGCTTGCGCCTCGGCCTCGGCCGCCTTCGCCTCGGCTTGCGCCTCGGCCTCGGCCGCCTTCGCCTCGGCTTGCGCCTCGGCCTCGGCCGCCGCTCCGGCCTTTGCTGCGAGTCGTTCTGCTTTGGCTTCGATGCGTGCGGCCCGACGGGCCCGCTCCCTGGTCTTGCGGCGGGAGTTCTTCTCCCGCTGGATCTTCTGTCTCTTCAGCCGAGTATCGAGTCTCTTTCTGCGCTGTCCCATGTGACTTCCTCAAGCAGCTTCGCAAAGGTCCGGGATTCTACGCCCAAAACGACGGGGCTGCAATGGTCGGCTTGGGCTTTTCCCGGCGGCATGTCGCCGATGGGCCGGACTCACCCGGCCGCCGCGGGGGCCGGCAGGTCGATCGCGTCGGCGCCCTTCGACTTGACGGTCACGATCCTTGCTCCGTCGATGAGCACCTGATATGTCGTGCCCGCCTTCCCGCGAACGTGCGCCTTGCCGTCTCGGATGACGACCGGGAAGGGGGCGCAGACGCGGCGGCCGCCCGCGGCCGCGACGGCCAGCGAGTCCACCTTGCCCTCCACGGCCAAACGCAGGCTCACCAGGGCGCAGGGGTTGATCGACGGCCCGGCGCGGTGCTGGGCGGCCAGCGCGAAGATGTCCGGCAGGCAGCCGACCTTCGGCCCGTCGGGGTACTGCATCTGCTCGCCCGCGAGGAGGATACCCCTGGCCAGGTCGTTCCAGTCGAGCGTCTTGTCGTATGGTGCGAGCTTCGCCAGCCAGTAGGCGTACACGCCGCCGCACCACTGCACGGGCAGGCCGATCCAGTTCGGCGCCCGCCAGTTCGTCGCGCCGTAAACGGGCACGGTCGCGTAACGCATGATCGGGTGCTTGCCCCAGAGGTACACGAACGGCACGCCGGACAGCGCCCAGCGGCGGGCCAGCACCAGGTACTCCTTCTTGCCCGTCAACTCGTAGCCGCGGAGGTACGCCGCGACGAGATACGCGCTGGCGAGGATGTCCGGCGTGTGCAGCGACAGCTCCCACGTCTGTGCCCCTCGCGGCGTGCGGAATCGCTTCATGTACTCCAGCGTCTTCAGCCCGGCCGCCGTCGCCTTCCTGTCCCCGGTGCACCAGGCGAGCTCCAGCAGCTCAAACGCCGGCCGGGCGCAGTGCCCGCTGGAAGTGTCCTCGAAGTGCCCGCGCCGATACTTGCCGGAATACCGGAACGACCCGTCCGCCTTCTGCCGGGCGATGATGCCCTTCGCCTGGCGGGAGCGCACCTTCAGCCATTCATCGGCCCGCCCGGTGACGAAGTAGATCGCATCGTTGCGGACGTGCGCCCCGCCCGGCTGAAGCCGCTCCAGCTCCGGCGCCTTGCCCGTCAGCCGCCAGATCGTCGAGGCGATGTCGACGTACGGCGCCCGGCCCCACTTCCGCTCGGCGCAGTGCCCCCATCCGCCCTTGCCGCTGATCGGGCCGTTGATCGCCTTCAGGCACAGGTCCCACTGCTGCTGGCCGCTTCGCGGCGCCTTCGGCGGCGGCGGCAGGGCGTGCTTCCGCGCCGCCCACAGGATCGCCTCCTCGATCGGCGCGGGCTCGGAGAGGCGGATCGTCGCGTCGACCTTCCCTCCCGGGGCGCCCCCTCCCGAGCCCGGGCGAAGGGACATGAGGTGATCGCCCGCGCCGTCGAAGAAGTTCGGGCTGGCGAAGATCGGCTGAAGCTTCATGTCCTGCCACGTCATCGTCACTGCGGCCCGGTCGGTCACGACGGCCATCAGCGGCATCGTGACCTTCAGCGGGTCGGGGGCGAAGCGAACGTGCTCGGCGGTCTCGATGTCCAGCTTCGAACTGGATCGCTCGCCCTTGCCGAGATACTCCAGACCGGCGAACAGGCCTTGCTGAAGGTCGCCGATCGGGCGCAGGACCGGCCCGTCAAAGGGCGAGTCGCTCACGGCCGAGAAGCCCACCTCGTCACTGTCGACGATCTCCAGAAGAATATGGACGGACCCGCCATCCATGAGGAAACCGCCCATGGATGTCCTGAACCTTAATTTGGGCAGAGGCGCTTTCCGAGACAACAGCGGCGCGATAACCGCAACGGGCCTGCCCTTGCGAAGAATCACCGCACCGGAGCCGTTCGGCGCGATGCGCATCGCCAGCGGATCGCTCTTGTGGACGAGCCACTTCGTCTTCACGTTGAGATCGTACAGGTGCACGGTTCGCCTCAGCGCCGAGAGGCCCTCGGGCTTGACCTCCACGGTGACGGACTCGAACGGCGAGGCGAACTTGTGCGCTCGGATCGCTTCGGTCGTCCGTCCGGCCTCCACCCGATAGCTCCTCTCATCGACGGTGAACGTGATGGCGTGATCGGAGTGGTTCTTCACCCACATGCGGACCTTCGGGCCCTCACTGATCAGGCGAACGATCTCCAGCGGGTGCAGGTGCCTTCGATGCAGCTCGATCCGCTCGACCTGGACCTCACCCGGCGCCGAGCCCGGGTCGAAGCGCAGGCCGGTCAGCTTGCCCTGGATCGCCACGGGTACCTCGTAGTCATGCCACTTCCCGTCGTGCTGGAGGTTGAACCGCCGGGAGTTCCTCTCGCTCGTGTTCCGCCTGGCCTGCGTTGTCCAGAAGAACTGGCCCTGCCCCGTGGTGCTGCACTTGGCTCTCAGCTTGATGAGCATCGCCCCGCCGGGCACGTCGGCGGGGCTGGACAGATAGGGATCGGAGCCCGTGGCGGCGATCACGAGGCGGCCGTCCCTCGCCGCGACCCGGCAGTCATGCAGCGCCCTCCACCCGGCCGGGCCGTTTTGAAAAGTCCATTCGTGGGCCTTCTCGACGCGATTCAACTGGCGCGGGTAGGGGTTGACCTGTTCCCGTAGGGCGGGAGAGGCGAGGGAGCTCACGGCGCATGTCAGGCAGATCAATGCGACAGTAGCGCGACCCACGGGACGCCGCCCGTGGGCATTGGGGTGGGAGAACTTGTGCATGATGCGGTTTCTCGCTGTGGGGGAGCTACTTCGTCTTGGCCGTCAGGTCGCGCTCGACGATCCGGAGGTTGCGGTAGGCGACGGGTCCGTGGTCGCCCTGGAGCATGATCGGGCCGGTGGGCTTCTCGTCGCCGAACGCCGCGGCCCGTGTCGGGCCGGTCACCTCCTCGTTCTCGTGGACCACGATCCCGTTGTGCACGACCTTCACGAAGCAGGCGTTGGCGATCTTCCCGCCGGCGGCGCCGAATCGCGGCGCGCGGAAGATCACGTCGAACGTCTGCCACTCGCCCGGCTTCTTCGAGGCATTCACTCGCGGCGGGCGGCCCTCGAAGCCCTTGCCCTTGGCCCATCGCTGGTAGATGCCGCCGCAGTCGCCGTGCTTGGGCTTCTCGACGCCCCAACTGTCGAGGATCTGGATCTCATAGCGGCCCTGGAAGTAGACGCCGGAGTTCGAGCCCTTGGGCACCATGAACTCGACGTGCGCCTCGCAGTCGCCGTGCTCGTGCTTCGTGAACAGGTTGCGCGTCCTGCCCTTCGGGCCGTTGACGAGCACGCCAACGCCCTGCTTCCACGCAAGGCGTTTTTCGTCCTTGGGGTCTGTGAACGCGCCGCCGGCGATCATCCAGTCCCCGGTGTTCGGCCGGAAGGCGCTGAGGCCGCCGCCGGCGAGAAACTCGATCCGCTTGCCGGAAGCAGCACCCGCGGCCTGGCCGGTGAGCTTCTTCCACCCGGCCATCGAACGCCGCAGGTTCTCCCGGCTGTCGCCCTTGATCCCGTAGGCCTGGAGGCCGATCGGGCCGGTATACTTCATCTCCTTCAGCAGCGCCAGCACCTTGCCGACGTCGTACGTTCCCTTGTCCAGCGTCTGGATCAGCCGGCCCCAGCCCTTGGCGCCCTCATCGGCCCCGTTGATCGTCACCACGAAGAGGTAGGGCATGGCGGACCGGAGGCTCTTGGCGAGGTCCTTCCCGTCCACCTGGAGCCAGTGGCAGAGGTTGAACGTCGCGCCCACGTTCTTGCGGCCGGTCTTCTTGGCGACGCGAGCCGCATCCTCCACGCGCTCCACCCAGGAGCCCGTGTGCGGGTACATCGCGATCTTCAGGCCGGACTCGGCCGCCAGGTCGGCGATCTTCTTCAGCAGCGCCACGGCCTTCTCGTCGCCGGCCGGGTCGCTGGGCCTGTACTTCCGGCTGTTCAGCGGCATCCAGAGGATCGTCCCGCGTCCCTTGAGTTGCTTGATGGCCGCCGCGAGGGCGGGGCTCACCTTGTCCGAGTCGATATTCGCCCCCACGTAGATGGCAAACAGCTTGAGCCCCTTGGCGTCGTAGGCCTTGAGCGTCTCCGGTATCCGCCCGGTGCCGGACAGGTCGCTGCCGGCATACCCCAGCTCCGCCAGCGCAGCCGCCCGCGCCTCCGGCGTGCCGTGCTTACCGTCCCTGAACCCCGTGTCCATGGCGAAGAACGGATTGTCCATCGCCCCGAGCCGCCCGACCAGTATCCCGAGAGCAAGCAGCACCACAGCAGCAAGTCGGATCATGATCCTTCCCTTTCCTCAGTTTCCTCGATGCCCAGCATCTGCCTCACAATTGTCCGCTCCTCCGCCGGCAGTTCCAGCAGAATCCGCTCATCCTGCTCGGCCCTGTACCGCATGCCTGCCTGGGCCAGGCGAAGGGGAACGCGGACTTCCTCGCGGTCCCCGGCCAGCGTCTTCCACTTACGGAGCCATGCACCTAGCCTGTCGGTGGCAACCTCCGGGCGCCGGAGCATATCCGCCATCGCGTTCGTGATCCAGAATCGCGCGTTCTTGCGATCGATCTCCAGGGCCTTGTCGAAGGAGGCCAGTGCTTCATCATGGCGCTGCAGTTTGCCCAACGCCACTCCCTGGGAGAACCACGCCGTCGCGTCTGGGCGGACGGCTAGCATGTCTTCGGCTGCCTGGAGGGCACCGTCGGCATCTTCGGTTCCTATCAGCTTGTCGTAGTCCGCCCTGCATGCTGCCCACCGCGGGTCTTCAGCCGCTTCTGCGCACTCTCGCAACGCGGCAAGGAAGTAGTCTCGGTCCCAAACGCCGTCGCTGCTCAGGGTCATCACCTGGGCCTCCAGCTCTCCGCGCGTGTACCAAAGCCGAAGAAAGTCCACGAGAAGACGGATGGGTTGGCCGCGCTGTTTCTTGACCTCGATGCAGATGCGCATGAGGGGCTCGCGGAGCTCGTAGTAGGACTCCCGCCCGTGCGGGGTGGAGAGGACGTAGCCCATTCTGCGGAGGTCCTTGAGCGTGCTGGAGACGGCCTGGCTGGTGGCGAAGCAGCGCTGGGCGATCTCCTTGACGGGGGCGGCGCCTCGGCGGTCGCAGAGGTGCTCGACGATCTTGCGCTGCTGGGGCGACAGTTGCGACATCCGCGACTGGTAGTAGGGGGTGAGCTTCTCGATCATCTGCATGACGGCCTCGACTAGCTCGTCCAGCGTCTCGCGCGTCAGGAACTGCGAGAAGATCACGTACACGCGGTGGTTTCCGCCGCCGAGGTGGTGCACGGCGCGTATGCGCGCCCGGCCGGTCGGCGTGCCGATGAAGGACGCGAGCTCCTCGTCCTCGTCCAGCTTGGCGACCTTGCCGAGCAGCTCCCTCGCCTGCTCGAACGTCAGTTCCTCCAGGTGATAAATGCGAAAGAAGCCGTAGAACGGCGAGGTCTGCTGCTGGACGCCCCCGAAGAGGCTCTGCGCCGTGGCGAGTATGGTGAAGAACGGGTTTCCCTGGATATAGGCCCGGAGGCGCTGCTGGCCTTCCTCGCCGAGGCCGGCGAACGTGTCCCCGAGGTTCTCCGCCAGGACGAGCAGCGTTCGGCCGGCGACGTGCTGCTTGAGCAGCTCGCCCGCCAGGCGCTCGGCGGCCTCCGGATCGTGCCGGTAAAGCTCGTCTACGCGCCGTTTCAGTTCCGGGTCGCTGTACTCCTCCGCGAGCGTGAGGAGTATCCGGATCAACAGGTCGCGGAGCGTGGAGATGCCCCATTCCTCCTCTCGCAGCCAGGCGATCAGCAGGCGGTCTTGGAGGTCGTTCATTGCCCGCACGCGGTGATAGACCAGTGAGACGATGTGCGTCTTGCCTATGCCGCGCGGGCCGATCAGCAGCGTGTGATGCTTGCTCCCTCCGATCGCGCTTTCCCGCACGAGGTCCACGATCCGGCCGACCAGCTCGTGGCGCTGGACCAGGATCGCCTCCAGCGTGTCGTGCGGCATAAGGCTCGGCGTGAATGTCGATAGGAAGGCGTTCATTGCCGCAGCCCCCTGTTCAGGCGCCACCACCGCTGGATCAGCGGATACCGGAAACGGAAGCGTCCGTCATCTTCCTGGGCGACGTAGTGGTCGCGACGAAGGAGCGTCAGCAGGTCGTGGGCCCGCTCCTCGTCCTCCGTGGCGACCTGCGACTTCAGCAGGTTGAACAGCTCGGGGAAGTGAAGTGGCTCGCCCGCGCCGGCCAGGACATCCAGCAGCCCCAGGACGAACGGGCGGTCTTCCTCGTCGTAGTACCCGTTGATCCGGGTGCGGTAATGGTCAAGCTCCCAGGAGTCCTGGCTGGCCGTCAAGCATTGGCTGACGATCTGTTCCACCGCCTCGGCGGTGCAGTCGGCGTGGCGTTGCCTCATCTCGTCCACGACGTGGTGGATGTAATAGGGGATGCGGTCCACGGCCCGGGCGATCGCCTGCGGCAGGGGATCAGCCGGCCCGATCCGGAATCCCTCGCCCTCCAGCAGGCGCCTCGCTAGGTCGCCGGCATCCGCCAACGCCAGCGGAGGAAGCTCCACGACGTGCATGTCGTTGATGGGCGCGTTGACGTATCCGCCTCTCCTGAGCGACGTGATCACGTTGTGCAGCCCGATCGAGCCCGTGAAAAACATCCGCACCTGTTTATGCGTCTGCCGGACCGCCCGCAGCGTGTCCAGCAGTTCCATCGCGGCGTCCTCGTCGTGGCGCTCCTTGATGTTCTTCAGCATCAGCGGCAGTTCATCCCAGAAGAAGACGATCGGCCGGCCTTCGTCCTCTGCAAGGTCTTCCATGGTCTTGGTGAGCAGCGCCTTCCAGTGGGCGGCGGCGACGTCGGGGAAGCGGACCCCGGCGAACTCGGCCCCACTCAGTTCGGCCAGGAGCTTGCGGACCCTTGCGGCGCTGCGTTGGCGGCGCGTGAGGTGCCCCTCAACTTCGTGGAAGACGGCCTCGACGAACTCCAGGGGACTGCGAAGTCCCTCCAGGTCCTGCCAGATCGTCAACATCCCGCCGGGCGCTTCGGCCTTCATCTTGGTCGTCACGCATGTCTTGCCCATCCGCCGTTCGGCGACCAGGGCGATGCTCTGGCGGCCGAGGACCTCCCACAGCCGTCGAATCAGTCCGTCACGTCCGACGACGTCCGCCGGATCGATTGTCCCGCCTGGATTTGCCTTCATCGTTCTTCTCCCCGGCCCGCCCGGTCTGTTGCGGGCGATGCGCATCAAAGCGGCCTTGGCTTCTCATCTATATGAATTATAGCGACGGGCATGACGTACGTCAACAATGACGTACGTAGTTTTCTCCGCCTTTTTATCCGCGAGGGCAGGAATACCCTAGTTCCTTTTCCATAATCTGTTACGATAGAGTCCTACTGGGCCGATGGATGCCGAAGCTCGTGTCCCAATCAGTACCCAGGGCATCAATGCGACCCACTATAGCCCCCACGGCTCGCGCATGGCGCGGGAGAGCATGAGGTTGGCGGTGTCGTCGTTGTCGAACCGCTCTGTCTGGGGGTCCCAGCGGAGCTTGCGGGCGAGGTCCATTGCGATGTTGCCTATGTGCATGACCGAGCAGCAGCGGTGGCCGATCTCGGCGGGGAAGTACGGGTCGCGGCGGCTCTTGACGCAGTCGAGGAAGTTGCGGTGCTCCCCGGCCGGGCAGGTGAACAGGTGGATCTCGTCGGAGCCGATCCTGGTCGTCAGCAGCTCGGGGCTGCTGGCCTCGAGCCGGCCCCGCCAGCCGTTGTTGCCCACCCACCCGTCCGTGCCCTCGAACCGGATGCCCACGCCGCCGCTGTCGACGAGCATCTCCACGCCGCGGGCGTAGCGGTAGCGCAGGTGGTACTCGTGGTACGTGTCGTAGAGGCCGCTGGCGTGCCGCCTGCCGGTGCCCTCGACCTCGACGGGCCCGGTCCGCTCGGTGTCGTTGGCCCACTGGGCCGTGTCGATCAGGTGGGCCCCCCAGTCGGCGAGCTGCCCGCCGGAGTAGTCCCGCACCCACCGGAAGTGGTAGTGCACGCGCCCCGGGCAGTACGGCGCCCACGGGGCCGGACCGAGCCACAGGTCGTAGTTAAGCTCCTTGGGCACGGGCCTCGGCGTCGGGTCGCCGGGCGAGCCCGGGCCGGCGGGAAGCTTCACGTGAATCCGCCGGAGCTTGCCGATCCGCCCGTTGCGGACGAGCTCGGCCATGCGGTGATACACGGCCACGGACCGGTCCTCCGTCGAGAGCTGGAAGACCGCGCCGTGGCGCTTGACGGTGTCGGCCAGCACGCGGCCCTCGCGTACGGTGAGCGTGGGCTTCTCGCAGATCACGTCCTTGCCGGCCTTGATGGCCGCGACGGACATGGGCACGTGCCAGTGGTCCGGCGTGGAGATCATCACGGCGTCGACGTCGTCGCGAGCGGCGATCTCTCGCCAGTCGCCGGTGGCCATGCAGCCTTTGTAGGCGCCGGCGCGGGCGAGGTCGGCGTAGCGGTGCTCGACCATTTCCTTGGCGCTGCGCATCCGCACGGCGTCCACGTCGCAGACGGCGACGGCCTGGGCGTCCTTCTGGGGCAGGAACGAGCGGAGGTTCATCCCCACGCCGTGCCCGCCGACGCCGACGAAGCCCATTGTGATCCGCTCGCCGGCCGGTGCACGCCCCGGCGAGCCCAGGGCGTGGGAGGTCAACACATACGGCGCCGCCGCGGCCCCAAGCGCCGCAGAAGCGGCGCCCTTCAGGAACCCTCGCCGGCTAAGGCCTGTCCTTCCTGTCATAGTAGATTTTCCCTTGAGGCGCCATGCGGAAGGAGGGGTGAGGCCCGCCCTCCGTATGGCTACGGGTTCCTATCTGGGCACGGTCTTGCAGATGACGTTGACGCAAGCGGGTTTGCCCGAAGCGAGGGCGCGCTTCAGAGCGGGGCGAATGTCGGCGGGCTTTTCGACAAGCTCGCCGTGCCCTCCGAAGCCCTCTACCCACTTGTCGTACCGAACGTGCCCCAGTTCGCTCGCAACTTGGCGGTCTTTTCCGTACATGCCGATCTGGGCTGCCTTGATCATGCCCCAGGCGCCGTCGTTGACGATCACCGCCACCACCGGGAGATTGTGGCGCAGGGCCGTGTCCATCTCGACGGCAGTGAGCCCAAAAGCGCCGTCACCGCATATCAGGAAGACGTTTCGCTCCGGGTGGGCTGACTTCGCAGCCAGGGCGAAGGGCAGCCCAACGCCCAAACATCCCATGGGGCCGCTGGTTACCCCCATCACGTCGCCGGGACGTTCGGCGGGCAGGACGCCCATGGACCAGACGGTAGTGAACCCGCCGTCGATAACGTAGCACGCGTCCTTGCCCCCGAAGTCACGAAGCTCTTCGACAACTCGGAGCGGATGGCACGGGACAGCGTCGAGATTGGTTTTCGCCCGGCCCGTTCTCACGCCCCACTGGACCGCCTTCTTGGCCTGTTTGCTCCACGGGCGGTTCTCCGTATTCGGCAGGGAGGCTTGCAGGTCTTCCAGCACGTGGGCAATGTCACCGGCGACCGCACATTCGGGCCCCCGGTTGAAACCCAAGCGGGCCGGTTCAATGTCCACTTGGATGACCTTCGTCGGCTTCGGGAACATTCGGCCGTAGCCCATCATGAAGTCGACCCGCACGCCCAGCAACAGCACGACGTCGGCCCGCAGCGCCGCCGAAGACGCTGGAAACACCGAAAGCGGATGAGAATCGGGCAAGCTCCCCCGGCCACCGGCATGGGTGACAACCGGGATGCCGGTGTGTTCGGCGAACCCCTTCAGCGCCGCCTGCGCATCGGACCATCGGCAGCCGGCCCCGGCCACGATGACCGGGCGCTCGGCTTTGGAGAGTATCTTCGCGGCCTCGGCGATGCAGCGGCGGCTTCCCCGGGGACGATCCGTGGCGCGATAGTTCTCGGGGAATCGTGCTTGGGATTTCCTCACACGGGCCATGAGGACATCCTGGGGCAACTCCAGATACACCGGCCCGGGGCGCCCGCTGAGGGCGTGGCGAAACGCCATGGCCACATACTCGCCGATGCGCTCGGTCTTGTGGCAGACGCGCGACCACTTGGTGATGGACTCGTAGAGGTCCATCTGGTCGATGTCCTGGAGCGATCCGATCTCGTTGTCACCCAGGCTGCTGCGCCCGCCCAGAATCAGCATCGGGACACCGTTCTCATACGCGTTGGCGACGCCGGTGACCGCGTTCGTCACCCCGGGGCCCGCGGTGACGGAAATGACCCCCACTTCGCCCGTGATCCACGACCAGGCCTCGCCCATGTGCGCGACGGCTTCCTCGTGCCGCCCGTCCAGGACTTGGATGCCCTCGTCGAGGCATCCATCGAGGATGGGAAGGATGTGTCCTCCGCACAGGGTAAACAGACGCGAGACCCCTTCCCGCTTGAGGGCATGCGCCACCAACTGGCCCCCGTGGGGGTTGTCGGACTTGAGGTCGTCGAGCCGAGCGGGCCTCGGCCCCTCGACCCTCGCGGTCGCCACCTTGGACATTCCAGCCGCGGCCGCCGCAGCACCCGCTCCCACCGCCGAGGCCTTTAGAAAAGCCCGCCGCGAGAGGCCGTCCACTCCGCTGTTGCCCGTGTCTTCCGGACTGTCCGTCTTCGCTCTCTTACTCATGGTATTCTCCTGCTGATTGCTGAGATAACCTGTTCGCCTGCGCCACACGAAGAGCAAACTCCCATGAGGTTTGACGGGCACTTTGAGCTCCAAGCCCTACCTTTCGAGATGGAGCGTGACCAGCGGCTTGAATGGATCGAACGACTCCTTCATGGTCCACGCCATCGCCCGCAGCAGAATGATCCGGAAAAAGGGATCGTTGAACGTGAAATAGTTGTGGCCGGGGAGCGAGACGAACACTCTACCCGGGCCCACCTCTTTGGTCCACATGACCGGCCACTTCTTGCCGTCGAGGTCCTCGATCTTGGGAGGACCCGGCAGAGGCTTGTTCGCGATTCTCGGGCCGGCGGGCGCGGTCATCAGGGCCGTGACGCCTGCCGGGTCTCCCTTCAGACGCCAGTAGAGCTCATCCGCCAGGTGGAACTTCTTCGGGAAGCCCTTGAAGATGGGGGATTTCAGCGCCGCGTCCGTGAGGGTCACCGGCGTGGGCAACACGCCCCATTTCGTGCCGTCCCTTCTAAGGTCCCAGGCCAGCCCGATTCGCTTCGACAGCTCCGCGCCCGACCCCTGCATCACGGCCATGTGGATAAACACCAGGCCGCCGCCGCGCTTCTGATAGGCGTCGATCAGACCATAATCCCATTTCCTCCTCGGCCAGAGATAGAAGACGACCAGGTCGGCCTTCTCCCACAGCTCCTTCTTCGGGAAGAACATGGAGGTAGTCACCGTGACGCGCGGAACCCGGGGCAGAAGCCTATTCACGTATCGGTCCATGACCCAGGCGTATTCGTGGGTCTCTTTGGCGTGGAGCTTGTCGATGCCCCACACCCAGACGATGTTCAGGTCGCGCGACGGTTCCTTCCGGGTGATCGGCCCCAGGATCTTTGCAACATCCTTCCTGCTCCTCCGCACAGGTTTCTGCCAGGCAAACTGCGCTCTCGATGTCGAAGAAACACCCAGCAAGAGCACAACGGTACAGGCTGTTCGATATCGCATGACATTGCTCCTTTATCATTCATCGTTCTTTGTTCGAAGGCAGACTACGGCCCCGTCTATTGTGGAGACGAAGACGCCCGCATCGGTCAGGGCCATGCCGTCCAGAACCGGCGGAGCGGGGAGCGCGCATGCGGCCGTTTTTGAGCCGTCTTCGCGCGAAGCGACCCAGAAAACGCCCGGGCCGTGACGCTCGGCGCTTTCGGTGGGCGACTTCCCGCCCGCGACCAGCAGGGCGTCGCGGGTCAGCACGATTGACCTGGCCACGAAGGGCAGTTGCGCGGTCCACTTGATCCGGCGTTTGGCGTCCCCCCGTCTTGTGGCCACCGGCGTGGGGCCCAGGACCTCCGCGAACAGCTTGTAGTCCTTCGCCATGTCCGGGCGGACGTGTCCGTCACCGGCACGGTAGGCCATCCGCCCATATCCGTAGATGAGTTTCCCGCCGCCAAAGGCCAGCAGCCGCCCGGCAGGCGACACGTTGCCAACCAGTGGCCAGTGCGTGTAGCCGCCTCCTATCGCCGTGCCGTAGACCCAGTACGTCCGGTGCCACCACGCATCATCCAGGAACCCGCGCGGCGCGAAGAGGTGGGGTAGATCTTTGACCGGCGCGAGGTCCTTGTCGACGCCCAGGCCGCGCATCCAGACCGTGTCCTTCTGGACGGAGAGAATGTCCGGCAGCACGCCCTGCCTGATTCTGCCGGCGCCGGCGCCTCTGGCCATGTTCACGTCTGTCTTGTGGAGCACTTTGCCGGTCTTCAGCTCCAACGCGCAAAGGCGGATCCCGCCGTCGAGGAAGGAGCTCCTGCCGGCCGCGAAGTACGCCGTGGCCACACCCCCCGAGAGCTTGTCGTCGACCAGCACGGACCCGTGCACCGGCCATGCCGACTCGAGCTGCTCGTAGGCGAAGAGGCGCCGGTCCCGGGTTGCTGCACGGAATCGCCAGACCAGCGCCCCGTCGGAAGCCCGCAGGCAGTAGACGAACCCGTTTCGCGTTCCGAACACGCACAGGCCGTTGAAGAGGGTTGGCGGCGAATCGATCCGGCCGTCGGCGATGAACGTCCAGGCCGGCTCGCCGTCCGCTGCCGACAGGGCACGGACGGCATGGCGGTCCGTCTCGGCGATAGCGACCATGCCGCCCGCCGCGACCGGCGCAGTGATGGGCGAGGAGAACTTCCTTGTCCACGCGACGCCTGGCTTGCCCGGCGCGGGCAGGTCCTGGTAGCCGCTCCGGCGGGCGTCTCGGCGGTATGTCGGCCATCCGGTCGTGGAGGAACTGGATTTGAGATTCGAGATTTCAGCATAGGCCGGGCCCTTCTCGAGCGGCATCGGGCCTTCTCCCGCGCTGGACCTCGGAGAAAGGGCATTGAATCCGATCAGCAGCACCTCGGGACTACATGCGCAGGAATGCTGCGGCGCGTAGACAAGGCCGTTGGCGGGCATGATGCCGTATTGGCACGTTCCCCGCACCCACGAGTGTCCTTTGACGGTCCCGCTGCTGGTATCGATGAACTGGATGCCGCCGCGGCCCACCAGCAGCCATCGAACGGTCGCCTTGTTCCGATAACAGCGATGGTGCCCCCAAGCCTTTTGGGCGGGTATCGTGGCGGTGATCTTGCCGGTTTTCAGGTCGCGTCCCTCTGTGAAGCCGGGGTCGCTGCCGCCGCGCAGGTTGCCAACCCAGACCACGCCGTCGATCACGAAAATGTCCGTCGGGACGTTGTAATTCTCGGAGTAGGGCGCACGCCAAAGCTCCTTCCCGTCATCGAGAGAGAATGTGACCATCTGGGCGTCCTGCCTTTCCTCCCAGCCTCCGCTGGAGATGATCCACTTGCTGCCCCGAGCCGGCGGGGAATTGTCCGCATTGTCCCTGGCCGTGCGGTCGACGGTCAGCACAACGCCGTCGTGGATGACCAGGGAGGGCGTCGACCAGGAGAGCCGACTCGTCGCCACCGGCCGCCGGCTGCTCCACAGCTCCTTGCCCTTGGACGCGTCGAGACAGACCACATGCGAGACGGTCTGAAGGCAGACCCGCCCGTCGTCGAGAGCCATGGTCGTGGGCATGATCTCGCCGGGTGCCTTGAGCTCCCGCTTCCAGAGCGACTTGCCGCTCCCGGCCTCGATCGCGACCACCCGCTGAGTCCCGTACATGGGGATCGCCTTGCGGGGAAAGCGATACCAGATCTTCAGCGTCGGGGCGGTCCGGTTGATCCACTTCTTCCGCTCGTCGTGTTGGGCCGCGGTCATGTCGTCAGCAAGAACGTAAAGCACGTCGCCTGCCAGAAGCAGCTCGCGAGCCCCGGTCGTGCCTTCAAGCGTGGTGACCCGCTTTCCCGTCGGGGCATCGAGGACCGTAACCGGCTCTCCGTAACCGAGAGAGACGTAGAGCCGGTCTCCCGTTGCTACCATGCGCCGGCCTATCTCGGGTGGGCCGCTGCGAAAACCACGAAGGTGGGCTTCCCAGTTCGTTATGGGCTTCTTCCATAGCAGCACGCCGCTGAAGGCGTCCCTGGCCACCAGTTTCCATTTGGGCGGCAGGTAGACCGAGCTGATCGGGCCCTCGTCGATGATGTAGAAGATCCGTCCGCCGGCCGTGACCATCGCGCTGATGCTGTTGAAGTGCTCGTGGCTCCTGGCATACCCGGGACCGCATGTCCAGCGCAGGCCCTGAGGCGGACCGACCCGCGTGTCTTTCGATACGGCGTTGTTGGAGGCGTCGTGGAGGTAGTGGGTCCACTCGTCCAGCTCCGCCGGCCACTCCTTGCGGGTGATGACAGCCTTTGACTTGCGAATGTCCGCGATGGCGCCCCTGGGGGCCAGCGCCCGGATCATCTCCTGGACAGGAATTGGGGTGTGTCCGGTCACGACGATCATGTTGACCAGGCCGTCCACGTAGGGAAGCTGTCCGCCCCGCAGCCGGGAGACGGTGACGGGGCCGTAGAGATTCCTCTGCCGGAGGTGTTTTCGCGCGGCAGCGACCTTTCCTGGATCGCCGTCCAAGCCGTGGACCAGGTAGGGACCGGCCCCCCGCAGGCCCGCAAGGAGCGCCGGGTCCCCGCATCCAACCACCACGACCAGCCCCCCCTTTACGCTTGACGCCCTGACGAGCGCCTTTGCGCCGTGCGGCGCCCCTCGAGGAGGCCCCGAGCCGGCCCGACTGCCATTCGTCAAGAGGCCGAGCGTCGCAAACAGCGCCCAGCCTGCGGTGAGTCGCCAACCAGTAGTGTGTCCAGTCATCATTCGTCTCTTCTCAGCCGAATCACAGTCACGTCCGCAACCGCGGCAATGCGGCGCTTGCGGGAGTGGACGAGCCGTCACGCGGCCACCTGCGCCAACTCCGGGAACAGCCTGACAGCCGCTCCCAACAGCTCCTGTTGAGTTACTTACCGCTCGGCGCCTCCGGCCGGAAGTGTTTTGCGTTCTTCTCCGGCAACCACTTCTTCAGCGCCTTCTTGGCTTCCGCATACCTCGGATCATCCGCCAGATTCTCCCATCCGTGCGGGTCCGCCGTGTTATCGTACAGCTCCTCGCCGCCGTCCCGGTAACGAATGTAATGATACCGCTGGCTGCGAATCGCATGATTCACGCCGTACCAGTACGGAGAATGCGTTATGAGAGCGGGATAGGGCCATTCCCTTCCCGGGTCTCGCACCAGCGGAGCAAGGCTTCGACCGTCGAGCTCATCCCGGGCCGGCAGCCCGCACAGCTCGATGAGTGTCGGATACACGTCCACCAGGCCGACCGGTCGCTTGCAGCGGCCGCCTTTCTTCGATACGCCGGGAACATGGATAATCAGGGGAGTTCGACTCGCCTCTTTCCACAGAGCGGACTTGGAGAAGTGGTCTTTCTCTCCGATGTGGTAGCCGTGGTCGCCCCACAACACGACGATCGTGTTGTCCCGGTATCGGCTTCTTTCGAGGGCGCCCAGGACATGACCTACGCAGGCATCGGCAAAGGAGCAGGCGGCCAGATAGCCCTGCACGGCATTCTCCCATTGCCCGTGTTCCCTGATGATCTTGAACGTCTTCCCCGCCATCGCGCGTCCCATCGGCGGGACATCATCCAAGTCATTCTCTCTGCAAAGCGGCAGTTGAATCCCCTCGATCGGGTGCATCTCAAAGTACTTCTTTGGTACGTACCAGCTCAGGTGCGGACGGTAGATGCCGCAGGCCAGGAAAAAGGGCTTGTCGTGCCCTCCCAGCAGAAGCCGGGCCGCGCGGTCGGCGGTCTGCCAATCGGCCGTCTCTCTGTCGGGCTGCTCAATCGGCCCCCAATCCGTCAAACTTTGCACGATCTTGTTGGGGAACTTGTCCCGCATGCCGTGCCGATACCGTTTGTTGGGCGGAGGGGACGGCGTTCCCATCTTCTTGGAGTATCGCTTGTCCCACGCCACCGGGTCCGACCACTTGCCGTCCGGCTGGTGATGGATCTTCCCGCCGGTCCAGGTCACATAGCCGTGCTTCCGGAAGTACTGGGGGAGCGTCTCCCAGTCCTTGTACCGGGGGACGTCGCGGAACCAGCCTCTGTTGCAGTAGATCCCGGTGGTCGACGGGTTCAGGCCGGTCATGACCGCCGTCCGCGAGGCATTACACAGAGGCGCGGCGCAATACGCCTGCTCGAAAAGGACTCCCTTCCCGGCCAGCTTGTCGATATCTGGCGTCCTGGCCTGAGGGTGGCCGTCCAGACAGCCCACCCAGCCGTTCAGGTCGTCGACGGCCATGAACAGGACATTGTATCTCTTCTGTTTGTCCGGATTGGGCAGAGCGCTCGCGTAGCCCGCCCTGGTCAATGAAGACACGACGGGGCCGGACATCATCAGCTTCAGAAATCGGCGACGGTTCATTTCCACTCTACTCTCGTTTCATCTGGGATCTCTCCTCATCATCGATCATGTTGGAATCGCTGAGCCAAGCTGCGAAGCTGGTCGGCCACATTGCCACCGACTTTCCTCGACCGGTTCCCAGGCCAAAACCATGGGCGCCTTTGCTGAAGACGTGAAGCTCGGCATTGACTCCGGCCTTGAGCAGCATCGCGTAGAAATCGACGCACTTGCTCGCGGGAGTCAGACGATCGACGCGAGCGTTAATGATGAACATCGGGCAGATGTCGGGAGTGCCGCCCTTGGGGTCAGTGCGGGCGGCCATGATCTCTTCGACGCCGTCAGGAATCCCCGGATAGAACAGGCCCGCGAAGTCCGGCATGCCGCTGACTTCGCCCTCCGGCAGCTTGGGCTCGGGACGAAGCGCACAACTGATCGCGAGGTGGCCGCCGGCGGAGAACCCGCAGATGCCAATCTTGTTCGGCTTCAGGCCAAGCTCCGACGCCTTCTGTCTGAGAACGCGGATTGCCTGCCAGCCGTCGGCTCGCACGGAGCGCTGGTAGTTCCGCCATGCGTCTTTTGAGCCAATGACGGCCGGGCGGGTACGGTACTTCAAGACCAGTGAGGTTACGTTTTGGCCTTTCAGCCGGATCGCCAGATCATGGCCTTCGCGGTCGATCCAGATGTCGCGGAAACCGCCCCCGGGGCAGATCACCAGGCCCACGCCGTTGGGCTTCTTGGGGCGATGGATGCTGTACGTGGGGGACGAAACGGAGCTGAGCGCGCGGTTCAGTCCGGACGGCGACCCGGGCTCCGCCTTGAGGGAGCGCACTTGCTCCTTCACCTCGCGGCCAGCGGCGGGCTTTCCCCAGAGCGGCAGTTCCGGCGGCAGCTCAACTGCCATCAATCCTGTGCCGAACGCGCATAGCGCAACGACAACCCCGACCGCCTCTGGCCACCTGCGCTTGACTGATTCCCCGTGATTAGCTCGATGTCCTCTCATACTACGTGCCTTTCATGCATCACTTCGCGCGTTGTCGGCCAATCTCCGGCGGGCCGCGGGCACAGCCGCGCCAGGCCAGGCGCCCTGCCCACCTACCGTCTGGGTGCAAAGAGCTGAAACTCCCAAATGCTCGGACCGTCCGTCGCCTCGAGGATGTTCAGCCGGACGTGACGGGCGGTTACCGGTTCAAAACGGCTCGAATAGTCCCGCCCAATCCTTGTGCCGCGCGCGAATGTCTTCCACCGGCTCCCGTCCTTGAGCTGCATCTCAAATCGCCGGACACGATCGAACTCCTCATTGATCCGTGTCCGGTTGAACGTGATCGGCTTACCAAGATCCACTTCCAGCCAGGCCTGCTTCGTGCCCGCATCGGTAGCCCAACGCGTGAACACGTCATCATCCACCGCTCTGTCCGGATCGTTGTGAGGCGGCTTCGGATTCTGATAGGCGTTGGAGGCCGTGGCCTTCTTCCCTGCGGTCAGCGAGCTGTAGGGCAACGGGCGCGGAGCAATCTCGCTTGCCGCACCGTCCAATTCCAGCACGATGATCGTGTCCAGCTCGCGGCGATCAGCCTGTGGCACGGAGACCTCGATCGCCCTGTTCGTCTGTTTGACCCGGGCCGTGCCACCGGTCAGGACAGAGCTCCCTATGATCCGATGCGGGATAGGCGGGAGCGTAATCGAATCCTCCTGCCAGCTCAGCACGTGAACGTAGATGGTATTGCCCCTGTATGTGCTCGCGCCCCAACTGCCCGAGATGAATGGGCCGCCGCGCGTCAAGTAGATGCTGCTGCCATAACTTCGCAGCCACTCCCCGATTTCCTTGAGTCGCGCGACTTGCCCCGGCTCGATTCGGCCATCCGCCATAGGTCCGACATCAAGCAGGTAATTTCCGTCTCCGCCGACGACTCTCACCAGCGTCTGGATACACTGCCGAAGCGGCTTTATCTTGTCGTTTGGTATCCAGGCCCACCGCGTACCGAGCGTCATGTTGCACTCCCACGGACGATCGAACCGGGGTGTGCCGATTCTCTGCTCCTCGGTCTGGTGGTCGCCGGGCAGGCCGCCCCGGCTGTTGATGATCACGTGCGGCTGAAGCCGACGAATCAGCCGGAACAACTTGACCGAGTCCCAATCCCTGGCGGAGCCGCCGAGACCATCCCACCAGATGATGTCGATCCTGCCGTAGCTGCTGCATATCTCCCGAAGCTGCCCGTGCATGAACTCGATGTAGCGTTGATGGTTCTTCGTTCGATAATCCGGATGATACCAGTCGGGCAGCGAATAGTGGCATCCGAACTTCAGCCCGGCCTTGTGACAGGCACCGGCCAGTTCCTTCAGCACGTCACGTTTGAATGGCGAGTTGGTGATCTTGTGATCGGTCAGCTTGCTGTCGAACATGCAAAACCCGTCGTGGTGTTTGCAGATGAAAACCAGGTACTTCATACCTGCGTCCTTGGCCATCTGCGCCCATTGGCCGGCGTTGAACTTGACGGGGTTGAATCGCTTGTAGAGATTGTCATAGACCTCAACGGGGACGTGTCCCTTGCCTCGCCATCCCCGCCGTTCGCCGCCGCGAGACCAGCCGATAGGCTCTCCCAGGAGGCTGATGGGCCCCCAGTGGATGAACAGGCCGAACTTCATTTCACGCCAACGTTGGATGTCCTCTTCGTCGGCCTTCAAGGAATTCGTAGAAGCCCGCAACCGCTTGGGACCCTCGGAATTCACCTCATCCAGAGCACCGTGCGTTGCCACGTATTCGAGGATCTTCACGAACGATGCGCCTCGGTTGGCCATCCGGGGTTGGATGCGCTGCTTCTCCTTCCACAACTGCCCGACCCTCCCGCGTTGCTTCTGGCTCAGGCCGGCCATGCGCCGGTCAACGTAGGCCTGGTGCTTCCTTGGGTCATACCCTTGGGGCAGGGCATTGGCCTCGATCCGGGAAAGCAGTTTCGCGGTGGGCGAGTCCAAAGCGTGGCGGCCCGGCCTGGCCGGCCCTTCTGCCGAGCCCTGCCCCAGGTCCTTGATGAAGACGTTGCGGAACTCGATGGGGCATTCCCTGTACAGCTTGCCCGCGATCCGCTGGGGGATGTGCTTCTGGAGCCTGATGACCGCCGGCGCCATGCTGATCGTGCCTTCGGGGTACTCGAACCGGTCGTGGATCACCTGCCCGTCGAGTTCGGCCGACAACGTCCTTCCAATCAAGGTCAGCTTGACCGTGTGCCACACGCCGACCTCCGGGTCCGTATACCGCACCGGCGGATCTTTCAGGCGATAGTACTCCGGCTGGCAATAGAAGAACGGCTTATAGGCAGCGCTGCGAAACGTGAGCTGCACGTCCTTGGGGAGGTGATCCAGGCTGTCCAGGTTGCCCGTGCCGTAGACGCTCATGAGATTGAACTGCTCCATGCCTCCCATGATTCCCGGGATGCCCCGGAACCAGATCCCGCTGTCCGAGATCGTCGGGAATCTGAAGTCCACCAGCAGGACGAAGTCCTGATATTTCTCCTTCGTCACCAGGTCGGCGCCCCACTCCTCGATTTGCCCGTGCGCCTTCAACACGCCGTCCTCAATCTTCCAGGCCTTCTTCACCGCCGGTGTTACTTGCCAGCCGGTCAAGTCCTTGCCGTTGAACATTGCGGCGAATCCCCTGGGAGGCGCGTTCAGCTCCGGACGCTGAATCACCTTGGGAAAGCCGGAAGGCTTGAGCTCCTTGATGAAGACATTGCGGAACTCGATCGGGCAGTCGCTCATCTCGCCGCCGATCTCCGACGGCGGATGCTTCTGGAGGCGAATCACGCTGGGCTCCATGCTCAAGACCCCGTCCGCGTACTCGTACTCGTCGATGATCCTCTCGCCGTCGTACTCGGCGGACAGCGTACTCCCGACCAGCGTCAGCTTGACCGTGTGCCAGACCCCCACCTCGGGATCGATCGGGCGGACCCGCGGAGGCTCGACGCGCCTGTCCGGCGGCTGGAAACGGAAGCTCTCCAGCGTCCCCGTGCCGCCCCGGGAGCGGAGGTTGAACTGCTCCCACCGGTCCCGGTCGAAGATCCCGATCCCCGGCATCAGCCCGCGGATGTAGATCCCGCTGTCGGAGATTCTCGGGATCCGATAATCGACCATCAGCACGAAGTCGCGGTACTTCTTGACGGTCCGCAGATCCGAGCCCCAGTCCTTGATCGGCTTGTGTGACTTGAGGATCCCGTCCTCGATGGACCACGCCTCCCGCACCGCAGGCGACAAACGCCAGCCGCTGAAGTTCTTCCCGTTGAACAGCGCGGTGAACCCCTTCGGAGGCGCGTTCGGGGCCGAAGGCTTGATCTCCTTGATGAAGACGTTGCGGAACTCGATGGGACAGGTCCCCTTATTGCCGCGGGCCGACGGGTCCGCCGGCGCATGCTTCTGAAGCCCGATCGCACCCGGCGCCATGCTCAACAGCCCTTCGGGGTAGACGAAGCGATCGATCATGGTCTCGCCGTCACACTCGGCCGTCACCTCCCTCCCGATCACGGTGAGCTTGATCGTGTGCCAGGCGCCGACCGCCGGCGCGACGCGCCGGACCTGGGGATGCGCCTTCTCGTTCAGTTGCAGACCGGCCGGCAGAAAGTGAAAGCTCAGCAGGTTTCCCATCCAGCCGCCGCGGCCGGCCGTGAGGTTGAGCTGCTCGCGCTGCCCGAAGGTCCCCATCTCTGGGGTGAGCCTCCGAAAGTAGATCCCGCTGTCCGACTCCTCCGGCATGCGGTAGTCCACCATCAGCACGAAATCGCGGTATTCCTTCTCGGTGAACAGGTCCGCTTCGCGGGGGGCGCTCGACTTCAGTACCCCGCCCTCAATCGACCACAACTCCTTGACCTTGGGCGACGCTCGCCAGCCGGTAAGGTCCTTCCCGTTGAAGAGAGCGGTGAAACCCTTCGGCGGAACATTCTGCCTGGGCGGTTCGAGTTCCTTGATGAAGATGTTGCGGTACTCGATCGGGCAAGGGTTCTCCTTGCCGAGGTTGTCGCCGTGGACGACCTTGTGCTTCTGGAGGCGGATGGGGGCCGGATCGGTGTTGATCATCCAGTCGTGATACTTGAAGTTGTCGAGCAACACCTCGCCGTCGAGCTCGGTGGTGATGGTCCGGCCGCGCATCGTGATCTTCACCTTGTGCCACACCCCCACCTCCGGGTCGATGTGCCGGACGTGGGGCTTGGTCTCCTGCTTCAGGCCGCGGGCCTTGGCGGTGGCCTTCGGCAGGAAGTAGTAGCTTTCGAGGTGACCCATCCCGCCCTTGGACCGGAGATTGAACTGCTCCTGGTTGCCAAAGCCGGGAATCTCGGGGACGAGCCTGCGGAACATGACGCCGCTGTCGGAGATCGTCGGCATGCGGAACTCGAGCATCAGCACGAAGTCGCGGTAGTGCTTCACGGTCGCGAGGTCCGCACCCCATTCCTTGAGCAGTCCGGCCGACTTGAGCACGCCGTCCTCGATCGACCAGAACTCCCGGACCTTCGGGTGGACCCGCCAGTTCGTAAAGTCCTTGCCGTTGAACAGGGCTTTGAAGCCCTCGGGCGGGACGTTGAGCGGCCTGGGTTTCTGGCCCTTCCACGGCCGGACTCGAAGGTCCCGGAACGCCACCGGCCCGTAGTCGCCCTGGAAGACGATCACGCCGCGAGGGTGCTGCTTGCGGTCCCAGTTCGGGCCGCAGGCGTACGGAACTTCCACGTTCTCCTGGATCACCTTGCCGTTGTGCACGACCTTGACGAACCGCGCGTGGGCGGTCTTCTTGCCCGCCTTGTCGAACCTCGCCGCCTGGAAGATGATGTCGAACGTCTGCCACTCACCCGGCGGCAGCGCGGCGTTGACGCGCGGGGGCGAGCCCTTGTCGATGTGCCGGTACGTCGGCTTGGCCTCGGCGCGGGGGTAGACGCCCCCGCAGTGCCCGCCGGTGGGCTGCTTCACGTGGGCGCTGTCGAGGATCTGGATCTCGTGGTTGCCGTGGAAGATCACGCCGGAGTTCGAGCCTTTCGCGACCAGGAACTCCACGTGCAGCTCGACGTCCTGGAAGACCTGCTTCGTGACGAGGCTGGGGCACTTGCCGACCTTCCCGTTGATCAGGACGCCCTTGCCGGGTTTGCCCACGAGGAGACGGGGCTGGTGCGGATTGAGCGCAGCGTCGCCCGCGACGAGCCACTGGTCGCTGTTGTGCAGCGCGTCGGGACCGAGCTGCGTCCAGCCTTCCCCGGCGGCGCGGGCGGCCTCGCCTTCGAGGCCCAGCAAGACCGCGATCAGAACCAATACCGCCTTCCGTCTGCCGTATGTCGATTCATCCATCCGTGAGACCTTTCCCGATGCGCCACCGTCTCCGCAATAGATCACCTCATTCGGACACGTTACGCACTAACTCGTCCCTTCCGATGGCGCTTCGGTTGGTATCTTGGGCTTGTCCAGCTCCCATCCTGAACGGTAACTGCCTTGAATGAGCTTGTCTGCCTCTGGAGCATTGCCGGCCTTCAGGTGCACCGGATCCCACTTGAGCTTCTTGCCGACGCGATAGGCCACATTCCCCAGCGCCAACGTCTCACACAACGGTCCCGAGTAGCTGAAAGGCATCTGCGCTCTCGCCGGCTTGTTGGTTCGGATTGCCTCTATCCATTGCCGGTACTCACCGCCGGGAGATCGGGGAAGCGTACGTGGCGGCGGCTTGTACTTGGCGAACTTGGCTTTCGGGTACAACACCATCGGACCGGCAGGCCCCCTCTCGATCTGCATGGTCAGCCTTCCATCTGTGCCAACAAAGTGCATGGCAATGGGCCAGTCGTGGGGCAAATCCAAGCCTCTCAATTCCTCAAAGCGCACATTCCCGTGACACCACTTCACAGTCACAGGCGGCTTCTTTCCCCGCGCCGGAAACGTCCATGTAGCTCTCTGCCACGGAGGCACGCGCTCCAGGCCGGCACGGCCGGGCCCGTCCCCTTCAGCCGTGAGTGGGTACTTGAGATTCAGTGCCCAGAATACCAGGTCGACGGCGTGGCTGCCGATGTCCCCAATCCTCCCGTTGCCGAAAGCCCACCAACTGCGCCAGTTCGAAGGATGGTAGAGGCCGCGTCCGAAACCCGGGTACGGGTGATATGCTGCCGGTCCCAGCCACAAGTCCCAACCGAGGTGATCTGGGATGGGCTTCTTCTCCCTCAACTGCTTATCCGCGTGCTCAGCGCTATAGCCCCTAACAGCCCTCGGCGGCCAGGCCTTCGGCCCGCGGTACGGATCCCACTCATTATCACACCAGACATATGCCTCTCTGACTGCCCCAATATCGCCGGCCTGGATGATCTCCACAGCCTGATGGAAGATCTCGGAGGTGTGATTGCCGATCCCCATCTGGGTAATCACGCCGTATTGCTCGGCCAGTTGGGTCGCCAGGCGTATCTCATAGATGTTGTGCCCAAGCAGCTTCGAGCAGAAGACGTGCTTGCCCATCTTCATCGCCATCGCGGCGGCGGAGATGTGTGTATGTTCGGGCGTAGTGACTACAACCGCGTCTATGTTGTCCCTCTCCTTGTCAAGCATGACCCGAAAGTCTTTGTACTTCGGGACCTTGGGAAACTGCCTGTAGAGGCCTGTGATCTTGCGACTACCGTACTCCTTTGTTTCAATGTGGCTTGCGAACTCTGAATCCACATCACAGAGGGCAACCACATTGATCCCGCCTGCCTTGAGCATCTGGGTAACGACAAAGGCTCCATGCCCCCCTGAACCTACGGCAGCTATATTGACGAGGTTGCTTGGGGCTGTTCGCCCAAGAACGTGCCGCGGAACAATCGTGAACGCAGCCGCGCTTGCAGCAGCGCCTACAAACTCACGTCGTGTAAGTCCCGATCTGCGGTCCATCTCTTTCTCCCTTGATGCTTTCGGGTCGGCTGGAAGGGGACGATGCCATCTACATAAGCTCCTGCCTACAGTTCCCATCCCTTGCGGTTGTCGCGCCGAACGAACTCGTTGGCCTTGGGGCAGTTGGTGACCTTCAGGTTCACCGGGTCCCACTCGATCTTCTCGCCGGCGCGGAACGCGACGGTCCCCAGCAGGACGGTCTC
This sequence comes from uncultured Planctomycetaceae bacterium, assembly GCA_964427875.1. Lineage (GTDB taxonomy): Bacteria > Planctomycetota > Phycisphaerae > SM23-33 > SM23-33 > CAYRVX01. Next base: position 28,977 of record CAYRVX010000048.1, read on the forward strand.
CGTCAGCGGCCCGGAGTAGCCGAAGTTGCTGCCGGTGGCTGATGTGCCCTCCTTGCAGGCCGTGATCCACTCCTGCTGGTGGTGGATGTGGCGAGGCTCCAGCAGCGGCCGGCGAACGCCCTTGAAGTCCTTCTCCGGGTAGAGCTTGAACCGGCCGTAGTCGGCAATCAGCATGCCCTTGGACCCCACGAACAGCGTCGCCTCGGGCCAGTCGGGCATGTTGTGGGCCTTCTGAAGCGGCGGCCGCTTGCTGCCGTGGTACCACGTCAGCTCAACCGGCGGCAGCTTGCCCCGCTTGGGGAATGTCCACTTGGCGATCATCCACGCCGTCGTGCTTTCCTTGTGCCTCGGCCAGCCCTCCGCCTCGGCCGTGAGGGGGTACTTCAGGTCCAGCGCGGTGAACGGCAGATCGATCATGTGGCAGCCCATGTCGCCGATCCGCCCGTTGCCGAAGTCCCACCACGAACGCCAGGCCTGGGGGATATACCGCGGGTGGTACGGGCGGAACGGGGCGGGGCCGATCCAAAGGTCCCACTTGAGGTGCTTCGGCACGGGCGGGGTGTCCTTCGGGCGGTCGCCGCCGGGCCAGGCCTTGTCGCACCAGCAGTGGACCTCCCGCACCTCGCCGATGATCCCGTCCTTGACCATTTTCGCCACGCCGCGGTAGTTCATGCCGGAATGGGCGCCCGTGCCGAGCTGCGTGGCCAGGTGAGTCTCCCTGGCCAGCTCGGTCAGCACGCGGACCTCGTGGACGTTGTGGCCGAGCGGCTTCTCGGTGTAGCAGGGCTTGCCCATCTTCAGGGCCATCACGCTGGCGGGCACGTGCACGTGGTCGGTCGTGGCGATCACCACGGCGTCGATACGCTTGCGCTCCTTCTCGAGCATCCTCCGATAGTCGTGGTATCTTCTCGCATCGGAGTACTTGTTGTACGTCTCGGCCGCTCGCTTGTCGTCCACGTCGCACAGCGCGACGATGTTCTCGGTGCTCACGTTGTACAGGTCGACGGCTCCCTGGCCCCCCACGCCGATGCCGGCGATGTTGAGCTTGTCGCTCGGCGGCGTCTTGCCGGGCCCGCCCAGCACGTGCCGCGGCACGATGGTGAATGCCGCCACCGAAGACGCAGCGCCGACAAACTCACGCCTTGTCATTCCCGGCCTGCAGGTTGTCTTGTCTTTCTTCATATCCCGATTCCCTTAAGTTCGTTAGCGGTTTTGGCTGATTCCCGTTCAGTTCCTCAGCGTCCGCCCCCAGACTGCCGCCATCGGGTCGAATCCCCTGGGCGCTCCGCCCACGACCGCAGTGGGCATTTTCCAGGATTCTATCACGATCCCGGCGATCGACAAGGACTTGTTCGGATCTCTGGAGAGGGCATCTGGCCGTTGCCGGGCCAAGCTGTTGCCCGAAGCAGCGTACGTGTAGGCGTCCGTTGCCGATCCGCGCGGACCGTCCCCATTGCCTCCGCGTCCTCCGGCTGTCTCGACGGTTCTCGCCATCATCCCGGCACCGTCTCAGGCATTCGCAGCCGTCGAATCCGCTCCAGGATCGCCCGGAACAGCCGCTTGGGCACGGCGACCTCGGCCATCTGGAAGATCGGCCTGGTTCAGATGCGGGTAACACTGCGCCGCCGTTTCGCGCACACGCCGCGGCGCTGCCCGGAGGCAGGCCCGAAGGGCCGGAAGGTTTTGGCCGGCGGCGTGAGCCGCCGGAACCCGGCCTCCTCCTACCCCGAGCCCCGAAGGGGCGTAAGGAACTTCCTTAATGGGACTTGTCTTTCGCCCCTCCGGGGCTCTGTGTTGGGGGGGGCGGCCTTCCGTGGGCTCACGCCCACGGCCAAAACCTTCCGGCCCTCCGGGCCTTCTCCCAAGACTCGTGCACTTGCGACATTCCCCTGCACTGTTACGTCCGAGCTACCGTTTCTGAACCAGGCCGGAAGATCACATACCTTGCGTGCGTTACCACCTTCGCTCCGACTTGCCTGCCGGCGGGCAGGTCTTGATCAGCTTCTCCCGAAGTCCCGATGTACGTCGGGATCAGCGACCAGTGTTTCACGGACTGCGGCAGCGCCAATCCGAGCACCTTGTCGAGTTTGCGATACGGCGGCAGGCCGGCGTCCGAGGTGACCTTCGACCCGTGGAACCTGGTCTCCCGACAGGCAGGTTCCAGCTTCAGAGATCCGTCAAGCCCCACCCGAAGAGCGTCCTTGCTGGCTTAACCCATTGCACCGTCGCCTTCCGCTGTCCGTGGCGTCGAGAAAACCCTTTGTTCATGCGGCCAAACGAGGTCTCATTATACATGGACTGTGGTTTTCATTCGGGAAATCCGGGGTAATGCTACAGTCTCCATGGCTCGCGCATCGCCCGGGCGAGCATCCGGTTGGCCTCGTCGTCGCCGATGACCCGCTCGGCGGCCGGATCCCATCTCAGCTTCCGCCCCAGGATCATCGCGATGTTACCCAGATGGGCCACCGTGATCGACCGCTGGCCGACCTCGATGGGCGTGATCGTCTCGGCGCCCGTCCGGACGCAGTGCAGGAAGTCGGCGCGATGTCCCTGGCGATCATCGCCGGGCGGGCGGGGCAGATGGATCTCGTCCGGGCCGATCTTCTCCTTGAGAATGCTCCTGGGCTTCGCGTCGATCTTCCCGCGCGTCACGTGCACCCATCCACGATCGCCGATGAACCGAACGCCCTGCGGATAGTGGTTGTTGCTGCCGACGTGGAGCCTCACGCCGTCGGCGTACTCGCACTCGAAGCGATACGTCACGGCCGTGTCGTACAGGCCGTCCTTCGGAAACTCGCCGCTGCCGACCACCGAGATCGGCCCGGTGTCATCGGCGCCCATGCCCCAGTGGGCGATGTCGATGTGGTGGGCGCCCCAGTCGGTGACCTGGCCGCCGGAGTAGTCCATGATCCACCGGAAGTTCCAGTGGCAGCGTTTCTCGGTGTACGGCGCCCACGGGGCCGGGCCGAGCCACGTCTCGTAGTCGAAGCCCTCCGGCACGGGCATGACCGGCTGGGGGGCGACTTCGTACCCCAGGCCGATGCCGACCTCCACCCGCCGGAGCCTGCCGATCCGCTCGTTGCGGGCCAGCTCACACGCCATGCGGAAGCGGGTGGTGGATCGCTGCCAGCTTCCGGTCTGCCAGACGCAGCCGCACTCGCGGATCACGGTGACCATCTCCCGTCCCTCGGCGACGGTCAGGGCCAGGGGCTTCTCGCCGTAGATGTCCATGCCGGCCCGGGCCGCGGCGATGGCGATGATCGCGTGCCAGTGGTCCGGCACGGCGACGCACACGGTGTCGAGGTCGCGGCGGGCCAGCAGGTCGCGGAAGTCGTTGTACCGGGCGCAGTCCCTGTTGCCGTAGTGCCTGTTGACCTCCTGGACGGCGGCCCGGCGGCGGGAGGCGTCAACGTCGCACACGGCGATGATCCGGCAGTCGTATTCCTGGAGAAAGCCCTTGACGTGCCGCATGCCCATGCTGCCCAGGCCGATCATGCCCAATGTCAGGCGCTCGCTTGCCGCGGGCACACGGGCGGGCGACGCTGGGAGGACGTACGGCGCCGCGACGGCCGCGGCCGTACGCCGCAGAAACGCCCGACGCGAGACAGTGTGTTGACTTGCGGCTCCCATGGCGTTCTCACTCATCCGCTGCCCGGGCCTCTTCGAGCATGCTGATCCACGGCCCGATGTAATGCCCGTGATCGTGGTACGTGCGCCCGCTGACGAGGTTGCCGTCGATCACGCAGGGCTCGTCGACGAATATGCCGCCGCAGGCCTCCAGGTCGAAGCGGCACTTGCCCACGGTGGCCATGCGCCGGCCCTTGACGCAGCCGGCGCGGGCGGGGATCTCGACGCCGTGGCAGACGCACGCGATGGGCTTATTCGCCTCGAAGAAGTGACGCGTGATCCGCATCAGGTCCTCGTCGTAGCGGATGTACTCGGGGGCCCGCCCGCCGGAGAAGAAGATGCCCGCGTACTCCTCGGGCTCCACGTCCGCAAAGGCGACCTGGGCCTCGATGGTGTATCCCTCCCACTCCTTCGTGATGGTCCAGCCGGGCTTGATCTCGTGCATGACCATCTGGAAGCGCCGCTTCTCGGGCCCGGCGACGACGGGCACAAAGCCCGCCTCCTGGAGGCGGTAGTACGGGTACATCGTGTCCATCGTCTCGGAGGCGTCCCCGACGATGATCAGCACCTTCTCGTTCATGCGCATGGCTCCTTGCCGGGCGGTTGGCAGTCACCGCAGAGACGCGGAGCTCGCAGAGGTAACTGGAAGTTCATATCACCTCTCTGCGTCCTCGGCGCCTCTGCGGTGAATACCACGGTCAGTGCAACAGCGAATCCAGGTATCGCCTCGCCCGGTTGATCTCGGCGGTCACCTCGCCGGCCGTCGGCAGGATGGGAATCCCGCGCGGCACGGGATGCATGAAGATCTCGGTCCAGCCGCCGTAGCTGATTCTCTTCAACGCCGCCAGCAGTGGGGCGAAGTCCAGCGGCCCGCGGCCGGGCATCTGGAGAAGCTCCTGGTCCTTCGGCAGCTTCTTCATGCAGCCCCTGCCGTGCTGCCACGCGTAGAAGTGGACCAGCTTCCCGCCGAGGTCCTCGATCAGCTTGCTCAGCATCGCCGCATCCTGCGGCAGGTGGTAGGGGGCCAGCGCCACGCCGAGATGCTTGGACCTGGCCGCGTCGGCGAAGCGGCGGATCGCGTCCGGCGTCTCGCCGTGGTTCTCGATGCCGATGGTCACGCCGTGGGCGGCGGCGGCGTCAACGTGCGGCTTCATCTTCTCGATGAACGGCCCGACGTCGGCCTTCTTGCGCGGCATGCCCATGCAGATCGTCATGGAAGCCCCGAGCTTCTTCGCGACGGGCAGCTCCTTCCGGAGGCCCAGCGGCCCGAGGTCGTAATGCGTCAGGATGCCCAGCTTGACCTTGTGAGCGGCCAGCATCGCCGCGAACCTCTCGTGGCCCATGGCCTCGATCTGCTCGCGCTGATTGCCGTGCCGCCTCGGCCAGACGTCGATGTGCTCGGCGCCGGCCCTGCGGACCTCGGGCAGGATCTCCGCGAGCTTCATGCAGCCGTACATGCAAGAGGCCAGGATGTATCGCAGCCGGAACTGGCGACGCTGTTGGGTCAAGCCGATTGCCTGCACGCCGAGGGACGTTCCGGTCATCTGGAGGAAGGCGCGTCGTGTCAGCACTGGACTACTCATCTTGCTTGTCCCGAGCTATCCCCTCGCGTCCTCTGAGGACACTCAAGTCTTCTGCCCTCAGCTTGTAGACTTCCTGAATCGACTCACCCAGCCCGTCGGCGCCCGGAAAGAGGGAGTAGGCATCAATGCCCATGGAGAGAAGATGCCGGAAGAGGGCATACTTGTACTTCGCCGGGATTGCGACTCTCCCGAACCAGTCTTCCTTTCCCGCCTTCGCAGCCAGCCTCTCGATCGCTCGTTCGTGGTCATCCTCGGCATTTGTGCAGACTGAGAGTCTGCACTGCTGGGCAACCATGCGCGGTATCTGCTCAGAGGGTTCATAGTCGAAGACAATGGGGATCTCGTCGTGCCTCTTACCACCGTCAGCGAAGTCTCGAAGCGCGTTAGGCATTCGGGGCAAGCCTACGTGCTGCCATGCCGCCTGCAGTGCCCTGGGGTCATAGAACCAAAGCGAAGCATCGGCGTCCCATTTTTCGCGCACTGCGAAGTATGTAGCGACATATGGCGAGAAGGTCCAGTCAAGGACTCGAGTCGGGGCACGATAATGCCGCATCAATGACCACACGACGAGTATGTCGACATCACTCATATGGTCAGGTAGCGGCCAGTCTGGCATGACGGTACGATCAAGGTACAGGTGCGCGCTCTTGCGGAAGCGGAACATACCCTCTCGCTCAAATACCTCCGCCATCTTCCGGTCTTCTGGGCGCGGTAGGACGCGGTGCGAAGTTGGCTCCAATCTCCACTTCTTCTTGGCCTGACCCCGGAAGAGAAGGCCGGACAGACCATTGAGGGTGACGCGATCGACCCATTCTGCGAGTTCGCCAACGCTGCGAATCTCCTCTACCGTCTGCCAGGCCATTGAGCCACCTCCTTGGTCTGCCCACCGCTAGCAGATGATGGCGCCACATGGAACCAGCCGTATGCCTTGACTTCGCGGGGATCAGCCCCAACGGGGCGAAAGGATCTAGCCGGGGGCGTGAGCCCCCGGAATGATCCGTTACGGTGAGGAGCCCCGACGGGGCGAAAGGAAGCCACAGTGCAGCCTGCCCGCGCGGGGGCGCCGGTTCCTTTCGCCCCGTTGGGGCTCCTATCTGGGGAAGCCGCTGTCCGGGGGCTCACGCCCCCGGCTGAGTTCTTCCGCCCCTTCGGGGCTGAAGAAGCAGACCTTACGCTAGAGAAGGGAGGCTCCGGAGCCCTGTTTGGTTGGCCCAAGATCGAGACCCGGAATGCCTTCATTGGCCGCTCCGTGACTGGGCTCGCTCAGAACGACAGCAGCACCTGCCAGATGTAGACGTAGGCCAGGGCGTCGGTGTCCTCCCAGAGTCGCTGGACGAGGGCTGCGTCGCCGGAGATCTCGGGCAGCTCCTTGAGCTTGTCGGCCCACGGGATGCACACGCCGGGCCGGATGGGAAGCTCCTTCAGCTCGTACTTCTCACCGGTTGATTCGGTTCCCGGCGCGGGGCTCTCTGCCCACGCGCCGGAGCCGTAGTCGCCGTACTGGCGGCAGGCCTCCGTCATGGCCCGCATGTTCTCGACCTTGGCGACGTTCTGCACGATGGCGCCGGCGTCCATGATGTACCCGCCGTCGCCGGCCACGCCGTCGATTACCTTCTTGCAGCAGTCCTTCACCTGCTGCTGGGTGCCGTAGCACAGCAGGAAGTTGGGGATGCCCCCGCTGATGGCGAACTTGCTCCCGACCTTCTTGTGCACGTCGAAGATGTCGTCCTGGTCGACGTGGTAGATGATGCTCCCGGCGGGCAGCTCGAGGAACGAGTCGAGGTGGGCGTTCCAGTTGCCCTCGGCGTAGAAGAGCGTCTGGTGGCCGGCGGCCCAGATGCCCTCGATGATCGGCTTGAGCGTCGGCCAGTAGATCGTGTTGAAGTGCTCGGGGGAGATGAACGGCACGCAGCCGCGGTGCATCCAGATGCTGATGGGGACGTTCCCGGCGGGGTCGGCGCCGGAGAGGGCGACGTGCAGCAGATGCGGCGCGAGGGCCTCGCAGGCGGCCTGGACCTTCTGGGGGCGCTCGATCAGGTCCGTGCAGAGGCCGAGGTAGCCGCGCAGCTTGTCGGCGAGGATGTCCATCGGCGCCTTGAGGATGCCCGCGATGGCCGAGACCGTGCCGCTGTCTCTCCGCAGCGCCTCGCCCTGCGGCCCGAAGGCGTAGAAGTACTGGAGCATCGCCATCGCGCCCTTGACGAACGAGAGGTTGTTGCGGCAGGTCGCGGGCTCGCCGATGGGGACCACGTCGGCCGAGACGCGGGGCAGCCAGGTGTTGTACAGGAAGCCCACGGGGTCGGCGATGAGATCGTCGTACTCCTCCGGGAGCATGTAGGCCTTCTCCTCGGGCGGCTCGATGTACTGGAAGCCCGTGTCGGCCGGGATGTCCACGCCCGGCACGCCGTAGTACTTCAGCCCGATGGCCTGGGTCAGGGCGGTCCAGACGTACACCATGTTTCCGACGACGGCGTCCCAGTCGAAGTCAGCCGCACACTTTCGGGCGGCGTCAAACGCCTTGTTGTAGTCGTGGGCGACCTCCTGGCAGGTGTATCCGGCGTACGTGGCCGTGAACTCCGCCACGAAGGGACGGAGGGGGACCTTGTCGGGCTTGGCGTTCCGCATGGCCGTGGTGTACCGCTTCATTCGTTCGGCGTAGAGCTGTTCCATGTCCTTGGCCATCTGAGGCGCTCCCTTCTTGGCGTAAGCATCCGGATCACTTGTCGAACAAATCGCGCGGGCCAAGGCCCGCCGCTAAACGCTCGGCGCCGACCACATCCACACATGACAATCGTCGCTTCGTTTAGCGGGCCGGCTTGCCGGCCGCGTCCCGCGAGACCTGTCACTCCTCGATCTCGAAGCCGCGCTTCAGCGCCAGCTCGTCGCCGACGTAGAGTCTCACCTCGAAGTCGTCGCCCTTCGCCGCCTCGGCGAGCTTCCGGGGCGAGAAGACGAACTTCCGGGTCCCGTCGGCCGCAGACCACGTGAAGGTCTCTTCGGCCAGGACCTCTTCGCTTTTCTTGGGCGCGATGGCGAGGCGGAAGGTGTTGCGGTCCGCCTCGGCGGGAAGGTGCAGCACGAGGACCATCTGCTCCTCGTCGGGCCGGAAGTCGTTGGTGAACTTCAGCTCGCCGTCCTCTCCCGGGCGGGCCGTCCGCAGCGTCTTGCTCCTGGAGATCCTCAGTGTCTTGGGAACCACGGCGAACTCCTCGACGAGCCCGCCAGCCACCGCATCGGCGGTCTCGGTGAGCATCTCGTCTCCCGTCCTGTCCGCCCCGGTCCCTGAACGGAGGCGCGCCGCCAGAGGCGCGGGCGTTGAATGGATCGTCTTGCCGTCGGAGACTCGGATCAGGTCGGCTGCGACAGATACGTGCGCATACGTGTAGCTGTACTGGCGGATGATCCCGTAGGAGCCGTAATGCCGCCAGTGCGACGAGTACCCCCAGCCGTAGCCCGGGCCGTACCAGTTGTCGACCTCGTAGTACGAGCCGCGGTCCGCGCTGAAGTCCTTTACCGTGCCGGTCACGACCGCCTGGATGCCCCCGAGCTTCCGCAGTGCGGCCACGGTGTCCTGGACGTCGGCTTCCGGCCGCAGCGGGATCTCCGCCTTCGCGAGCTTCGCTTTCAGATCCTTGGGACCTGTCACGTGATACGTGCCGTTGGCCTTCAGGGCGGCCGTCAGCCGGTCGGCCATGAACTCCCCGGCCCGCTCGCGCGGGGTGGCGTTGGCGAAGACCGTCACGGCGACGGTCTTGAGCGCCGGGTCGTAGAACGCCGGATACCGCTGGACGGGCAAGGCCGCATCGCAGCCGGCGGCGGCAACGGCCGCCAGCACGGCCAGGCCGACGAGGGATACATGATCGCTGCGCATTGCGTGACCCTTTCAGAGAAGGATCGATTCTCGCGGCCATTATACACCGCGCGGGGCGAAAGTCGTACAATGGCCGGCCGTGAAGCACACACCAAACCGCGGAAGGCTCCTGAGCGGGGCCTGGGTAGCCATCGCGGCCACCGCCCTGCCGGCATGGGGCGGGGACGTCCTCGTCGGCCAGGGCGGCTACACGACCACGTTGCCCCCGGGCGCTCGCGGGCCGTCGGACAACCGTCGCAAACCGGCCCGGCCGTACGTCACCCAACGCCTCGCCGCGCCCGTGCCCACCAGCGACTGGTGGTCGTCCCTCGTCTGGAAGCGGCGCCCCGAGAAGCCCTTCTCCGAGAACCTCTTCGCTCATCCTCTGGCCTTTCGGGCCCGGGCCGACGGGCTGGGGATAAGCTACCCCACCCGGCCGGCCATCGACCCCAAGGGGCGAAGCTACCACTTCCACTATGCCGAGGACCTGGTGGTTTCGGTGGCGGGCCTGTCGGCGGGCGAGGTGCGGGTGGACGGCTTCGGCGACTGGACGGTGACGGCGGTCTGGCCCGGCCCGGGCGCGACACTCAAGGCGACGATCGGCCACGGGCTGCCCTGCGCGTACTTCACCCGCACCGGCGGCGATGTGACGGTGACCTTCGGCGAGATGCCGCAGATCTGGCACCGGCGAGGGCCGGTGGCAGGCGTGACGGTCCGGGGGCACCACTACGGGCTGTTCGCCCCGGCGGGGGCCACGTGGTCCGGCACGAAGACGCTGCGGTCGGCCCTGGCGCCGGGCAAGGACTCGTTCGCCCTGGGGCTTCTGCCGGCCCGTTCGGCCGCGGCGCTGGCGCTGTTCGCCCGTCACGCGTTCGCCTTTCCGGCCGAGACGCGAGTCCTGTGGGGGTACGACACGGCGCGGGCCGCGCTGACGACGCGCTACCGCGTCCGCGCGGACGTCCGCGAAGGCACCGAGGGCCGCACGCTGCTGGCCCTGTACCCGCACCAGTGGAAGCACACCGACGCCAAGATGTCGGCCTACACCTACGTCTCGCCCCGCGGGCCCATGAAACTGCTCGCGCCAGAGGCCGGCGCCAGGGAGACGACCTTCACCACGAAGATGACCTTCGGCGGCATCCTGCCCGGCCTGCCCGCCGCCGGGTCGGACGACAGCCGCCGCCGGATCGCCCAGGCCGTCCGCGCCGCCGCCAAGGCCGACAAGCCCCTCGGCACGAGGGACACGTACTGGACGGGCAAGGCCCTCGGGCGCCTGGCGGCCCTGGCGCACGTGGCGGACCAGGCCAACCTGCCCCAGGAGCGGAATGTCTTCCTGGCCCGGATCAAGTCCGAGCTGGGCGACTGGTTCCGCCCGCCGGCCGGGCGGCGAGGGAAGCTGTTCTACTACGACAAGACGTTCGGCACGCTGATCGGCTACCCGGCGAGCTACGGCAGCGACACGGACCTGAACGACCATCACTTCCACTACGGCTACTTCATCCTGGCCGCCGCGGCGGTCGCGCGGTTCGACCGCGACTGGGCCCGCGACGAGGCCTTCGGCGGGATGGTGAAGCTGCTGATCGACGACGCCGCCTGCCCGCGGCGCGGCGAGAAGCGCTTCCCGTACCTGCGCACGTTCGATCCGTACGCGGGGCATTCGTGGGCGTCGGGCCCGGCGGCGTTCGCGGCCGGAAACAACCAGGAGTCGTCCTCCGAGAGCCTCAACTTCGCCGCGGGCGTCGTCCTCTGGGGCGCCGCCACCGGCGACCGGGCGCTGCGCGACCTGGGCATCTACCTCCACGAAACCGAAGTCCGCGCCGTGCAGCAGTACTGGTTCGACGTGGACCGCTGCGTCTTCCCCGAGGGCTTCCGGCACTCGTGCCTGGGCATCCTCTGGGGCAACGGCGGGGCCTACGCCACCTGGTGGACCGCCAACCCCGAGGAGATCCACGGCATCAACTTCCTGCCGATCACCGGCGGGTCGCTGTACCTGGGCCGCCGGGGCGACTACGTCCGGCGGAACTACGCCGACCTTCTCGCCACCAACGGCGGCCCGGAGCAGCAGTGGCGGGACCTGATCTGGTCGTTCCAGGCCCTGGCGGACGCCCCGGCCGCCGCCGCCAAGCTCGAGCGGAACAGCGACTACAAGCCCACCAGCGGCGCCTCCAGGGCCCACACGATGCACTGGGTCCAGGCGCTGAAGGCCCTGGGGCCCCCGGAGACGGCCGTCACCGCCGACGTCCCCACCTACGCCGTCTTCGGCAAGGACGGCAAGCGAACGTACGTCGCCTGGAACCCCGCCGGCCGGCCGATGACCGTCTCGTTCTCCGACGGGACGAAGTTGCGCGCCGCGGCCGGGGACCTGGCGATGCGGCGAGGAGGACAGACACCATGAAGCGAAGGCGCGTTTGCGTCGCGCTGCTGTTGGCCTGGTTCGTTTTGCCGGCCGCGACCCGCGCGAAAGGAGACGCCGGAATGGAGCTGACGCCGCAACGGATCGCCGCACGCATTCGCAAGCACCGCACGGCCGACGTCGCGCTGACGTTGACCGACGCGGCCGGCACGCCGCTGGCCAACCGCCCCGTCACCGTCCGCCAGGTGCGTCACAAGTTCCTGTTCGGCTGCAACGCGTTCCGGATCGACCCGAACGATCAGTCGAAGCTCCAGAAGGACTACCGGGAACGCTACGCCGGGCTGCTGAACTACGCCACGCTGCCGTTCTACTGGGGCATGTACGAGCCCCAGCCGGGCAGGACGGCCGCTCGCCACGTCCGCGCCATGGCCGAGTGGTGCCGCCGGAACCGCATCCGCGCGAAGGGCCACCCGCTCTGCTGGCACACGGTCTTCCCGAGGTGGGGCCTCCAGAAGTCTCTCGACGAGATCGCCCGGCTCCAGCTCCATCGCATCGGGCGGGAGGTCAAGGGCTTCGTCGGCCTGATCGACACGTGGGACGTCGTCAACGAGGCCGTCGTCATGCCGGACTTCAGCCGCGATCAGAACCTCATCACCAGGCTGTGCAAGCAGCTCGGCCGCGTCGAGCTGATCAGGCAGACGTTCGCGGCCGCACGGAAGGCCAACCCGAAGGCCACGCTGCTGCTGAACGACTTCGACACCTCGGCGAAGTACGAGAAGCTCATCGCCGACTGCCTCGCCGCGGGCGTGAAGATCGACGTGGTTGGCATCCAGTCGCACATGCACGGCGGCTATCGCGGCGCGGCGTGGGCCTGGAACACGTGCGAGCGCTTCGCGAGGTTCGGCAAGCCGCTGCATTTTACCGAACTGACGATCATCAGCGGCGAGAGGAAGGCGCAAATCCGCTGGCACGGCCCGCCCTACAAGGACTGGCCCACCACGCCCGACGGCGAGAAGCGACAGGCCGAGCAGGTCGCCGAGTTCTACACCGTGCTGTTCTCCCATCCGGCCGTCGAGGCCGTCACGTGGTGGGACTTCTCGGACCGTGCCTGGCTGGGCGCGCCGGCCGGCCTGGTCCGCAAGGACATGTCCCCCAAGCCCGCATACGAGCGGCTGATGAAGCTCATCAAGGGCAAGTGGTGGACGGCCGAGCAGAAGCTCAAGACCGACTCCGCCGGCCGGGTCGCCTTCCGAGGCTTCCTCGGGGATTACGAAGTCCAATCCGGCGACGCGGTGGGTGTCTTCACGCTCGACAAGCCGGGCAAGGCCCGGGCCGCCGCGAAGCTCGCAGAACGCAAGGCCAGGTAGGTGGCTCAGCCCGCTACGGGGCCAGCAGCTTCTCCAGCTTCGCCGCCTTGCCGAGCGCGGACACGTAGACGAGGTGCCTGCCGAGCTTCTCGCCTTCGGGCAGCGGGTTGCCGAAGAGGTCCAGGACCTCGACGCGCTCCGCCCGCGGCGGGTTGTAAGGCGCGTGGCCGGGCGTGGGGCTCAGCACCGCCGTCGCGCGGCCGTCGCCCTCGAAAAGATAGGCCGTCACGCCCGCACACGGCACAAGCCGCTTGACGGGCTTCATCTCGTCCAGCAGCCAGGCCGTCGTCGAGAGCCCCGCGGCGCAGGGGTGCAGGTAGCCCTCGGGCGTCAGGAGGACGCGATACTCCGTCGTGCCGAAGTAGTTGTGGCAGTGCATGGAGTACAGGAAGATCTTCCGCACGCCTTGGGCGAGCAGGCTGACGAGGTAGCGGCAGAGCCGATCCGTCGTGTCGAAGACGTTCTCCGTGGGCGCGTACGGCAGCGTGTGGTTGTAGAAGCCGTCGCCGATGATCCCGCCGATGCTGCTGCCCTCGGTCATCCAGACGCCCCTCGGGCAGCGGCCGAGCTTCTCGATGATCGGCCCGACGGCCGTCTGGAAGCCCTTCTCGCAGTCGTCGCCCGGATAGCCGCGCACCGCCCCGGTGTAGTCGTGGTAGGCAATCGCGTCGCAGTGCTCGAGCCCGCCGGCCTCGACGACGCCGCGCGTCCACTCGCTGCCGCCGAAGTTGCGCCCGCCCGGGGCGTGCGTGGTGGAGTTCACCCCGAGCACGGTGGCGTCCGGGTCGATCGCCTTGGCCGTCTTGTACGCCGTCGCCATCAGGCGGGCGAAGTCCCCCTGGGCGTTCCTGCTGGTCTTGTAGCCCTCGCGGCCCTTCCGGGTCTCGTCGTAGTCCACGGGCCACCACGCGTGGATCCACGGCTCGTTCCAGACGTCCCACGTGTCGATCACGCCGCCGGAGTAACGCTTGGTCACGGTGCGGACGTAGTGGGCGAAGTCCTCCATCCGCAGCGGCTGATAGAACCGGTCGAAGTAGCCGCTGTGGGGATTCTCGTGACTGAAGTGGCTCGCCCATTTCGGCGCGGTCGAGAGCAGCCCGACGATCTTCATGCCGTAGCGGCGGTATCGCTTCAGCTCCTTGTCGCGGAAGGCCCATCGGCCCTTCTCGGGCTCGAGGTGGTACCAGCCGATGTACCGCGTGCCGGCGTCGTGGAGGCGCGTCCAGTTGACGCCGATCGCCTTGGCCATCAGGATGTGCCGCGTGGTCGAGAGCGTGTGCGTGCCGAAGGCCGAGTTGTGGCCGTCCTTCATCCAGTATCGCGGCCGGCGGAGGCGGAAGACGACCAGCTCGTTCGGCGGGCTGATCTGTTCTCCGTCGGCGCTGGCCACGTGCGCCTCGATGCGAAAGACGCCACGGGGCCGATCCGGAAAGACGTCGTACCGCAGCTCGCCTCCGCGCAGGAAGCCGTTGGGGAGCCTCACCGGCGGGAGGTCCTTCGCAGCGCCGTACGGCGTGACGACCTTCGCCTTGAGCACGGCCTTGGACGCCTTGCCGGTCACGGCGTATCGCACGGCGGCGGGCTCATCGTCGAACTGCACCCGGGCGGGGGAATCGACGGCCAGCGCGACCTCGCAGGCCAGTTGGCTTCTGTAAGGCCCGGCCTTCTCGCCGGGTTCGACCTGAAGCGCGTCGATCCAGATTTCGCCCTCGCAGCCCAGACGCAGGGCGTAGAACCGCCGCAGGATCTCCGGCATGAAGCGCACGCTCAGGCGTTTCCATCCGGCGCCGCTCAATTCCGCGCTGCCGGCGCCCCCGCGGAGCCGCTTGCCTGCGACAACGTCGAGGTGCACCTTGCCCTTGCCCCTCACGTATACCGACGCGACGTGCGCTTCGAAGGCCCGCGGCGCGGCGAACGGGGCCGTCGTCAGCCGCGCGCGCCGCTCCGAGCGGATCGACAACGCCGCCGCGCCGCTGGGGCCGGGGACCTTCGCATCCGGCGCGATCTGCACGTCATCGCCGTCGGAGCTGTCCCTGTCGAGCGACCAGCCGCTCTGGAGGCCCAGAGGCATGCGCGTGTTGCGCAAGAGGTTTCTCGGCCCGCCGCCGGCGTATCGGGCCTTGAGCTCGGCCATGAGCTGCTCGCGCGTCATCCGGACGAGCCGGACGGCCGACAGGTCGATCGACCCGACGCTGCCCAGGTTGATCCAGAGCCCGACCGGCTGGGGGTTCCTGTTAAGCTTGAAGTCGAACGTGTAGTCGCGCCAGTCGTGCTGAAGGCCGATGTTGGTCCTCCAGAGGAACCGGTACGGCTCACCCGCCATGCGGATGCCCACCTCGGCGGAGCTTGCGGCGCGGCTGCGGGCCGTCATCGTCAGGCGGAAGTACGTCACCTCCGCGAAGTCGGGAATGAGGTGGTGCAACTGCGCCCGCCCGTCGTCCAGCCGGGTGACCTCCGCGCGGAAGAAGCGGCGCCCGGGCTGGGTCACCATGCGGTAGCTCACCCACACCTTCGCCCAGGACGAGTCGTCGCTCCAGCCGGCGGGCAGCATGCCCCGGACCCGCTCATGCTCCGGAAGCGTGTTCATCCGTGCCTTGTCGATCACGCTGAAGTCCGTGTCGATCAGCACCGCCGGCGGGGGCGCCTCCGCGGCAGGCGAAGGCCCGGCGACACGGGGGATCACCGCAAAGAATGTCGCCGTGACAAGAAGAGAGGTTCGGTCCATGATGGGCTCCGTGTTATCCGAGGTCAGGCCGCGAGCGGACAAGATCTTGCCGCCGTAGGCCAGGCGGTGCCATGATACTCGCCCTTTGTCAAGGTGTAACACCGCCTTTCTGGCCGCGGACCGATCGCGATTTTCGGCATGGTTCAAACGCAGGTAACAGCGTTTGAGCTCCGCCCGTCTTCGCCGCACCTTTGTCTTCTGCGGCCGAGTCACGCCGCGGGCCAAACTCGGAATAATCCGCGTTTGGGTTCGTTTCGCATTTTTTCTCCTTGCTGAAGGTCTTGTACCCGGCCTTCTTCACGGCCGCCTCGACATCCTTGACGCGCATGCCTGCCTTCGACTTGGCCAGCACCTCCTTGACGTACTCCACCAGCGGCTTGACGTTCCTCGGCAGCTTCCTGCGCCGACGCGCGGGGGCGGCCCTCCGGCGTCGCCTGCCGGCCTTGGGCACCTTCTCGCCGAGGGCTTCGATCTCCCGGTCCACGGCGGCCAACTGCTTCGCCAGCTTCTCCCGACGGGCAAGCAGCCTCGCTATCTGGCGCTCCCTTGCGGCCAGTCTCCTCCTGAGTTGGGCGGTAGTCATCATCTTCGGCATGTCGTTCTCCTCGCCTCCCCGTCGTCGCATACGCTAACACGACAGCGCCACTTACGCCGGAACGGCGCCCAGCGGCGAGCTTTCATCTGTCAGCTATGAGCTCCTGCCTACCGGCAGGCAGGTTCAGCAGAAGAAGCAACGCACGTCCGGCTGTGGCTGAGGGCTGAGAGCTGATAGCTGAAAGCCTTCGACGGACGGAACTCCTTGTGCTGACGTATGTAACCGAACGGACTCAAGGCTAAGTGGCGCTGTAGTGCTAACCGAGCCGGGGAGATGGGGCAACAGTCCCGTCGGAGTCGTAGCCGAAGTATGTGATGCTGATCTCGCCGCACCCTTGATTGGAGCCTTGCCAAGCAATGGCCGCGCCGTGGGGATACTGCGCCACAACGAAACAAGAAGGCGTCCCAGAAATAGACGTTCTGTGGCCAGACTATGAAGAGCCTCATAGCCAAAGGGCAGGAGATCTGGAGGGAACTGCCCAAGAGACAGGATCTGTGAGATCCCCACTGTCCCCGGTAGCGTTTGAGGAATCGAGTCGGACTCTCTGCGCAAGCGGACGCCAGCGGGGATAGTCCCTCCCGGAAGCCGACCGACCCGGCAACGTGATATGGATCAGGAGATGCACAATGCGCACGAGACTATTGACGATGGGATTGGTGGGGCTTCCCGCGTTCCTGGCCGGTTGCGAGGCCGCGTACAGGCCGACCGGCGCCGGGATCCGTCCGTACGGGAGCCCGACGACTGCCGAGCGCTCCGCACGGCCGCCGGTGGCGCCGGCATCCGTAGCGGCAAGTAAGGGCGAGGCCGGGGGCGGCAGCGGGGGCTACCGGACGGACATTCAGTCCGGCACGCTGACGGCGGGCAGCTTCGACGACTGCGCCGACAGTCAGCACTACTACGACTTCGTCGGGGTGCTAACCGACGGCGGCCCGGTCGCCTCGCTTGCCAAGCGGTGTCACGCCCGGCCGATCGTCGTCCGCGTCCAGGACGGCGCGGGCCGGGCCGTCGGCCAGGCGACCGTTCGCGTCCGTGCCGAGCAGATCCGCGCCGCCATAGTGCTGCGGACTCGCACGGACGGGCGCTGCGTCCTCCTGCCCCCGTGGGACGGCCTGGGCAAAGCCGAAACGCTGGACGTGGAAGTCACCGTCCCAGACGCAGCCGAGGCGGTGCGGTTCACGATCGGCACGGAGAAACTCGAACACACGCTTACGCTGCCTGAGGCCGAGGGGAAGCTCCCCGATGCGCTCGACCTGGCCTTCATCGTCGACTGCACCGGCTCGATGTCCGACGAACTGGAGTACCTCAAGGTGGAGATACGCCAAATAGCCGAGGCGGTCGCCAGGCAGTTTCCCAAGGTCCGCCAGCGCTACGCCCTGATCGTCTATCGCGACAAGGGCGACACGTATGTGACGCGGGTGTTCGACTTCTCCGACTCGCTGAGCACCTTCACCAAGGACCTCGGCTGCCAACGCGCCAATGGCGGGGGCGACTACCCCGAGGCGGTCGACCAGGCCCTTGCCGCGGCCGGGCAACTGCGATGGTCTGACGGCAACGCGGCACGGGTGGCCTTCCACGTAGCCGACGCGCCGCCGCACGAGAATCTCTGCGAGCAGGCCTTGCGGGCCGTCGAGGCCCTGCGCGCCAGGGCCGTGGCGATCTACCCTGTGGCCTCCAGCGGCGTGGCCGACATTGCCGAGTTCACCATGCGGACCGAGGCCCTGCTGACCGGCAGCGAGTACCTGTTTCTGACGGACGATTCCGGCGTCGGGAACCCGCACGCCAAGCCGCACTTTCCGTACTATCACGTGCAGACGCTCAGCCGGACGATGATTCGCATGATCGCCTCGGAACTGTCGGGCAGGCGTTTGGTGCCGGACCCGGAGCACCTCATCCGAACCGTTCGTACGCCGGAGGGCGGTCAGCAGTAGACCTGCCCTCAGACGATTCCTCACGCCACACGGCTGAACTCCTGCACCTGCCGAAAACTCCGTCCACCTTGCAGGTAAAAGACTTGCGCCCATTGCCGTGGAGCCTCATCGGCCATACGATCCGGCTGTTTGGCTCGGCAACGGGGGTCGAGGGATGCTCGCACAGCGATTCTCTCGCAACCGCGAAACTTGCGGTCTCAACCGTACGCAGCGGGGGCTGTGGATCGAGGATCGAGGATCAACGATCATCTGTTTTAGGTGCGTTGTCTCCCTGTTGTTTGCGCCAGGCAGCGAGTTGGGCTCGCAGGGATTCCAGCAAATCGGCGTGCCGGGGGTCGGCGGCCAGGTTGTGAATCTCGTGGGGGTCTTTCGTCAGGTCGTACAGTTCCTCGGCGGGGCGGTGCTGGTAGGCGTTGACGATCGCCCGGGCCTTCGCGTCGGTCTTCGCCTTGCGCTCCCACGAGTCCCAAAACGGCAGGTGGTGCTTGCTGGGAGGGCGACAGCCGGTGATGTGCGTGTCGAACGTCCGGCCGGGCGCGAGGTTGAGGATGTACCGGTGCGTCGGCGTGCGGATCGTGCGGGCGGGACAATGATTGGCGATGCCCGGGCCGCCGTTGTCGTTGCCCGTGTGCGTGCCGAAGACCACCTTGCGGTGCTCTTCCGTCCTGCCCGTCAGAACGCCGACGAAGCTTCGCCCGTCGAGGCCTTCGGGTGGATCGCCGCCGGCGGCGTCGATGAATGTCGGCAGGAGGTCGGAGAAGTCAACCATCGCATCCGTCACGGACCCCGGCTTGACCTTGCCCGGCCAGCGAACGAGGAAGGGCGCCCGCAGGCCGGCGTCGTAAACGCACCACTTCGCGAACGGCCAGTTCGCGCCCTGATCGCTCGTGTAGACCAGCAGTGTGTTCTCCTCGCAGCCATGCTTGCCGGCGGCGTCGAGCACCTCGCCGAGGATGCTGTCCATCAGCGTTACATCGCTGTAGTAGTTCGCCCGATCCTGTCGCGTCTCGGGCGTGTCGACGAAACTCGGCGGCAGCGTGATCTTCGCCGGGTCGTACGCCGTGTTCTTCACCCAGGGCGTGTGCGGCGGGTGCGTGCAGACGATCAGCAGCAGGGGCTTTTTCCCGTCGTAGTCGGCCAGGAACTTCACGGCCCGTCGCTCGTTGCCGTGGACGAAGTCGTACGGGAACTGCTTGCGGGGGATGTGGTGGAATTTGCCGATGTGGGCCGTGTGATAGCCCAACTTCCTGAAGAACATCGGCATGGTCGGCACGCCCCGAGCGATCGGCGTGCCGAACTTGTGCCCGCCGTGGCGGTGGGGCATCCGCCCGGTCTCGATGACGCAGCGGGACGGGCTGCACAGCGGCGAGGCGGCGAAGGCGCGGGTGAAGCGCATCGACTCGCCGGCGAGGTGGTCGATGTTCGGTGTGCGGACGCAGAGGTCGCCGTACGCGCCGCTGTCCCGGTAACCGTGGTCGTCGGCCAGGAAGAGGATGATGTTGGGCCTTTGGGGCCTGCCCGTCTCCGCCAGTGCGGACGGCGCGGCCAACGCGGCCCAGCCCACCGCAGCGCTTTTGAGGAATTCACGTCGATTCATCGTCGGGCGTCTCCCTTCCGGCGTGCTCCGCGTTGCTCCGCCACAGCCGGCATACTCACCATGCCATTGGGACGCAGTCTATTGCTCATCTGCCAGCCTGCCAAGTGGATTCGGGCTGTGCCATCCAGCCTTGGCATCCGGCCCGCGGACCTCGGCATTGGGGCCGGTGGCTCCTCCATGTGCCGTCACTACCGTCACACCCGAAAGCTTACGGGCAAGCCTCTCCGTTGCCTTCCCTTGGCCTGGAGCCCGGAGACGTACCTCGGGGCGTCTCGACTCGCCAGAGGGCAGGGGAGATGCCCTTCCGGGCCCCGGGAACCCCTCGGACGGCCGGGGAAGGCCCACGCGGCCTGCCCTCGTCTGCCCGCTGGAACGGCTTATCCGAACCCTCCGACAACGGCTCGATCCCATGGGTTGCTTCCACGACGAACCCGCCGTCGAACGCGCCGTCTTCGGCCAGCTCGCACGATGGCACAAAGTCAAACTTACTCAAACTGACCGATCCTGATTGGCTTACGGGTTGCCCGTTGATCCGTTAATTCGTTGGCTTCGTCCCATAACTGAGGGATGCGGGTGTGTCGGATAGCTGGGACAC
>CAYRVX010000049.1:0-49056 GCA_964427875.1 uncultured Planctomycetaceae bacterium
CGGCCTTGTGCCGGTGGAGCGATGATTGGCGAACTCCGCACGAGCCCGCCACCCTGCCGCCCCCACCGGCCTTGTGCCGGTGGGGCGATGATTGGCGAACTCCGCACGAGCCCGCCACCCTCCCGCCCCCACCGGCCTTGTGCCGGTGGGGCGATGATTGGCGAACTCCAGGCGGTCGTGGGGGGGCAATCGTGGCTTCACCGGGATGGCCTGGGCTGGACAGAGTCGGCCTGGTAGTTCACCAATCATGGCCCCACGGGGGCAAGCCCCGTGGTGGCCTGGGCCCAAGACAGCGTGCCCGTCAGGACGTTGAGGAAACGCGGGTAAAGACAAGCCCGGCAGGCCGCCGCCGGCGGCGGCTCCGGCGGGTCCATCACCGTCGGGGACAGGTCCCGGAACCGCTTGCCCGTCCGGCGAGCCGGGATCCTGTTCGAGAAGTCCGGCGCGACGGGGACCCAGTCTGGCAGCCGGGAGCTGAGCCGGCACCCGGGAGCTGAGCACCGCCTCAAGTCGCTCACGGGGCGTCATGGCGGTTGATCCGCGGCTGGAGCATCTCGATTCGCAGGAGCCTCTGCGTGGCGGGGGTGACCTTCGCCCGCTCGGCGATCCGCAGGGGAGCGAGGTAGACCAGCCCGGCCTCGTCGGCGATGCACAGCGCCTCGTCGCGGAGGCGGCGTGGGAGCTTGAGGTCGGTCAGGAAGTCGCTGACGCTCTTGCGGCCGGGCGCGCCGAGAGGAACGAACGCGTCGCCCTCGCGGCGACGGCGGCAGATCAGGCGGCCGCGAATGCTGTCGGCGTCGAGCATTTCCACGCCCTCGGGGCGGTCGCGGCAGTGGGCCTGGAAGGCCGCCGGGTCGAGCTCGCCGATCTCACACGCCACGGCCCGCCCGTCGGGCAGGAGCGTCCGGCCGGGGCATTGCAGCACCGTCTGCCACTCGGTGGGGCCAGCTTCGGGCCCGCGGGCCTCGATGATCAGCAGGCCGCCTTCGCGACGCGCGAGGAACCCGCCGGGCAGCGACACGGCGGCCGGCGGCGGCGATTGCGGCAGCTCAGCCAGCTCTGCAAGCCGCTCGGCCGTCAGCTCGCCCAGCGGCAGGTGGAGCTGCTCCAGGGCCGCCCGCAGCGCGTAGGTCCGCACGACGGCCGGCTCGCCGGCCAGCGAGGCCGCGGAAAGGAAAGAGGGCGACGCGGAGCAAAAAGACTCCCGTCCCCTTTTTCGTGCCCGCACCAGGGCGGCTGAGCCTTGTTGGGCGAGGTGGGCCTCGACCTCGCCGGCGGCGCGGGCCAGGCGAAGCAGGGCGTCGTCCGCGCGGGCGTTGAGGCGCTCTCGAAGCAGCGGCAGGAGCTCGTGGCGGACGAAGTTTCGCCGATAGGCCGTGTCGATGTTCGTCTCGTCCGTCCGCCACGTCAGGCCGGCCCGGCGGCAGCAGGCCTCGATCTCCTCGCGGCGGACCTCCAGGAGCGGGCGGACGAGCCGGACCGCTCCGCCGGCCAGCGGGCGCTTGGCGGGAATGCCGCTCAGGCCGCGAAGATGCGTGCCCCGGACGATGCGGTAAAGGATCGTCTCGGCGTTGTCGTCGGCGTGGTGCCCGACGGCGACGGCGGACGCGCCGCATGTCGCGGCCGCCTCGGCGAGGAACTCGTACCGCAGGCGCCGTGCGGCGGCCTCGACGCCGCCGGTCTCGCCCGCCGCGGCGCCCGGCACGTCCCGCGACGCCACGATGCAGGGGATCTCCCAGCCCCTCGCCAGCTCGGCGACGAACTCGGCGTCGGCGTCGGCGTCGTCCCGCAGGCGGTGGTTGAGATGAGCGGCCGTCAGGCGATACGCGCGCCCGGGCCGCCGGGCCAGCTCGCGCAGCGCCGCCAGGAGCGCGACGCTGTCGGCCCCGCCGCTGACGGCGACCAGGACCGCCTCGCCGCGCGAGAGCAGCCCGCGGGCGTCGATGAAGCTCGCGGCCGCCTCAATCAGCGGATCGGTCTGTGCTGATTCGCCCTTCATGGTTTGCCATCCTGCGCCGAGCCGGCGTCGCCGGCGCCGACATCGCTGCGGGCGCCCCGGGGGCTCGTCCAGGAGAGTGTACCGCCAAACCTCGGCGCGATAAACCGCCGCGCCGGCGCCGATGACGCGAGGCAAAGTGCGAAAAAGGGGACGGGAGTCTTTTTTGCCTGAAAGGCCCGAGAGATGCTGTCCCCTTTTCGCGCGCAAAAAAGACTCCCGTCCCCTTTTCTCAAGGCGGGCAGGATGCCCCGATGGATGCCCGGTTGCGGGCACTGCCTGCCCGCTCGCCGAAAGGGGGTGGATTCAAGCCAAATCCTCACCGTGCGCACGAGTTTTCACAAGCCCCAGTAAGGACCATGCTTATGCCGATTTCTCCCCGGGCGTTCGCGACGGGCGCCGCCGGTGGCACGGGTTGTGCATCGTGGAGGAATGATTGGCGGAATCCACTGTATTCTTGCGGAGAGACCAGGCGAATCGGACAATAGACGGCCGTTGAAGGGCGCGTCTTGGGAAACTGAAGACAGGGAGGTGCAGCCATGGCGAAGAAGACACGCAGATCGAAGACCGCGACGCAGCCGGTGATGCTGAAGACCGGGATGATCGTCCAGCCCAAGGAGCCGATCACGCCGGGCATGGCGAGGCGGTGGAAGTTCGCCTCGGAGTGCAGCCCGATCTACGGCAGCCTGACGCCGAGCGACCGGTTCCGGGTCGTCGAGGTCGGCAATCTCCTGCCCAACGAGAGCCTGATCGGCGTCGCCGGCGGCGCGGGCGCCGTCCGGGCCATCATCGACATCCCCCATCGTCCGAGCGGCTTCGTCGTCCTCAAGCAGATGAACGGCAGCACGCAGTTGAAGCTCACCGGCGGGGAGTGCCGCAACCTTTTCGTCGCCGCGCCGTAGGCCCCGCCGGCCGAGGGGCGGGAGCATAAGCGTTTTGGGGAAGCAGTCGCTTCTGAAGGGCCGCAGGCCCGACTGCCGGTAGCCTCGGGCGCGAGCCCGTGGACTTGGAGTTGGCATAGTAAAGAGCCCCCGCACGGGGGCGAATGAAGGTCTCAATCGCCCCCGTGCGGGGGCTCCGTTAATGGGGGTCCCCATACCACGGGCTTACGCCCGAGGCTACCGACAGATGCCCCGTTGCGGGGCTATACGACCCGCGCCCGCAAAACGCTGATGCTCCCGAGGGTATGCCGTCTTGCCCGCCGCGGGGGCGCGGGTTTACAATCGCCTCCCGTCCTGACGGGAAGGCACATCGCATGAGGCCGGTCCCAAGGTCCAGACACCTCCTGGCGGTGATGATCTTCGCGGCGGCCGCGGCCGCCTCGGCGTACTTCGCCTCGGTCGAGGAGCGCCTCAGCGGCGCACAGGTGAACGTCGCCACGGCGGCCGTCAAGCGCCACGACCCGGGGGCGTTCCCGCACGATCCGGTCTTCGGCGAGAGGAAGCTGTGGCTGTTTCACTCGCCCGCCTTCCAGAGCCTGCTGGAGCTGGTGCTGGTGCCGACGGGCTACCAGGACCTGCGCCTTCCGTTTCGCGTGATGGCCGGCGGGGTGACGATGATGTTCCTCTGCGGGATGTACGCCCTGCTGTTCGCCCAGTCCCGCAGTTGGTCGGTCTCGTGCTACGTCTCGGTGCTGAGCAGCCGGGTGATCGAGGCGCTCGGCGGCGGGATCTGGGGCGTGGGGTCGCTGGAGTCGATCACGCCGGCGGGGCTGTGCACGGCGATCTTCCCGCTGATCGTGCTGGGCTTCGGGCGGTACAGCCGGCTGCGCCCGGACGAGCCGCCCGGCTCGCAGTGGCGGCTGCTGGGGGTGTTCGCCGTGGTCGGCCTGGTCGGCAACTTCCATCTCCCGACCGCGATGAACGTGACGATCGTGCTGCTGACCGCCTACGTGGCGCGGGAGCGGTTTTCGCCGCGGTGCCTGCCGATGGCGATCGGCTGCGGCCTGTGCGCGCTGGTCGCGGCGCTGCCGTTCGCGGGCTATTACCTCGGCATCCGGGCGATGCTGAGCCGGGGCGCCCCCGAGCCCGTCACCGAGACCGTTCGCGAGGCGTTCCGGATCGGGAAGCTCACCGTCCTCTACCCGGAGGTGCTCAAGGGCTTCCTTCATTGGCGGATGCTCGCCGGCGCGCTGGTGCTCATCGTGCCCGCGGCGGCGGTCATCGGCAGGCTCGAGCGGTTCAAGACGCAGAACGTCAGCCTGTGGCTCTGGCTGGCGGCGGGCAGCGTGTTCGCGGCTCTGGGCCTGCACGGGGTGAGCCAACTGCTCGGCTGCGCGCTGGACACGGCCCCGCCGGTGATCGACTTCCTCCGCGCGTCGAGCCTGCTGCTGCTTCCGCTGTACGTGCTGCTCGGGCAGGCGATCACGAACCTGTTTCGCCTCCTGCACGGGCATCGGCGCCTGGTCCGCTGGGCGTGCGCGGCGCTGATGGCGGGGTGGATGATCCCGTCGGACAACTTCCGCGTGGCCCGTCATGCCGTCGCCGAGCTGGCCACGGCGTTCATGGACGAGGCGGACAAGCCGGCGTACGTCCTGCGGCACATCGAGCAGCGCGAGCGGCGAAGGGAGCTGGCGGCGATCGCGCGCTGGGCGGCCGGGAGGGACGGGGCCATCTTCCTCACCGACCGCGCGGAGTTTCGCATGCTGGCCCGCAGGCCCGTCGTCGCCGGACCCAACGACGCGCGCTACTTCTACTACCTCACGCCCGGGCGGCTGGGCGAGTGGATGGGCCGCTTCAGAAGACAGCAGGAGCTGCTCCACCCCGGCGCCGGCCGGGCCGACGGGGAAGCCCTGACGCAGTTCGTCTTGGAGCTGATCCGGGCGGACCCGTCCATGGGCGGGATCGCCGAATGGTACGTCATCCTCCGGACGCCCGTCGCGCCGGAGAAGCCGGGACCGTTGCAGCCCGTCCAGGGCGACTCCTGGGGAAGGCACTTCCGCGCGTATCGCATTCGTTGACGCCCGGCCGCACGGGCGCCTACAATGCCTCTGGCAGCGAGCGTGGGCTGTCACGCCAAGTACGGTCCGGATCAGACAAGGAAGGAACAGACATGAAGAAGCTGGCTCCAATTGTGCTGGTGGCTCTGGCCGCGGGGCTCGCGGCGCCTGGGTGCGGAACGGTCATCAAGGAGACGGCCGGCGTGGCACTCGGGGCCAAGGGCACGTTCATGCCCATCCAGCCCGTCGCCGCCGACAGGGAGGCCCGCCCGCTCGGCGCCTACAAGCGGTTCGAGATCGGGCCGATCAGCGATGACATCGGCGGAAAGACCCCGGAGAACTTCCTCGGCCTGCTCCCCGCGGCGTTCCGCAAGCAGCTCGAGAAGGCCGAGCTGCCCGACGAGCCCGGCGGCAAGACGCTGCTGATCCGCGGCAAGATCATCCACTACGAGAGCTCCGGCACGCTGGGCTTCGCGCTGGGCCCGCTGGAGGAGGTCATCGTCCGAACCGAGCTGGTGGACAAGGACACCGGCAAGGTGCTCGGCCTGGCCAACTGCATCGGGCGGACGACCGAGCGCGTCAACGTCGGCGTCGAGGAGAAGGCCGAGGGCTTGGCGAAGGCCTTCGTCAAGTGGATCCAGGCGAGATATCCCGGGAAGGAATAGGCAATAGGCAATAGGCAATAGGCAATAGGCAATAGGGAAGAGGGAAGAGGGGGAGCCGAGAGAGGGCTGGGGGAAAGAGGTCTTGTCGCGCTTTGGTGCCGGTTGACGCTTGGGGGTGCGAATCGCTCAAGCAAAGGCACGGGGCGGGACGATAAAGGTATCCGGCAACCGGCCGCGAAGTGTGGTCGGGCAAAGCAGGAGACCTGGATGTGTGCCCGTTCGTCGACAAGTCCGATGCCCGTTGCGCGACCCATCTGACGCTGGCCAACCTCGCTCGCGCGTTCGCTCATTGTGCCGATGACTACACGGACTGCCCGATCTACCGGAAGCTGACCGCCGAGCTGACGAGCCATGGCTGCGAGTACGAAGAACCGGCCGCTGCCGCCTCCCTCCTCGCTGCCTCCTGAATCCAGGGACCATCTTCGGGGGTTTTTGGACTACCTTCAGGTGGAGTGCGGGCTGTCTGTCAACACGCGGCGGGCGTATCGCCGCGACCTGTGCCGGTTCCTGGGCTCGGTCGGTGCGGCGGGGCGGAATCCCGGCGGGCTCACCACGCGGCACATCGAGCGCTTCCTGCACGCCTGCCGCCAGGAGGGGCTGGCCGTCACCTCCATCGCGCGCGCCCTGGCGGCCGTGAGGATGTTCTGCCGCTACCTCGTGCTCCAGCGCGTGCTCGCCCGGGACGTCTCGGCGGTGGTGGACTCGCCCAAGAAGTGGAGCCGCCTGCCGACGGTCCTCGACGACGAGCACGTCCGCGAGCTGCTCGCGGCCCCCGACGACGGGCAGGACGTTCACGCCGCGCGCGACCGGGCGATCCTGACGCTCCTGTACGCCACCGGCATGCGGGCGAGCGAGCTGGCCGGCCTCGACGTCCGCGACGTCAACTTCAACCTCGGGGTCGTCCGCGTGCTCGGCAAGGGCGCCAAGGAACGCATCGTGCCCGTCGCCGAGTCCGCCCTCCAGACGGTGCGGACGTACATGACCGCCGCCCGGGCGGCGCTGGCGAGCGACCCGGCCGCGGGGCGGCTGTTCCTCTCCCGCACCGGCCGGGGGCTCTCGCGCGAGGACGTCTATCGCACCGTCCGCAAGTACGTCCGCCGGGCCGCCCTGCGCGGAAACGTCACGCCGCACACCCTCCGCCACGCCTTCGCCACGCAACTGCTCGCCCGCGGGGCCGACCTGCGAAGCGTCCAGGAGATGCTCGGCCACGCCGACATCTCCAGCACCCAGGTCTACACCCACGTCGACGCCGCCCGCCTCAAGGCCATCCACAAAAAGTACCACCCCCGCGGCTAGCGGGCCCCCGCTATGCTACCCGGAGCGCAGGTGCGGGGCTCGATGCCCCGGGCCTCGTTCGCTTCCGGATCAGACAGGCGTTCTGGCAGCGGTTGCAGCAGGCCGCGCAGGCGCATGTCTTGGGTCATACGGCGTCGGAGTCGGGTCCATGATCTTCTCCTTCTCGGGATGACAGTGACTCCCACCACGGAAGCCTGTGAGAAGGAGGATAGACCCAGCCCCCGCCGATCCTGTCCAACCGAAGCCTATCTCGCTAGCGGTTTAGTAACCGTCAACGAATAAACTAAGCAGATGTCCAATGACGAATGCCAAATGACGAATGACGAACGCCGGCAATAGCTGCGTTCTCGGAGCGAATCGGCCTCCTTTTATTCGGCATTCGGCATTTTTCATTCGTCATTCAGAGCTCCAATTGCTGAACTTGTTTCCTGACGCTTCCTTAGTCCAACCCCAAGGTCGTGGGGATGAGAATCCCAGTGGGCAGCATGACGGCACGTGGGAAGACTGCTTCGGCTTCATTCGCGGTCGTTCGTTGGCTGCATGTCTAGGCCGGCGGCTTCGCCTTGACCGCGATCGGCTTGCCGTCCTTGCCCGCCAGGCGGAGGTAGAAGTCCCAGCTCAGAACGACGTCCACGCACTTGACCACCACGCGGTTGTAGCCCTTCCTGAGCGCGACGTTTACATATGGTCTTTCCGCCTGGACAGGGCATCCTTGAGATGGCCGGCCGTCACGGATAGTATACGGGATTTCCCGGATGACCTCTGCCCGACGACCGTCGCCGGCCGCGGGTCATCCGTGAAATCCAGGATAAGAGGACAGCTCAGTGAGACTCAGCATCTTCATCGCCACTCTCATCGCTGCTTTTCTCCGCGCCTCGGTTGCCTTCTGCGGGCGGGAGCCGGGCGCGGGCAGCAAGCCGGAAGCCGAAGACGCCATACCATTCGAGGTGTTCGCGAGCTTCGGGCGCATCCCGAAGGTCAACCCCGTATTCCACTGCAGGCCGCCGGAGTGGGCGGCTGCGGCCCACGCCATCGTCGTGGGGGACACGGTTCATTACCTGTGGGCCAGGCGCAAAAGGGGCAACTACTGGGTGATGATGCACAGCACGGCGCCTGTGAGCGACCCGGCCAAGGTCAAGCACGACGTGAGGAACCCCGTCCTGGTGCCGTCGAAGGAAGGCTTCGACGACTATACGACCGAGTATCCCTTCCCGTTCCGCAATCCCGCCGACGGCAGGCTCTACGTCTACTACCTCGGCAGGCGGAAGCGCGTTCCCAAGCAGACGGGCCTGCTGGTAGGTGACGGAGACTTCGGCAAGTGGACACGAGTTTGCCGAACTCCCGTGATCGCTGCGGACACCCGGCACGAAGAGCTGGGCTCGTCGCACCCCTCCGTTGCAGTCGTCGGCGATACGATCCACATCGTCTACACGGGGGAGAGCGCCCGGCCGCCGACCATCTGCCACGCAACCGCACCGACCAGGGATCCGGCAAACGTCACAAAGGACCCGGCCAATCCCATCTTCAAAGGCACGGGCCAGGCGTGGGACAGCAACGGCGTCCGTGAGGCGGAGATCTACAAGGGTCCACAGTACTACCATATCCTATACGGCGGCAGAGAAGGCAACCTCTGGCGGATCGGCCACGTCCGCACGCGCGACTTCCGGAAGTTTGAGCCCAACCCGCACAATCCCATCTTCACGCCGTCGGCGGACACCGACGCGTGGGATGGGAAGGGCATCCTCACGCCACAGGTCTTTGAGGCCGGAGGTTGCCGGTATCTGCTCTACGCGGGCTACAACGGGAAGGAATGGCAGACGGGCCTCGCCAGGACGCGCAAGCTGGAGGGCGCGGGTCCGTCCGCGACCGAAAGGGAGGCTAAGCCACAATGATGACTCGACGCGATTTCCTGAAGGGTCTCGGCGCGGGGGCCGCTGCCGCCCTCGGCCTGTCGGCCGGGTATGCGGGGCCTCCGGCCACCCGGAGGCGGAGACCCAACGTCGTGATGATCGTCTGCGACGATCTCAACGATTACGTCACGGGCATGGCGGGGCATCCTCAGGCCAGGACGCCGAGCATCGCCAGGCTGGCCCGGTCCGGCGTGGCGTTCAGACGGGCCTACAGCAACAACCCCATCTGCGCGCCGTCGCGGGCCAGCTTCCTGACCGGGATCTACCCGCACACCTCGAAGAACCTGTTCTGGAACAGGTGGTACACGAACCCCGTGCTCAAGGGCTCCAAGACCATCATGGAGCATTTCCGCGACAACGGCTACCACGTTGGGGGCTCGGGCAAGCTGATGCACCATCACCTCGGTTCCGTGTGGAGCGAGTTCAAGCACAAGGCGGACTACGGGCCCTTCGTCTACGACGGCAAGAACCGAGTGGCCCACCCCTCGGTTCCCTCGCCCTTCAACAGCATCGGGCCGGTTGACGGCTCCTACGCCCCGCTGTGCGACCTGCCCTATGGGCCCGACAAGAAGGGCAAGAGAGGTTGGATCTACGGCGCCTCGGGCAAGGTGAAGGGATTCAACTATACGGACGAGGACAACCGCGATCCCACGCCCGACGAGCGCAACGCGGCGTGGGCGGAAGCCAGGATCAAGGAGTTCGCCAAACGGAAGAACGGCAAACCGTTTCTCCTGGGCGTTGGCTTCATTCGTCCTCACACGCCGCTCCACGTCCCCAAGCGCTTCTTCGACATGTTCCCGCTGGACTCGGTGGAGGCCCCCGTAATCAAGCCCAACGATGCCGAGGACTGTCACTACACGGACGTCTTCGACGCCAACCAGAAGGGATTGAAGTACTTCCGCCTGCTCAAGCAGTCGTATCCGGACCTCAAGTCCGCGCTCAAGGCGTTCACCCAGGCCTACCTCGCCAGCGTGGCCGCCGTCGACGACTGCATCGGGCGGGTGATCGGGGCCGTGGACGAGAGCCCGTTCAAAGACAACACCATCATCGTCGTCACGAGCGACCACGGCTGGAACATGGGCGAGAAGGACTATCTCTTCAAGAACGCGCTCTGGGAGGAAAGCACGCGCGTGCCGCTGATCGTTCGAGCGCCGGGCGTGGCGGCGCCCGGCGGCGTCGCAGAGCATCCCGTCTCGCTGATCGATATCTACCCCACGCTCGTTGACCTCTGCGAGCTCAAGGGCGATACGAGGAAGAACGACAGGGGCGCCAGGTTGGACGGTCACAGCCTCCGTGCGTTCCTCGAGGATCCGAAGTCAGGTACGTGGAAGGGCCCGGACGCGGCGCTGACGATGGTCTACGCCGGCAAGGCCACGGGCAGCGACCCCGCCAGACAGCATTGGTCCGTCCGAACGAAGAGGTGGCGCTATATCCTCTACAACAACGGCAGCGAGGAGCTGTACGACCACGACGCCGACCCCTATGAGTGGACCAACCTCTCCGGCGACGCCCGGTACGGAAAGGTCAAAGTCGCCCTGAAGGCCAAACTCCTCCGCATGACCGGCCGCTCAGCCCGATTCCCCGGATGAGAACCACAGCTCATATACTCGGAGGCGTCGTTTGACTGCATGAGCCTTCTGCCGTCCATGGCGCCGAGAAGACCCTTTGTGAGACGCCAACGACGCCGATCGAACAGCCACCACCGACAGCGGCTGTCCGTTGACAAGGCGTCGCCGACTGTAGCTAAATGTAGCTAGTAGACCGTCAACTATGAACTCATGGGTTCACCGAACGGCCACAGAGGCACTGAGCCTGCCTGCCGGTGCTATACTTCCGCGATGCTGCCCCAGATGTCCTCGACAAGCTGGATGCGCTGCAAAACGCTCAGGCCCATGATGTCCGCTCTTGCCAGCCTGCTCATAGCGACCCCAGACTGGCAGATCGGGGCGTCCCTATCAACGTCCACCCAGCAGCGCGACCGGCTCGTCCGTTGAACTCGCTCCTTCGCGCCGCTACGCTCTGGGGCATGCCCGATCGCAGGTACGCCATTATCGGCACGGGGGCGCTGGGCGGGTTCTACGGGGCCCGGCTGGCGAGGGCGCAGATGGACGTGCACTTCCTGCTGCACGGCGATTACGAGCACGTTCGCGACCACGGGCTCGTCGTTGAGTCGGTGGACGGCGACTTCACGCTGCCGGAGGTGAACGCCTACGGCAGCGCGGCCGACATGCCCCGCTGCCACGTCGTCTGCCTGTGCCTGAAGACCACGGCCAACGACCTGCTGCCGCAACTGCTCCCGCCGGTCGTGGCCGACGGGGGCGTCGTGGTCGTGCTCCAGAACGGGCTGGGCATCGAGGAGCGCGTGGCGGGGATCGTCGGGGCGGACCGCGTGATGGCCGGGCTGTGCTTCCTGTGCTCCAACAAGGTCGGTCCCGGGCACATCCGCCACCTGGACTACGGCTACATCACGCTGGCGGATTACGACGCGAGCGGCCGGGGCCGAGGCATCACCGACCGCATGCGGAACATCGGCGCGGACTTCACCGCGGCGGGCATTCCCATCCGCTTTGCCGAGGACCTCCTCCTGGCGCGGTGGAAGAAGCTCATCTGGAACGTGCCCTTTAACGGCTTGAGCGTGGTGCACGGCGCCGCGACCGACGCCCTGATGGCCGACGCGCACGCGCGCGGGCTCGCCGAGCAGCTCATGCGGGAGATCGCCGCGGCCGCGAAGGCCGCCGCCGGCCGGGTTATCGAAGAGCAGTTCATCCACAGCCAGCTCGCCGACACCGAGAAGATGGCCCCCTACCACCCGAGCATGCTGCTGGACTACCAGGCGGGGCGCGACATGGAGATCGAGGCGATCTTCGGCGCCCCGCTCCGCGCCGCCGGGGCGGCCGGCTGCGCCACGCCGCGCCTCGATGACCTGTACCGGCAGTTGAAGTCCCTCGAAGCACGGTCAATGGAGAGAAGGAAGTGATGCGTCGGGGTGTCTCGAAGCCCAGCCATCCGGATGGCTGGGCTTCCGGATGGCTGGGCTTCTGGGCAGAACGGGGTTCCCTTTCCATCCGTTGGAGGATAGGGTAGCGGGCAGTCCGGCGTTGCACTCAGAGCTATCGACATACTTCCCGGAAAGGAGCCTCCCATGTGCAGGCGAATCGCTCTCTTGGGGCTTGTTGCGGTGATGGCGGCGGGCCAGCGGGGCGTCTCGGGGCAGGAGAAGTTCCGCCGCCTCCCCGTGAAGGTGTACGTCGACAAGATGAAAGGCGGCTGGGCGGGCCAGATGGCGGGCGTCGGCTGGGGCGCGCCCACCGAGTTCAAGTGGAAGGGCCAGATCATCCCCGCCGACCGCATGCCGAAGTGGCACCCGCGGACGATCAACCAGTTCCGCCAGGATGACATCTACGTGGAGATGACGTTCCTGCGGACGCTGGAGGTGTACGGCCTGGACGCCTCGATCCGCCAGGCGGGCATCGACTTCGCCAACAGCGGCTATCCGCTCTGGCACGCCAACCGGGCCGGGCGCGACAACCTGCGCCGCGGCATCGCCCCGCCGGATTCCGGCCACCCGCAGTTCAACAAGCACGCCGACGACATCGACTACCAGATCGAGGCGGACTATTCCGGCCTGATCGCCCCGGGCATGCCGAACTTCGCCATCAAGCTCGGCGAGGTCTTCGGGCGGCTGATGAACTACGGCGACGGGCTGTACGGCGGGCAGTTCGTCGGCGGCATGTACGCCGAGGCCTTCTTCGAGGACGACCCCGTGAAGATCGTCGAGGCCGGCCTGAAGTGCATCCCCAAGGGCAGCCAGTACCACGAGTGCATCTCCGACGTGCTCAAGTGGCACGCCGCCGACCAGGACGACTGGCAGAAGACCTGGCAGCTCATCAACGAGAAGTATCACCTGAACCCGAAGTACCGTCGTTTCTCGTGCAGCGGCCCCAAGGGCAGCTTCAACATCGACGCGAAGATCAACGGCGCGTACATCGTGATGGGCATGCTGTACGGCAAGCGCGACCCGGACGAGACGATCGTCATCTCGACGCGCTGCGGGCAGGACAGCGACTGCAACCCTTCCAGCGCCGGCGGCGTGCTGTTCACGACGATCGGCTTCAGCAAGCTCCCCGAGCGGTTCACCTCGGCGATCGACCCGAAGGGCAAGTTCAGCCACACGCCGTACACCTTCCCGAAGCTGATCGAGGTCTGCCGGAAGCTCGTCCGCCAGGCCGTCCTCGCCGGCGGCGGCAGGGTCGAGAAGGGCGACGACGGCGAGGTCTTCGTCATCCCCGTGAAACAGCCGCAGCCCACCAGGCTCGAGCAGTGCTGGGAACCGGGCCCGCCGGCGAACAGCAAGTTCACCGAAGCCGAGAAGGCCAAGATCAAGCCGCCCGCTGCGACCCGTCGGCGGAGCGGCGTCTCGGCGGGGAAGGCCGACATCGCCAAGGCCGTCGAGAAGTTCGCGCCCGGCTGGAAGGCCGCCGACTGCGGCTCGGACATGGAGCCGGGACTGCGGGCCCAGTGGGGCGGACGAAAAAACGTGCTCGTCACGCACCCGGCGAGCACGCAGAAACCCTGCACGCTCAGCCGGGAGATCAAGCTGCCGGCCGGCAGGACGAAGCTCGTCCTGGACGTGGCCCACGACCCGCGCGGCGACTGGGAGCTGGCCGTCAAGGCCGACGGCAAGGAGATCGCAAAAAAGAAGGTCGGCAAGGCCACGGCCAAGGACGGCTGGCTGACCGTCGAGGTTGACCTGTCGAGCCACGCCGGCAGGACGATCACGCTGGTGCTGGAGAACCGCGCCGACGGCTGGAGCTGGGAGGCCGGCTACTGGTCGAAGATCGCCGTCGAGACCGGGAAGTGACGATGCCGAGCCCGAAGGGATGCAGGGGATACAGGGGATAGTGAAACAAGGGGGAAACGCAGCGCCTCGGGTTCATCCCGTCGACGCCCGCGGCTGCTGTGCCCTGCGCACGCAGGATGCCTTGTAGAGGCAGCCCACGACGAGGTGATACACCCAGCCGATCAGCGCGAACGCGAGCAGCGCCGCGCCGGCCGTCAGGCGGGCCAGCGGATGCGCCAGGCCGGCAAGCGTCAGCAGGAGGTGCAGGGACGCGACGATCACCACGCCGATCAGGGCGCCCACGACGCTCCCGAACCGCCCGCCGAAGCGCGTCCCGCCGATCAGGACGGCCAGCAGGACCTCCAGCTCCCAGCCCGTTCCGGCGATCGGATCGCCGACGCGGACCCAACCGAGGAAGAAGAGCCCCGCGAGCCCCGCCATCACGCCGGAGAGGACGTACGGCCCGCCGACGTAGACGGCTCGCAGGAGCGGTGATTCGGCCGTCTCGCCCGGTCCCGGCCGCAGGCCGAACGGCGTCAGTTGCACCATCGGGATCGACCCGAGAACGACAATCACCAGGACGATCCAGAAAGGCCACCGCGACTCCAGCGCGCCGAGAAGCGCCGAGTCGTCAATCAAGAGCTTCTGCTCATCGGCCAGGAGCATCGCCAGGCCCCGAAGCAGGGCCATCATCGCAAGGGTCACGATCACGGGGTGAAGGCGGACGAGGCCGACGAGGACGGCGTTGACGAGGCCGGCGGCCAGCGCGGCGGACATGGCGACCAGCAGGGCGGCGGGCAGCCCGGCGGTGGGCTCGAGCATCGCCGCCACCACGCCGGTCAGCGCCGCCAGCGCCCCGACCGACAGGTCCACCCCGCCGGCGGCGACGATCATCACCATGGGCGGCGCCATCAGGCCCAGGATCACGAACGACGGCAGCATGCCCTCGATCGCCGTGGTGGTCAGGAAATGCGGCGAGACCGCCGCGCCGATCGCTACGACGACGCCCAGCACCACGCCCTCAAAGACCAGCCAGACCCCGATGCTCCCCAGGCGCCAGCGCGCGTCCCGGTAGAAGTACCCGGCCTCCGTGGCCGGGGCCCCCTCGCCGGCCGGCTCGAGCGTGATCGGCGGCGGTTCCATGTCGGTCGTCCTCTCGACCCGGCGTCCAACCAATGCCGGGCCCGCCCGGGCCGCCGGCTGTCCCGTGGGCCCATTCCCGCCGCATCATCCACGATGCATCCCGCCGATGCAAACGGATTCGCCCGCAACCACTCCCCCGGGGCGATCCTCCGGTCGCCGGACGGCCAACGCTTCTCGCCCGGGCGCTGCCACTGGAAACCGCCTTGCCCAAGCGGTAGGCTTCGGAGACCTTGGGAGACTGTCATGAAGAACTTCGATGAGATGATGGAGCTTGTCGAGCCGCAGCCGCTGCGGAAGGTCGCCGTCGCGGTGGGCCAGGACGCAGCCGTCATCCAGGCCGCCGCCGAGGCGATCGAGCGCAACGTCGCCGAGACAGTCCTCGTCGGCGATGGAGACCGGATCCGCCAGATCGCCGAGTCGGTCGGCGTGGACCTTGCGGCGAGCCGGATCGCCGTCGTCGACGAGCCGGAGACGATCCGGGCCGTCGCGGGAGCGGCAGCGATGGTCTCTTCCGGCGAGGCGGACATCCTGATGAAGGGCTACGTCCACACGGACGACTTTCTTCGGGGCGTGCTGGACAAGGAGCACGGCCTGCGGACGGGGTCGATCATGAGCCACGTGTACGTCGCCGAGGTCCGCGACCTGGACAAGCTGGTCTTCATCACGGACGCGGCGATGAACATCGCGCCGGACCTCGACCAGAAGGCGTCCATCCTGCTGAACGCGGTCTTCCTGGCCCACCACTTCGGCGTGGCGGACCCGAGGGTGGCCGTGCTCGGCGCGGTCGAGCTGGTCAACCCCGCCATGCCCGCCACCGTCGACGCAGCCGTGCTGGCGAAGATGGCCGACCGGCACCAGTACGTTCCCACCTGCACCGTGGACGGGCCGTTCGCGCTCGACAACGCCGTCAGCGTCGCCGCCGCCAGGCACAAGAGGATCACCGGCCCCGTCGCCGGGCAGGCCGACATCCTCCTCGTGCCCGACATCGAGGCCGGAAACATCCTCGCCAAGAGCCTCGTCTACCTGGGCGGGCGGCGAATCATCGGCCTGCTCGTCGGGGCGGCCGCGCCCGTCGTCCTCACCAGCCGCGCCGATTCCGCCGAGGCCAAGCTGCTGTCCATGGCCGGCGCCGTCCTCATGGTCAACATGGAACGCAAACTCAAGCTCAAGATCGGCAGGGTCCGGTATTGAGCGATTAGCCAGGGAGATCAGCATGACTGCCATCACGAGACGGGAGTTTCTCAGGGCGACGGGGCTGGGGATTGCGGCGTTGGCCTTCGCGCCGAGATCGGCGCGGTCGGCTGTCGCGCGGAAGGACCGGCCGAACCTCATCTTCATCCTGGCGGATGATCTGGGGTACGGCGAGCTGGGCTGCTACGGGCAGGAGAAGATCCGCACGCCGGCCCTGGACCGGATGGCAAAAGACGGGCTGCGCTTCACCCGCTTCCACGCGGGCTTCCCCGTGTGCCTGCCCTCTCGAAACACCCTGATGACGGGACAGCACACGGGTCACTGCCGCTGCCGGCGGAACGGCGGAGGCGGCAATCACCCGATGCTGGAGACCGAGGACACCACGATCGCGACCGTGCTGAAGGCGGCCGGATACAGGACGGCGATGATCGGCAAATGGTCTCTGGGGGACCACTTCGTCGGCTGCGTCGTCGAGTCCAAGAACAAGGACGGCAGCGGGGCGATCTACAGGCACGGGTGGGACTACTACTTCGGCGAGCCCAACCAGACGTACTGCCACAAGTACTACCCGGATCAACTCTATCGCTACGACCGGTACGGCCTGGTGGGCAGGAAGACCGACGGGGACCGGCTCGACGTGGTGCCGCTGAAGGGCAACTCGAAGAAGCGAACGCACTACACCCACGACCTGCTGACCGAGCACGCGCTGGCCTTCATCGACGCCGCCAAGGACTCGCCGTTCTTCCTGTACGTCCCGTACACCATCCCGCACTCCGAGCACGTCGTGCCCGAGCTGGAGCCCTACGCGAAGGCCGCCGGCTGGGGGAAGAAGGAGAAGGTGTACGCGTCGATGATCTCGCGCATGGATCGCGACGTCGGGCGGATCGTCCAGCGCCTCAAGAAGCACGGGATCGACAGGAACACGCTGGTGATCTTCACCAGCGACAACGGCCCGGCCGGGCCCAAGATTTTCAACGGCAGCGGCCCCCTGCCGGGGCGCAAGGGGCAGTTCACACTCGGCGGACTCCGCGTGCCCTGTATCGCCTATTGGCCGGGCACCATCCAGGCGGGGCGAACCACCGACCTGCTGAGCGCGTTCTGGGACGTCATGCCGACCTTCGCCGAGCTTGCGGGCATCGACCCGCCGGCCCCCATCGACGGCATCTC
This sequence comes from uncultured Planctomycetaceae bacterium, assembly GCA_964427875.1. GTDB lineage: Bacteria > Planctomycetota > Phycisphaerae > SM23-33 > SM23-33 > CAYRVX01. The sequence goes on from CAYRVX010000049.1 coordinate 17,147, forward strand.
CATGGTGCCGACACTGCGGGGCCGCGGAGAGCAGGCCGAGCACAAGTACCTGTTCTTCGGCGCCGGCAGGCGGAGGCTGATCGTTCGCGGCAAGTCAGAGAGACGCGGCGACGAGGAGATCGCCAAGGAGGCCGTCACCGGCGTGGTCGTACCGAAGTTCACGGCGAAGGGCTGACCTCCGCCGTGGTCGCCCTGCTCATTTGCCCTTGAGGGCGCCGGCCTTCCGGCCGATGGCGAGGATCTTCTCGATCGTCTTCTCGGTCAGCTCGTAGTCCTTCAGCAAGGGGAAGCCCTCCCAGATGACGTGCCCGCCGGGCTCGACGATGATCACGTGCGGGATGCCCCACACGCCGAGCGCGTTCTTCATCCGCGCCTTCGTGTCGATCGCGCTGTAGTACTCGATGGCGGGCCCTTTGAGCTTTCGCACGGCCGCCTCCGTCTCGTGGGAGACGCCGATGACCGCCAAGTCCTTGCCGAACTTCCGGTGGAAGCCGTTCAGCAGGGAGATGGACTTCCGGCACGGCGGGCACCAGGTGGCCCAGAACTCGATCAGCACGTACTTGCCGGCGGTCTCGGGCTCGTCGGTGAGCCACTTCTCGACGACGAGCTTCGGCGCCTCGGCCCAGAGGCAGCTCCCGGCCCAGATCCGCTTGCCGTCCTTCATCACCGGGGGCCTGTACTCGGCGTCGAACGGCGAGCCCGTCGCGAAACGCTTGAGTTGCCCCGCGGGCGCCGGCGCGGTCGTCGGGCACGGCTCGGGGGCGGCCTCGTCCGGCTTCGCGGCTGTCATCTGACCCTCGGCCTGCGCGCCCGGCTGCCGGCAGCCAGCCGCCGCAGTGAGCAGCGTCAACATCGCCAGCCCAGCCGTTCCATTCCAGATGGTCTTCCTCATTGTCCTGTTCGCCTTCCCGTCAGTGGCTGCCGCCGACTCGGCGTATTCTACCGCCCGCCGGCCACCGTGTCGATGCCGCTGGTGCGACGGCGGCCGGCCGGCCCTTGCGGCCGCGCGGCGCAGCGGTATGATCGGATGGCAAAGCCGAACGATGTCCAACGGCAAGGAAGCGCGGAGCCCGATACCGGGCAATTGAGCCGCAGCGGAAAGGAGCGTCCCATGGCCGCCGAAGAGAAGAGCCGACATCAGGAGATCCCGATCGCCCTCCAGTTGTACTCGGTGCGGCACGACTGCGAGAGGGACGACGGGAAGAACTTCCCCGCCGTCGTCGAGGCGGTGGCGAAGATGGGCTACGAGGGCGTCGAGTTCGCCGGCTACTACGGCTGGCAGGCCGCGGACATCAGGAAGGTCCTCGACGACAACGGCCTGAAGTGCTGCGGGGCCCACGTCGGCATCGACACGCTGCTGGGCGACGAGATCCAGCGCAGCATCGACTTCCACAAGACCCTCGACAACCGGTTCCTCATCGTGCCCGGGCTGCCGGAGGAGCTCCGCTGCTGCGCCGACGCCTGGGCGGACACGGCCAAGACGTTCAACACGATCGCCGAGGCGCTCGAGCCGCACGGCATGTATACCGGCTATCACAACCACCACATCGAGTTTCAGCCCATGGAGGGCCGCGTGCCGTGGGACATCTTCTTCGGCGGCACGTACGAGAACGTGGTCATGCAGTTGGACATCGGCAACGCCATCCACGGCGGGGCCGACTGCGCGGAGATCCTGAGGAAGTACCCCGGCCGGTCGCTGACGATCCACATCAAGGAATACGGCGGGGCGCCCGAGGCCGTCGTCGGCGAGGGCGAGGTCAACTGGAAGGAGCTGGTCCCGCTCATCGCCGAGGCCGGCGGCACGCAGTGGTACATCATCGAGCACGAGCGCGACCCGGCGAGGGCGATGGACGACGTGGAGCGCTGTATCAGGAACTTCCGGGAGATCGTCGAGGAGTTGTAGGAGTCGGCGATACGGGTCGAGGGTGTCTTCAGGTGATCCCACCCGCCGCTGCGGGTGGGCTTTGGGTGTCTCGATCCTGGGTCTGTCGGTCTGTGCAACCGGGAACTTCGTTTACGTTTTGGACCGGTCCAAAGCCCACGGGCAGCGCCCCGTGGGATCCCCCACGCCGACCGACCGCGCAAGATCACGTCTGCTTCTTCTTCGTCCTCTTCCTCCCCCCCTCGCGCTTCTTCCTCTCACCCCGCCCCTGGCGCTCGCGGGCCTTCATCTCCGTGGCGTTGCCCAGGTCGCCCTGCTGCTTCATCCACGCCTCGAGCCGCTTGCGGAGCGAGCCCTTCAGCTCCGCATGCGCGGGGTCGTCCGCGATGTTGTTCAGCTCGTAGGGGTCCTTGCGGAGGTCGTAGAGCTCCTCGGCCGGGCGGTGCTGGTAGATGTTCACGAGCTTTGCAGCCGCGGGGTCGGTCTTGGCCCTCTCGACCCACGAGCTCCAGTAATTGCCCGTGTCCTTCTCGATCAGGACGTTGTGGAACTTCGTCTTGTGGTTCGGATTCCAGATGTACTTGTGCGTCTCGCTGCGGATGGATCGGACGGGGTAACACTCCGAGCCGGCGATGATTCCGCGGGTCGTATGGGCGCCGTAGACGAAGTCGTTGTGCTTGTCGGTCTGACCGCGCAGCACGCCCAGGAAGCTGCGGCCGTCGAGGCCGTCGGGCGCCTTGCCGCCGGCGGCCTCGACGAGCGTGGGCACGACGTCGACGTACTGGACCATGGCGTGTGCGACGCTGCCGGCCTTGACGCGCCCGGGCCAGCGGACCACGAACGCCACGTGCAGGCCGACGTCGTAGCACGTCCACTTGCCGTGGGGCATCTGCGCGCCCTGCTCGCTGGTGTAGATGAAGATGGTGTTGTCTTCCGCGCGGCCGGCGCGGAGGAGCTTCATGCACTCGCCGACCTCGCGGTCGAAGTCGGTGATCTCGCCGTAGTACTTGCACAGGGCCTGGCGCATCTGGGGCGTGTCCACCAGGTACGGCGGCAGCGTGAGCTTCTCGGGGTCGTACGCGCTCGCGTCGCCGGCCGTCCACGGCAGGTGCGGGCTGTGCGACGTGACCAGCAGGCAGAACGGCTGGTCCTTGTCCCGCGAGACGAACTCCGCCATCTTCTTGTTGTTCAGGAACTCGAACGGGAACGAATCCGGCGGGCCGAAGTGCTTCTTGCCGCACAGCCCCACGCGGTAGCCCAGCGCCCTGAGATGATGCACGATGCTCTTCGTGCCGGGATAGACCCTGCTGTGATTGGGATATGCCCCGTTGCGGACGGGAAAGATGCCCGTGTAGAGCTGCTGTCGCGTCGGCGCGCACATGGCCGTGGCCGTGAACGCCCGGGTGAACCGCATGCCCTCGGCGGCCAGGCGATCGATGTTCGGCGTCTTCACGTCGCCGTTGCCGTAGCAGCCGTTGTCCCGCCACGTCTGGTCGTCGGACATGATGAGGAGGATGTTGGGCCTGGCCCGCTCGGCGGTTCGTGCCAACACCGACCGGGCGCCGATCGCGCCGGCCGCAAAGGCGACCGTCTTGAGGAACTCGCGTCTCGTACGATGGTCCATACTCACGTCCCTTTCCTTCCGGCGAATGCCCGGCGCGGCTTGCCGTTTCGCGGATCGCTCCACCGGCCGTGTTCTACCTCATGCCCCGCCGCCGGAATCCTACCTCCCCTCACCGTCCGACTCAAGGCACGGACCCGCGGCCCGGCAAAAAGTCTTTGTCAACGGCCCGCAGCGAGGCTCTATTACCAGGGCGTCTCGCGGGGGCAGTGAGAAAGGTGACGGCCATGTCCAACGTGATCTTGATTGCCGCGGCAGGGGTGCTTCTTCCGGCGACGTGTCTCTTGGCCCAGGCGGCCCTGCCGGTGGGCGGCGAGCCGCGGGCGCTGACGTTCCATCACTTCCCGGACCGGACGCACGCGCTGATCTGGCGCAACTGGCCGGTCGTGCCGGAAAAACGCCTGGCGAAGGTCCTCCACGCGAGCGTCGAGCACGTCCGGGCCGTGGCCGAGTCCATGGGACTCCCGCCGCAGAAGGCAATCGCTCCGGAATGGAGGACACGCGGCTACATCACCGTGCTTCGGCGAAACTGGCACCTGCTGGGGTACGACCAACTGCTGACGCTCCTGGACGTCTCGGCCGAGCAACTGGCCTACAGCCTTCGCGAGGATGATTTCCTGTTCCACAAGCTGGGGGCCCTGAAGCCCAAGTGCCCGCCGCTGGCCTACGCCGAGCCGACCCCGGCCGTCCGGAAGCGCGCCGCCGAGATCCGGCGCATCGTCGCCGAGGCGTTCCCCGACGGCCTGCTCGGCGAGGAGAAGCGCTTCGCGTTCGTCGGCCGGCTGGGCAAGCAGCGCCCCGGGCACGGTCGGCCGGGGCGTTCGGCCCCGAGCGGCGGGCGGTTCTCGCCACGGTTCATCTACTCCTACTTCGCCCTGTACGGCGACCCGCTGATGAATCCGGATCTGGACCCCTATCCCGACGGCCTGCTGGAGCGCCTCGCCGACGTCGGCGCCGACGGCGTGTGGATGCACGTGGTCCTCCGAACGCTCGCGCCGAGCAAGACGTTCGCCGAGTTCGGCGACGGGTGGAAGAGGCGCCTGGCGAGCCTGCGGAAGCTCGTGCAGCGCGCCAAGCGGCACGGCGTCGGCGTGTACCTGTACATGAACGAGCCGCGCGCGATGCCGGCGGCGTTCTTCGAGCCCGCCCGGGGCCAGCTTCGCGGCGTTCGCGAGGGCGACCACTACGCCCTGTGCACGTCGGCGCCCGAGGTGCGGGCGTGGCTCTCCGATTCGCTCGCCCACGTCTTCAAGAACGTGCCGGACCTGGCGGGCGTCTTCACGATCACGGCCTCGGAGAACCTGACGAACTGCGCGTCCCACCGCGGCCAAAAACGCTGCCCGCGATGCGGCAAGCGCACCCCGGCCGCCATCATCGCCGAGGTGAACTCCGCCATCGCCGACGGCGTTCGCCGCGGCAATCCAAAGGCCCGCGTGATCGTGTGGGACTGGGGCTGGGCCGACGCGTGGGCGGGCGACGTCATCGCGGCCCTGCCGAAGAACTGCATGTTCATGTCCGTCAGCGAGTGGTCCAAGCCGATCGTCCGCGGCGGGGTCAGGACGGCCGTCGGGGAGTATTCCATCTCGGCCGTCGGCCCGGGGCCCCGCGCGACGCGGCACTGGAAGCTCGCCCGCCAGGCCGGGCTGAAAACGGTCGCCAAGGTCCAGTTGAACAACACGTGGGAGCTGTCGGCCGTGCCGTACCTGCCCGTGCTGGACCTCGTGGCCGAGCACGCCGAGAACCTCGCCAAGGCCGGCGTGGACGGCATGATGCTCAGTTGGACGCTCGGCGGGTACCCCTCGCCGAACCTGGAGATCGCCGAGCAGTTCAACCGCGAGCGGCTGCCGGCGCGAGCCGAGGCCCTGGACGCCGCGGCACGGAAGCGATTCGGCCCGAAGGGCGCGCCCCACGCACGAAGGGCATGGGGGGCCTTCAGCAGGGCGTTCGGCGAGTTCCCGTTTCACATCTCGGTGCTGTACCGCGCCCCGCAGCAGTTCGGCCCGTCGAACCTGCTCTATGCCGACCCGACCGGCTACAAGGCCACGATGATCGGCTTCCCCTACGACGACGTGGACGGCTGGCGGGGGCCGTATCCGGCGAACGTCTTCGCCGGCCAGTTCGAGAAGCTCACCAGCGCGTGGCAAGCGGGACTGCCCGACCTGGCCAAGGCCGTGGCGGGGGCCCCGCCGCCGTGCGTCCCGGGGGCCCGCGCCGAGTTGGGCTTCGCCCGCGCCGCCGCCCTGCACTTCCGGAGCGTCGCCAACCAGACCCGATTCGTCCTCGCCCGCAATGCCCTTCGCTCCGGGGGGAAGGACCTCGCACGCGCCAGGCGAGGCGCCCTGCTGAAGGAGATGCGAAAGATCGCCCGTGACGAGATCGACGTCGCCCGCCGCCTCTTCGCGCTGACCGGCCACGACTCGCGCATCGGCTACGAGGCCTCCAACCACTACTACTACCTGCCCATCGACCTGGCCGAGAAGGTCCTGAACTGCCGCTATCTTCTGGACCACGCGCTGCCGAAGGCCAAGCCGTAGCGAACCGGTCAGAACTTGTCGTAGAAGATGTCTTTCTCGCGCATGCCCTTGTCCTCCAGGACGAGCATGACGGCGTCGATCATCGGCGGCGGGCCGCACAGGAAGGCCTGGCGCTTCACGCCCGGCTCGATGTACTTGTCCACCGAGAGATGGATGAAGCCCGTCTCGCCGTCCCAGACCTCGTCGGGCTCGAGCGGATCGGAAAGGGCGTAGACCACGTGGAAGTTGGGGTGTTTGGCCGCCAGCTCCTCGTACTCCTTGAGGTAGAAGACGTCGGGGGTCCTTCGGCAGCCGAAGAACAGCCAGCAGGAGCGGTCCGGCCAGCGGTCGTAGATGGAGTAGATGATGTTCCTCATGGGCGCCATGCCGGCCCCGCCGCCGACGCAGACGACCTCGGTGTCGGGGTCCTCGTTCAGCCGGAACTCCCCGTAGGGGCCGGTGAAGACCATCGGGTCGCCATCGGAGACGGTGTGGAGGTAGGTCGAGGCGACCCCGCCGGGGATGATGCGGACGACCAGGTCGACGGCGTTCGGCTCGTATACCGGCGAGGCGATCGAATAGGCCCTAAAGACCGGGCCTTCCGGCGAGGGCGCCTGGATCTGCACGTACTGCCCCGGGCGGTGGGAGATCTCCCCCGGCTCGCCGAGGGCCAGGCGAAGCTCCCGGATGTCGTGCGTCAGCGAGACTGTGCTCTCCACGGTGGCGGAGAACATCTTGACGTTCAGCAGCTCCTCGGGGATGCGGACCTGGAGGTCCTCGCGGACCTTGACCTGGCAGGCGAGGCGGATTCCCTGCCGCGCCTCCCTGCGGGTCACGTAGGAGATCTCGGTGGGCAGCAGCGGCCCGCCGCCGGCCAGCACGGTGACCTTGCAGAAGCCGCAGGTGCCCTGGCCCCCGCAGGCGGAGGGGATGTAGATCTCCGCGCCGATCAGCGCCGAGAGGAGCGTCTGCCCGCCCTCGACCTCGAAGGCCTTCTCCCCGGCGTTGACGTCGATCTGGCAGATGCCGTAGTCCAGCAGGAGGCGCTCGGCGATCGTCAGCAGGAGCGACAGGCCCCCCAGGAGCAGCACGAAGACGATGATGGACCAGACGTATACCATCGGAGGCCCTACTGGATGTTGACCATGCCCGCGAAGCCCATGAACGCCATGGCCATCACGCCGGTGATGACCATGGTGATCGCCACGCCCCTAAACGGGCGCGGCACGTCGCTGTAGAGCATCTTGCGCTGGAGGCCGGCGATGAGCACGATGGCCAGCGCCCAGCCGACGCCCGCGCCGATCCCGAACCCCACCGACTGGATGAACGAGTACTCGCGGATCACCATGAACAGCGAGACGCCGAGGATCGCGCAGTTGACCGTGATCAGCGGCAGGAAGATGCCCAGGGCGTAGTACAGCGGCGGGCTGAACCGCTCGACGAACATCTCGACGAACTGCACGAACGCGGCGATGACGGCGATGAACACGATGAAGCTCAGGTGCTCGATGCCCAGCGGGATCAGCAGCCCGTAGTAGATCCAGTAGTTCATGATCGTCGTGCCCGTCATCACGAAGATCACCGCCGCGCCCAGCCCCAGCGCCGTGGGGATCTGCTTCGAGCAGGCCAGGAACGAGCACATCCCCAGGAAGTTCGAAAGGAGGATGTTGTTCGTGAAGATCGCGGCGATCAGGATGACCCAGGCCGACGTGTCGCTCATGGCTTGGCCTCCTCTTCGGGCCCCTTGATGGCGTTGTAGACCGCGATCAGGAACCCCAGGCCGATGAACGCGCCCGGGGCGAGGATCATGACCTGATTCGGCGTGTACCAGCCCTGCGGGCCGGTCGCCAGCACGGTGTAGCCCAGGACCGTGCCCGCCCCGAGCAGCTCTCGGAAGAACCCGATGATGGCGAGCACGGCCGCGTATCCCAGGCCGTTGGCCAGGCCGTCCACGATCGAGACGATCGGGCGGTTCTGGAGCGCGAAGGCCTCGGCGCGGCCCATGATGATGCAGTTGGTGATGATCAACCCCACGTACGGCCCGAGGCGCTTGGACATGTCCCAGTAGAAGCCCTTGAGGAACTGATCGACGAGGATGACGAACGTGGCGATGATGGCCATTTCCCCGATCATCCGGACGCGGCGGGGCGTGACGTTGCGCAGGAGGGAGACGAAGAGGTTCGAGCCGACGCACACGAAGATCACCGCCAGTCCCATGACGAGGGAGTTGGCCAGGCGGTTGGTGACGGCCAGGGCCGAGCAGACTCCCAGGATCTGGATCGAGATGGGGTTGTTGAACCAGACGCCGTCCCTGAGCGTCTGCTTGCCCTTGCCGTCGCAGAGCCCGCCGGGTGCGCCGGGAAGCATGGGGGGCATGCTAGCCGTCATGGGAATTCCTCTGCGCGGCGATCCGCTCGATCACGTCATTGAGCATCGCCTCGACCTTCCGGCAGGTCATGGTCGCGCCGGTGATGGCGTCCACCTCGTTGATGCCCGCGGCACCGCTGCGGATGCGGATGCCCACCTCGCCCGCGGGGCCCTCGATCCTCTTGCCCTTGAACTTCTCCCGCCACCAGTCCGAGCCGATCTCGCCCCCCAGGCCGGGCGTCTCCTCCTGCTCGTGGAACGTGATGCCCCGAATCGTCCTCATGTCCGGCTCCAGCGACAGGAAGCCCTTGATGGGTCCCCAGAGCCCCTGGCCGTGGAACGGCACGGCCACGGCCTTGACGGCGCCGCCGGCGGGCGGGGGGTGTTTGTACGTCGTGAGGTCGCCGAGCTTCTCCTCGGCGACCTGCTTCCTGAAGATCTCCACCAGCTCCTGGGACGACGCGGCGGGGTCAAAGCCCACGCCGAGAACGTCGAGGATGTTTCGCCTTTCCTCCGCCTCGGCGTTGGCCTTGCGGTACGGGGCGACGAACCTCGCCGCCCCCGTCAGGAGCGTCGCGCACACCGTGCCGAGGACCGTCGCGTACAGGAGCGTCTGAAGGCTATCTTTCACCTTGCAGCCTCTTCAAACGGAAGTGGAAGACGACCTCGTCCAGGATCGGGGCGACGATGTTGCCCAGGAGGATCGCGAACATGGCGCCTTCGACGTATCCGGTCAGGTTGCGTATGAGGACCGTCACCACACCGATCAGCACGCCGTAGACCCACTTGCCTGCGTTGGTGATCGGGCTGGTCACCGGGTCGGTGGCCATGAAGAACGCCGCGAACAGGAAGCCGCCCGCCAGCAGGTGCCAGAGGACCGGCCCGTACTTATCCGGCTGCGCCCAGTGCAGCGCCGCCGCCAGCGCGGCGAACGACGCCAGCGAGGCGGCCACCGTGCGCCAGCTCCCCACGCGCGTCACGAGCAGGAAGACACCGCCGACCAGGATGGCGATGGCCGACGTCTCGCCGACGCACCCGGACACGTTGCCCCACAGCAGGTCCAACAGCTCGGCGTACTCGCCCTGCTTTGCCGCGGCCAGCGGCGTGGCCGTCGAGACGGCGTCGGCCATCGCCTCGAGCTTCAGGTCCGCGGCGGTGATGTACTGCGCCAGCCGGCCCGGGAACTCCAGGACCGGCCGGACCCAGTCGCTGGACATCTCCTTGGGGTACGCCAGGGCCAGGAAGCACCGTCCGACGAGGGCGGGGTTGAAGAGGTTCCGCCCGGTCCCGCCGAACAGCTCCTTGCCGACCACCACGCCGAAGGCCACGCCGACCGCCACCATCCACAGCGGCAGCGTCGGGGGGAGGATCAGCGGGTAGAGCAGCCCCGTGACGAAGAAGCCCTCGTTGATCTCCTCTTTCCGCGCGATGGCGAAGGCCAGCTCGATCGACAGCCCGACGACGTAGGTCACGACGATCATGGGCACGATGCGCCAGCCGAAGAAGTAGATCGCCGCCGCGATGCACGGCATCACCGCGACGATCACCGCCGACATGTATCGCTTGATGCTCATCGGCCCGCGAACGTGCGGCGCGGTGCTGGTGCGATGGGGATAGGAGAACAGGAAGAAGTCGATGGCATCGTAGGCCGGCCGCAGCAGGCGCAGCCTCCCCTCGTGAAAGGCCGGGCGCAGACGGTCCATCATCTTGAGCAGCAGCTTCACGCCGGTGCCTCCTCACTGGCGGCCTGGTCGTCCTTGGCTTGTCTTTCTTCCTTCTGTTGCTCTTCGGTCTCCAGCTCCTCCTTGATGGCCTGCTTGGCGGCGATGAACTGCTCCAGCAGCTCGATCTTCGACGGACAGACGTAGGAACAGAGCCCGCACTCGATGCACAGATCGAGGCGGGCGGCTTCCGCTTCTTCCAGGTCGTCCCGGTAGAGGTGCTTGTGGATCAGGTGCGGCCAGATGCCCGCCGGGCAGACCTCCTCACACACGCAGCAGGCCACGCACGCCCGCCTCTCGCCGCGAAACTCCGTCGTCAGCCGCTCCGTGAACGGCTTGCGAAGGGCGCTGAGGAAGCTGCCGTGGTAGCTCCGCCGGTCCCACCCCGGCCTCCCGAAGCCGAGGAACTCCCTCGGCCCGCCGTCAGGCAGAACGGTCAAGGCCGTGCATTCGGCGTCCAGCCCCAGTTTCTCGTCTCCGACGGTCCGGCCGGTCAGGGCGCCGCCGTCGATCACGCGCACCGCGCCGTCGCTGATGCGCCCGTCGAGGATCGATCGCAGCGGATAGCCCGGCACGGCCTTCAGGTGCGCCGGCTCGGCGACGGCGGGTCCGCCGAGCGAGACGATTCGGACGGTGCACGGCCGGGAGAGCGTCAGCGCCCTGTCGATCGCCAGGACTCCCTCGGTTCGCATGGCCCACACCGGTTCGGCCGGGTCCGGCGGGAGACCCAGCTTCCTGGCAAGGAGGGCGAAGTCGTCGAACGGATACCGCGGCCGGATCCGAACCGGCTTGACCCACGCGTAGCCGCGGATCTCCTCCCGCACCTGCCGTTCCAGCTCCACGTCGATCTCGGGCAGGACGAGGAAGATCGGCTGGTATTCCAGGAGCGACTGCAAGTGCTCCAGGCCGCGAACGAAGCCGACCAGGCGCTTCTGCAACTGCACGTCGCCCCTGGCGGCAAACGGCTCCAGGTGCAGCGTCGAGACGATCACCGCGCGGGGCGTGGAGAAGGGGTCCGGCAGCGACTTGGTGTGGGCGTCGTACAGGAACTGCCACGCTCCGAGTGTCACCAGCTTCTGTCGCTTCGCGCCGCCCGGGGGCATCTCCCTCGCCACGTGCGGGGCGTCTTCCCGCGCATCGTGGGGCTCTTCCGGTTCCGCGGCGACCTGCTCGAGCACGACGTGGCCGGCGGCGGCCCCCAGGCGGACCGTCCCCGCGCGCGGCGCGATGAGGGGCACGGAGTAATTGTCCGGATCGACCGCCAGGACCTGGCCCGGCCGGACACGCTGGCCCTCCTCGACGGCGATTTCCGAGAACGTGAAGCGTTGGCTCCGCAGCGGCAGGTACAGCGCCTCCGGTTCCGGGAGCGCCTCGACCCGGCCCGAGGGCCGGCCTGCCAACAGGATGTCATAACCGCCACGTAACTTCATCCAGCGGGTCTCAACCGCTTCAACGCTCGCCTTGCCGCCGCCGCGCCAACCACGACGGGAGGCAACATTAGGGAGGTATCCGTCGGGAATGTCAAGCAGCTTTATCGCCGGTGGGAATGTCCGTCCCGGTCAAGGCGCCGCTCCTCGTGTTCGTCCGATCCGAGCTCCGTGCCGGTGCCCTCGCCCCATTCCTCTGCCGCCCTCGAGGACCTCCGGTCTGGCGAAGACGGAGAAGATCATCAGGCCGACGGTCAGTGCGACCAGCAGCACCGCGACGACGCGGCGGGCGAGGCGGTTCGGGATCAGCTTCCGACCTAGGGCGACGATCATGCCCCAGTGCAGGATCACGTGGAGCACGAGCAGGCCCATGAACACCACGCCGACAACGTAGTGGATCGACCCCCAGCCGTGGCGGTCGAGCCCCCAGAAGTACAGCTCGACGTTCCGGCCGTAGATCTCCCATCGCTGGTAGCCCGGGGGGAGCACATATCGGACCAGCAGGCCGATCCCCGCGATGGCCGCCGCGGCGAGAAGCAGAAGCGCGTCGATGATCAGGTTGATTCTTGCCTTCATGGTTCCCTTGCCAGTTCGCAGACGATGCTGAAGACCTCGCCGTCGAACTCCGTGCTGACCTTGTATCCGGAGTTGTGGAAGATGGCGAGCATCGGCTTGTTGACGGGCAGGACCTTGGCGCAGAACCGCTTGACCCCGCGCTGGACGGCGATCTGCGTGATGTAGTCCAGCAGGAACCTGCCCATGCCTTTGGCCTGCCACTCGTCGTGCACGATGAAGGCCACCTCGGCGCTGCGGGTCTTGGGGTCCAGGAAGTACTGGGCGATGGCGACGATGTCCTCGCCGGCCGGCCCGGGAACCACGCCCACGATGGCCAGCTCGTTCTTGTAGTCGATGTTGGTGACTTTCTGGACGTCCCTGTGGGGGAAGGTCATCGTGTGGGTGAAGTAGCGCGTGCGCACCGACTGGCTGCTGAGCGAGTAGAGCATCTCCGACAGTGCCGGCTCGTCGGTGGGCTTGACGGGGCGGAAGAAGATCTCCGTCCCGTCCCGGAGCGTCTCGGTGCGTTCGAGCTCCTCGGGATAGCGCACCTGCTCCCAGGCGAGCTCGATCTGGTCCTCGTGGATGTACCTTTGGGCCTTGGCGGCCTGGATGAGCTCGTTGCGGAACTTCGGGTGGGCGATGTTGATCAGCGCCAGGACCCTCTCGCGGATGCTCTTGCCGTGAAGGTAGGCGATCCCATATTCGCTGACGACGTAGTGGACGTCCCCGCGTGTGGTGACCACGCCGGCGCCCTCGGTCAGGTGCCCGACGATCCGGGAGACCTCGCCGCCCTTCGCGGTGGCGGGGATGACGATGATGGCCTTGCCGCCGCGGCTCCGCGCCGCGCCGCGGACGAAGTCCACCTGCCCGCCGATGCCGCTGTAAAACTTGTAGCCGAGGGAGTCCGAGCAGACCTGGCCGGTCAGGTCGATCTCCAGGCCGACGTTGATGGCGACCATCTTCTCGTGCTGGCTGATGACGTAGGGATCATTGGTGTATTCGGACGGATGGAACTCGAAGAACGGGTTGTTGTCGATGTAATCGTACAGCCGCCGAGAGCCCATGCAGAAGCTCGCGACGACCTTGCCGCGGTTGATCGTCTTCTTCGCACAGGTGATGGCGCCGCACTCGATGAGGTCGATGATCCAGTCGCTGAACATCTCCGTATGGACGCCGAGGTCCTTCTTGTCGCGAAGGAACTCGGCGAGGGCCTGGGGGATCCTCCCGATGCCGCACTCGATCGTGCTGCCGTCCTCGATCAGACGGGCGACGTTCTGCCCGATCTTCCGGAGCGTCTCGTCGGGCAGGCGCACGGGCACCTCGATGACCGGCTCGTCGTGCGGGATGAGCATGTCGATGCCGTTGACGTGAAGGAAGCTGTCGCCCAGCGTCCGCGGCATGTTGGCGTTGACCTGGGCGACGACGTACTTCGCGTTGGCGGCGGCGGACTTGACGATGTCCACCGACACGCCGAGGCTGCACAGGCCGCTCGAGTCCGGCGGGGTGACCGAGATCAGCGCAACGTCGATGGGGATCCTGCCCGACTGAAACTCCGTCGGGATCTCCGACAGGAAGATCGGCGTGTAATGCCCGACGCCCCGCTCCAGCGCGTGCCGAACGTTGTCCGCCACGAAGAAGCTGTTCATCCGGAACTTCTCGCGGAACTTCTCATCCGCGTACGGGGCCGAGCCCATCGTCAGCAGATGAATGATGTGCGCGTCGTAGATGTGGCTGGAGTGGGCCACCAGGGCATCGACGAGGTGCTGCGGCTGCCCGCAGCCCGTGCCGATGAAGATGCTGTTTCCCGGCCTGGTCAGCTTCATGGCCGACCCGGCCGTGCCGATCCGGTCCTTGTACCGTGTTTTCCAGTCGAAGTCGCGCATGTCGTCTTCCGGTCAGGCCTCCTGGACGCTGATCCGGGCGTCCACCGCGACGGGCACGCTGCCTTCGGCGCCGATCACGTACGGGTTGATGTCCATCTCGCGGATCTGGGGGAACTCGGTCACCAGTTGGCTGAGCCGCTGGAGGCCCTCGGCGATGGCGTCGAGGTCCACCCCCGCCTCGCCGCGGACGCCCTTGAGGATCCTGTACGTCCTGGTGCGGAGGAGCATCTGGCGCGCCTCCTCGGCCGTGATCGGCGCGAGGTAGAAGGCCACGTCCTTCAGCACCTCGACGGTGACGCCGCCCATGCCGAACATCAACAGCGCCCCGAATCGCTCGTCCCGGTTCATGCCGAGGATGACCTCCCTGCCCCCGGAGCACATCTCCTGCACGAGCACGCCGAGGATGTCGGCGTCGGGCACCTTCTTCGGGATGCGGTACATCATCAAGTCGAAGGCGTCCCTGACCTGCCGCTCGCCGGCCAGGCCGACCTGCACGCCTCCCACGTCCGACTTGTGAAGGATGTCCGGCGACCAGATCTTCAGCACGACGGGATAGCCGAGCTGCTCGGCGATGTTGGCGGCCTGCTCGGCCGTCGTGGCGATCGAGCCGGTGGGCGTGACGAAGCCGTAGGCCTCGAGGATCTCCTTGGACTCCATCTCGCCGATCTCGCGCAAACCGCGCCGCAAGTGGCGGTCGATGATCTGCTCGACCTTCCGCCGGTTGACGGGGAAGAGCTTCACGACGCGCTTGGGGCGGGACCGCCAGCGGACGTAGTCGTTCATCACCTTGATGGTCGTCACGGCGCTCTCGGGTGAATCGTACTGGGGGATGCCGCCGGCTCGCAGGACGCGGATCGCCTCGGTGACCCTTCCGGCCCCCAGGAAGCACGCCAGCGTGGGCTTGTCGGGCGCGGCGGCGGCGGCCAGGACGATGGCCTCGGCCGAGGCGGCGCATTCGGTCATCGCCTGGGGCGTCAGCAGCACCAGGGCCGCGTCCACGTTCTCATCGGCCAGGGCCGCCTGGAGGGCGAGTCCGTAACGGTCCGCCAGGGCGTCGCCCAGGACGTCGATGGGGTTGTGGAGGTTCGCCGCGGCCGGCAGGCTGGCGGCGAGCTTGTCGATCGTCTCGGCGGAGAGTTTCGCGAAGGTCAGCCCCTGGCGCTCGATGGCGTCGGCCGCCATGATGCCCGCCCCGCCGGCGTTGGTGATGACGGCAACGCCGGGCCCGGCCGGCAGGGGCTGGTTCGCAAACGCCTGGGCGAAGTCGAACTGCCTCTTGATCGAATCGCAGCGAATGATCCCGGCGCGGTCGAAGACGACCTCGTAGGCGGTCTCGCTGCCCGCCAGGCTGCCCGTGTGAGACGACGCGGCCTTGGCGCCCGCCCCGGTGCCGCCGGACTTGATCAGGAGGATCGGCTTTTCCTGGGAGATGCGCTCGGCCTCGCGAACGAAGCCGTCCCCGTCGGTGATGCTCTCCAGGTAGCCGGCGATGACCTTCGTGTCCTCGCGCCGGCCGAGCGTCCGGATCACGTCCAGTTCGTCCAGGTCGGCCTTGTTCCCGATGCTCACGAGCATGCTGAAGCCGATGTCGTTGGCCCTGGCCATGTCGAGGATGGCCGTCAGCAGGGCGCCGGACTGGGAGATGTAGCCGATGTTGCCCACCTGGGGCAGCTCGCCGCCGAAGCTGGCGTTGAGGCGCCCGCCCGGGACCATGACGCCGAGGCAGTTGGGCCCGATGATGCGAATCCCGGCGGTCCTGGCGATCTGAGCGACGGACTCCTCCAGGCGCCTTCCCTCCTCGCCGACTTCCCGGAAGCCCGCCGTGATGACGATCACCGACTTGACGCCGAGGTCGGCGCACTGCTGCATCACGCCCGGGACGACCCCGGCGGGAACCACGATGATCACCAGGTCCGGCACCTCGCCCAGCGAGGCCAGGTCAGGCCAGCACTTGTGCCCCTCGATCTCCCCGGCCGAGGGGTTGATCGGGAAGATCCTCCCCGGGTATCCGCCGCGGATCAGGGCGGTGAGGATCTCGTGGCCCACCTTGCCCTTCCGCCTGGACGCCCCCACAACGGCTACCGACTGCGGGTTGAAGAATGCCTCAAGGTCCATCGAAAACGACCACTTTCGCCAATCTGCCCTCTCCACATCTTAGGCAGCCAAAAACCCCGGCGCCGAGATCGTGATGGACCCTCGGCAGCGGCCGGGCCGTCCGAACGCCCGGACATGCCGGCCGGTTGCAGCCGATCGGCTCTCGCAGCCGCGTCGAGAAGGTTCCTGCCTGCCTCATCCTCAGCCCGTCACCTTCATGGCGCTGATGGCCATCTCCGCGGCGTTGGCGAGCTGATAGGCGATGGGCGAGGCGGTCAAGGCGGGGTGGGTCCCCATCGGGAACGTCGCCACGTTATCCACCGTCATTCGCTGGCGGATGCAGGCGCTGATGAGGTTCACCAGTTCTCCGCCGGAGCGGGCCCCCGTGACCTGCCCCCCGAGCAGCACGCCGGTGCCTCTCTCGAAGATCAGCCGCACCTTCAAGTTGGCGGCTCCGGCCATCCCGCCGGGGTGGCGGTTGGGCGCCTCCGCCTCGCCGACGATGACATCGTAGCCCTTCTGCTTTGCCTGGCTTTGCGACAGGCCGGCACCTGCAAAGGCGCTGTCCGCCAGGACCGTGGACCAGACGCCCAGTTGCCCCTCGTTGATCCGCCGCTTTGCGAAGAGGTTGGCCCCGGCGATCCTCGCCTCTCTGGCCGCGGTCGAGGCGAGCTTCATGGCTGACGGTTTGCCGTCGAAGAAGGACGTTTTCTCGGCGCAGTCTCCGCAGGCGAAGATATTCTCGTCGCTCGTTTGCATGTAGCGGTTGACCTGTATGGCCCCGGTCTGGCCAAGTTCCAGGCCCATCTTCTCCGCAAGGTGCCGGTTCGCCCGGCAGCCGATCCCGACGATCACCATGTCCGCCTTCAGTTCCCGGCCGCTGGCGAGCCGGACCCCCGTCACCGCTCCGTTGCCCACGAAGGCCTCCACCTTCTCCGGCGCGAGGATCTGAATGCCATGCTGTCTCGCCACCGTCTCGGCGGCGGCGCAGATGTCCTCATCAAAGGAGAGCATCAGGCAGTGGGGCAGCATCTCCACCAGCGTGATGTTGACCTGGCGGTTCTTGCGGCACTCGTCGGCAAACTCGACGCCGATGAACCCGCCGCCGATGATCACCACGTCCGACGAGCCCTCCAGTTGCTTGAGCATCCGCTGAAGATACCGGACGTCCTTCTCCACCACGAAGATGTTGTCCATGTCCACGCCGGGGATCGGCGGGACGGCCGGGTCCGAGCCCACGGCGAGCACGAGCTTCTCATAGGCGAGCGTCTGACCGTCGGCCGTTGTGATCCGGCGGCTTGCCCGATCGATGCCCACGACCTCGTCGACGAGAAGCCTGATATCGTTCTTTTCGAGAACGGTGTCGGGAATGAGGTCCTTCTGGGGGCTGCCCACGGTCCCGAATATGTAGGGGATTCCACAGGGGATGAGCACCTGTTCCTCTTTCCGTATCAGCAGGACGCTCTTGTCAGGGTGGTGCCTCTTTGCCGTGATCGCCGCGGTGACGCCCGCGGCACTTCCCCCGACGACGATCACGTCCGCCCCCGGGAGCACCGCTGCTCTCCTTGCGCCTTCGGTCGGCACTGGCCGCGTGGAGCCCGCCGCCCGCCCGGGCGCGCCGCTCGCGGTCGCTTCCCGCTCCTCGACCGCCGCGCGCCCTTCCAGGCCGCAGCCCTCCAGCCCGCGGGCGACGACCTCCAGGAGCCTGTTGGGCGCGAACGGCTTGCAGAGGTAGTCGTACGCCCCGGCCCTCATCGCCGCCACGGCGGAGTCGATCGTGCCGTACCCGGTGATGATGATCATGACGATCCGGGGGTCGATCTGGCGGATCTTCGCGAGCACCTCCATGCCGCCCATCCCGGGCATCTTGAGATCCACCAGCACCACGTTTGGTCTGGTCTGCTCCACCAGCCTGAGGCCGCGCGGGCCGTCCTCCGCCACCGCGGTCCGGTAGCCTTTCTCTGTCAGCGTCCGGCGGCAGCCCTCGCGGATCGTCTCCTCGTCGTCGATGACGGCCACGGTTGCCTCACAACCCGGTTCGGTCAGCATGGTCGTTGTACTCCTGCATTCGTGCGCCCGGCCTCTTCGCAGGCTTCGTCACGGCGAGGGCGTCAGCCAGGCTAGGCTTGCGAGCTCGTCAACTCTTTCCTCATGTAGACCCACCAGTACAGGAAACCCACGAAGATCGCGCCTCCCACGACGTTGCCCAACGTCACCGGAAGGAGGTTGCCGGCCAGAAACCTGCCCCACGTCAGCGATTCGAGCCCGGCCCCGGCGAGGGCGCTCGCCGCGGCCGTGCCCTTGAGGTACAGCCCCATCGGGATGAAGTACATGTTCGCCACGCAGTGCTCGTATCCCAGCGCCACGAAGGCCATGATGGGGAAGAAGATCACCAGGACCTTGCCGGAAATGCTCTTGGCGGAGAAGGCCATCCACACGGCCAGACAGACCAGCCAATTGCAGCCGACGGCGCGGAAGAAGGCCTCGCCGAAGGGGAGGTTGACCTTTGCGTGGGCGATGGCGACGGCCTTGGCGCCGACCGCGTTGGAGGCCATCTTCCACAGGCCGGAGTGGTACATGATGCTTGCCAGGAGCAGCGACCCGATGAAGTTCGCCGCGTACACGACCGCCCAGCGATTGAGCAGACGGACCAGGCCGTACTGCTTGCCCAGCACGCTCGTGATCATCAGGTTGTTGCCGGTGAACAGTTCCGCCCCGGCGATGACCACGAGGATCAGCCCCACCGAGAAGACCGAGCCGATGAGGATCTGAGAGACGCCGATCCCGAATCTGCCGGGCGCGTCGGAGCCCACCAGGGTCGCCAGGGCCGACCCGAAGCCGATGTACACGCCCGCCAGGATGCCGAGAATCAGCGTATTGAGGATCGAGGCGGTGGCCTTCTTCACGCCGGCGGTCTTCGTCACCATTTCCGCCACGGCCGACGGGGCGCGGTCTTCGTAGTATTCCGGCTTCGCGGCGCTTTCCTTGATCTCCCGGACCACCTGGTCGAGGACGCCCGGGGCGGCCATGTCCGGCTTCCTCGCCATCGCCCGATTGACCGCTTCCACGATCTGGTCGGGCGTGAAAGGCTTGCAGACGTAGTCGCAGACCCCCAGGCGCGCGGCCTCTGCGGCCGTGTCCACCGCGCCATGGCCCGTGATGATCAGAACGGCCATGTTGCCGCGGTTCCTGCGAACGCTTCGGACGATCTCCATGCCGTCCAGGTCGGGCATCTTCAGGTCGATCAGCGCGCAGTCGTAATAGCCGCGCGTCGTGCGCTCCAGGCCTTCCTTCCCGGAGGCCGCGGTCTCCACCTGGTAGCCGCGCTGGGCGAAGATCCTCTCGCAGCTCTTGCGGATCGCCTCTTCATCGTCCACGATCAGGATGCGTTTTGTGGCAACCACAATTCACTCACCTTTCTTGCGGGGAATGAGAGCGTATTTCGTCGAGGCCCGCCGATCCCGGCTCGGGGGAGCGAAAGGCCTCGTCACGCAGCAGGACATCGAGGAACCGCAGGGCCTCGCCAAGATTGGCCCTGGCCCGTTCGGACAGCCGTTCGTCAAACTCGTCGAAGCGATAGCCGCGGACGCCGAGCACGTATCCTCTCGTCTCGGCGCCGAAGAGGTCGCGGGCGAGGGCGAGCACGGCCGCCGGCGTGATGCTGTGACTGCTGAAGCTTAAGGCCCGCCCGGGCTCGACGGGGCGGAACGTGAACGGCTCCGGCCCGCAGACGCAGGCGTCGGCAAACACGACGACGTCGCGTCCGGCCACGTCCGCGGCGTCCTCGACGGTCAACTGATAATCGGACTCGACGGTCAAGCCGGAAATGCCCCTTTCCGCCAGGGCGTCGGCGATGGCCGGGCCGAGGCCGTCGTCCTGCCGGCCCGGATTGCCGTACCCGATGACCAGGACTGTTCCCGCACCGTCGCTCACGTCTTCGCCTTCCTGTCCAGCAGATTGCCCTGGTGGTCCACCAGGCAGACGATCAGGGGCATCCGTCCCAGCGCGTGCGTCGCGCAGGACAGGCACGGGTCGTAGGCCCGGATGACCACTTCAATCCGGTTGAGCAGGCCTTCGGTGATCTCCCGGCCGGAGAGGTGGTCCTCCGCCACCCGCTGGACGGCCCGGTTCATCGGCTCGTTGTTATGTGTGGTCGCCACGATGAGGTTCGCCATCACCACCTGGTCGTCCTTGTTGACCCGGTAGTGGTGCAGCAGCGTGCCGCGGGGGGCTTCCAGGACGGCGACGGTCTCCTCGCGCCGCCGGCCGGTCACCAACAGGTCCTCGCCCTGAAGGTCCCCGTCGTGCAGCAGCTCGGCGATCTTCTCCATCGAGTGGAGCAGCTCGATCATGCGGGCCCAGTGATAGGCCATCGTGATGTGGTTGGGCCTTCCGTCGGTGACGGCGACGAACTCCTTCCGGGCGGCTTCCGCTTCCGGCGTGTCGATGAAGTCACACGTGTTGATCCGGGCCAGCGGGCCGACGCGGTACCAGCCGGTCTCAGGCCCGCGAGACCGGATGAACGGGAACTTCATGTACGACCACGGGCGGACCTCCTCGCAGAGGTAATCGAGGTACTCCAGGCAGTCCACCTGATCGAGGATCCGGTTGCCCTCGGCGTCGATGGCGCGGAGCTTCCCGTCGTAGAGGTCCATGCAGCCGTCCTGGCGGACCATCGACAGGTGATTGGACGGGAACGACCCGAAGGGCTCAAGCTCGGCGAGGTGCTCGAGGGTATAGTCCCGGGCGACCTTCAGCGCCCCGCGCGCCCACTCGAGCATCTGCTCGAGGTCCTTCAGGAATGAATCCCGCTCCTCGATGGAGAGGTTCTTGTTGATCCCGCCGGGGACGGCGCCCGTGCCGTGGATCTTCTTGCCCGCGGTGGCCTTGATGATCTCCTGCCCGTACTTCCGCAGCATCACGCCCTGGACGGCCAGGTCCGGGTGCTTCGCCGCCACGCCGATGACGTTGCGGACCGCCGGGTCCGCGTCGAAGCCGAACAGCAGGTCCGGCGAGCACAGGTGAAAGAAGTGCAGGGCGTGCGACTGGAGCGTCTGACCGTAGTGCATCAGCCGCCGCATCTTCTCGGCGGTGGGCGTCAGCGCCTCGCCGCCCACGATTCGGTCCATGGCCTTCGCGCCGGCGAGGTGGTGGCTGACCGGGCAGATGCCGCACAGCCGCTGGACCAGCACGGGCACTTCCCAGAACGGGCGGCCGAGAATGAACCGCTCGAACCCGCGGAACTCGATGACGTGCATGCGCGCCTGTTGCACGCGTCCGGCCTGGTCCAGCAGGATCGTGACCTTGGCGTGTCCCTCGATGCGGGTCACGGGCTCAATGACGACTTTCCTGAGACCTTCGGCTTTGGCGACCGTCATAGTCCTCTCCCAACGCGGTCAGTCATACTTGATCAGCTCGTAGGTCAGATCGACCGGCCGGCCGTTCAGCAAGGCCACCAGCGTCTGCCAGATGGCCTCCGCCGGCGGCGGGCAGCCCGGCAGGTGGTAGTCGATCTTCACCACTTCATCGCACGGATAGACCCTGTCCAGCAGCAGGGGGATCTCGGGGTCATCGGGGGCGCGGCCGCGGGGGTTGTACACGCTGGGCCCGCTGACGAAGGCCTCGTCGAGGCATTCTTTCAGGCTGATGGTATTCCGCAGGGCCGGGATCCCGCCCATCGTCGCACAGTCGCCCACGGAGATGAGGACCTTGCAGTGCTTGCGGAAGGACTGGAGGACGTGGACGTTGTCTTCGTTGGCGCAGCCGCCCTCGATGAGGCCGATCTCGCAGGGACCGGTGAACTCCTTGATGTCGTCCACGGGCGACTTGTCGAACTGCACCAGTTCGATGAGCTCCAGGATGCGGTCGTCGATGTCCAGCAGGGACATGTGGCATCCGAAGCAACTGGTCAGCGCGGCCGTGGCAACTTTCGGTTTGGCCATGGTCTTCACCTCTCGCGTGCGGTTTGTGCGGTTCGACGGGCCTCGATGTCCGACCCGATGGGCTCGTGGTCGTAGAGTCGCCGGCCGACGGGCACGGCGTAGCCCACGCGCTTGCGAAGGATCGCGCCGACCGGGCAGGCGGAGACGGCCTCGTCGGTGACGTCGGCGTTGGTGTCGGAGAGTCTGGCCTCGGCGTTGACGGCCACGCGCCGCTGCGCGCCCCTGCCGACGAACTGGAAGACGTTCTTCCCGTCCAGGTCTCGCGACGCCTGCACGCACCGCCCGCACAGCACGCAGCGGTTGCGGTCGATCAAGATGTCCGGGTGCGACGCGTCCACGTCTCGCTGCGGGAACTGGTATGGATACTTCGGCGCCGTGATGCCCAGCCGGTACGCCAGGGCCTGGAGCTCGCAGTTGCCGCTCTTCTCGCAGAACATGCAGAAGTGGTTCCCCTCCACGAGCAGCATTTCCACGATGCTGCGGCGGAAGGACCGTAGCTGCTCGGTATCGTTCTCGACGACGAGCCCGTCGGCGACGGGCTGCGTGCAGGCGGCCTGCGGGCGCCCGTTCACCAGCACGGTGCAGATCCGGCAACTGCCCTGCGGGGCCAGGTGCTTGGCGTAACACAGGCGCGGGACGTAGATCCCCGCCTCGTCGGCGGCCTCGATGATCGTCTGCCCGCCTAGGGCTCTCACCGCCACGCCGTCAATCGTGAGCGTGATCGTCTCGCTCATCTTCGTGCCTCTCCTCATCGCGTGAAGATCGTCGAATCGCGCCCGGCGATCGCCTTTGCATCGCCGAGAGCGGCCTGGATGTCGAAGGTCGGCCGCCTGCCGTCTGCGGACTCTCGTACCAGCGCTTCGTAGGCTGAAGGGAAGTTCCTCAGCGTGGTCAGGACCGGGTTGGCGGAGGTCTGTCCCAGGCCGCAGCGGCTGGCGAACTTCACCGTCTCGCCGAGCTCCTTGAGGTATTCCAGGTCCTCGGGCGTGCCCTTGCCGCCCCGGATGTCGCTCAGGCGGTCCCTCAGCAGGACGTTCCCTACCCGGCAGGGCGTGCAGAACCCGCAGCCTTCCTCGACGAAGAACTCCATGAAGTTGGCGGCGACCTGGAGGACGTCGCGGGTGGAATCGAAGACCATGATCGACCCGCCGGTGGCCAGGTCGTCGTAGCAGATCCCCCGGTCGAAGGCGTCGTGGCCGACCATCTGTCCGCTGGGCCCGCCGACCTGGACGGCCAGGGCATCCCGTGCCCCGGCCAGCTCCAGCACCTCGCGGAGCCGGGTGCCGAAGGGCAGCTCGTAGACACCCGGGTACTCACAGTCGCCGGAGACGCTCAGCAGCTTGGTTCCCGGCGAGCCCTTCGATCCGATCTCGGCGAACCAGTCCGGGCCCTTCTGGAGGATCCGCGCGACGCAGCAGAAGGTCTCGACGTTGTTGACCACGGTCGGCAGGTGCAGGTAGCCCTTCTGAGCGGGGAACGGCGGGCGGTTCTTCGGGTCGCCCCGCAGGCCCTCGCACGAGCCGATCAGGGCCGTCTCCTCACCGCACACGTAGGCGCCCGCGCCCATCTGGATGCGGATGTCGAAATCAAAGCCCTTGGCTCCGCAGACGCCGTTGCCCAGAAGCCCCTCGTTGCGGCGCCGCGCGAGGATGCTCTCCAGGAACGGCCGGAGATAGGCGTACTCGCCGCGGAGATACATGATGCCCACCTCCGCGGCGACGGCGTAGGCGGCGATCGTCATCCCCTCGAACATCAGGTCGGCCTGTTCGGTGAGGATCACGCGATCCTTGAACGTCCCGGGCTCTCCTTCATCGGCATTGCAGAGGATGCATTTCTTCTCGCCGGCCGCGGACCGCGTGAACTCCCATTTCATCCCGGTGGGGAACCCTGCCCCCCCGCGGCCGCGAAGACCGGCCGCCTTGATGTGCTCGATCACCCGGACCGGGGGGACCGCGACCGCCGCCCGGATGGCGTCTCCCGGGCTGAGCTCGGCAAAGACGACCGGGCCCTTCCTGCGGAGGTTGTTCTTCACCATCGCGTGGACGAGCCGGTGGGCGTTGTTCCCGTCGCCGGGCTCCTTGACCAGGCGGCGCGGATCCGCGTGCCGCCTCAGCTCCCGCACCATCTCGCGGGCGGACTCCTCCGTCAGGTGGGTCACCACGACGTCGTTGACCAGCGCCGCCGGCGCCTGGTCGCACATGCCGATGCACGACGTGTGCTCGAGCGAGATGCGGCCGTCAGGCGTCGTCTGCCCGAAGTCCACTGCCAGCTCGTCGCGGAGCGCCCGGGCGACCTGGTCGCCGCCGGCCAGCTCGTTGATGACGTCGCCGCACAGGCGGATGGCCACTTTCCCCTTGAGTTGCTTCGAGAGGAACGCGTAGAAGGACACCACGCTCTCGACCTCGACGCGATGCGTCGAGACTTCCTTCGCGATGAGGTCCATTGCCTCTCCGGAAACGCACCCGAACCGCTCCTGCACCGCCCGGACGACGTCCATCAGCCGGGCGCGGTCGTTGCCGTATTGCGCGCAGGTGTCGCGAACGTGCGCCTCCAGCGAGTCGGACACGACGCGGTGCACGTTCGTCAGAAGGTGTTGGCCGAAGATCGGATCTCTCGCGGCCCGCTCGATGGCCTCCTCCGCGAGGGCCCCTTCCGCGCGCAGCCGGCCGCGGCCCTCGACGGCCTCCAGGGCGCGCCCGATCGCATCGGTGATCTGATCGGGAGTAAAGGGCTTCTGTATGTAGTCCAGGACGCCCAGGCGGACCGCCTCGGCGGCCGAGTCCACCGAGCTGTACCCCGTGATGATGATGACGGCGACCTCCGGGCGCTCGATCCGGAGCATGCGGACCAGCTCCATCCCGTCCAGGTCGGGCAGCTTCAGGTCGGCCATCACGAGGTCGAAGCTCCCCTCGGCGGCCCGGCGGAGCCCTTCCCGCCCGGTCGTCGCCGATTCCACCGCATACCCCGCCTTGTCCAGGATGCGCTCGCACCCCCTGACGATCGTCGGTTCGTCATCCACGACCAGGATTCTTCTCTCTGCAACCATGGCAATTCCTAGATATTTGCTGTTCGGTATGCCTTGTTCTTCGGCGCCCTGTCCGAGGTCTAGTACGACACCATCTCCTGCACGATGTGCTCGGCCAGCGCCTCGGTGGTCCGGTCATCGAGCCCGACGAGCCCGCCGGTTTCCGGGTCGGGCTGCACCAGCAGCGTGGTGACCTTGCCCGCGTTCTCCCGCGACGCGGAGATGTATTCCGCTTCCGCGTCTCTGACGAGGCTGCCCGGAAGCCGGCCGGTGTCCTTTGCCGACAGGACCATCACGCGGTCGTACATGCCGGCCGCCTTCAGCACGGTCACCGGCCTGATGTCTCCCTCGCCCACCGTCGTCACGACCGGCAGGGTTCTGTCCCTCAGCTTCCCCGCGATCACCCCCCCGAGCCCGCGACCTCTCCGCAGCAGCCCGGGCGGCGCGAGGAGCTGGACCTTGCGGCCCCGGCGGTTCGTGATGCGCACGCCGCCCATGGGCTCTGACAGGAGTCTGGAGTTTGCGGCCCGCCCGCGCGGCCGGGGCGGAGTCCGAAACGCCGCGTTGAGAATCTCGACGATCTCGTTGTCGGCGAACGGCTCGACGGCGTAGTAGAAGATCCGCTGCTGGCGATAGGCCGTCTCCCATTGGCAGCCGGGAGAGCCCACGACCACGACCTTCAGCGACGTCGCTTCCTCATTGACTCGCCAGAGCAGCTCGGGACCGGTGTCGCCGAAGGAAGCGGCATCGAACACCAGCACGCCGCCTTCGAGATGCCGCGCCATGGCGGGCAGCTCGGCCCAGTCCTCCACGACGTCGACCTTGCAGCCGAGAGACGCCAATTGCCTGCACTGCTCGCGGGCGGCGCTCCCGTCGGCGCTGAGCAGGATCACGTGCCGCGGCTTGCAGTTGTCGATCTCCTCCTCGAGCCGGGTGGTGCAGATGCAGGCGATCCAGCCCTCCCCGCACGGGTCGTTCAACAGGACCGACGGATCGCGGTTGAGCGACTCGTTGACCCACACGACCACGCCGGAGACGGGCGACGGCACGATGACCAGGGACCCGTCCGTCATGGTCAGCCCCGCCAGCGGCAGGTCCTGATAGACGGCTTCGCCGACGGGCGGCAGCTGCACGGCCCGGGCGGCCACGGTCTGCGAGTGCGGCAGCACGGCACCCACGGATGCGGTTCCGTCGACCTCCAGTTGGAGCCATGATTCGTTGAGGAAGCGCCGCTCCGCCTCCTGAGGCTCGGGCGTCTCCGCCGGGGCCTCCAGGGCCTGCGCGGCCGTGCTGGCGAGGACCCGGCGAACCGTCTGTGTGATTCCCTCGGGCGTGAAGGGCTTGGTGATGTAATCCGAGGCGCCCAGGCGAACCGACGCCGCCGCGTTCGGTATGCTCGGATAGCCCGTCATGATCATCACGGGGAGATCCGGCTTCTTCTTCCGCAGCTCCTCGAGGAACTGGATGCCGTCCATCTCCGGCATCTTGATGTCCAGAAGAACGGCGGAGTAGTCTCCCTCGGTGGCCCGGTTCAATCCCTCACGGGCATTGGTGGTCTCCTCGACCTGAAAGCCCTGGCGCGTGAAGACGCGCTGGCAGGCATGGCAAATCACGGGCTCATCGTCCACGACCAGTATTTTCGGACTCTCGCACATGATTCAGCTCCTTGCTTTGCCCAGCCTTTCTCGCGGGGTCCACAAAGAAGCAGTTGCAAGATCCATGCCATGCGTTGGAGGCGCCTTGGAGACCCCCGGAAGCCAGGCGGCATGACCACGCGTGAAGCCGTTGGAATGAAAGGCCTTAAGATGGGCCCTGCCTGCGGCGGAGCCGCCAGGGCCGGCGGCGCCGAGGCCGGTAACGGCCACGGCGGCGCAGAGACGAGCGTGTCACCGTGCCATACAGTGTATGGAACCGCCATACAGCCGGCCGTCAGGAGATCCCGCCCCGGCCCCGCGGCGACACGGGCGGCAGGATGGCACAGCCCGTCACAGGTCCAGGTCTGAAGTGAGGCCGTACTTCCTCATCAGCGCGTGGAAGTTCGTCCGCTGCATGCCCACGTCCTCGGCGGCCTTGCTGACGTTCCCCTCGGAGCGCTCCAGCGCCTCGGTCAGGAAGCGGCACTCCAGCTCCTGCACGGCGGCGTCCCGCACCTGCTGCTTGAGCTTCTTGAACTCCTCCCAGTCCCGGGGGAGTTGCGCCAGCGGCGACCGCGAGGGCGACCGGCGGACCTCCGGGGACAGATGCCGGGGCTCGATGCGGTCGGAGTCGCACAGAATGGCGATTCGCTCCACGATGTTCCGCAGCTCGCGGACGTTGCCCGGCCAGTGATAGCTCTCCATCTGCGCCATGGCCTCGGGGGTGAAACCCTTGATCGGCACTTCATTCTTCCGGCAGAAGCGCTCCAGAAAGGACATGGCGAGCTTCGGGATGTCGGCCCCCCGCTCGCGAAGCGGAGGCAGGTAGATCGGCACCACGTTGAGGCGGTAGTACAGGTCCTCACGGAATTCCCCTTCGGCCACCATTTCCGCCAGGTCTCGATTGGTGGCCGTGATGAGACGGATGTCCACCTCGTGCTCGGCGGTGTCGCCGACCTTCTTGACGCGCCGCGTCTCCAGGACCCTCAGCAGCTTGCCCTGCGTCTCCATGGAGAGGTTGGCCACCTCGTCCAGGAACAGGGTCCCCTCGTCGGCCGCCTCGAAGAGGCCCTGCTTGGTCGCGATCGCCCCGGAGAAGGAGCCCTTCACGTGGCCGAACAGCTCGCTTTCCAGCAGGGAAGGCACCAGCGCGCTGCAATCGCATGCCAGCAGCGGGCGATCCTTGCGGCGGCTGAGCCGGTGAATGGCCCGAACGACCATTTCCTTGCCCGTGCCGCTCTCGCCGACCACGAGGACCGTGCCCTCGCTGCGGGCCACACGCTGGATCAGCGAGAAGACGCGCTCCATCTGACGGCTCTCGCCAATCATGCCCTCGAAGCCCCGGTGGACCTCCAGCTCCCGCCGAAGCATCACGTTTTCCTGGATCAGCGCGCTTCGCTCCCACACCCTCTGGAGCACCATCTTCAGTTGACCCGGGGAGAAGGGCTTGCTGAGGTAGTCCGTCGCCCCCTGCTTCATGGCCTCGACGGCCGATTCCACCGTGGAGTGCCCGGTGATGATCACCACCTCGCAGGGCACGCCGGCCGCCTTGACCTCCTTGAGGATCTCCATGCCGTTGATCCCCGGCATCACCAGGTCCACCAGGAGCAGGTCGAAATCGCCCGTCAGGGCCTCCCGCAAGCCCTCCTGAGGGTCCTGACAGGTCGTCACCTCGTAGCCTTCAGGGGACAGGACGCGCGTGCAGCTCAGGCCGATCACCGCCTCGTCGTCAATGACCAGGACCTTCCGCCCGCGTTCGGCCACGTCTTGTTCGGGTGTGGTGGGGCTCATTCGTCCGCCTTCTCGCCCTGGCTGCCAGGCTGTTCGTCCTCGGAAGAAGGCAAGACAATCGTGAACGTGGTGCCCTCGCCTTCCTCGCTGCGGACCTTCAAGTCGCCGCCGTGCTGCCGGATGATGCCGTAACTGATGCTCAACCCCAGGCCCGTGCCCTGGCCGACAGGTTTCGTGCTGAAGAACGGCTCGAAGATCCGGCCGATGTGCTCCTTCCGGATTCCGCAGCCCGTGTCGGCCACCTTCACGAGCACCCTTCCATCCCCAACGGACGTGCTGATCGTCAGCGTGCCGCCGTTCGGCATGGCCGCGCACGCGTTGAGCGAGAGATTGAGCAGCACCTGCTGAAGCTGATTCACGTCCCCCTCCACCCGGGGCAGGTCCTCGGCAAGGTCCTCCTGGATGGCGATCTGCTGGAAGGCCTCCCGGTTGCCCAGCAGCGGGACGGTCTGGCGGATCACCTCGTTGACGTTCAGCGGCTCCTTCGCCACCGGGCGCTCCCGGGCGAAGTCCAACAGGCCGCGGACGATCTCGCCCGCACGCGTCGTCTCGTGGATGATCACGTCGAGGTCCTCTTTGTCCTGGTCGTCGAGGTCCTCCTTGTCCCTCAGCAGGTGGCTGAAGGTCAGCACGCCGGTGAGCGGGTTGTTGATCTCGTGGGCGACCCCGGCCGCCAGGCGACCGATCATCGCCAGCCGCTCGGACTTCATGACCTCCTCCTGCGCGCGCTGGCGCAGCTTCTCGTCCCTTTCCTCAATCGAGGCGGCCATGAAGTTGAACGTCTGGCCCAGCATTCGGACCTCTTCCGTCGAGTCGTCGGGCTGGACGCGTCGTTTCAGGTCGCCGCCGGCCAACTGCTGTGCCGCGAGCAGCAGGTCGTGGGCCGGCCTGGCGAGGCCCCTGGCAAGGAGATAGCAGATCACGGCGGCCAGGGCGATCCCGCCGAGCGAGATCCCCACGAAGGCCCAGAGCGTGTCTCTCTCCATGTCGGCGAACTTGCGCTCGAGCATGCCCACGTACAGGATGCCCACGACCTCGCCGGAGACGTTGCGGATGGGCTCGTACGCCGTGAAGTACCAGTCGTTCACCACGAAGGCCCGCTCCACCCACGACTGCCCCCGGTCGAGGACCCGTTCGTGGACCTCCGCTGAGACCCGGGTGCCGATCGCCCTCTGGCCTTCGGCCGTCATGACGTTGGTCGAGACGCGGACGTCTCCCTGGAAGATGGTGGCCGTCCCGACGTGCCTGCCGGCATACGTCTCGCCCGCGTAGACGGTGTCCCTGACCTTGTCCACGAGCTTGAAGTTCCGGTTGAGGAGCCTTGTGCCGTAGAGCACGCCCAGCAGTCCCCCCCGCTCGCCGGGGATCGGCGTGGCGGCCGCGATCATCATCCCGCTGGTGTTCTCGGTCTTGAGCGTCGGCTTGGCCTTGAGCGTGTCAACGAGCCTCAGGTAGGCGCGCTGCGCGAGAGCCTCGCCCTCCTTGAGCAGTTCCTCTCTGGGCACGATCTCGGTGGCGGCGACAGCGGCCTTGCGGGTCAGCGCCCGTTCGATCAACTCGTTGTCCGCCTGGCTGTCTCCCCTGGCGGCTGGATTGCCGGCCCGAAGCAGCACCTTCCCCTGCGGGTCCGTCAGCATGAGAACGTCCAGGCCCTCGCGCTGCTTGATCCTGGCGAGCTCGGCCTCCAGACCGGCGAGATCGCCGCTTGAAAGAGCGTCTTTTATGAAGAAGCGGACGGCCGTGTGCGTCACCGCCTTGCGCACGTCGTTGACGGCCCCCTCATACACCAGCCGCGCCGAGTTCAGATCGAGCCTTACCTTCTCCTGTGCCTGCTTGAGGATCCTCTCGCCGATCATCCATACGGCGACGATCACCGTCGTGGCGCCCGTCACGAGGATGACCGCCAGGAAGCTCGCGAGCAATCTGGTTCGCAGGGAAAGCCTCATGTCGCCGTCTTCCTCAGGCTGCACGCAAGGGCCGCGCGCCTGCCCGGAGTATAGCCCCCGCCACGATACTCCTCAACGCCGGCGCGACGAAAACCCCGACCGGCCACCCCCCTCACGCCCCGCGCCGTCGCTGCCCCTGGACTTTGCTCGGGGCGGTGAGCTTGTCGAACCGCATCGCTCATGGACGCGAACGTACGCGAAGCGTCTCAAGGCAATCTGCTGCGCAGAAGCACTTGCGCAGTTCCGACGCGGTTTTCCCGCCAGTTGCGCAGTTCGCGGGCCAGTTGACGCGCCCAGTTCCGCAGCTCTGACACAGTTCCACGGCCATGCCGGAGCCGCCGCACCACTGCCACAGCACGCAGCGGGAAGGCCTCGCCAGAGCTCCTCTGGCTAGCATTGCACCATGGTCCGACTCGGACCCATGGTATGCTTGCATCCCGTCGGCACGTGAGGCATGATGGCTCCCAGCTTGTCTCCGCCTGCACGGTGGGTCCTGATGCGCCGCAGCTCGGGAAGGCCGAGACTCACGGGATCAGGTGTCCTGTGAAACGTGAGGAGAGACCTGACGCGGACGGTCTATCTGCGCAGATTCCTGCGCGACTCCTCTTGCCCGGCAAATCCCGGATCAGGCGCGGAATTCTCCGGCGGCTTGCGACGAATAGGAGTTGAAGGATGAGGATGAACATGGCAGCGGCCGTGCTGCTTGGCGCGATGCTTGCTTCCCAAAGCGGCGTCCAAGGCGCCGAGTATTTCGTCAACAAGCAGGGCTCGGACACGAACAACGGCGCGAGCCGGGGAACGGCTTTCCTGACGATACAGAAAGGCGTGGATGCCCTCAAACCCGGCGACACTTTGACGATCGGACCGGGGGAGTATTTTGAAAACGTGCAGCGCACCGATCTCGGCAGCCGGGACGTGGATACCGTTGTCCGCACCGAAGTTCCCGGCACGGCGGTGCTGCGCGGCGATGTTCCCGCGCCGCAGTTCAGGAAGGTTGATGGGTACCGGTTTGTCTATGCCGCGCAGTTCGATCAGGCGCCGAACGCCGTCCTGGAACACCATAAACTGCACACGTTGCTCCCAAAGGCCAATGTTGCGGAACTCGAGTTCGATCCCGGGTTTTTTCATTATGACGCCGGTTCCCGGACGCTCTACATCTCCAACCTGGACCTGAGCGCCCCGGACCAGCGTCGCTACACCGTGGCCGTGAACGGGAAGCAGGGCTTCGAACTGACAAATCCCCGCCGGGTCATTATCGAGGGGTTGGCGGCGACGGGATTCTATCCGGGCTGGGGCATCAACCTGAACGCGCCGGTTTCCTGCGTGGTGCGGCGCTGCGTCACTTTCATGAGCGTGGGGGGCATCCGGCTGGGACCCTCCGGAGCAATCGGCGGCGAGGGTGGGTCCAACAATGTGGTTGAGGACTGCGTTTCGTACGGGCACACCTTTGGCGGGATCGTGCGTTACGGCGCCAACAACGATGTCATCCGCAACTGCCACACGTAC
>CAYRVX010000050.1:0-48786 GCA_964427875.1 uncultured Planctomycetaceae bacterium
GACTGCTTCTGCTTGGGCGTCAGGTTCCAGGGGTTCTTCAGGAGGACGAAGCGGGCGGACGATGGCCAGCCGGGCATCACCACCGCCGCGGCCGTCGCGTTCGATCATGACCCGCGCCTGCCGATGCCCGGCTCGATCCTCACGCGGCGGTACAAGGACCGCGACATCGTCGTGAAGGTGCTGCCCAAGGGCTTCGAGTGGGAGGCCGATATCTACCGCAGCCTCTCCGCCGTCGCCAAGGCCGTCACGGGCAAGCACTGGAACGGCTACCATTTCTTCAACCTGAACCAGAACGGGAAACGCCCATGAGCAAGAGGATCGACACGTCGCCGACCATCCGCTGTGCGATCTACACCCGCAAGAGCACCGAGGAGGGGCTGGAGCAGGAGTTCAATTCGCTCGATGCCCAGCGGGAGGCCGGCGAGGCCTACGTCGCCAGCCAGAAGCACGAGGGCTGGGTCTGCCTGCCGGACCGCTACGATGACGGCGGCTTCACCGGCGGCGACATGGACCGGCCGGCACTCCAGCGCCTGCTGGCCGACATCGAGGCGGGCAGGATCGACTCCATCGTCGTCTACAAGGTGGACCGGTTCAGCCGCTCGCTGATCGAGTTCGCCAAGATAATGGACGTGCTGGAACGCCACTGCGTGTCGTTCGTCTCGGTCACGCAGCAGTTCAACACGAGCACGTCGATGGGCCGGCTGATGCTCAACGTGCTGCTGTCATTCGCCCAGTTCGAGCGCGAGATCATCTCCGAGCGGACACGTGACAAGATTGCCGCCACCCGCCGCAAGGGCAAGTGGTCAGGCGGGATGCCCATGCTGGGCTACGACGTGGACGTGCGCGGCGGTCGGCTCCTCGTCAACGAGGACGAGGCCCAGCGCGTCCGTGGCATTTTCGAACTCTACCTTGACCGCCAGTCGCTCATCGAGACCGCCAAGGAACTCGATGCGCGCGGCTGGAGCACCAAGCGATGGGTCACGAAGAAAGGCCACGAGCGCGGCGGCAAGCCGTTCAACAAGAACAGCCTTTTCAAGCTGCTCACCAACCGCATCTACCTGGGCAAGATCACCTACAAGGACGAGGTCTACGAGGGTGAGCATCCGGCCATCGTCGACGACGAAATCTTCGAGCGCGTGCAGCGGCTGCTCAAGCGCAACGGCCGCACCGGCGGCAAGCACGTGCGGAACCGCTTCGGGGCTTTGCTGAAGGGCCTGATCCGCTGCGTGCCCTGCGGCTGCGGGATGGTGCCCACCCATGCGACGAAGAAGGGCAACAAGCGGTACCGCTACTACGTCTGCCAGAACGCCCAGAGCCGCGGCTGGCGCAACCTGCCGCCCCACGGGGAGATCGGATTTCCTATCAGTGAGCGCATGCCCCTGTACAAGCGCTGGGCGGACCTCACCGTCGACTGCGAAGGCAACACGCAGGAGCAGATCGTCGACGAGATCATGGCCGCCCTGGCACGGAGTTGAAGCCGGCCAACTCCCGTGGCACGGTTATCTTGTCAGTGCGTCCCAGGGCCACCTTGCCCCCGGGAAGGAAAGCCTCGCACGGCCCGCCTGGCCGCGGGACCGATGGGCAGGATGCCCATACCCCCTTCTCCGCCCGTCTCAGGGCGGCGGAACGCGCATGCCCCGTCGCCGCGGGCGCCCAATTCGCTCCAGGGCGCGCTTCGCGTACTCGCGGACGGCGTCATCCTTGTCCGTGGCGATCTCCTTCAGGAACGGGACGGCCTCTGCCGCGAACCGCCCCATATCGCGCAGGGCCGCCAGTACCGGGACCCTCAACGCCTTCACCCGGTACGCCTTCAGAAGCAGCGGCACTACCTGCCCCTGGTGATGTGGCGCGATCCGCCCCAGTGTCTGGACGGCCGCCACACGTATGAGGGCGGAGTTCTTCTCGTCGAGGGCGATCCCCGAGAGGTCCGCAAGCGTCCGGGGGTCACTGGGGGCGATCTCGGGCAGGGCGTAGATCGCCGCGTTGCGTACGCGCTCGTTCTCGTCCCGCAGGCGACGGCGGATCAGAGACAGGACGGCTGGCGTGTGATCGGACGTGCTCCGCGCCGCCCCGACGGCCGCTTCGCGGACGACGGCGACCTTGTCGACGAGGGCTTTGAGCAGACCGGCCTGGGCTTGGGCGGCGGGGAGGCAGTGGAGGTGGGCGGCGCCCATCGAACGCACGTCGGGCGATTCGTCTGCCAGTCCCGCACTCACCGCGGCAGCGGCTGGGGGGAAGCGGTGTACGTACCGCGCGAGAATGTCCACGGCGGCGGCGCGGGCGCGAGGATGTTCGTCCTTCCGGTTGGCCATGAGGAAGTCGTAGGCGGGCTTGCCGATCACGCCGAGAGCGTTGTTGGCCCAGAAGCACACTTGCCCGTCGCGGTCCCGCAGGGCTTTCCAGAGGCCCGGGATGGCCGGCGCGGCGCAGTTGCGCATCTCCGAGAATGTCTTGGCGGCGTGGATACGGACGCCCCGGTCCGCGTGTGCCAATCGCTTCATCACCGCCCCGAGGGCCGGCTCGCCGATGCAGGCGAGCGTCCGTGAGACGAGCCACTGCTCCCTCTGGTCCTTGACGCCGATCATGGCCGCCAGACTCGGCACGGCTTTGCGGGCCTTCGGGCCCATGCTGGACAGCGCGCTCATCACGGCGGCGCGCACGTCGGCGTTCTTGTCGCCCAACATATCGGCCAGCGTGGGCACGAGCGGTTCGCCCAGTACGGCCAGCGCCTCGCTGGCCATCTGCCGCCTGCGATGGTTGCCGGCCCGCAGCGCCTTCAGCAGCGGCGTGACGTCGACCCGGAGGGCCCTCGGTCCGGAATCCGCCGCGGCGGGCCGGGGCCACCCGCCGTTCACGAGCAGTAGCAACAACAGTGTGCCGATGCGAGAGCAAAGCCGCGTATCCATTGCATACTCCGTTCCTACCTCTTCGACACTCCGCCCCGGGCGGAGTTCCGCCGAGAGTGCGGCCGCTGCTCGGCGTGCTGCCCGTCCCGGGCCTCCGCCTGCCGGAATGGCCCTCCTCACGTCGCGTGAGACTAGCGATGAGTCTCCGGGTGGTGTCTGCGGCATCTTGCCCGTACACTATTGGTCGTAAGACTCGGCCCGGAGCGATGACATGACCAACCTGTTCCCCTCACAGGACTCCTCCCCCAGAGACCAGGCGCAACAGCTGGCATGGGATGCGATGGAGCACATGGGCCAGGACGAAGACCGCGCCGCGGAGCTCTGCCGCAAGGCCTTGGATATCTACCCGGACTGCGTTGACGCCATTCACATGCTGGCCAACATCGAGAGCCAGTGGGAACGTGACTTCGTCATCGGCATCAGGAAGGCAATCGAGGCAGGGCGCCGGGAACTAGGCGACGACTTCTTCCGGCAGAACAAGGGGTACTTCTGGGGGCTGATCGAAACACGGCCATTCATGCGGGCCATGGGCGCACTTGCCGAAGCCTTGGCTGACAACGAGTACCATCTCGACGAGGCGATTTCCCTCCACGAAGAGATGCTGGAACTGAATCCCAACGACAACCAGGGCATCCGCTACGGCCTGCTCGGCTGTTACCTGGCCAAGAGGCGATACGGCGAAGCGCAGTCGCTCCTGGAGCAGTATCCGGGCGAGGTCTCCGCATTCCTTCTGTGGGGCAAGGTCCTGCTCGACTACGCAACGAAACGTGAAGTCGAGGCCGCACGATCCCTACGGGAGGCCCGCCAGCAGAACCCGCACGTCGAACGGTACTTCTTCCCTCGCAAACAGAAACCACGGAAGCATCTCGAATACTACTCCCCGGGCGACGAGAGCGAAGCGATTGCCTGCGCCAAACTGATTCACGTCGCTTGGAAGGCTCACAGCCCGGCGCGGAAGTGGCTTCAGCGGGTCTGCACATCGGAAGGATGACGAAGCCGTCATCCAAGCCAATCCGCTACGCCATCTACACCCGCCGGCCAAGGGAGGGCCTTGCGTCCGGGCGCCCGGGCGCAACGGTCCCCGGAACCGGGTCTGTGGCTGCCCTCAGGGGGTATCCGACGCGGGGCGGGAGGTGGCGGCTCGCCTGCTCTGCTGCATGTGGGCCAGCGCTTCGGCGACGACGCCCGAGGCGAGATCGGCAAAGCGAACCACCTGCTCGGGGTCCGTCTGGCGGAACGACAACTGTTCACCCGCGAGCGTCCGCAGCGCCCGGGGGTACGCGGCCGGACTCGCGCGCTTGACAAGCAGGAGCGAGGAGCAGGCCAGTTCGTAGGCCACGCCGGGGCCGAAGAACGCAGTTGTCTTCCCGTCCTTGCGCAGCTTGGCCGTCCGCTCCGCGTAGGATCGAACCGCCGCAAACGCCTTCAGGTGGGCCGAGAGCAGTCGCGGCTCCCTCCCGGCCAGGCGTTTGCGGAACTCCGGGAAGGCGTAGGCGTGGTTCATCGTCTGGAGGCCCATCAAGATGTTCATGCGATCGTGCAGATCCGTTGCCTTGGCAAGCCGTGCGCTCAAGTCCTCGTAGGCCGCGGCGATGCCTTCCCAGAGGTCGTCCCGCGCGTAGAGGACGTCGAACCCTTCGTGGAAGACGGCTGTGCGAGCGATACCGAACGCGGGCCGGTCGTACACCAGGCACTCGTGGGCCCACAAGCCCGTGGAGAGACACTCGCGAGCCAACTGCACCGTGGTGAGCTTCTCGTAGTGCCCACGGGGTTTGGCGGTGCGGTAGCCGTCCCACGGGGGGCGCCAGCCCTTCTTGCGCAGCGCCAGTTGCCGCGTCCGGAAGCGCGGGAGGTCCGCGACGAGTTTCGCGTCCTCCTTCTCGGCGCCCGCAACGTAGGCTGCCAGCCCCTGCCCCAAGGGCGAGAGGGGCTTGGGGGATTCGCCACTCGACGTGATCGCCGAGCAGGCCAGTGCGATGGCGACCCGGGTTGTTCTCACGATCGTGATGGCCGGCTCTCCTGGTTGGCGCACCATGCGAAAAGGCCCTGCCTCGGCCAGGCACCAGTTTCTCGCGGCCCTGCGGTCACATCAAGCCCGGGCCGGCTGCCGGCCGCCTGGGCTGCCCCGTGACTGGGCCGCGGCGCGACGGGGCGGGGGCGCCGTCCGTCGGTTCCGCCGGTCGGTGTTCCCGTCAGGAACGTTCCATCAGTTGCCGGTCCCGCGTCGTTCGTCGCGGCAGGGGCCCCGGCGAGGGCGGTGGGCCGGCGCGCCCGGAAGCCGTGCCTTCGAGCGCTTCCAGGATGCCCTCGATCCGCTGACGGATCTCGGGATCGGGGTCCTTGCGGCGCCGCTGCAGCAGGGGAACGATGCCCGGCCCAATCGCCAGCAGCGCCTTGGTGGCCGCCTCCCGATCCTTGTAGGACTCGGCGCCCAACCGGCTGATCAGCGCGAGGATTTTCCTGGCGATCTCCTTCGGGGGATCGGCGGACGAGCGGGCGATCGCCACGATCTCGGCGGTTTTCACCTTTACCGTTGGCCCGCCGGGCACAATCGCGAACGTCACGGCGGCCTCGGCAAGGCGGCCGCGGAGGACGGCCCCGTTCCACATCGTCACTTCGAGCTCCCCGGGCCTGGCCGGGTCAAACGCCACGGCCCTCAGGTTGGCCGGGCGGATCGCGGTGTCGCCGAGGGATGTGCGAAGCGTCAGCTTGTTGTCGGTCATCGTGCCGAACAGGCGGTCGCCGTTCTTCAGTTCGACCGTGCCGGCGCCGGCGGGCTCAACCGGCTCGATGGCACTATCGATCCGTCGGACGGAGTCGCGCCCGACCGTCGTTTGAGCACCGAGCCGGAGCTTCAGGGCGAGCTTCTCCGGCAACAGCGTCCCGGACAACACCGAGCCGTTGGCCCAGCGTACGACGTGGGGCCTTTCGGTCTTGCCGGTGGCCTCGATGGACCGCACGCCGGGCGCCGGCAGGTCCACCTTGCCGTGAGCCGTGAGGAGCTGAAGCTTCGGGCGGGCGCCGGCCAGAGCCAGGCGCCCGCCATCGGCGAGGCTCACCATGGTTCCGGCGGGCCTCGCGGCGGAAGGCTTGCCTTCGGAAACGCGGTACGCGAATTCGCGGATCTTGTCGGGGGGCACGCTGAGGGTCGAGCCGCTGGCGAGCCGGATCTTCACGGCCGGATCGAGAAGTTTGCCCACGAGCACCTGCCCGTCCGTCAGGACCATGCACGGGGCGGCGCCCTGGGCGGCCCGGGCGGCTCCCGATCTCGCGGCGACGGCGAGCCCGATCACCCGACCGGTGGGAACGGTGACCTTGCCAAACGACGTCGTGATGCTGAACTGCGCGTTGGCGATGTCGCCCAGGAGCACGTCGCCGCTGGCGGTGAGGATGCGGTCGGCGCCGGCGGGGCGGGTCAGGTGCGGCGGGCCCGGCCAGGACCCGGCGACGAGGGCGACCTCCGCGTCGCTCAGCGCCCGGTTCCAGAGGGCCAGTTCATCGATCAGCCCGGCGAAGTAGTCGTTGTTTCCCTTGCCTATGTACGCTGGATAGGAGGAGGCGACGGCCCTCGGAAGAGAGGTGATGTCCCCTCGATACGGCCTTCCGTTTGCCTCACCGGGGAAAAGCATCCACCCGTCGAGCTTGGCGGCCTTCCTGCCGTTGACGTACAAGCGGACCTTCTTGGCCTTGGTGTCCCGCACGGCGGCGAAGTGGACCCATTGGCGGTCCTTCAGGGCCTGCACGGCATCATTCGCGATCAGTGCGGCATAGGGGCGTCCGTTGCCGCCGGCCATGCCGAAGGCGTACCGCAGCCGCCCTCCCAGCCGGAGCAGCACGGAGAATTCGCCCCCATAGGCCTTGTGGAAGGGGTTCATGTGCTTCTGGATCGTGTCGGCCCGAAGCCACATTGCGACGGTCTGATCGCCGGTGATTCGCAGTGCAGGCGGGTTGCCGATACGGACGTGGGCGCCCTTGCCGTCCAGCTTGAAGCAATCGCCGACTTTGCCCTTGACGAACGTCACGCCCCCGATGATTCGCCCGTGATTCGCGCCCGCCGAATCGCTTGCATTGCCCTCGCCCGCCCAATACCCCACGAGGCCCTTCTGCGGCAGGCGGCTCTTGCCCATCGGCTCCGCCGGCGGCGCGGGCTGAGCAGCCGCCAGCGATGCCAGCGCACAAACCCCTACAACGGATGGAGTCGTCTTCATCCGAGCTCTCCCGCAACGTTCATAGAGATGGTCTCACGCGTTCGATTAGACGCATCGCGGGCGAGAGAGTTCCGCCGCGCCTTCGGGACGTCGGAACGGCTACGGAAGCGGCCGCTCGGCGCTGTACCCGGCTGTTGGCCGGACGTAGAATGGCGTGGATTCCGCCAGAGGCCTGTTGGGCCGGCCATCCGGACCCGCGAGGAACCGGGATAATCATCGTCGCGTTGAGCCCGAGGAGACTGCTTTGGACGCCTTCCGAAAGTGCACGGTCGCGGGGGCCCTGATCTCAGCGGCGGCGATCCTGCCCCACGGCACTGCGGCTGGCGAGGCGAAGAGGGATTACCCCGTCCGGCCGGTGCCGTTCACCGAGGTGAAGATCGACGACGGCTTCTGGGCCCCGCGCCTGGGGGCCAGCCGCAAGGTGACGATACCTGCCTGCTTCAAGCGGTGCGAGGAAACGGGGCGCATCGACAACTTCGCCATCGCCGGCGGCCTGAAGAAGGGCCTCTACCGCGGCGCCCGGTACAACGACTCGGACCTGTACAAGGTCGTGGAAGGGGCGGCCTACTCGCTGAGCGTTCATCCGGACCCCGCCCTCGAGAGGTACGTGGACGACGTCATCGCCAAGATCGCGGCTGCGCAGGAAGCCGACGGCTATCTGTCCACGCTTCGAACGATTACCCCGGAGCTGGACATCCGCAAGACCCGGGACACCCCGCAGCACCAGCTCGACATGTACGGCAAGCCGCGGTGGGCCAGATGCGACCACGGCCACGAGCTCTACTGCGTCGGGCACATGTACGAGGCGGCCGTGGCGCATTACCAGGCCACGGGGAGACAATCGCTGCTGAACGTTGCGATCAGGAACGCGGATCTCGTCTGCAAGACGTTCGGGCCGAAGGCGGGGCAGATACGCAACGTGCCGGGCCACCAGGAGATTGAGATCGGCCTGGTGAAGCTCTATCGCGCCACGGGCCGCAAGAAGTACCTCGACATGGCGAAGTTCTTCCTCGACGAGCGCGGCCACTACAACGGGCGCACGGTCCACAGCCACAAGGACAGCAACACCTATTGCCAGGACGACAAGCCCGTCGTGGAGCAGAGGGAGCCCCACGGGCACGTCGTCCGCGCGGTGTACATGTACTCGGCCATGGCCGACATCGCCGCCCTGACCGGCGATGAGAGGTACACGAAGGCCGTCGACGCGATCTGGGAGAACATCGTCTCGCGGAGGCTGTACCTGATCGGCAGCATGGGGGTGCACGGCTACCTCGAGGGCTTCGGCCCGGACTACGTGCTGCCGAACCTCCAGGCCTACAACGAGACGTGCGCGACGGTCGGGACGGCCTTCCTGAACCTCCGGCTGTTCCTGCTGCACGCCGACGCGAGGTACGTCGACGTGCTGGAGCGGAACATGTACAACGGCGTGCTTGCGGGCGTCTCGCTCAAGGGCGACGAGTTCTTCTATCCGAACCCCATGGCCTCGGACGGCCGCGACAGGAAGCACGTCCGCAGCCCGTGGTTCAAGACGGCGTGCTGCCCGTCGAACATCGCTCGCTTCATGCCGTCGGTGCCCGGCTACGTCTACGCTCACACGGACGACGAGCTGTACGTGAACCTGTACGTCGGCGGCGCCGCTCGCGTGAGGCTCTCCGGCCGGGCCGTCCGTATCACGCAGGAGACCGACTATCCCTGGAAGGGGCTGGTGAAGATCGCGGTCGAGCCGCGGGCGCCCGGCAAGTTCGCCGTGCTGCTCCGCGTCCCGGGCTGGGCCCGCAACCGGCCCGTGCCGAGCGATCTGTACACGTACATGAACCGGAGCGACGAGAAGTTGACGCTCGACGTCAACGGCAGGCCGGTCGCACCCGACATCGAGAAGGGATACGTCCGCATCCGCCGCAGGTGGAAGTCCGGCGACGTGATCACGCTGAAGATGCCCATGCCGATCCGCCGCGTCGTGGCCCATCCGAGGGTCACCGACGACGCCGGGCGAGTCGCGATCCAGCGCGGGCCGATCGTGTACTGCGCCGAGGCAAAAGATCACGGCGGCAGGGCCCTCGACCTCGTTCTGGCCGACCGTGTGAAGCTCCGGCCCGAGTACCGCGGGGACCTGCTCGGCGGGATGACCGTGATCACGGGCAAGGCGGACGGCGGGGGAACGCTG
This sequence comes from uncultured Planctomycetaceae bacterium, assembly GCA_964427875.1. Classification (GTDB taxonomy): domain Bacteria; phylum Planctomycetota; class Phycisphaerae; order SM23-33; family SM23-33; genus CAYRVX01. The sequence goes on from CAYRVX010000050.1 coordinate 9,279, forward strand.
ACGCTGATCCCGTACTACGCCTGGGCCCATCGCGGGCCGGGCGAGATGGCCGTCTGGCTGCCGCGGAGGCCCCAGCCGTTCTGCGCCTCCCACGTCCACGCCAAGGACACGCTGGCCGCCCTGGGCGACGGGCTGGAGCCGAAGAGCTCCTGCCAGCAGGACATCCCCCGCTTCACGTGGCGGGACCACAAGGGGCGTGTCGAGTGGGTGCAGCGGAACTTCGCCAAGCCCACGACGATTCGTTCCGTGCAAGTCTACTGGTACGACGACGAGCCGATCGGGGGCGGCTGCCGCGTGCCGAGCTCCTGGCAGGTCCTGTACAGGGACGGCGACGGCTGGAAGCCCGCCGCCGCTGCGCTGCGCCGCGGCATCGCCAGGGACGAGTACAACAAGGTGACCTTCCCGCCGGTTGCCGCGACCGCCCTGCGCCTGGAAGTGAGGCTTCAGAAGGACTTCTCCGGGGGGATCCTGGAGTGGCGGGTCAAGTAGGAAAGCGAGACATGAGCCACAGCGGGACCCCTCGTCGCGATTTCCTGAAAGCCCTGGGCCTGGGCGCAGCGGCGACAGCACTGCCTGGGCCCCCGTCCGCGGCTCCGGGAGCGGCCGCCAAGGGAGCAAAGGGCAAGCCCAACATCGTCCTCATCCTGACGGACGACCAGGGCTGGACGCACACGTCCGTGCCGATGATGCGCAGCCGGGGCAATTCAAGAAGCGATCCCTACCGGACGCCCACCCTGGAGAGAATGGCGAAGGAGGGGATGGTCTTCTCCAACGCCTACGCCGCCGCCCCGACCTGCACGCCTTCGCGCGGCGGGATTCAGTTCGGCAAGACGCCCGCGCGGCTGAAACAGACTGTCGTTCATGACGTGCTGGCCAAATCCAGGGCAGTCGATTGCCGCGGCGAGGTGTCGATCCCTCGGATGGTCCGCTCCGCCGACCGGCGCTACGTCACGGCACACTTCGGCAAGTGGGGCTTCCCGCCGAGGCCGCCCGAGCACGCGGGCTATGACGTGACGGACGGCAACACGAACAACGCCGACGGCGACTGGCTCTCCAAGAAGGACGGGAAACCCCTGCCCCAGGAAGATCCCAAGCGCATCTTCAGCCTCACGAGACGCGCCACGGCCTTCATGGCCAGGTGCGTGGCGGCGGGGCGACCCTTCTTCATGCAAGTCTCCCACTACGCCCTTCACGTGGAGCATCGCGCCCTGAAGGAGACGATCGCGAAGTACGAGGCCCTTCCTCGGGCGAAGAAACGCGTGCCGAGGGACTCCGAGGACCCGCCGCCGGCTCGAAACCGCCGGACACTCCTGTACGCCGCTATGATCGAGGACCTGAACACGGGTGTCGGAATGCTCCTGGCCGAGATCGACAAGCTCGGCATAGCGCCCAGCACCTACGTCATCTTCACGTCCGACAACGGCGGGGGCTTTCGGAGCAACGCCCCGCTGAAGGGCGGAAAGGCAAGTCTGTGGGAAGGCGGCATCCGCGTGCCGACCGTGGTCCGCGGGCCGGGCGTCAGGGCCGGCTGCCAGTGTGATGTTCCGATCGCCGGGTGGGACTTCTTTCCCACGATCAGCGATCTCGTAGGCAACACCAGACCCCTGCCGGCGGGGATCGACGGCGGCAGCCTGCGCCCACTGTTCGAGAAGGGAAACGAAGGCAGGGTCGAGCGCGGCACGGAGGGGCTCGTCTTCCACTTCCCCTGGTACGACGGATTACCGATGTCCGCGATACGGCTCGGCGACTTCAAGTTGGTCAGGAACCTGAATACCGGCGAAACGCGACTGTTCAACTTGGCGAAGGACATCGCGGAGAGCACGGACCTGTCGAGGTCGATGCCGCAGAAGGCGGCGGAGCTGGAGAAGAGGCTGACCGATTATCTCAGGGCGGTTGACGCGGAAAGTATCGAGGACATGCGGGCCGAGAGAAGGAAGGAGCTGCTTGGGCGTCTGAAGCAAACGAGGAAAGAGATAGAGCAACTCCAGGAGAGCCTGGCAAAGGCGCCCGCAGGCAAGGAGAAGGAAAAGCTCAGGGCCGAGCTGGCCGTGCGGCAGGATCGCCTGAAGACGAACGCCGCCGCCCTGGGGCGCCTCGAGAAAGCCAGGCACATCACATCCTGGTAGTACGTCAATGAAGGCAGGACGAATGGAAAGGCTTCTGTGTTTGCTGGCCGCGCTGTTCCCCCTCAGCCTCTGCCGTGCGGAGACAGTTCCTCCGCGGGCGGACTACTGCAAGATGCTCGCCCGGGACATCGCCGGCAGGCAGCACGGGTTCCTGGCGGGGAATCACCTTTACTACGTCGGCGGGGCCTCGGATGCGAAGTGGCGGACAAGAGAACACGAGACGCTGGGCTTCACGCACCCGATGTTCCGGGACGGGCGCGCCCGGGGACACGGAATCGCAGACGACAAGGGCCATACCGGCACGGGGCACGACATGTGGGGATGGGAGTTCTGGCGCAACGTCCGGGCCGCGTACGGTACGGTGATCGTCGACGGCAAACGGCACCGCCACCCGCGGCCGGAGAAGATGATCTGGCGCCCGGACAGGCAGGTCTGCACCTACGAGGTGGCAGGCGTGCGGGTCGGGGAGACCAAGTTCATCTCCACCGACGACGTGCTCTGCGCGATCATCACGTCGAGCAAACCGGTCACGCTGGCGTTCGACGGGCACAGCTTCATCAACACGCGCTTCATCCCTACGCACGACGGGGATCCGCCGAAGAGGCGTTTCAGCCGCACTTGTACCGCAAGGGCGAGATACGACCGCCGGCACAACGCGATCCACGTCACCGAGGCCGGGACCATCCTGACGAAGCCCGAGTGGGGCAGGCCCGCGATGGAAGGAAGGCTCATGTACGATGGGCTGTGCGTCGTCATATCGGCGTCGCAGGGCTTTGGAGACTCCCACACGATCCGGAGGGAAGAGGACGGCCGCCAGACGTACAGCTTCACGGTCGGCTGCGCCCCCGGCAGGCCGGTCGTGCTGGCGCTGGCGATGGGCGATGAGTACGACTCCGTCTCGGCCCGCGTGAGGAGGCTGCTTTCGGACCCCCAGGCCGCGCTGACGGCGAAGATGCAGTACGTCAACGACCTGCTGAACCGGCAGATCCCCTACTTCCGGTGCTCCGACGCCGACGCGGTCAGGACTTACTATTACCTCTGGTCGCTGTACTTCCTGTATTTCACGCACACCGGGAAGGGCTGGGAGCAGTACCCGCACACGCAGACGGCCGTGAACAACTTCATGGGGCTGCACGCATGGGACTCGTGGGCGTATACGGGCATGGGGGCGTGGGTCGCCGACAAGCGCGCATACGGATTCGGGAATATCCTGTCGTGGAAGTTCATGCTGCCCTTCAGGAACAAGGCCGGCCGCCTGCCGGACAACTTCGGCATCGCGTGGTATTCACCCGCCCGGTCGACACTCGTCGGCGCGGTGGAATTCGCCTGGCGGCAGTACGTCCAGTCGGGAGATACGAGGTTCCTGGCTGAGGTATACAACGAGTTGTTCCGCAAGCTGTACTGGACGGGCCCGCCCGGGTGCCACGGCTTGGAGATCAATGCCCTGGACGCCCTGGTGAAGATGGCGGCGGCACTGGGGAGGGATGAGGACGTCGCGCACTGGAAGGCCATGAGGCCGGCCAGGGTCAAGAGGTTCAGGGCGCCCTGGCAAGCGTGCTGGCCTCAATACCTTGCCGGCAAGGGCACCCGGTGGAAGGACATCTGGCACCTCGCCTCCTTGATGTGCAGCGAGATGCCGGACGACTGGGCACATGACATGGTCCGGCGGTGGGTGATGAACACGGAGACGGGGTTCGTCGGCCCGGTCCCGCTGGAGATCCGCCCGCCCGACTGCCCGGAGAACGGTGTCTTTGCCGTGTCGTCCATCAGCACGTGGCTGGCGATTGAGGGGATGTTCCGGCGCGGCTGCCGTGTGGAGGCGGTCCACTGCACACTGGGGCACATCAACGGAATGGTCCGGGATCACGGCTTCCCCGTCGCCCCGGAGTGCTGGGACCCCGACTACAGGCCATGGGGCTCCATGTACTACAACTGGGACGGTGCTGTGATCTGCCTCCTGATCGAGAGGCTCGCGGGGATAAGCTACTCCGTCCCCGACGGGTCGTTCACCGTCAGCGACCACCTTCCCGACGCCTGGCGATACGTCCGGACCTGCACGCCAATCGTACTCAACGGCAAGACCACGTGGACGAGGGTGAAGATCGATCGCGCCGTCCGCAGCGGGCGCACCGAGAAGAGGATTGTGGTGGAAGGCTGCCCCCTCCCGACGCTGATCGTGCGGCCGTGGCTGGAGGACAGGGAGCTCGTCTCCAGCGATCCGGCGACGAGCGGCCCCGCGCGGGACGGCCGGGCGGCCTTTCGCTTCCGGGGCGCGGGCGATCGGTCGATCTCCCTGGTCCTGGGCGGAAGGAAGCGGACGTTCAACACGCTCGCGTATCTGACGCCCCACGGCCAGGACTTCGCCGGCTCTCTCGAAGTCGACGTCCGGAACCTGCTGAAGGGGACCACGCTGCGCTACACGACCGACGGCAGCGATCCAACGGCCTCCTCCAGCCTCTGCGACGGGCCGCTGACGTTCACGGAAAGCACGACGCTGAAGATCCGCGCCTTCTCGGACGATGGTACCGTTTTTGCTCCGATGGCGGCGACGTATACGAAGGCGAGGCTGCACAAGCCGGTCGATCCGGGAGACCTGCGCCCCGGCATCGGGTACGAGTACTTCGAGGGCGATTGGACAGAGCTGCCCGATTTCGATTCGCTGCCGCGGAAATCATCCGGAGTCGCGGAGAAGATCGATCTCGCCCGCGCCGGGCGCGGCGAGCACTTCGCCATGAGGTTCTCGGGATACATCCATGTCTCCCGGGACGACGTGTATACCTTCCACGTCCGATCCGACGACGGGTGCAGGCTCTGCATCGACGGCCGGACCGTCGTGGACCTGGACGCCCTGTGCGGGCGCGACGCGAGGGAGCAGTCCGGGCGGATCGGCCTGGAGGCGGGGAAGCACAGGATAACGGTTCTGTACTTCCAGCATGCCGTGCGCAAGAGCCTCCGCGTTTCGTACGGCTCGGGGAAGATGACCAGGAGGCCCGTTCCCTCGTCCGCGCTTTTCCATTCGCCACGATGATTCGCGGGGGAGGCGGAGTATCAGGACATGACTGCAACCCGAACAACCAAGAGCCGCCGACGCGACTTCCTGAAGGCCATGGGCCTGGGCGCGGCGGCGATCGCGCTGCCCGGGCTGTCGTCCGCCGCTCGGGCGGCGAGCCGGAGAAGCCGAAAGCGAAAGCCCAACATCATCTTCATCCTGGCCGACGACCTCGGTTGGGCCGAACTGGGCTGCTACGGAAACGACTTCAACGAGACGCCGAACCTCGACCGGCTCGCGGCCCGGGGAATGCGCTTCACGCAGGCATACGCCGCGGCACCCGTCTGCTCGCCGTACCGGGCGGCCTTGCTGACCGGGCAGTATCCGGCCAGGACCGGCATTACCGATTACCTTCGCCCGGACAGCGCCAACGCGCTGTCCACCGATCACGTCACCATCGCCGAGCTCCTGAAGAAGAACGGCTACGCCACGGGCATGATCGGAAAGTGGCACCTGACGGGGTATCGCTATCACGGGGCCAAGGCGGAGGTCCGGGCGACGGACCACGGCTTTGACGAGGAGCTTGTCAGCGAGGTCAAGAGCGTCGGCAACGGCGCCAACTTCTGGCCGTACGTCTTCCGCAAGCAGCCGGTTCGCTGGCTGAACGTGAAAAGCAAGCGCCTGCCCGGCCGCGAGTACCTGGTCGATCGGATGAACCTAGAGGCGGTGGACTTCATCGAACGGCACAAGGACCGGCCGTTCTTCCTCTACCTCAGCCATTTCGCCGTCCACACCATCCTCAACGGCAAGGAGGAGCTGGTCGCCAGGTACCGCAGGAAGCATCCGCCGGGGAAGAGCTCTCGGGTGAAGTGCTACCTCTGCCAGGACGCCGGCTTCCAGGGCGATCCGGGCAACCACTGGGCCCGGGACCACAACCCCCACCTGGCCGCCATGCTGGAGAGCATCGACGACGGCGTCGGCGCGATCGTGAAGAAGCTCGGCGAGCTTGGCCTGGCCGACGACACGATGGTCGTCTTCACCAGCGACAACGGCGGCGAGTCGAAGCACGTGACGTCGAACGCGCCGCTCCGCGGCGGCAAGAGCCAGTTGTACGAGGGGGGCATCCGGGAGCCGCTGATCGTCCGCTGGCCGGGGGCCGTGCCGGCCGGCACGGTCTGCGAGGCGCCGACGTGTAATATCGACTTCTACCCCACCTTCCTCGAAGCCGCGGGGATCCGACCGGACCCGAGGCAGCACCTCGACGGCGTTTCGATCCTCCCGCTGCTGAAGGACCCCAAGGCCGAGCTGCGGCGCGAGGCGCTGTACTGGCACTACCCGCTCGGCAAGCCGCACTTCCTGGGCGGGCGGTCCAGCGGCGCCGTCCGCCAGGGCCGCTGGAAGCTGATCGAGTTCTTCGACACCGGCCGGGTTGAGCTGTACGACCTGGCGGGCGACGTCGGCGAGAAAGACGACCTGGCCGCGGGCCGGCCGGAAAAGGCCGCCCAACTGAGGAAACTCCTGGCCGACTGGCGCGACAGGACGCTCCCGCCGAACGCCGATGCCTCCGGGATGCGAAGGACTCGGTGAGCTCCTGCGCTCGGGAGGGGATGGATCGGGAGGAGGAAGCCGCTTACGGGGGCCCGGACCGCAGGTTTCTCGTTCCTTGTGTCACAGCGTGACAATCCCGTAAAAAAGTTTGACACAAGCGTAGCGTAGCCAGCAGAATGCGACCGAGAGCCGAAGTACGGACTGCGGTTTGAGATGACGACGTGCGTTGCCGGCTGCCCCAGCGGCTGTGCGCGAGGCCGGCAGGCGGCAAGATTCATTTCTGCACGGAAAGGAGTGAGATTCCATGCCTCAGAAGATACTGCTCGTTGACGACGACGAAGCCTTCCTGTTGGCCGCCGGCCACCTGCTGGAGGCGGCGGGATATGAGGTGGCCTCCGTAACCGGCGCCGCCGAGGCGCGAGACCAACTGGCCTCGCAGCTTCCCGACCTGATCCTCCTGGACGTTATCATGCCCGGCCAGGACGGCTTCTCGTTCGCAGACGAGGTGGCCGCAGACGAGAGGCTGGCCGGCATCCCGGTCGTGCTCGTGACCGCCGTGGCCGAGAGCCCGGGGCAGATGATGCACGCCTTCGAGGAGGACAAGGGCCTGCCGGCCTCCGATGTCCTGCCGAAGTCGACGGCGCACGAACGCCTGGTTGAAACGGTGGCCGCCGTGCTGGCGGCCAGGTAGCCCCGAGCGAGACGGGAGCCGCGCAAATGCCCCGACAGGCGAATGTCCTCCTTGTGGACGATGACGTGGCCTTCCTGACGGCCACGTCACTGATGCTGCGAGACGCGGGATACAACGTGATCACCGCAGAGGACGGCCGGAGCGGTCTGGCGGCCGTCAGGGAGCACAAGCCGGACGTCGTGGTCATTGACGTGGTCATGAACCGACCCGACGAGGGGTTCGCCCTGGCGCGGGCCATTCGCGGCGACGCGGACCTGGCCGGCGTGAAGATGCTCGTGCTCACGGCGGTCGGCCAGCGATACGAGATGCTCTTCGAGCCGGATGACCTGTGGCTGCCCGTGGACAAGGTGCTGGAGAAGCCGATCACGGGGGACGAGCTGGCCGCGGAGATCTCCGCGGTGTTGACCGGCTCCCAAGACGACGAGGATCAAGCGTGACGACCAAGGTCCTGCCTCCGTGCCAGTCGGCCTGTCCCGTTCGGACGGACGCGGGGAGGTACGCCCGGCTCGTCGCGGCGGGCCGTTACGAGGACGCCTGCGAGTGCATCTGCGCCAGCAACCCTTTTCCATCCGTTTGCGCGCATATCTGCCAGAGGCCGTGCGAGAAGGCCTGCCGGCGCGGCCAGCTCGACGCCCCGGTCGCCCTGCGCGCGCTGAAGCGGTTCGTCGTGCAGCGAGTGGGGGCGCGGGGCCGGGCGGCGCCGGCTGAGGAGCTTCCGGTCAAGGCTCGCGTGGCCGTCATCGGCGCCGGGCCCGCCGGCCTGACCGCCGCGCTCGACCTGCGGCTGGGCGGCCATCCCGTCAGCGTCTACGAGCGCCTGGACCGTCCGGGGGGGATGCTCAACGTGATCCCGCGCTACCGGCTGCCCCAGGCGGCCCTGGACGCGGACGTCCGGGCCATCCTGGACCTGGGGATCGAGGTCACCTACCAGTGCGAGATGGGCAGGGACGTCACCGTCAGGGAGCTCCTGGAGAGGGGTTTCGAGGCGGTCATCGTGGCCACCGGCCTGTCGCGCAGCCGGGGGATCGCCGTGCCGGGCTTCGGCGGGCAGCGCTTCACGGCGGCGATCCCGTGGATGGCGGACGTCCGGCTGGGCGGGAAGGCCGACGTGGGCCGGCGGGTGGCCGTCATCGGCGGGGGGAACGTCGCCGTCGACGTCGCACGCACGGCGCGGCGCCTGGGAGCCGAGTACGTGGCGATGATCTGCCTGGAGAGCCGCGAGGAGATGCCCGCCGAGCCGGAGGAGATCCGCCTGGCCGAGGGCGAGGGCATCCAGATCCTCCCGCGGCAGGCCCTGAAGCGCGTCCTGAACCGCGACGGCGAGATCGTCGCATTGGAGCTGATGTCCGTGGTATCCGTGTTCGACGAGGCGGGGCGCTTCCGGCCGACGTACGATCCCTCGCGGATCCGAACGCTCGGCGCCGACGCGGTCATCCTGAGTGTCGGGCAGGGGCCGGATCGCAGTTGGGCAAGGGGCACGTCCATTCGGACCGATCAGCGGGGCAGGATCGTGGCCGACAGGGACACGCAGCTCACGAGCCACCCGCGGGTCTTTCTGGCCGGCGAGTCGCTGCGGGGCCCGGGCAGCGCCATCGAGGCGGTGGCCGACGGGCACCGGGTCGCGGAGATCGCCGCGCGGTTCCTGGCCACCGGGGCGGTGGCTGGACCGGATCCGGACCCGGCCGTGCCGCTCGATCCCTTCCCGGCGGACGTCCTCGAGAAGCTTCACCGTATGGGCACCGTCGCGGCCGAGCCGGAGCCCTTCGCGCCGTCCGAGCCGATGCTCGACGAGGCCTCCGCCCGGCGCGAGGCGAGCCGGTGTCTCGGCTGCCTGTCGGGCGCGATCATCGACGAGAGCAAGTGCGCGTCGTGTCTGACGTGCTTCCGCGTCTGTCCGCTGGCGGCGGTGGAGATCGGCGAGGCGATGTTCGCCAATCCCGCCCGCTGCCAGGCCTGCGGGGTTTGCGCCTCGGTCTGCCCCGCCAACGCGATCAGCCTGTCGTATTGGGGATCCGCCGACCTGACGCCTTCCGCTTCCGCGGGCCCCGACGCCGCGGGGCCGACGGTCGCCCTCCTGTGCCTCCACAGGCAAGACACAGCCGTCCCGGCCGATCACGTCCTCGGCGTGCCCTGCCTGGCCCGGCTGAAGCCGATCGACCTCCTGCGGCTGTTCCGGCAAGGCTACCGCTGCGTCCTTCTTGCGCCGTGCGAGGAGGAGGAGTGCAAGTACGGCCCGGCCTGGCCGAACATCCAGGCCGTCGCGAGCTACGTCCGCGGCATCCTGGAGCGCGCCTGTCCCGACGGGCGGATCGAGCTGTGCTTGCCTCGGGCCGCGGCCGAGGTGGGTCCGCCCCCAAAGGAGAAATAGGATGATCGTCCTGAAGCAGAAGGAGCTGGACTGGATCCTCGATAGGCTCTCCGGCTTCCGGAGCGTCGTCGTCCTGGGCTGCGGCACGTGCGCGACCGTGTGTTTCGCCGGGGGCGAGCGCGAGGTCGAGGAGATGTGCTGCTCGCTTCAACTGGCCCTGCGGGACCGGGGCGCGGAACTGGAGCTCGAGGGCGTCACCTGCAAACGGGCCTGCGACTGGGAGTTCGTGGAACCGCTGGCCGATTGCCTCCGCGGCGCCGATGCGGTCCTCTCCCTGGCATGCGGCGCCGGGTCGAACCTGCTGGCCGAGAAGCTCGAGGGCGTGTTCGTCATTCCCGGGGTCGATACGTGCTTCCTCGGCGCCAACTCCGCCCCGGACGCCTGGAAGGAGACGTGTGCCGCCTGCGGGGACTGCATCCTCGACCTCACGTTCGGCATATGCCCTATAGCCGGCTGCGCCAAGACACTGCTGAACGGGCCTTGCGGGGGGTCCAACGAGGGCAAGTGTGAAGTGAACCCGGATGTGGACTGTGCCTGGGCCAAGATCGTCGAGCGGGCGAAGGCCCTCGGCCGCCTGGAGGACCTGGAGCGCATCATCCCGCCGAAGGACTGGTCCGCCGCGCGGCATGGTGGGCAGCGTTCCTTGAAGCGGTCCGATCTCGCGATGCACTACCTTGCCGCGGAGGGCTTCGATGAAGTCTGAATCCAACCTCGAAAAAGTGCTCGACGCCGGCCGCTTCGCCGTCACGGCCGAGCTGGGCCCGCCGATGGGCAGCAGCGCCGAGGTCGTCCGGAAGAAGGCCGCCATCCTTCAGGGGCACGCCGACGCCGTCAACATCACGGACGCCCAGACCGCGGTGGTCCGCCTGTCGTCCATCGCCAGCGCGTTCCTGGTCCTCCGGGAAGGGCTGGAGCCGGTCATGCAGATGACCACGCGGGACCGCAACCGCATCGCCATCCAGTGCGACATCCTCGGCGCGGCGGCGCTGGGGATCCGCAACTGCCTGTGCATCGCCGGAGACCACCAGTCCTTCGGCGCCGCTGGCAGGCTCAAGGGCCATCCCGGCGCCAAGAACGTCTACGACATCGACTCCATCCAGCTCGTCGCCATCCTCAGGAAGATGCGGGACGAGGGCCTCCAGGAGGGCGGCGACCCCCTGGACGAGCACCCGGAGCTCTTCATCGGCGCCGCCTGGACCCCCATGGGTGACCCCGTGGACTTCCGGGTCATCCGCCTGGCCAAGAAGGCAGCCGCCGGGGCGGACTTCATCCAGACGCAGGGCGTGTACGACATGAAGCAGTTCGCCGAGACCATGAAGGCCGTTCGCGACCGCGGGCTGCACGAGAAGACGGCCATCCTGGCCGGCATCATCGTGCCGAAAAGCGCCGGCATGCTGCGGTACATGAACGCCTCCGTCGCGGGCGTCAGCGTTCCCGAGGAGCTGATCCAACGCTTCCCCAGGACGAAGAAGGACGCCTCGCCGGAGGAGAAGAAGCAGGCCCGAGCCAGGTCCCGGGAGATCGCCAAGGAGGTGTCGGTCGAGCTCATCGAGCAGGCGCGCGGGATCGAGGGCGTGCGGGGCGTTCACATTCAGGCGATCGAGTGGGAGGAGGCCGTCCCCGACATCGTCAAGGCGGCCGGACTGCTGCCGAGGCCGACGTTCCCGCCCGGCGGCACCGCGGCGTCTGCGGACGCGTGAACATGGCATCGGACAAGGTCAACTGCTGGGAGCACATGTCCTGCGGCCGCCAGCCCGGGGGACTGCACGAGGACGAGTTCGGCCCCTGCCCCGCCGCCACGGACAGCACCTGCGACGGTGTGAACGGCGGCAGGAATGCCGGCCGGTTCTGCTGGGCCGTGCCCGGCACGATGTGCTGCGGCAAGATCGACGGGACCTACGAGGAGAAGATCAAACGCTGTCGAGGGTGCTCGTTCTTCCAGCTCATCAAGGCCCAGGAGGGCTATCACTTCCAGTTGATCGAGCCGGGGCTCGGGCTCTCCGACCCCGTCGCCCTCCATCGTCTGCTGAACAACATCATCATCCTCATCGGGGTGAAGCGGGACATCTTCGCGTGTCTGGCGACGCGCCCGCTGCTCGAGAAGATCACCGAGTACGCTTGCAGATTTACGCGCTCCTCGTCCGCATCCGCCTACCTCCTGGACGAGACCGGCAAGGTGCTGCGTCTTGCGGCGCACGCCGGCGCCGTCAACCGCCCCCAGCGGGTCCGGATCGGCGAGGACGCGCCGGCCGCCGAGTGCGTGCGAGGCGGCGTCCTCTGCGAGGGCCCCGTCGCCCTTCGCGGCGCGCCGGGTTCTGCGGCCGCCGCTGCGGTCGCGATCGGCGGGCACGGGAAGCGGACGGGCGCGCTGGAGTTGCTTAAGCTCGACGGCGGGTTCTGCCTGGACGACGAGTGGTTCCTCCAGGAATTAGGCCTCATCGCCGCCATCGGGGTCGAGAACGCCCGGCAGGTGGAAGACCTGCGGCAGCTCCGGGCGATCGACAAGGCCAAGAGCAAGTTCGTCGCGCTGCTCATGCACCACATCGCCTCCCCGCTGGCCACCATCGCCTGCTCCCTTCAGGCCCTCTCGCAACTGGGCGAGAAGCTGGATCGCCAGCAGCGCGACAAGCTCATCGAGGGCAGTCTCGAGCGGATCGCATCCGTCCAGGCGTTGTCGAAGAAGCTCCTCGACCTTGCGGCCATCCGCCGCGGCACTTCCCTGGTGGAGATCGAACCGGTCTGGCCCGCCGAGCCCCTTCGAAGGGAGGTCGAAGATCGGCTGGACCGGGCCCGCGAAAAGGGCCTCGATATCGTGGTCAACGAGCCCGCCGACGGATCGTGCGTGCTGGCGGATCCGAACGGCCTGCGGCTCATCTTCGGCAGCCTGCTGAACAACGCCATCAAGTACTCCACGGGCGCCGGCAAGACGGTGGACGTGGACGTGACCGTCGAGCGCGGCTTCGTCCGCGTTCGCGTACGCGATCGGGGAATAGGCATACCGCCGGAAGAGCAGGCAAAGATCTTTGACGAGTTCTACCGGGGGACCAACGTGCAGGCCGCACCGGGCGCATCGGGCTTCGGGCTTGGCCTGGCCATCGTCAAGGAGCTCGTCGACCGCTACAACGGCCGCATCGAGCTGCAAAGCGACGTCGGCGCCGGCACCTCTGTCTCCGTGGCGTTCCCCGTCGTCGAGGACGGCGGCTGATCGCATCCGTCCCCGCGGCGGGGGGAGCATCCCCGTCCATCCGCAGAGCCGGCGGCGACGTGGTGTGTGAGAATGTTTCCTGGCGGTCGGTAACGATTGTTTCTGTAATCTGTTAGCTCCGGAGGAGCGGACGTTGATAGCCCAGGGCGCCGCGGCGCTGTTTGCCGCAAGCCCTGGGTTTGCAGGGCGTGTATTTCGCGGAACCCCGGCAGGGGTGACCGTACCTCACGGTCGCCCCATACGAGGCTCCGCACAAAGGGTGACGCGTACCCAGGGCTCCCTCCGGTCGCCCTGGGCTACCCACGTACCGCCCCATACGGGGCGAAGAGGAAACCTCCCGGGATTTGTCCTCGCACACGCGACGTGCAGCCGATCCGAATAGCCTTGTGATGGTCGCCCCCTTTCCCGTACATTGTCTGCTCTAACCGAAACCGCCAAGCCAGACAAGGAGAACTCCATGAGCTCGCTGAGCCGACGGGACTTCCTGAGGACCGTGGGCCTCGGCGCGGCGGCGCTTTCCCTGGGCCGCCTCGCCCGGGCCGCCGAGGCCAAGGCCAGACCCAACATCATCCTGATCATGTCCGACGACATGGGCTATTCCGACATCGGGTGCTACGGCAGCGAGGTCCAGACGCCCAACCTCGACTCGCTGGCCGCCGACGGCCTGCGGTTCACGCACTTCTACAACACCGCCCGCTGCTGCCCGACCCGTGCCAGCCTCCTGACCGGCCTGTATCCCCACCAGGCCGGCGTCGGCTGGATGATGTCCAACCAGCGCGCCGAGGGATACCAGGGCAGCCTCCACCGGAAGTGCGTCACGATCGGAGAGGTGCTCCGCCCGGCCGGCTACTCGACGTACATGGTCGGCAAGTGGCACGTCACGCCACCGGCCAGCAAGGAGCACTGGCCCCTTCAGCGCGGCTTCGACAGGTTCTACGGGACCATCCACGGGGCGGGCAGCTTCTTCGACCCCAACACGCTGACGCGAGACAACGAGTTCATCTCGCCCTACGCCGATTCGCAGTACAAACCCCAGACGTTCTACTACACCGACGCCATCAGCGACCACGCCGCGAAGTTCATCGCCGACCACGCCAGGAAAAACGCCGCGAAGCCCTTCTTCATGTACGTGGCCTACACGGCCGCACACTGGCCCATGCACGCCCTGCCCAAGGACATCGCCAAGTACAAGGGCAAGTACGACCGCGGCTACGAGCCGATCCGCAAGGCGCGCTACGAGCGAATGAAGACGCTCGGCGTCATCGAGAAGCACTGGAAGCTCTCCGAGCAGGCCGGCGACTGGGAGGCCGTCAAGGACAAGGCCTGGGAGGCCCGCTGCATGGAGGTCTACGCGGCCATGATCGACAACATGGACCAGGGCATCGGCCGCATCGTCGCCGAGCTCAAGAAGCAGGGCCGGCTCGACAATACGCTGATCCTGTTTTTCCAGGACAACGGCGGCTGCGCGGAGGGCTTCGGCCGCGGCGGTACGGGCAAGCCGCGGGCCGAGAAGCCGCCGCTGCCGCCGATGGACCCCAAGGCGCTCCAGCCAGCCATGGTCCCCAGGCAGTCCCGGGACGGATACCCGACCCGGCGCGGCGTCGGGGCCATGCCCGGCCCGGCCGATACCGCCATCGGCTACGGAAAGGCCTGGGCCAACGTCTCCAACACGCCCTTCCGCGAGTACAAGCACTGGGTGCACGAGGGCGGGATCGCCACCCCGCTGATCGCGCACTGGCCGGGGGGCATCCGCCAGAAGGGCAAGCTCGCCCATACGCCGTCCCACCTGATCGACCTGATGGCCACCTGCGTGGACCTCGCCCAGGCGAGCTATCCGAAGAAGGTCAAGGGCAACGACATCCGGCCGATGGAGGGCGTCAGCCTCTCGCCGATCTTCAACAACAAGCCCATCGCCCCCAGGGCCATCTTCTGGGAGCACGAGAGGAACTGCGCGGTCCACGTCGGCAAGTGGAAGCTCGTCGCCAAGAAGGGCCTGACCCGCGAAGGCGTGAAGCGCGAGGCCTGGGAGCTGTACGACATGCAGGCCGACCGCTCCGAGCTGAACGACCTCGCCAGCCGGCATCCCGAGCGGGTCAGCGAGATGGCCGGGCTGTACGACGAATACGCCAGACGGGCAAACGTCCTGCCCCTGCCGGCACCCAGGAAGAGGCCCCCCAGGAAGAAGACCGGCAAGAAGAAGGACAAGGCCTGACCCCGCCCGGGCGTCCGTATCGGCTTGGCTACTGGGTGGCCCTGGAGACCCGGATGGTGAATCGCCTGCCGCCGGACTCCAGCTCGACCTTCATGCCGTTGATCTTGACGACCTTGGCGCCGTTGACGGTGTCGCCGACCCGGACGGTCTTGCCGTTGATCATGGCGACAGGCCCGATGATGCCGGTGAGGCGGTAGCCGCCGGCGCCTGCGGCCGGGGCTCTCGCCGCCGGGCGGGCGCGGGCGGCGCGGGCGGCGCCCGCTGCGGCCGGGCCGCGGGAGGCCACGTGCGCGGCGGGGGCGCCCGGCGGCTTCGGCTGCCTTCGCGGCTTGGGCTTGTCGTTGGATTGCCGCCGCGCGGGCGGCTTCGGCCGGCGGGCGTGGCTCCTGACTTTCAGCAGTCGCTGGGCCTCGCGGCGGGCGGCCTCGCTGGGCGCCGACAGACCACCTTGCAGCGCGGCGATGGCCTCGGGCGTGCCGATCTCGGCGAGCGACCGGGCGGCCCGCGGCGACGGGTCGTGCGTGTGCCCGACGCGCTTCACCGGCGGGGGCGCGAGCAGGATCTTCTCGAGCTCGCCCACGGCCGCCGCGTTGCCCAGGCGCTGAAGGGCCATGAACACGTCGGTCTCCCTGACGAATCGCTGGTTGCCGGTGTTGCGGAGCAGCCCGGCCACCGCCGCGGCGGCCGCCGCGCCTTGAGACTCCGCCCAGCCGAGGGCCTCCAGCGCGTGCTCGCGGACCTTGAAGTCCTCGTCGTCGAGGGCCTTGATGAGGTGGGAGGCATAGGTGTCGGGGTATCTGCCGATGGCGGCGACGGCCCGCTGCCGGGCGGCGGCGTCGCTGCTGGCGAGGCTGCCGACGGCCGCGGCGGCGATGCGGGGGTCGTCGAAGCGATCCAGCGCCTCGCCGACCTCGCGGCGGACCTCCGCGTCGGGGTCGTTGACGAGCCCCAGCAGGCCCTCGACGGCCCGCCCGTCGCCCAGCGCGCCTAGCGAGGAGGCCGCGTACCTGCGCACGTACGCCGACGGGTCGCTCAGGGAGCGGATCAGCCCGCCGACGACCTGCTTGTCGTTCAGCTCACCGACGTACCAGGCCGCGTAGCCCCTCGGCCAGGGGTCCTTGTCGCCGGCGAGGATGCGGAGCATCGCCTCGAGCGACTCGGCGTCCTTCTTCTTGCCGAGCGCCGTGACGGCTCGCGCCCGGACCCTGGCGGAGGCGTCGGCGAGGGCGCTGCGGAGCGCGGCGAGGGCGTTGGGACTGCCGGAGCGCCCGAGTCCCAGGACGGCCGCGTGGCGGACCTCCACGGATGCGTCCCTGGCCGCGATCAGCAGCACCTCCAGGGCGGCTCGGTCGTGGGTCATGCCGGCGAGGATGCGCGTGGCGTTGAGCCGGGCCGTGGGGGGATCGCGCTTGAGGACGTCGGTGATCTCCGCCGGCTGGATGGCCCAGAGGGCCTCGGCGGCCAGCAGGCCCGGGCAGGTCGGCCCGTCCCATCTGGCGCTGCCGAACGTGTTGGTGGACCACAGGGGCGAGTCGTCCATGAGCAGGTGCCTGAGGAACGGCACGGCCGGGCCGGCCCGCTCGGCGATCTTGCACAGCTCCCAGGCGGCGTAGCCGCGAGTCACCTCCGACGCGTCGCGCAGGCGGAGGATCTCCTTGCGGACCTGCGGCGGGGCGTCGTCGGGGACGGGGCCGGTGCAGGGGCGGTACGCGGGCCGGGCGTTTGCGGCCGGCGGCAGCAGGGCCAACACGGTCAGCAGAGCGAGGCGAGGTGTCATGTTCGTCCCTCCTTTGGCTCCTGGGGCGATCACATACTGTATCGACGATGCGCAAGATGGCCTTCAACTCGCGTCGGCCGGCGGGACAGTCGAAGTGCGGCTGCCGAGACCGTGCCGGTTGAATGCCGGGACAGGGAAAGGCCGGAATCGATGATCGGCAATACGGTGGGAGCGCGACCTTATCATGCCGCGAGGGCAGGGACAAAACGTGCCTCCCGGCCCGCGCCGCTTGCGGGGGCCGGGAGGCACGAATCACGCGGATCGTCGCGTCAGGCGCCGGTCCCCTTGCGCCGCTTCGAGACGTCGAGCTCCATCTCGCCGAACTGCTCCTCGTGGCGGCGGATGAGCTGGCTGAGGGTGATGGCCAGCCGCTTGACGGAGTAGTAGTTCATGATCACCCTCTGGTTGACCTTGAAGAGGATCTGCGGCTGGCCCTGCTGCGTCGGCGGGCCGATCACGTTCAGCCCGAAGTCGAGCATGACTTCCTCGGCCGTGCCGTTCGAACGGAAGGCGTTGGCGTACGTCGTCTGGAGCGCCGACTCGTCGATGCGGAGCTGCACCTGCTGCTGACCCGTCTGTTGGCGCGCCTGCTCCTCCACGGGCTGCTCGGGCTGAGGCTCGGCGTTGTTATCTTCGGCCATCTGTTAGTCCTTTCTGTGACTGTTGGCAATGTGATCCCAGGTGTTGAGACAACGGGGTTCGGCCCACGTTTCTGCGCATGGGCCCAAGCATGGTACACGGCTGCCGGCTGGATGGTCCAGATCCTGTACAGGTCAAATTGGCAGGACGGCACCTCTTCTTTATCGAGGTGGATTATATCCCATGATGCCCGGGGGGCACAACCCGTATATGGGCCGCGCGCGCATGGGCGGCAGGGCGCTATCTCATCGCGTCGCTCAGGGCGAGGATCCGCTCGGCGACGGCGCGGCGGACGGTGTCGAAGCGCCCCATGCCGGCGGCCTTCTCGGGGCTCATCACGGCGAACCCGTCGGCGGGGAATCGCTCCCCGCCGCCGCGGTAGGCGGACCAGTCGTCGGCGATGCCGTCGGCGATGCGCTTCAGGAGCGTCTGGCCCGCCCGCCGCTGCGGCGCGGCCTTGGGCGAGTCCTTCGCCTTGGCGATCAGCCCCTCCAGCGCGCAGAGGTACTTCAGGTCGTCGATGCCTTCCCGCGACCGCTCGTAATCCAGCGTGGGCCAGAGACGCGTGCCTTCGGTCCTCACCACCGAGCCGCGCTCGTTGCGGAGGTTGTAGTACCACTCCACCTTGCCGCGAACGCCGTACTTGCTCATCTTCCAGAAGAAGAACCCGAAGGGGAACCGCCCGCTGCCGCCATTGACGAACCACGGGATCGCCCCGGTCTTCCGCTGGAGCTCCAGGATGAAGTCGCGGTTGATGAGGTGGCGCCCGGCGTTGTGATGGTCGATGCCGTCCCAGCCGTTGTTGAACGTGGCGACGTTCAGGTAGGGCGCCATGGCCATCACCTCCCGGTAGCCGTTCATGTCGCTGGTCGTGGCGATCTCGGGCAGCTCCTCCCAGACGAACCGCCCGAGCCGCTCGGCGATCCCCACCCCCTCGATGCCCTTGTTGGTCAGCTCGTCGCCGATGCTCATCAGCACGGGCACGTCGTGCTTGAGGGTCTCGGCGTGGAGCCGCCGCATGACCTGGATGTACACCTGCTGCCATCGCCGGGAGGTCTCGCTGCCGTAGCCGGCCAGGGCGCTGAGCTGGAGGTTCATCGGCGTGGCGAAGTAGAACGTCCCCGGGAAGCCCGCCTTCTTGTACGCCCCGATGAGCGCCCCGAGCTCGCTTGTGTCGTCGTCGTGGATCGGCAGATGCCAGTTGTACAGCGGGGCCGCGCACGTCATGCCGTGCGCCCGCATGTCGGCGAAGTGCACCGCCACCGCGGCCGGGTCCTTCGGCTTGGAGTAGTTGTAGCCCAACGAGAACGGCGGGTCCTTCAGCTCGATCGGCAGCACCTCCAGCTCCACGTCGATCGAGCCGACGGGCTTGCCCCCGGCCGTCACCGTCACCTTGCCCCGGTACGTGCCGCCCTTGGCGTCCGCCGGCACGTGGACGGTGCACCAGAAGTACTCCGTGCTGTGGGCGCCCATGTTCCATTTGTGCCCCAGGCGCATCAGGATCTGACGCCCGCCGCCGTGAAAGCCCTCGACGGAAGCTACGGCGATGTTGGCCTTCGGGATGGCGCCGGCCGGGCCGGTCAGCTCGCCCGCCGTGATAAACACGTCCCGGAGGCCCTGCTTCGGCCGCAGCAGGAAGCTGAACGGCTCGTACTCGCCGGGCGCCGCGAAGATCCGCGCCTTGCGGGGGTCGCCCGCGGCCGATCGCTCCACCAGGACGCGATCAGGCCTAGCGTAGGTGGCGCGCTTGCCGTCAGCGGTCTCGATCGTGACGGATCGCGGGGCCGCGTAAACGAGCGGCCGGTCGATCAGCGGCCGCTGCTGCGGCGTGGGGTCCTCGTTGTAGTCGGTGACGAACAGGTCCAGCTCCGCCGCGGCCGCCGGGGCCGCCGGGAGCAGGCAGGACAGGATGAGCAGTAGCTTATTCATCGCGGGCCTCCTTTCATTCGGCCTTTTCGCCGACGGGGACGAGCTTCATGTCGTCCAGCCAGATGGTGCCCTCGCCGATGTGGTAGAGGAAGACGCGGTACGTCTTGGCGCCCGGCGAGAGCTTGCCGATGACGGTGTACTGCTTCCAGGGCGGGTCGATCTTCTGGCGAAGGGCGCCGCGGGCGCCGGCCTCGAAGTTGACGAACAGCATGTTGTCTCCCTCGCCTCTGGCCCAGAAGGTGAGCTTGTACTCCTCGGCGCCGCTGACGGCGGGCAGGGCGGGCGTCATGATGCCGATGCGCCCCCTCTTGCCGGTGCAGCGGATGCGGGCGGAGAACTTGCCGGAATGGACGTATTCCGGGCGGGTCTCCCAGTAGTTCTCGTAAGCGCCGCCCCAGCTCCATCCGCCCCACCACAGCCAGCGGCTGCGGTTGCCGGCGGAGTTGCGGTTGACCTTCTCGAACCCGCCGTTCTGGATGAAGTTCAGCGGCGGGTCCGTCACCGACAGCGACTGGGAGACGTACGTCCCCGCCAGGCGGCCCTCGAGCATCTTCCTGCGCTTCCGGTAGGCCTCCTCGCTGAGCAGGCCGGCGGCCCGCTGCTTCTCGACGGCCTTCAGCGCCGCTTGAATCCGCCCGGCCGGCCAGAGCTTCTTCGTCAGCGCCTGCTTGGTCTCTTTGGGGGCACGAGGTGGTTTGGACGCCGCGCCGATCAGCGCAGCCGCTGCGCCCATAAGGACAACGCCCGTTGCCCACATCACTGGAGTCTGTTTCATGGGTTTACTCCCTTCCATGTTGCATCACCGCCGCCAATTGGCTGGACCGTTATCATGACCCCGCCGGCCGTCGAGGGCAAGGTTAAGTCTCGGACAGAAGGGGCTGGACATCGGGTGGAGCTTTGCCGAAGAATTCCCCTAAGAAATGCGGTGCTGGTTCGTCATAGCACTGGAGACCCGGACGCGTTGCCTGGGAAACGAATGAAACCGGATCGTCGCGACAGCCCTGTGGAGTGGCTCCGGTCGGTCATGGACGCATACGAAGGGGTCCTCCTGAGGTATGCCGCTCGGATTCTGGGCGACGTCGAGCGCGGGCGCGACGTCGTGCAGGAGACGTTCCTGCGGCTGCTGAAGTCCGACCGCGGGCCCGGGGACGACCACCTGGCCGAATGGCTGTTCACCGTCTGCCGCAACCGGGCGCTGGACGTGTGCAGAAAGGAGCGTCGCATGAGGCCATTGAGCGAATATGCCGAGCAGAGCCAGCCGAGCCGCGAGGCCGCGCCGCCGACGATCGCCGACCGCCGCGAACAGGCCGGAAAAGTGGCCTCGGCCCTGAAGGAGCTGCCGGCAAACCAGCAGGAGGTCCTCAGGCTGAAGTTCCAGAACGGCTTCTCCTACCGCCAGATCGCCGGCATCACCGGCCTGTCGGTCTCCAACGTGGGCTTCCTGATCCACACGGGCATCCAGAACCTCCGCAAGCAATTCAAGGCCGCCGGCCTGCTCGGCGAGGCCTGAGGGAGAATGACGATGACTGCACAGCCAGACGAAGCGAAGCTGACCGCCTACGCACTGGGGGAGCTGGACGAGGCCGCCCGGTCAGCGGTCGAAGCGCGGATGGCCGAAGACCCCGCCGCTCGACAGGCCGTCGAGGAGACCCGCCGGGCCGCGAGGATCCTGAGCGGGGAACTGGCCGCCGAGCCGGCCCCGCAGTTGACGGCGGAACAGAGGGCGGCCGTGGAGGCCCGGGCCGCCGCGGCCGCCGCCCGACGGGGAAGACGACTTCAGCTCCGCAGGCTGTGGCTGCCGATGGGCGTCACGGCCGCCGCGGCGATCGTCCTGATCGGCGTCAGTGTCTTCTGGAGCGCGATCCTGCCGGGGCCCCAGCCCACGCTCGTGGGCAGAGCGGACCCTGACGGCGATGGACGACGCGACGCGAAGCTGGTGGGCACGCCCGGCGCGAGGGGCGAGGCGCCCACGGTGACCGGGACGCCCAAGCACTACCCGGCGGCCGTGCCAGCCACTCGCCCGCCCCTGGCCGCAGGCCCGACGTGCATGTCGAATCTGCAGCGCCTCGGCAATGGGCCTGATCGCCTCCACACCAAGGGTGATCCCATGACCCTTGGCGGGTCGCTCGTGAAGGGCCCTTACACGGCGGGAGGGAAACCTGACCCAGGGGAGATGAGGTCTGAGCGGCCCGACGGCGGCTGGAACCGCGAGTCCTACGCGGCGATCGTCGAGAACCCGTTCCGCAAGGTCACGGACCACCCGCTCTCGACGCTCTCGATCGACGTGGACACGGCCTCCTACGCCAACGTCCGCCGAAAGCTCCTGTGGGACAAGCGCTGGCCGGAGAAGGGCGCCGTTCGCATCGAGGAGATGGTCAACTACTTCCCGTACGACTACGCCGGCCCGCAGGAGGGTGACGAGCACCCCTTCGCAGCCCACACGCACGTGTCCCGCTGCCCGTGGGAGGGCAGGCACCGGCTTCTGCGCGTCGCCCTGAAGGGCAAGGAGATCCACCCCGACAGCCGCCCGAGCAGCAACTTCGTGTTCCTCCTGGACGTCTCCGGCTCGATGCGTCCGGCCAACAAGCTGCCGCGCGTCAAGGAGGCGATGAAGATGCTCGTCGAGCGCCTGGGCGAGAACGACAGGGTCGCCATCGTGGTCTACGCCGCCGCGACGGGGCTCGTGCTGGACTCGACGAGCTGCGACCACAGGGAGCAGGTCCTCGCCGCGCTGGACAGGCTGCACGCCGGCGGCTCGACCAACGGCGGGGCGGGCATCCAACTGGCCTACCGCACGGCCGAGGAGCACTTCATCACCGGCGGCGTCAACCGGGTGATCCTCTGCACGGACGGCGACTTCAACGTCGGCGTCACCAGCCGCAGCGAGCTTCTCCGGCTGATCGAGGAGAAGGCCCGCTCCGGCGTGTTCCTGAGCGTCCTGGGCTTCGGGGTGGGCAACTACCAGGATGACCGCATGGAGATGCTCGCCGACAAGGGCAACGGCAACTACGCCTACATTGACACGATCAACGAGGCGAGGAAGGTCCTCGTCGACCAGATGACCGGCACGCTGGTCACGATCGCCAAGGACGTCAAGATCCAGGTCGAGTTCAACCCCGCCAAGGTCGAGGCGTACCGCCTGATCGGCTACGAGAACCGCCTGCTCGCCAAGGAGGACTTCCACGACGACAGGAAGGACGCCGGCGAGATCGGCGCCGGGCACACGGTGACGGCCCTGTACGAGCTCGCCCCGGCCGGCGGGAGGGTCCGGACGCCCAAGGTGGACCCGCTGAAGTACCAGACCCGCCCCGGGCTCTCGGAGGCGGCCGCCGGCGGCGCGATCTGCACGGTGAAGCTCCGCTACAAGCAGCCCGACGCGGCGAAGAGCACGCTGATGACGCACGAGGTCTTCGACGGCGGCGGGCGCTTTGAGAAGGCGCCGAGGGACTTCCGCTTCGCGACGGCCGTCGCCGCCTTCGGCATGATCCTGCGCGACTCGAAGCACAAGGGCACCTACACGCTCGACGCGGTGATCGAGCAGGCCAAGAGCTCGCTCGGCGAGGACCCCTTCGGCTACCGG
Organism: uncultured Planctomycetaceae bacterium; assembly: GCA_964427875.1. Taxonomy (GTDB): domain Bacteria; phylum Planctomycetota; class Phycisphaerae; order SM23-33; family SM23-33; genus CAYRVX01. Next base: position 32,343 of record CAYRVX010000050.1, read on the forward strand.
GGCGAGTTCGTGCAGATCGTGGAGCGCGCCCGGCAGCTCGCGCCGCGGTAAGGCCGCCCGCTCGGCGCCGGCCCGCGATTCCGTCTTGTCAACCGCACGCACAGGACGTATGGTAGGGATAGTGTGGTCCCGCGGCGGCCTCTCGGGAGGCCCGGACGGAAAGGAAGGCCGGTACGGCGATGAAGATTCGTTGCTCGGAGTGCCGCAAGAAGATATCGATCGACGAAGCCTTCGCCGGGGGGATGTGTCGCTGCCCTTACTGCAAGGCGCTGGTGTACGTTCCGGAGAAGTCCGGCGAGGCGGTCGGTCGTCCCCGGCCGGCGGCACCGGGCGCCCGGCCGGAGGCGCCCGCGGCGCGCCCGTCCGCGCCCTCGGCGGTCGTGACTGCCCCGGCGCCCCCCGCGGCCGCGGCGCCTGCTCCTCCGCCTCCTCCGGGCCGGCCGGCGGAAGTCCCCGCCGCCGCCGAGCCCCTCGCGGCGGCGCCTCCTCCGCCGCCGGGGGCGCAGGAGATCGAGCACATCCCGATGGCCCGCCCGGTCAAGATCCAGGGCGTCATCACGATCATCCTTCTCGTCCTGCTGGCGATGATGGTCGCCGCCGGTGTGACGGTCACGCTGATGTACGTTCAGACGGACCCGAGCAACGAGGACATTCCGTACGAGACGCCGCACGTTGACCCGCTGGCCGTCAGCAGGGAGGGGCCGGCCGTCGCGCGTGTCAAGATCCTCGCGGCGCCCGTGCTCTACTGCCTCGACGGCGGATCGAGCATGAGCCAAGCGTTCGACGGCGCCAGGGTCATGACCGCGAACTCCGTGGAGTCGCTGGGCGACGGAATGAAGTTCACCGTCGTCCTGTGCGGCGAGACGGAGGACCGGTTCCTGTCGGCCGACTACTCCGGCGGGGGGCCGAAGGGCAAGGCCGCCACGCTGGCCTTCCTCAGGGAGACCGTGCCGTCCGGGGCAACGGACCTTCCCCGGGCGCTGAAGGCCGCCCTGGCCCGGGGCCCGAAGACCATCGTCCTGCTCGCGCGGAAGGTGGTGGACGACGCCGCCGAGGTCGCCGCGGAGGCCAAGAAGCAGGGCGTCGTCATCCACACGATCGCCGTCGACCCGGACCCGGAGGTCGCCACCTCGATGAAGAAGCTGGCCGAGATCACCGGCGGCAAGAGCCGCGCGCTCTACGGCGGTGCGTTCTGAGAGCATAACCGAGGTCCCCCGGAAAGGAAGGACGCCGTCTCCTAGCGCCATGCCCATTACGAAAGCCAGGATCGAGAGAAACCTCCGGCGTGTTCGCGAGGACATCGCGGCCGCCTGCGGGCGCGCCGGGCGAACGGCCGAGGAGGTCTCCATCGTCGCGGTGACCAAGTCGGTGGACCTGGAGGCCATAAAGGCCCTCCTGGACGCCGGCCTGAGAGACCTCGGAGAGAACCGCGCCCAGCAGTTGATCCGGCGCGCCGCCGAGACGGAGGCTCACGTCCGGCGGCGCCGCAGCCCCCTGCCGCTGCCGGTCCGCTGGCACATGGTCGGCCACCTCCAGCGAAACAAGGTCAGGAGCGTCCTGAGCTGCGCGGAGGTGATTCATTCGGTCGACTCCCTCCGGCTGGCCGAGGAGATCCACAACCGCGCCGAGCACCTCGGCCGGGTCGTGAACGTGTTCCTTCAGGTCAACTGCTCCGAGGAAGAGCAGAAGTTCGGCGTGGCGGTCGGGGCGGCCGTGCACCTCGGCGAGCTGATCTGCACGCTGCGGCACCTCCGCCTGGTGGGGCTGATGACCCTGGCCCCGCTTACGGACGACCCCCAGCTCGCCCGCCCGTCGTTCGTTCGTCTCCGCGAGCTGTTCGAGGAGATGCGCGCCGAGAAGATCGGCGGCGAGCACTTCCGCCACCTGTCCATGGGCATGAGCCAGGACTACGCCGTCGCCGTCGAGGAGGGCGCCACCGTGCTGCGCATCGGGACGGCGCTGTTTGCGTAGCGTCCGGGCGGCGACGTCACGCTCGCAGCGTCCGGATCGGCGCGGCGTAGCGGGCGAGCTTCGACGCGTCGAGCGTCACGCCGAGCCCGCAGGCGGCAGGGGGCTTGAGCCTCCCGCCGTAGCCGAAACGCAGCGACCTGACCGTCAGGTCGTCGGTCAACAGGAAGCGCCCGTAGTTGCCCTCGACGAACCGCACGCCGCCGGCCACCTGGAGCAGCCGCCGTTGGGCCGCCGAGAGAATGCTGCTCTCGCCGACCATGCATCCGACGGCGACGGTCGCGCCGCATTCGGCCGCCGTGGCGGCCAGCGCCATCGCCCGCGTCAGGCCGCCGTTCTTGCTGATGCGGATGTTCCACCAGAGGCGCCGCGGCTCGTCTCGCATCTCCGCGGCGTCCCGGTCGGTCAGGAGCGATTCGTCGGCCATCAGCGGCAGCTCGCACCGGCGGGCGATCGCGGCCAGCTCGCCGGCCGCGCAGGTTGCCGGCTGCTCGATCACGCACACGCCCAGCCGCTTCAGCGCCGCGGCACGCTCCGCCGTCGTGTCGGCGTCCCAGGCGCCGTTGACGTCCACGCGAAACGTGCACCTTCCGGCGGCGACGGCCCGGCCGATTTGCCGCTCGACGATCCGCAGGTTCTCCTCGTCGACGTCGTCGCCGAGCCCGAGCTTCAGCTTGAAGTCTCGCAGCCCGAGCCAGCGCATCAGGCGCAGGCGCCGGGCCGTCCGTGCCGGGTCGGCGGCGCCAAGGACGCCGCCGACGCGGGCGCCGATCGTCGGCGTCGGCGGGCGTCCGCCGGCCAGCTCGGCCAGTGCGCCGTCGCCCCGGCGGCCCAGCAGCCAGTCCACGCACGCCAGCTCGACCGCGCAGGCGGCGGCGTTGAGGCACCGCCCGTCTCCGCCCGCGCGCGGGATCGCCTCCAGGGCGGCCCGCGCGTCGCCGAAGTCCGCCCGCGCCGCCGCCGGCCACACCGTCTCCGAGATGTCCGCCACGACCGTGTCGATCGTCTCGCCCGTGACGTACTCGCGGGGCAGCGTCTCCCCCCAGCCGCTGCCGCCGTCGGAGAACTCGACGCGGACGATCACGGCCTCGGCCACGTCGCGGGCGGCGGCGGCGTGCTCGACCCTTCGCATCGGGATCGACGTGCGGTACATCTCCAGTTGGACCGGGTGGACGCTCATGACGCGGCTGCCTCGGGTCGGATGATCCACTGAGGCGCAAGTGTACGGCCTCCGGGGGCGTTTGGCGACAATTGGGCTTGACGCAATGGGCGCAAAGCCGCTAACATGCCGGGTTCCAGGATATGTCCCGCGGCGAAGTGCGGGCCAGGCCAAAGCGCGGAATCACAATCGCCCCCATCGTCTAGTGGCCTAGGATATCAGGTTCTCATCCTGGAGACAGGGGTTCGACTCCCCTTGGGGGTGCTTGACGCAGCTCCCTGCCTCGTGCGGGGAGTTGCGTCATTCTGCCGGTTGTTGAGAATGTCCGACGTGGGAGTCGCGGGCCGGAGGGTGAATGGGAGAGCTGGGATCATGGCCCGGAGCAGACGGGGTCGGCGTGCATGTCTGGCGGTGCTTGTGGCGGCGGCGTGCTGGTTGTCTCTTGGCGCCCGGGCCGCTCCGCCGCCTTCCGGCGAACAGATCGACAAGCTCATCGAGCAGCTTGACGCCGAGCGGTTCACGCAGCGCGAGGAGGCGTCGAAGAAGCTCACAGCCATGGGCCGTGCCGTCGTCAGGCCCTTGCGGAAGGCGTTGGCGGCGGGCGGCCTGTCCCTGGAAGCCGCCTCCAGGGCGAAGGCTGTCCTGAACAAGGTGTACGTGCCGCCGCACGGGGCCGTGTGGCGCTCGTCCGCCTCCGCCGAGCCGCCGGAGGGCTTCCGGGACGGCGACGTCGTCGTGGAGGCGGCCGGCCGTCCCGTCTGGTCGCAAGACGCCCTCACCGACGCCGTTCTGCCGCGGCGCGAGGTGGAGCTGACCGTATGGCGCAAGGACAAGGGGCGCTTCAAGACCACGGCGGCGTTTGCCGAACAGGCCCTGCGCCGGATGCGGACGTATCCGGACGAACTGGGGCTGTTCGAGCAGCTTGGCCGCAAGGGGCCGTGGGAGCGCGACGTCCGCAGTGCATTGGACATGCTGTACAACGGCAACCCGAAGTGCCTTGGCCTCCTGGAGGGTGCATGGAAAGCGGGCTGCCGCGACGCGGTGGTACTGACGGCCTGGATCGGCGGGCTCCTGGACGCCGGGAAGCATCGCGAGGGCCTGAAGGTCGCGGCCCGGGAGGCCGCCAAGGCCGAGGGAGGCCGCCCCGGCGGCTGCGGGCTCCACGGCCTGCTGCCGTGCATGGTCGCCAAGGCCCAACGGATGGGCGGGCAGCGCGCCGAGGCCCTCGCGACACTCGAGGCCGCCGTGAAGAGGGCCTCCGGCGCGAAGGCCTCGCGGGGCCTGTCGCTGCTCCGCGGCGCCCAGGTGCGGATCCTGGCGTCGGGCTCGCCCGAGGCGGCCGTGAAGCTCCTCCGCGACTGCCTCAAGCGGTCGGACCCGGTCGATCTCCCCGCGGCGGCGGTTCGCGAGGCGGCCGAGGCGATGACGGCCGGGGGCGACCCCAACGACGTCCTGGCGTTCCTCGAGCTGCTGAAGGAATCGCCCGCCGCAGAGCGCCTCCGCGAGGCCTACGAGCGCCAGGTCCCGCTGGCGGCGAAGCACAGGGCCCGGAAGGACCGCAGGCCCACGGCGGTCCTCGTGCGCTGGCGCCGCGGGCTGATCGCGACGGGCACCATGGGGCGCGTTACGCACATGTACTTCCCGCTTGAGGAGATGCCCGCCCCGTGCCGCATCGAGTGCGAGATGAAGCTCGACGCTCACCCCGAGGAGTGGAGCGGCTACACCAGCGCGGTAGGGATGGACCTTCGGACCCCCGGAATACGGCAGCCGGGAATACGGCAGCCGGGAATGCGGCGGCCGGGAGAGCGGCTTGCGGAGGTCGCCGTGGACCGGTTCGGCAGGGGCCGCATCTGGTCGGCGCTGTCCGCCCTTCCCGGAAACAGCTCCGCATTCGCGGGCAGTGCCAGCCAATGGCGCAAGGTGGCGATCGACCTGAGGCCCGACTACGTGCGGTTCTGGATCGACGGCCGGGCCGTCCGCACGTGGTACGGCGAATGGCCGAGCGACCTCAAGCAGGTCAGCCCGTCCGTCCGGGTCAGCAACGGCAGGGCGCTGTTCCGGAACGTCAAGGACTACGTCTTTACCGCGGCGGACGTCGACGGCGGGCAGGTCGAGGCGGCCATGACCAACATGCACCAGGCCATGCTCGCCGCCGATCGCCGCGCCGCGGCCGAACACCACCGAAAGCTCCAGGACCTCTGGGCCAAGGTGCCCGAGGCGAAGCCCTTCGTCGATGCCGCCCGGCTCGCCATGGACCTGCACGAGCGCCTGTTCTCGCCCGAGGGCCTGGAGGTCTGCACGGCCGGGCTGCTGATGGATCCGGCCGTCAGGAAGGTGGGCACCTGGCAGCTCGATGAGGGCTGGCTGATGGGCACGTCCATCAAGCCCCGCCGCAAGGCCGTCTTCGACCTGCCGGTGCTGACCGGCGACATCGAGATCACCGGCCTGCTGGACATGGTCAAGGGCGGGCCGGAGGGCGAGCTGCTGATCCTCTGGGACGGCCAGTCGGTTCATTGGGCGCGAAGCCACCCCAACGCCGGCACCCCGCACATGAAGTACCTGCCGCCCTACGCCAAGATCTACGTCGGCGGGTGGTGGGACCGGGAGAAGGGCAAGAAGATCCCCGGCGAGCCGCCGCTGGGGCCGATGCCGTTCTGTCTCCGCATCCGCGGCGACAAGGTCGCCCTCTTCGCCAAGGACCCGGCCAAGCCGATCATCTTCTTCTCCGGCGTGCGGCGCAACCCGGCGTGGTTCTCACTCATGTCGTTCCTCGACGGCCCGGACGGCAAGGCGAAGTACGGCCGCATCGTCATCCGGCACCTGCCGAAGGACAAGGACCTCCGCGCCCCCGCCGAGCTGCCGAAGGCCGGCCCATAGGCGCTGAAGAGCGGACCTGTCGTCTACGGCCGCTGCCTTCCCCAAAGCCCATCCGAAGTGGGGGATATGATCCAGCGGCAGTACGCGAGCGAGGGTCCCTGTCCGGTCCTGCCGCAGAACTGCACGCGCGTCTGCCACCGCAACGTGTTTGCCCAGGTGATGGGGCTGAGCCCAAAGACGCGGCCCGCGCTCGCGGCCCCGGGGGCCGAGACGGACGGGACGATCAGCATGATGATCGGCATCCACAACAGCACGTCCCGGCCCGTCGGGGGGGCAGCTCCGGTCATGGGTGGCACCTCGGCTGTCATGGGCACGGGGGGCGGGATCGGCAAGATGCTGGGGCAGTTTGCGTGACGTCGGCCCATCCGCCCGAGTGAAGCCCCTGTACCGGACGTTCGACTGCGAGTGATTGTGGAAGCCGGAACGCCCTTCCGGGAATACCTCGCCCTTGAACGTGCCGCCGGTCAGATCGGAAATGCTGACGACGAAGATCTTCTGCCGACTTGCCAGGGGTCGCCGGCGGGGGGAACGTCGCTAACATCCGCGAAAAGGCCCGGATAGAGCTTGCCTTATGCCGGAGTTCGTTTACAATGTGTCTATTCGCCGGCCGATGATGTTGCTCGGCCGGCGTCACGCCAAGGCATTGGTGGATCGCACGGAATCCGCGGAGAGAGGCCTCATAAAAGGAGAAAGGGGACCACCTATGGTCGTACAGTCTCACATGCCCGCGCCGCGCTTCCGGCCCGTTCTGGAGCTTCTGGAGAGCAGGCTCCTGCTGTCGACGGGCCCATGGGCGAGCTTCTACGTCGATCCGTCGCTCGCGGCGGCCACGGGCCTGACCGAGCCGATCCTCGTCTTGCAGGAATCCGGAGCGGACAGGGCCGTTGCCGAGAACGCGGCCGGCGCGGCGTCTCTTGTCGATGAGGTGGTGTGGTTCGACTTTGACGCCGATGACGGCCTCGACGTGGGCGCCGCCGCGGACGTCGAGATCATCGGCTCCTCGCCGGAAGGGCTGACCGGGCGCATTACCGTCCCCGGCGCGTGGCTGGAGCCCGTGAAGCTCGGCGGAACGAAGTTCACGCGCCTGAACGTGCCGGGCTATGGCTGGACCGACGCGATCGGCGCGCCGCAGCTTCCGGTGATACGCCAACTGCTGGCGGTGCCGGACGGGGCCGCTCTCACCGCGGAGATCCTCGGGCAGCCGGAGCTCATTTCGATGGCCGAACTGGGCATCGATCGGCCCCTGGCGCCCCTCCAGGCCCCGGTGGAGAAGCTGCCCGGCGCGCTGGAGGCGGCGGGGCTGAGCCTCGATCAGGTCGCCTACGCGACCGATTCCTTCGCGCCCGAGACGAACGTCCGCTTGGTCGAGGCGGGCTACGCCGACGGCCAACGCCTTGTCATGCTTGAAGTGGCCCCCATCGCCTACAACCCCGCCGGCGGAGCCATCGGCGTATACGAGACCCTGACGTTCCACGTGGGCATCGCGGGCCCCGAGGGAACGTCGGCGGGCGACATCGCCCCGTTCGAGGCGCCCGGGCCTGAAGCCATGACCGGCGGACGGCTGCTCGTCATCACCCACAACGACTTCGCCGGAAACCTCGGAGAGTACGTCACCCACAAGACGTCCGAAGGCTGGACGGTGGACGTGGCCGACACGTCGACGGCCGGAACGACCAACACGGCCATCCGCAGCTACATCCAGGGCCGCTACAACAACCCCGCCACGCGCCCCGCCGCCGTCCTGCTGGTCGGCGACACGGACAGGATCCCTTACTTCGTCGGTTCGGGAAGTGCCTCGCCCGTCACGGACCTCTACTACGGCTGCATGGACCCCGGCGACGACTGGTACCCGGAGATTCCCGTCGGCCGCTTCAGCGTGGCCAACAGCACCCAACTGGGCGACGTCATCGAGAAGACCATCTATTACGAGACCTCCTCCGCCGGCGACTGGACGAATGATGCCGTGTTCATGGCCAGCAGGGACAACTACACCGTCACCGAGGGGACCCACAACTGGGTGATCAGCAACTACATGGACCCGCTGGGATACGACAGCACCAAGCTGTACCAGGTCACCTACGGCGCGACGACGGCGGACGTCCGCAACGCGTTCAACGCCGGGCAGGCGATGGGGGTCTACTCCGGGCACGGCAGCACCTACTCATGGGCCGACGGGCCGCCGTTCTCGCAGTCGAACGTTCGCGGCCTCACCAACGCGGGGAAGTACCCGCTCATCTCCAGCTTCGCCTGCATCACCGGCCAGTACCACGTCGCCGAGTGCTTCATGGAGACCTGGCTGCGCTCGGCGGACAAGGCGGCCGTCGTCGCGGTCGGCGCCAGCGTCAGCAGCTACTGGACGGAGGACGATATCCTCGAAAAGAGGCTCTTCGACGCCATCTTCGACGAGGGCTTCACGAATCTCGGCTCGGCCTGGGTGCGGGCGAAGGAGCTGTACCTGGACCACTTCGGCGTCAGCAGCATGACCCGGATGTACTTCGAGATGTACAACGTGCTGGGCGACCCGACGGTGGAGGTCCTCGGCCTGGACTTCGGCATCCGCTCGCCGGCGGACCTGCCGATGGCCTTTGTGGACCAGCCGTACGAGTATGCGCTCCAGGCCAGCAGCGGCGTCGAGCCGTACACGTGGGCGCTGCTGGAGGGCTCCCTGCCGGACGGCCTGTCCCTCAACCCGACGGCGGGCCTGATCAGCGGCACGCCCACGACGGCGGGCCCCTCGACCTTCGTGATCCAGGCCACCGACGCGGCGATGGCCACCGACAGCCGGGAATTCCACCTGCCCGTGGTCTCGGAGCTGCGGATCACCACGCCGTCCGACCTTCCGCCGGCCTTTCTCGGCTATCCCTACAGCGAGAGTCTCGAGGCGACGGGCGGGGCGACGCCCTATGCGTGGTCCGTACTCGGCTCCGGCCAGTACTCCGAGACCGAGGTCGAGCCGGGCTACATCGGCGGCGGCGCGGCCCAGGCCTGGCACGACGACGACAACTACTGGCAGCTCACGCTGCCGTGGGAGTTCAACTTCTACGGGACCGAATACAGCTCGGTTTACGTGTGCAGCAACGGGTTCCTCAACTTCGGCAGCGGCTCGTGGGATTGGAGCAACTCGCAGTCGGGGCTCCTGGGCGCCGTTCGAATCGCCCCGCTGTGGGACGACCTGACCACGTATTCCCCTGACGACATCTACGTCGCGCAGACGGCCGACTACGTGGCCATCCGCTGGGACGCGGCCAGGTACTCGGGCAGCACGCCGGTGGACTTCGAGGCCGTGCTCTACCGCGACGGGGACATCCTGTTCAACTACGGGGCCGCGCATTCCAGCCTGTCGCCGACGATCGGCATCTCCGCGGGCGACAACACGAACTACACGATGGCGTCCCTCGACGGGGCCAACTCGATTCCGGCCAACACGTCCCTGCTGTTCAGCTACGGCGGGCAGTTGCCCGAGGGGTTGGCGTTCAACGAGGCCACCGGCCAGCTCAGCGGCACGCCGACCGAGATGGGCGTCTTCGACATCACGTTCCAGGTGCAAGACAGCGGCGTGCCGCAGCAGACGGTCACGGACGACTTCACGCTGCAAGTGCTCGACCTGCCGCCGCTGACAGTGGACGTTCCCGCCGAGGCCTACGAGTTCAACGGGCTCCTGACCGGCACGGTGAGCATCCCCGCCGCCCAGGCGAGCAACGTGACGGTCACGCTCGAGTCGGACGATACCTCGGAGGCCTCCCTGCCCTCTCCGACGGTGGTGATCCTCGCGGGCCAGACCTCCGCCAACTTCGGCCTGCAAGTGGTGGACGACACGATCCTCGACGGCACGCAGTCAGCCACGATCACCGCCTCGGCGGCGGGCTTCTACGGCGACAGCGACCGGATCGCCGTCCACGACAACGAGAGGGCCGTTCTTACGGTGACCGTGCCGGCAGAGGCGACCGAGGGCGACGGCGTGCTGCCCGGCCGGGGCACGGTGACGGCCAGTGCGGCCGTGGAGAGCGACGTCGTGGTCGCCTTGAGCTCGACCGACCCGACCGAGGCGACCGTGCCGGCGACGGTGACGATTCCCGAGGGGAGCACGTCGGCGAGCTTCGACGTGACCATCGTGGACGACGCCGAGATCGACGGCGACCGGACGGCGACCATCACCGCCCACGTGGTGAACTGGATCGACGGGAGCGACGCGATCGTCGTCCACGACAACGACGGGGCCATCACCGTGCAGGTCCCCGAGAAGGTCTGGGAGGGCCAGGGCACGCTCGCCGGCGCGGGGACCATCCTCCTCGACGGGACGCTGCCGGCCGACCTGCCCGTCTCGCTGCTCTCCGACGACACGACGGAGCTGAGGGTCCCGGCGACGGTGGTCGTTCCGGCCGGGGCGACGTCCGCGACGTTCGACCTGCTCGTCCAGGACGACGGCGACTACGACGGCAGCCAGTTGGTCCACATCAGCACGACGGCGCCGGGCCTGGCGGGGGGGATCGGCACGCTTCACGTCGGCGACGACGACGTGCACCACTTCGGAATCGACCCGATCGCAAGCCCGCAGACGGCCGGCGTGCCGTTCTCCGTGACCATCGTCGCGAAGGACGTGAACGACGAGACGATCGAGGTCTACGACGGCTCGGTCGATCTGACGGGCGCCGGCGACGGCGGGCCCGTGACGATCGAGATCGACCCCGGCTCGCGGGCGGCGCCCGACAGCGGCGTTGGGGCGAACGTGAAGGTCTTCCAGCCGGAGGATGAGCCGATCGGCGACGGCGCTAAGCTCGACCTCGGCGTCTACCACGATTACGCGGCGCTGACGATCGCCTTGCAGGAATACGCCGCGGCGCATCCGGCGATCTCTCAGCTCGTCTCGCTCGGTCAGTCCGTCCAGGGCCGGGAGCTCTGGGCGATGAAGATCACCGACAACCCGGCCGTCGAGGAGGACGAGCCCGAGGTCAAGTACGTCTCGACCATGCACGGCGACGAGCCGGTCGGCACGGAGATGTGCCTGTACCTCATCGACGAGCTGCTCAACGACTACGCCACGGACCCGCGGATCACGGAGTTCGTCGACGAGACGGAGATCTGGATCGTTCCGCTGATGAACCCCGACGGCCGCGAGGCCGGCACCCGCGGGAACGCCCACGGCGTCGATCTGAACCGCAACTTCCCCGACGGGGCGGTCAGCCCGATCGGCAACATCTTCGACGGCCCGCCGATGGACACCGCCGGCCGGCAGGTCGAGACCGTCTGCGTCATGGAGTGGAGCGCCGAGCAGAGCTTCTCGCTCTCGGCGAACTTCCACACGGGCGCGCTGGTGGTGAACTACCCGTACGACAACGACGGCCTGGGCAGCGTCTTTTCGCCCAGCCCGGACGAGGACCTGTTCGTGCACGTCTCCGAGCTCTACTCGGTGCACAACGCACCGATGTGGAACAGCCCGACCTTCTTCCACGGGATCACGAACGGCGCGGCCTGGTACTCGATCACCGGCGGGATGCAGGACTGGCACTACCGCTACCTGAGCTGCAACGAGGTGACGATCGAGCTGTCGGACATCTTCTGGCCGGCGGAATCGACGCTGCCGGGCTACTGGGCGGACAATGGCGAGTCGATGCTGAGCTACTTCGAGGCGGTCCACATGGGTGCCCGCGGGCTGGTCACCGACGCCGTCACCGGCGCGCCGGTGTACGCGGCCGTCTCCGTCGAGGGCAACGAGCATCGCGTCTACACCGACCCGGACGTGGGCGACTACCACCGGATGCTGCTTCCCGGCACGTACAGCCTGACGTTCTCGGCACCCGGGTACGCCAGCCGGACGATCGCGGGCGTCGAGGTCGCCGACGGGGCGACCACGAGGCTCGATGTCCGGCTCGTGCCGGCCGGGGCGGGAATCGTGTTCGTGGACGGCGAGTGGACCGGCGAAGTGGCCGTGCAGGGCGTGGACACCAACGTCGTCCTGAACGTCCAAGACGGCCACGGGCACACGGGCAGCAGCAACGCCTTCGACGTCATCGCCGGGGCGGTGGACCACTTCGAGTGGAGCACGATCTCCTCGCCCCAGTACGTCGACATTCCCGTCCCCGTGACCCTTACCGCGGTGGACGCCAACGGCTTCACGGCCACCGGCTTTGCCGGCGACGTGGACCTGGCCGGCTACGTCGGCACCGGGACGACCTCCACGCTCGTGATCTCCGAGGTCGACACCGATGAGAGCGACGCCATCGAGTTCACGAACGTCTCGGGCGGGCCGCTGGACGTTTCCGGCTGGCAGGTCACGATCTACGACTGGAACTCCTGGCCAAGCCCGCAACTGGCGTTCACGATCCCCGCGGGCACCGTGTGCAGCCCCGACGCGGTGTTCCTGCTGCAGGAGGAGGGCTCTTCCCCGGGGAGCTATCCGCGCTTCTACGCGGGCGGCAACTTCTACTGGAACAACCAGCTCAGCGGCAACCCGGTCGCGGCCGTGCTGCGAGACGCCTCCGGCAGCATCGCGGACGTGATGTGCGCCGTGGACGGCGATCCCGGGTCGATCACGAACCCCACGCCCATCCCCGCCGACGAGTGGCAGGGCGACCCGGTTCCCGGCAACTCCAATGCGATGGTGACCTACGAGCGGGTCGGCGAGGAGGACCACAACGACAGCAGCGACTGGGTGGCGATGGACCGCAGCCTCGGCTCGATCAACGACGACCTGACCGTGCCGTTCACCGGCGGCAGGACGCCCGTGCCCATCACGCCGACCACGGCCACGTTCGTCGGCGGCGTCTGGACGGGCGACGTTACGATCCTCGAGGGGGCCGTCGAGATGTACCTGCTGGCCGAGGACGGCAGCGGGCACGACGGCGAGAGCAATCTCTTTGAGGTCGAGGCGCTGCCGCCGCTGACCGTGGACGTGCCCGGCGGTGCGACGGAAGGCGCGGGCACGGTTTCCGGCACGGTCAGCATTCCCCGGGCCATCGCCGCGGACCTGGTGGTCACGCTCGAAACGGACGAGACTACGGAAGTCTCGCTTCTGGGGGCCGGGGAAGGGTCCCGCACGCCCGGCCCGGGGATCATGGGACGGCCGGTGTCTGAGTCCGGCCTCAATGGCGGCGGCCGCGCCGCTCGTCTCGCCGAGTCGGCGTCTCTGCGGCTTGGTATCCGCGCGGCGGCACCCGAAGGCGCCCATTCACAGCGGATGCAGCCCTCGGGCAAGGCCCCGTCGGCTGTGGTCGTGATCCCCGCGGGCGACACGTCCGTGACGTTCGGGCTGGAGATCGTGGACGACGCGATCCTGGACGCCTCGCAGGCGGCGACGATCACGGCCTCGGCGACGGGGTACCACGACGGAAGCGGTCAGATCCTCGTCCACGACAACGAGCACGCCACGCTCTTCGTGAGCGTGCCGGAGACGGCCTTCGAAGGCGACGGCGTCCTCGCCGGGCAGGGCAGGGTGACGGTCAGCGAGGCCCCGGGGGACGACGTCGTGGTCAGCCTCAGCTCGGACGACACGACGGAGGCGACCGTGCCGGCGACCGTGACGATCCCGGCCGGCCAGACGTCGGCGACGTTCGACGTGACCATCACGGACGACGCGGAGGTCGACGGGGCGCAGACGGCCACGATCACGGCCCACGTGGAGAACTGGACCGGCGGCACGGACGCGATCGACGTTCAGGACAACGACGGCTTCATCTCCGTGGAGCTGCCGGCGAGGGTCTGGGAGGGCCAGGGCACGCTTCCGGGCACCGGCACGGTCGTCCTCGACGTGCCCCTCCCGGCGGATGTGGAGGTCTCGCTGGCGTCGGATGACGCCAGCGAGCTGCTCGTGCCCGACATCGTGACGGTTCCCGCCGGGCAGACGTCGGTGACGTTCGACCTGTTCGTCCAGGACGACGCCGAGTTCGACGGCAGCCAGGTGGTTCACGTCTCAGCGACGGCGCCGGGGCTGGAGGGCGGCTCGGGGGCAACAGAGGTCGGCGACGACGACCTGCACCACTACGGGATCGACCCGATCGGAAGTCCACAGGTCGCCGGCGTTGCCTTCCCCGTGACGGTGAGGGCGCAGGACATCCATGACGAGACGATCCTGGTGTACGCCGGCGGGGCTTGCGGCCTTTCCGGCAGCGGCGACGGCGGGGCCGTGAGGGTGGCGCCGGAGCTCACGGGCGTATTCGTCAGCGGCGTATGGGCCGGCGGAGTGACCGTCCTCGCCGTGGATACGAACGTCGTGCTCACCGTGGAGGACACCGGCGGGCGCAGCGGCGAGAGCAACCCCTTCGACGTGGTCTCCGGGCCGCTCGACCACTTCGAGTTCTCCACGGTCTCTTCGCCTCAGTCGACGAACAACCCGTTCGAGGTGACGATTGCCGCGCTGGACGCAAACGGCTACGCGGTAACTGACTTCAGCGGCGGCGTAGCCCTCGGCGGGTGGGTCGGCGCGGGCACGGCCTCGACGATCGTGATCTCGGAGCTCGAGGAAGACGTGGACGCCGTGGAGTTCACCAACGTTTCCGGGCGCGACGTCGACATTTCCGGCTGGCAGATGGTCATCTACGACAACGACAACTGGCCGGGGCCGAAGTTCACGGTGACGGTGCCGGGCGGCACGGTCTGTCCGGCGGGCGACGTCTTCGTCGTGCGAGAGAACGGGCCCGCCCCGGGCAGCTATCCGGACTTCTGGACGGGGGGCAACATTAACTGGGGCAGCTACACGGCCGCGATGCTGCTCGACGAGGCCGGCCAACTGGTCGACTTCATGTGTGCCCACAGCGGCGTGGCTTCGCAGATCACCGATCCGATGCCCATCCCGCCGGAGCACTGGACCGGCCCGCAGGTGCCGTTTGAGTCGCTCAATGTCACCTACCAGCGGATCGGCGATCAGGACCACAACGACAACACCGACTGGCTCTCGGCGCCCGACAACATCGGGACGGTCAATCCTGACTTGACGGTGCCCTTCGGCGGCGGCAGGGTGCCGGTGCCCATCAGCCCGACCTCGGTGACGTTCGTCAACGGCGTCTGGCGGGGCAACGTAACGGTCGGCGAGGAAGCGGCCGACATGTACCTGGAGGCCGACGACGGCAGCGGGCACGTCTGCGTCAGCAACGTCTTCACGGTGGGGCCGGCCTCGCGCATCCCCAGGTCGGTCGCGCTGAGGTCGGAGTACGACACGGGTGTCCCGGGCGACAACGTGACGTACCTGAACAACAGCGGCCCGCTGCGGTCTCTGCAATTCTACGTTGTGGGAACGATCGCCGGCTCCCGGGTGGCGGTCTACGCCGACGGCGTGCTGATCGGGACGGGCACGGCCCCGGCCTTCCCGGTGACGGTCGTGACGACCGACGCGGTGACCGTGCTGGCCGACGGCGTCCATACGATCACGGCCCGGCAGACCGAGCCGGGCATGTCCGAGTCGGGCGATTCGCCCGGCGTGGAGATTACCATCGATGCGCAGGCGCCTCGCGTGAGCGCCTTCGGCCTCTCGAGCACGGATTCACGATGGGTCCTGGGCATGGTGGATTCGGCCGTCTGGACCGACGGGCGAAGCCAGCGGACGGCCCCCTGGGCCGTCATCGACCGCCTCGTCATGGAGTTCGACGAGCCGGTCCTGGCGGCCGCGGACGACCTGACGGTGACCGGTGGGGCGCCGGTGCTGACCGGTCCGAGCGGCAGCGGGACCGGCACGCTGACATGGGACGCCGCCATGTACTTCCCCCTGGGGCGATACCAGCTTGTTCTGGACGGCGGCGCGGGCGGCGTGCGGGACATTGCGGGCAACGCGCTCGACGGCGACGGCGAGCCCGACGTCTTCCCCTCGGGCGACGGCGCGCCGGGAGGGGACTGGACCTTCGAGCTGGACGTCCTGATCGGTGACGTCGGCCCGGGAGACGGCGTCGTGGACCTGCTCGACAGGCAATACGTCCGCGACAGGTACGGCGGCGTGCTGGGCTGGGGCAACTACGACCCGCTGGCCGACGTCAACGGAGACGGCGTCGTCAACGTGATCGACCGGGCCCTCGTGAGGTTCCATTACGGCGACGTTCTCCCGCCGCCGGCCCCGAAGCCGGCCGCCGCCGACACGCTCGCGGTGCTGCCGTCGGCCGCAGCGACACAGACCTCTCTCGACGTGCCGACCACCAGGATCCCAGAGGGCATCGAGGCGGAAGTCCGGTCCGTCGCGGAAGGCGTCTCGCCGGCGCCTCACGTTGACGTCCTGTCCTTGTGCAGGGGCCAGTTGCTCCCCAGGCGATTGCGGTCCCTGCTGGCGCGATGATTCGCTGACATGGGCAGCCCGTAGACCTGCGTGCGGCCGGCCGGCGCGAAGTTCGCCCCCGGGCGAGGTCAGCCGCATGTTCATCATGGCCCGCCTGGGGGCGTTTGGTGTCTGTAAGCTGTCAGCGTCTAAACCGAAGTTCCGTAGATAGGGCAGCGGTATCTCGTTGCCAACACCACACCTGCGGC
>CAYRVX010000051.1:0-47959 GCA_964427875.1 uncultured Planctomycetaceae bacterium
CATAAGTCATTGTAAACAAAGGATTAGCGTAGCGCCAGAAAAAAATGTCGCTCACTGTGTGGCCGCCCGCGGCGGGCGGGTCAACCACGGCACCAGCGTGCCGATCGCGACGATCGGGATCACCCACCGGGCCGCGTTTGTGCCGGTGATCTCCGGCCGCGTCTTCTTGCCGAAGCCGATGCCCAGCAGCCCGCCGGCCCACCATGCCAGGGGGGGCTTTCGCAGAACCGGCTCTCCCATGGTCCTGTTTCCCTGATCTCATCCCGGCACTTCGCTCGATTGCCTCTCTACCCGCGTCGGCGCGACGCGGGGAACCGATAGAGCATATACCCGATGCCGCGGACGAAACCAAGCAGGGAAATGCCCTTGACCACTCATCCTGCCCCCGGAGCTCCGGGGGGCACGCTCTGCGAATGAGATTCCCCGGATTCTGCCGCACCTGGCGGCCCGCGCGGCCCTGGTGCTATGTCAATATCCAAACTGTCGGTGGCAGTACGTCCTGTGATGTCGCCGCAGAGGCGCAGAGACTCAGAGCAAGTCGTTATGATTCTTGTCTTTGGCCAAACGGTTTCTCTGAGCCTCAGTGCCTCTGTGGCCGCCCGGCGAACCCATAAGTTCATAGTTGACGGTGTACTAGGCCAACTGCACCGCCCTGCCGGTCCGCGAGGACTCCAGGGCCGCCAGGCAGACCTCCACGACGTGCCGGCCCTCCTCAGCCGTCGCCAGGGGCGAGGCGTCCTGGCCGTCGGCGGCGCGGAAGAGGCACTCGACCTCCTGGGCGAGGAAGGTGTGGATCGGGTCGGCCTCCTTGTGCGGCAGCTCGCGGACGGTCTGCCACTCGTCGGCGCCGCGGACGCACAGGCGCCCGTACGGCTCCAGCAGCATCAGGCCGTGCTCGCAGACGATCTCGTTGCTCTCGCACATGCCCGCAAACGGCGGCCAGGTCTCCAGCTCCCGCGGCATCGAGCAGACTTCCCAGAACGTCGTGTAGGCGCCGCTGGCGAACCGCAGGAACATCGCGCCGCAGTTCTCGATGGGGCTGTCGGCCCAGTAGTTCCCGAAGGCCCCGGCCACCTCGCTGACGCGGCTGGCGGCCAGGTGGATGACCATGTCGAGCTGGTGACACCCGTAGCCGATGAAGAAGCCCATGCTGAGCTTCGGGTCGGACGTCCAACGGCCCTCGGCCGCGCCGAAGCCGCGGGCGTTGTGGCAGAAGGTCTGGCGCATCATGAGGATCCGCCCGAGCTCTCCCGAGGCGAGCACCTGCCTCGCCTCGGTGACCAGCGGGAAGAACCGCCGGGAGTGGGCCACGCGGAGCGTCGCCCCGGATTTGGCGGCCGCCTCGATCATCCGGTCGCAGTCGGCCAGGCTCGTGGCCATCGGCTTCTCGACCAGCACGTGCTTTCCCGCCGCCAGGGCGGCCGCGGCGCCGTCGGCGTGGTAGCCGTGCGGCGTCGCGACGACCACCGCCTCGACGTCGTCCGCCGCCGCCAGCGACTCGACGGACTCGGCCCGCCGAATGCCGTGCTTCTCGGCGTACTTGCCGGCCCGGCTGCCGCCCGCGACGGCCACCAGCATGCACGTCTGCGATTCCGCCAGCGCGATCCCGTAGTGATTCGCCCATCCGCCCGAGCCCATGATCCCAACCCGTCTCTCAGCCATTTCGTCCTCTCCTGTCCGCCAGCTTGCGATAGTTCAGCCATTTATACTGCGGGAACGCTTCCCTCAAGGCATAGTAAACGTTGAAGCCGTCGATGTAGACACAGTAACGCATGGTATCTCCCCTTTTGCCGCTGGCAAAAAGAAACCCGGGCATCCGAAGAGGCCCGGGGCCTGACAAGCAATAGGTCAGGGGCGTATGGCCATTGTCGGGCGGCTCCGGCGCAGTTTCAAGGGCAAAACGCAAAGAGCCAGTGAACGGGTGCGGTCGGATGGCGGTGGCGCCTGTGACCTTGGGATCACCGTCGGGCTCGTCCCGGCGGGAGGATGACTGGCGTCCAGCGCGGATTGCCGCCCGTCCACGCCGCCGTCGGGCTTGGCCCAGCGGGGCGACGACTGGCCCAGGGCCGGTTGTGCTCGGTTGACAAGTCATGGCCCCGCCGGGGCGTGCCCGACGGTGGCCTGGTAGAGCAGACGCCTGCGCGCTGGACGTCAGTCATGGCCCCGCCGGGATAAACCCGGCGGTGGCCAAGACACCGGGTGTTGCCACTGAAAACCGACCACACCCCAGTCAACGGGTGCACGGCATCTCCGTAGCTGCTGCCCCGGTCTCAGCCAGGGCGCCGGCTTCCGGAACCGGACCTATCCGGCCACCATCTCCCCGAGCTCGCGCAGGAGGGAGAACGTCTTTTGGGCGTTCTCGAACGGGATGGAGCCGGTGCCGCAGACGGGCGTCAGGAGGGAGGCCGACCGCAGCTCGTCCGGGTCGAGGCCCTTGGCGGTGAGGGCGTCGAGGCACTCGTCGAGGCGGCGGGCGACGGCGTCGAGGTCCGCGTCGGCCACCGTGACCGTCGGCACGACGCCCCACGCGATGCAGCCGCCGCGGTCGAGAAGGGCGCGGACCTGCTCGACGTACAGGGCGATCGTCGGGCCGTACTGCCACGCGTCGAAACTCAGCACGTCCAGGCCCGTCTCGATCATGACGCCCCAGTCGCTGTTGCCGCAGACGTGCATGCCGGCCAGGCCGCCCGCCTCGCGAATCGCCCGGATCACCTCGCCCTCCAGCCCCCAGACGTCCTCCTCGGAGATGCCCAGGTACGCGCTGGAGCCGTAGGCCGCCAGGATCGGCTCGTCGAGGAAGATCATCACCCTCTCCGAGGCCAGCGGCCGCAGACGCTCGATCTGCCACTGGGCCTTCCGCGTCAGCAGCTTGACCGCCGCGTCGCGCAGGTCGGCGTCGGCGTAGAGCGGCCGCTTGTCCGCGTCGGCGATGCCCGTGCAGAACGTCACCGGCCCGGTGACCTGGCCCTTGACGATCGGCCAGGTGCGCCCGGCCGCACGCCGCTCGAAGGCGTAGAACCCGGCGGCCGCGTCCTCGCTCAACGCGAACGGCGCCAGGTCCTCCGAGAGGAACGCCTCGTAGAAGCCCTCCAGGTGCTGGTACTTGTCGGCCGCGTCGAAGTCGATCCGCCCCTGGGCCGCGTCGATCCGCACGCACGGCATGAATTCGCTGAACTGCGGGACCATCCGCTCGATGAACGCCCGCTTGGGCAACTGCGGCCAGAACGGGATCGACACGCCGGCGTCCAGCACGAACGAGACCGCCTCTTCAGGCTCGGCGATCGGCAGGCTGCCTATGCCGGTCGTCTTCAGGTTGCCTCGGAACTCCGCGGCCATGTCACAGGGCCTCCCTGAGACTCGCCAATCGCGCGCACATGCACACGACGATCCCATACGTAGGGTACACGCTCGCCCGATCCTTCGCCAGGCTTTCGAGGGCGGCTGCCCTTCGGCGGTGCACGACAAGGTTGTGGCACACGGCCTGCTGGTTCCACGGTCGCCCCATCCGGGGCTGTTTGGCCTTGGCCCGGTTTCCCCGGGTTTGTCCGCCTTGGGCGGACTGCACCCGGGGCTACGCACGATCGCCCCTGCCGGGGCTCCTCCGTCGGTGTCTTGGGATCCGCCCCGCCAGGGGCGGCGCGGTCTTAGCCCAGGGCGCCGCCCGCCGAAGGCGGGCAAGCCCTGGGAGCTATCGTCAAGTCAGGAGCCCCGGATGGGGCGATCGTACACCTCTGCTTCTGCCGGGGTCGCCGCAATCCCGTCGTGCACGCCGCTTCGACAGCTCTCCGCGGCCCCCCGCAGTGCCCGCTGTGCGTTCAGCGAGCGGGGCTAAGCTCCTCCACCCACCAGACGCGTACCAGCTTCCTGCGGTCTTCGGGTCCGCTGCCGACGGCGTAGCTGCCGGTCTTGATGATGCGCCCGGGCAGGAAGTGGAACGTGTCGGTGAACACGCCGTCGTCCCGGCCGGGCCGGTTGTAGTGCATTTGCAGGACCAGGCCCCGCTCAGTCCGCACGGACGTGGCCCCCGCGAGCGTCTCGGGCGGCAGGCCGGCAGAGGCCCCCGCGGACTTGACGGCGTTGGCGTCGAAGGCGGCGTACAGGGCGCTGCCGTTGGGCAGAGTCCGCAGCATCACCAGCACGCCGCTCAGCCTGGTCTCGTCGCCCGGCACGTTGAAGAGCTTGCCGCGCCGGGAGTGGATGTCGATCAGCAGCGCCTCCCGGCCGAACGCGCGGCTCTTCGCGATCTTCAGCGTGGTTTCGTAAGTGCGGCTTGCGGCGCGCTCCTCGGGCGTGGGCTTCTCGCCGGTAAAGACGCCCTCGTAATCCACGTAGGTGCCCTCTCCGGCCCAGTTGCCGGCGGGGATCTCGCCCGGCGTCCCGCAGCCGCCCATGACCGCCACAGACAGCACGATTGCCGCACACCACAGCGTTGCATCGCCCTTCATGGTAGTCTCCTTGTCCCGGCTCGCGCGAAGCAGAGGAGCCGTCAGCCGTCAGCTATCAGCTCTCAGCCACAGCTTCCCGGACCTTTCTGCTCTTGCCGAAGGCTGATGGATAACTGCTGGAAGCTCATCAACAGTCTACCTGAGTTTGCCCTCCCCGCAAGTCCGAGCTCAGGGCAGTCGATGTCGGGGCGCCCGTCCGGATCACGGCGTCCTGTCTCGCCATGCAGCAGCCCACGGCTTCCAGTGCTGGGCCGGGCGGCCCTCTCCCGGAAGGTTGGCCCGAAGCCAAAGGCAAAGCGAAGTCGAGTGTGATTCCCCCGGAACTCCGGGCGCTTCGAGGTAGTTCCACTTGCCCCGGAACGGCGACCAGCACGCCTTCAATCACTATGTCAGTCGCAGGCGTGCGGGCTTCCGCAAGGGTATACCGGCGCGCTCCATTTCGCAGCGATGCAGATATCTAAAGCCCTGTGGCGGATGAAACCCCGGCAGGATCTTTCGAAGCCTTTGGAGCGAGACAGGCTCGGGGTACAGCCATGCTTCGCTTACCTCTATCGCAAACGCCTCTGGCATGCCGCTGAAGTACTCGTTAAAGCACTCCCGTGTGACCCCGGCTCCGGTGCGTACCTTGGCCCAGAGGTTTGCCGGTGCCCCCTTCAACACGCCCGCTACCTCGAAGGCGCCGACAAGCGCCATAGTGGGGGCCGTTTCGTAGACCAGGACCCGGCTGCCCTGCGAGATGCGCGGACGCTTACGTCTGAGCTCAATCTTCTTGGTTCCCGAGAAAATCGCCCCGGCATATTCCGGGTGGATCGACAGCAACAACGCACCTGCTGACTCGCGCATGATGGACCTATCGGGTTCCCATCTTGTAAAGCTTAAGGAAAACGCTACTTGGGACCGGAGTAGGCCTGCGCAGGAAGGTTCTGATGCCTGCGTCTTGGAGCAAAGGCTGGAAAACGTCCCAGTGCACCGGTCGCGTAAACACCTCCGTGTCGTCGAAGCGAAGGGCCATCAAGCGATGCTCAAGGTCGCGATGAGCAGCCTCGAATACTTGTGGCCAGGAGTAGATGCCTAGGTGCTTGTTGCGCCGGTACAACTCGCTTGGGGGGCCACTATCAGCGCTTACCAACCTGGAGCAAGCGCGCAGCCTCATACCTCCGTTCCTGCCCCGCTTCCCGCTCACGTACCACATGATGCGGGCAGGCACCGCTGGTTTCCCGATCGCGCCGCTGTAGTAGGCGGCTTCGACGTTCAGTGCCAGCCTCTGCTCTCGGCCGAAAAGCGTTCGCTCGGCCATGGCCTCGTCGAACAAATGCATCGCCCATTGGGGCTGTACGGGGACGATATAGCATGGGATACGGGCGTTGGATAACTTGGCTGGCCAAAGATAGTGCTCCTGCAGTGATGCCCACTCGACGTTGTGGAGATTGCGCGGTTCGCAAAGATCGTCGATCCACTCAGCTAACCCCTCCTGTTGAAGCTGTTCGTTCGCTACCTTGATCCTTCCGGCGATCTCCTCGGCCTGAGCCACAAGCGGCATCCCGAGCTTGCAGTAGAAGTCCCCGGTCCAGAAGAACCCGAAGTACTGAAGCGCTGAAAGCAGTTCCGGCTGAAGGTACTCGTCACCTATGGCCGTAGCATGGCATTGTCGCTGAACTGCGGAGATCACCAGCCGTTTCACAAGCTGATACGCAAGTGTGGAGGAGAGTGGATCCCTCGCGAGGCGCAGCAAAGGGACGTCGAATTGGCCCATCGTGCCATCTTCGCATCCCTCGACAGAAAGTGCCAAGGGACGGCCTTCCCCGCCGGCGATGTAGGAACACCGCCAGGTGGACGGCTGCGATAGCCAGCGGTCGAGCTTCCTGACGAACTGGACCTTCGTCTCACCAGCGTCCGAATGTTGGAATGCACTAACCAAGGCGTCTCTGTCTGCGTGGCTCGCCAAGCCAAGGGAAATCCGTGCCCCCGCAAATCGGACAGGCTGATACTCGCTGCTGCGAACGTTCTCGTCGAGCCGGGTGATTAGGTCGGCCGGACGAAGCACTGCAAGACGGTACCTCTCGTACAGTTCTTCGGCTTGCTTGAGGATGCCGTTGTCTCTCGTCACGAAGAATGACGCTTCTGCGGCGATCGCGCCAGCCACTTGCCGGAGATCGGCCCGGTCCCGGTCAGACACGTTGTGGGCGAACAGCGGGCGAAGCTCGGAGCATACCTGATCGAACCTGATGCCATCGTAGGGAAGGATGCTGAAGTATTCTGTGGCGAAGTCTCTGTTCGCCTGTCTTCTCTGCTCATCTCCCTGGTCGAGGAACTCGTTGAACAGCTCCCCAACGACGCAGAGATGGACGGTGCCCACCAACCAGTCTGAACGCAGAGCCTTGGACGGTATGTTGGCGGCGGTCTCCTCCGGTTCCATGATGTCAAAGAAGACGTTTGCATCCAGAACGGCGGTGATTCCTCTCTCCCGAAGGAAGTCGGCGGCTGCTGCGAACAGATTGGTGTTCTTGAGGTTTTTCCACCAGTAGACCAGCTTGCGGCCGGTCTTGCTGCGCCCCCGGACCTCGGTTTGGGCGACGAAACCGAGCTTTTTCCACAATCGCGATGCTGCTCGATAGTCACGCCGGCACTTTAGGCTTATACCCCTGACGGCGTTGGCAATCCCGAGGTCGACCAGGCTCTTGGCCAGCGCTTCCGCAACGCCCGCCCCTCTGCAGGTCTCTGCCACGCACAGATGTACGATTACGTATGTGCCTCGCGTCTTGTCGTACAGGAGGTAACCCACACACTCACCCGCCTCGTCGGCCCCAACAAGAATCCTGCCTTCCGCCGCGTAGCGCGAGAATGCCTCGTCAGGGAACAGCCCGAGCGTCTTCTTATTCGCCCGGCCCAGCGCGATAACGGATCTAAGATGGAGATCCTTGTCGATCTTCTGAATTGTGAGCGCCTGCATATATCTCCATGTTAGCAGGGCGCGCTCAGTAGGTCCAGCGGCAAGAGGCTGCCCGGCGAGCATCAGCCGACCGACCATCGAGACTCGGTCGCCGCCGTGCACAAGCAGCAAGTTGGGCACGGGCCGGCAGAGCGGGGTCGGCCTCGGCCGGTCTGGGAACGTGATGCCCTTTCCTCCAGGGCGTTCAGGCGCCCTAGTCGATAGACTCCCTGGATAGACCGAAACACCTACCTGGGCATCCCACCCAGTTCTGTGTGAGGGACTCATGCGACCGTCCCACGAGCACGGGGCTCGACGGCGCGCGGGTGCTACAGCTTCGCGATTTGGGCGAACTCGGCCTTGAGGGCCGGGTAGAGGCGGCGGTATTGGGCGTAGTGTCTGGCGTAGAGGCGCTTCGTGCGCGCG
Organism: uncultured Planctomycetaceae bacterium; assembly: GCA_964427875.1. GTDB lineage: Bacteria > Planctomycetota > Phycisphaerae > SM23-33 > SM23-33 > CAYRVX01. The sequence continues at coordinate 7,801 of CAYRVX010000051.1, forward strand.
TTGGGGCGGATCGTGCGGGTGATGGAGATGGCGGCCTTTCAGGCCTCGCGGATGTTCCTGTAGCGGCCGGAAGCCGAAGGCGAAGCGAACTTGCGTATGATGCCTCGGGGACCCCCGGAACCTGATGCCCCCGTAACCCCGCCCCGTGACTGGATGCCGTCAGGGACGAGCAGGACCGGGGTCGGCGGGATCGCATCACCCGCCGCCCCGATCCGTTCGTGCGGCCAGTTAGAGCACTTAACGGAATCCTGTAGCACTCTGGCCGGCTGCGGCTTCGCCTGGCGGCGTCAGGCTGCATCGACGATGCTACGGCATCGCCTGCTTCGCCTTCCTTGCCAGGCTTGTCCTCGCTCGACCAGAGCCGCTACATTCTCCCGTTAAGTGCTCTAGGGCTTACTTGCAGCCGCCGTCGCGGTTGCGGTCGCGATCGCGGTCCGGCTCGCCGTCGCCGTCACCGTCGCCGTTGGGGCCGTTGGGGCCGTCGCCGTCACCGGGGCCGTTGGGGCCGTTGGGGTCACCGGGCCCGTTGGGGCCGTTGGGGCCGTCGCCGTCACAGATGACGCCGTCGCAGATGTCGCAGATGCCGTCGTCGTTCAGATCGACCGGCTCCTCGCACTGGCAGCAGATCGGGCCGGTGCCGTCGCCCGGGCCATTGCCGTTGCCGGCCAGCAGGGAGGTGCTCACGACCACAGCCACCAGACCAATCACCATCGTCAACAGAAAACTTCTCATCACCATACTCCTCTTACGTCGTTCCCGGAGGAACTTCGGCACAGACTTACTGTGAGCCCCACGGCGGGTCTCACTTCCAGTCAGGCGTCCGGCTTCGCTCGCGATTTCTCCGCCGGGGCGCCCTTGCGTCTCAGGTGAGAACGCTCCGGAGCACTCGCTCTCACCTCCGTTCTCTCGGTCGCCGCTGTCCTTGTCCGTCCCGATCGGGGTGTCCGTCGAGATCGTCACGTCCTTTCGTCAATATATACGCCCGTCTGCTTTCTGTCAAGGCCAAAAATAGACAGCCGTCTATATTTTTTTGAGTCCCGGCCGGGAGTTGCCTTTGCTTATCTCCCGGTCCATCGCTGCGGCCAGGCCGGTTTCTGCCTTGCCCGCCTCACAGTTTCGGGTACAATGGTCTGTGGTGCTCAGGGGACACGGCCGGTGGGTGCCGGGGTCCCCGGGCCGGAGGAGAATGCTCATGTCAATCCGGAGATTCAACGCCGTTGCCCTTGCCGGTGTTCTGATCGCCGCGGCAGCGCCCGACGCGCCGGGCGCCTTTGACATCGAGACGAGCGGCGATGTGTATCCCTCGCACGCGGCCAACGGCGACTGGCGGGTCGTCGACCCGTGTTCGGGCGATGACACCGGACTGTACGTGGGAGGCACCTCCCAGGAGGCCGCCGGCGTGGACGTGACCAACGGGGCGACCCTGACCACACCGCAGCGCGTCTGGCTGGGGTACTCGTTTGCCGCGAAGGCCACGGTGAACGTCAACGGCGCCGCGTGGGTCGCCGAGGATCACGTCGGCCTGGGCAACGCCCGCTCGACCGAGGCCGCCGTCAACGTGACCCACAGCACCTGGCGCGTGGCCGGCTCGTGCTACATCGGCGCCGACAGCGACGCCAACGGTGCGGTCAACCTCCACGACGGGGCCGTGTGGACCAGCCGGAGCTACGTCCACGTGGGCCACTACGGCGCCGGCGAGGTCAACGTCGATCTCAACGCGTCGTGGGTCGCCGAGGAAAGGGTGAACGTCGGGTTCTTCTCCGACAGCAGCGGCACGGTGAACCTCAACGGCGGCAACTGGACATCGCAGGCGACCACCCAGGTCGGTCACCTGGCGGGCGGCGCCGTCCACGTGAACGCCGGGTCGACCCTGAAGTGCGTCGGCCCGCTGGACGTGACGTCCATCGGCGAGATCATGCTGGATGGCGGCGTGCTGCACCTGGCCGGCGGGGCGGACCTCACCGGCGACTTGAGCGCGGGCGCCGGCGGCGGCACGGTCCGAGTCGAGGTCGGCTCGGCCGTCCCGAACAGCGATCTGTGCATGATCGGCGAGCACGTGGACCTGACCGGCTGCACCGTGGACGTGGTATTCGACCCCGCCTTCACCCCCAGCACGTTGGACACCTTCAACCTGTTCGACCCGACCGGCGGCGCCGACCTCGCCGCGACGCTCGCAGCCGCGACCATCCACACCCCCATCGACTGGCAACTGGAGCCGTCCACCGGCACGCTGAGCTACATCCCCGAGCCGGCCACGCTGCTTCTCATATGCGGCGCAGCCGCACCGGTCCTGCTGAAGCGAAGGCGAAGGCAGTGAGCCGAAGCGGAAGTCCCGACGCACGTCGGGGCTGGCGTTGGGCGGGTTGGCGGTGGTGCGGCGGAGGCGAAGATGCCGGGCCACTCGGTGAGCTCTTTGCCGCAGTGCGGGCAGGTCTTGGCCGACCGCCTGGACTTCTGGGGTTCGTGGTCAGGTCTTGGTTTTCTACTTTTGGTCAAGCGCTTCTTCGGGCGGCGGGGGTTCGGCGTATAACACAACCGTCTTCTATCGCCACTGACGGCCGCGGAAGCAAGGGCGCCCGGGCTACGCTGCCCGGGCGCTCGCAGGTGGACGCGGTCATCGAGGCTACTTCACGGCACCCGAGGCACGGAGGAGATCGAAGACGTCACGGCGCGAGACCCTACTCAGCAGCGTTCTGCCCTGGCGGTCTCTGACATTGACGTCGGCCCCGCGGGCGATCAACAGCTTGAGCATTTCAACGCGCGAAGCGGCCCGCCACAGAGGCGTCTGCCCGTCAACGTCCCTGGCGTTGACATCCGCCCCATGGGCGATGAGGAGCTCTGCGAGTTCCTTCTTGCCGTGGTAGGCGGCCTGATGCAGCGGCGTCGATCCGGCCCCGCGGGAGTTGACATCCGCCCCGGCCGCGATGAGCAGCTCGGCCATGGGCTTGTCGCCGTTCCTGGCCGCCTCGTGGAGCGGCGCGCATCCCTTCGGCGCTCGCCGGCCGTTGGGATCGGCGCCCTTGGCCAGGGCGTCCTTGGCCATGTCCACCTTGCCCTTGCTGGCGGCCACGCACAGCAGAAGGTTGATCCTCGCCTGCTCGGAACCGCTTAGCTTCGCCCCGGCCTTTCGTAAACGCTCGGCGACCGCAAGGTGTCCAGCCTTGAAGGCGAAGTACAGCGGCGTGTGCCCCGGCCGATCTCTGAAGATCGACTTCGACACCACGTTGACGTCGGCTCCGTTTGCGATGAGCTGCGCGGCGATCTTCTCGTGCCCTCCGCCAACGGCCGAGTGCAGCGGCGCGTAGTGCTGCTTCGTGCGAGCATCGACCTTGGCACCGTTGGCGAGCAGAAGCTCGACGATCTGCCCGTTTCCGCTGGCGCTGGCGGCGAACAGCGGGCTCCTCCCCTCCCGATCGGTCGCGTTGGCCTTCGCCCCGCGGGCAAGGAGCAGTCTGACAATCTCTGCGTAATCCTCCGGCCCGCTCGTCGGGGGGTTGGCGCCCGGCCACGTGGGCGGATGGGGCCAGGCGTACCAGAAGATTTGCCTGCGCCCGCTTGCGGCTGCCAAGGCCAGGGCCGTCCGCCCCTTCCCGTCTCGGGCGTTGACCTTCGCCCCCTTGCAGATGAGCATCTCGACCATATCTTTGCGCCCGGCCGCGGCGGCCGCGTGCAGCGGCGTCGTTGCGAAACTGTCGGGGCTGCACGCGGTTGGGGGGCCGGCCAGGACGGGGTGTGTGGCATTCACGTTCGCGCCTCCGGCCAGGGCCTTGGAGGCGGCGGCAAGATCTCCCCGCTCTGCCGCCCGAAACAGCTCGTTGTTGGCTCGGCGGGCTTCCGCAGAGACACAGCCCGGCGCGAATACCAGCGCAAGCAGACCTGCGCACCCTACAGTCCTTGTAGCTCGCATGGTCACTCCCCTTGTGCCTGGATTGGCTCGATGAGCCGCACCGGTCTGTTCCGCCGATGGGTCACACCAGCACCTCATATTGTCCCGGAAAGTCGGCGGCATCTCCACCAGGATTCCCGAGATGAACTTGAGCCCACGAGCATGTCGCGATCCTCTGGCGGCGCAGGACACGACGAGGCAAGAAGCAAAGAATCAAGCCCTGACCCCTGTCTTCCAAGGAGGCGAAAAGCAAAGAATCAAGCCCTGACCCCTGTCTTCACCAGGCGACCTGGGCCGACTTCGACAACGACGGAGACCTCGACCTTCTCACGGGCGGGCGGCTCTATCGCAACGGGCTGCGGGGCGGGCACTGGCTCAAGGTTCGTCTGGCGGGGGATGGCCGGCGCGTCAACCGGGATGCCATCGGTGCCCAGGTGCGCATCGGCCTGGGTGGCCGAACCCTGACGCGCCAGGTCGAGGGGGCCACGGGCGAAGGCAATCAGAACGACCTCGCGCTGCACTTCGGCCTGGGCACACACGCGCGTCCGATCACGGTGGTCATCCGTTGGCCGGACGGAACCGCCCGGAAGCTCACGGCGAGACCGGACCGATGCATCGCAGTCCGGCATTCCCCCGAGCCGCCCGCCGTGGCGGAAGTGACCACCCGATCTCCCACGGCCCGGCGAGCTCGGCCTTGACACTACAGCGCCACTTGGCCTTGAGTCCGTTCGGTTACATACGTCAGAACAGGGAGTTCCGTTCGTCGAAGGCTTTCAGCTATCAGCTCTCAGCCCTCAGCCACAGCCGGACGTGCGTTGCTTCTTGTGCTGAACCTGCCTGCCGGTAGGCAGTAGCTGATAGCTGAAAGCTCGTCGCTGGCCGCCGTTCCGGCGTAAGCGGCGCTGTCGTGTTAGGCCACGGCCCTGCCTGCCGGCAGGCAGGGCCGTGGCCTGTTACACAACAACCTTGAGCGCCAGGGCCCGACCCGCAAGATGTGGGTAATGACAAGGGCTCAAGCGCCCGGCCAAACCTGCCTGCGGGCAGGCAGATCCTTTCGCCCCGTTGGGGCTTCCTGGGCGGCAGGCCGCCGCCAAGGCGCCCAGCAGCATTCGACATTCGTCAGTAAGCATTGAGCATTGAACATTGAGCATTAGACATTGAGCATTCGGTTGCGGCCGCAGGCTGCGCTGTGCCTCTGCGGTAGACAAAAGATGGCCTGGTTCAGAAACGATAGTTCCCACGTAACAGTGCATGCGAGTCTCGGGAACCCACGAGTCTACAGACGAGGCCCGGCGGGCCGAAAGGACCTGCCTGCCGGCAGGCAGGTTTGGCCGTGGGCGTCAGCCCACGGAAGGCGGTCCCCCCAACACAGAGCCACGGAGGGGCGAAAGATAAGTCCCACTACACAAGTTCCTTACGCCCCTTCGGGGCTCGGGGTTGGAGGAGGCCGGGCTCCGCCGGCCCGCACCGCCGGCCCATCCGTTCCGCATCAGGCCTTACCGCGTTGGCGTGACGAAGGCGTCGCTGCGGTGGCGGCGGACGGACGGCAGGGCCGCCGCGGCACGCTCGTAGCTGTCGTACCAGCCGACCTGAACGACGAACCGCAACCTCCCGCCCGCCGTGACGGGGCGGACGACGGCCGAGAGCTTCTTCGTCCGCAGCCGGGCCGCGTCGGCGTCGGCAAGCTTCTTGCCGGCGAACGCCCCGGCCTGGACGGTCCACGCGAGGCAGCGGAGTCTGCGCTCGGCCCGGCGGGCGGCCTCCGTGCCCGCGAAGACGTGCGCCACGCGGTCGAACTGCTCGTCCGCCTCGCTCCATCGGCCCTTGCGCTGAAGCACGCAGCCGAGGCGGTAGCGGATCTCGTCGATGGGCTGTTTCTTCGGTTCGGCCTCGGCCAGCGCCTGGCGGAATAGGTCCTCGGCCCAGTTCATGTCGTCCTCGTCGAAGGCCAGGTCGCCGAGCGCCTTGAGGGCCCCGACCCGCACGTCCTTCCGCTGGGCCGTCGCCGCCGCCGCCTTCAGGTCCGACTTCGCCCCGGCCAGGTCGTTCCGGCGGCAGCGCGCCAGGCCGCGAAGGTAATACGCCACGTCCGCCAGCTTCGAGTTGGCGTGGCCGTCCAGAAACGCGGTCGTGTCGCGCAGGACGGCCGCATCGTCGCCGCGCTGGTAGGCGGCCCTGCTGTCGGTCACCAGTTGCCTCGCCTCGGGACTGACCGGCTGCTCGCAGCCGCCGGCGGCCAGAAGCACGGCCGCCAGCGCCGCCGCAAGGCCGACGCGCGTGGAAGCGAATGGCACGTGGATGCCCCGATGCCGCGAATGCTCTCTCATCCTGCACCTCCCTGGCAGTCTGACGTGCATATAATACCAGCCAGGCCGCAGGCATGAAAACGGATTCCATCGACCCCCTCGAAAAGGCCCGCTTCGGAACCTCCCTCGGCGCCGCGCGTCTAATCCCCCCGGAAGGAGGCGAACCATGCGACAGACACTTGCCGTGGCGTTCGTCGGCGCGGCGCTCATCCCCGCGTCCGTCGTTGGCGTGCCCGCACCCCGGCGCGGCGTGGCGGCCCCGCCCCAGCCGAAGGTCATCTGGAAGGACAAAGGCTATCTCGTCCACGCCGTGCCGAAGCTCGGCTTCGGAGGCCGGCTCGAGCCGGCCGAGCCCGGCCTCCTGATCCTGCACACGTCGCTCCCGTCGGGGAAGATGAGGGTCCTGGCAAGGACGGGCGGCTGGACGGACCGCGAACCGCGCACCGCGATCCCGACGTTTGGCCGCACGCGACTGGTGGGGCTGGTCGAGCAGGGCGGATACGCCTTCATGCTGCTGCACAGCGTATCCGGCCGCCTGGTCGGCCCGACGAGCGAGGAGCACTGCTATCTCAAGGTCGTCAGGCTCACCACGGGCGAGCCCATCCGGCAGGTCAGATTGGTGAAGGGAAGGCCGGCGGCCGTCCGCGACACCGTCGCCGTGCCCAAGTTCCCGCCGGCCGACACCAAGCAGACCACCGGGCCCGGCCTGCTCAAGGTGGGCGCCGACGGCGTAACCTGCCTCAGCGTGCGCTTCACCGTGAAGGACGCCAGGCTCACCTGGATCACCGCGCCGTAGCCCCGCGTCCGGCCGTCCGATTCCTCCAAGACTCAGTCGATCTCAGTATCCATCACTTCGCGGGGAAGGCCTAGGTGGTCCTCGCGTTCGCCAAGAAAAAGCCTGGTGACGAAGTCGTTCATGGCCCCAAAACGCACCTCCCACTTCTGTCTGACACCGGTACTGTACTTCTCCGCGAAGAAACCCTCCACGGTTGGGTATTCGATGTGCACGTCCTCGTGCGCAGCACGAAGCAGGTACGCGCCAAGTGTCTGCATCTTGCTGCCCGTGGGGGCGAGGACTATGCGGTGATCTGCCGAGAACTTCCAGTAGACATCCGCTAGGAGCCTATAGGTCTCCTCGTATCGTAGGGTACTCGTGGTCTTCATAGGTTCGTTGTCGTTCTCGATCGACCACTCCTCCCTCAATAGGTGGTGCACATATGCCGTTGCGCCCTCTCGCCATCTCAACTCTTCCCGAGGAGGGCGACCGTTGACGAGGATGAACCGTGAGGGGTTGATGACGTTGACCATCGCTTGGCACAAAGCCTCGTTGAAGGAATCGAAGGCTACCAGCAAGGTTGCCCGATTCTGCATCTGAACACTGGACAGGCAAGGGACATGCACGACATCGTAGACGCCTGTGTGAATGAAGGATGTCGGCAGGTGCTGCTCCCCAGCGTTCTTCGCTTCCTCGAACTCCTCGCGGGTTGGCGCGTAATCATGGGACTCGGCGTACACAACGCGCAACGGGAGATTCAGCTCGCGAACCACATCAACGGCCAACATGATCGCGAGTCGGGACATCGCCGACACATCAAGACATACAGCGGTTGCGCCAAGGTCTATCAGTCGAGCCCTGAGATCGCCGTCGAAGCTATGGGGTCCATACCGGTTGTAGGAGATCGTGCAAACGCGAAGCTCTCTGCTGGACAGCGCCTTGCGCAGCTCCTCGAGCCGATTGCCCTTGTGTGTTGGCAGATAGCGCAGAAGGACTGCTGCCGCCCCAGTCCCGCCGGCAACTTCCAGCACACGCGGAAAGGCAAAGACACGTTCCTCAAAGCCGCCAGCCGCTATGTATACCTCACCCTCTTGCAAGAGAATGCGGCCCACTTTCTCCAATTCAGGAAGCTCCATCCCTAGGCCTCTTCGAATCCGAGTTCCTTCTGCCTGATCACATAGGGTGTTCGCTCCCGCTTCCAGTTCTTTGCGAACTGCTCTGGGTCAACCAGCAATGCCCTAAATGCATAAGCGTTCATGGCCACGTTGTCGATCTTTGAGAAAGTCAGTGTGCAATACGGAATCAGAAGTCGTCGCAGGTACAAGCGAGGGATGATGGCCCCGCGAATGCTCTTCCCTCGGTCGTCCCTCAGGAAAACGCCATAGCGCACGAGATCTTCATAGAGCTCCTTTTCGATTCCGGCCAAGGAGAAGTGGTCAACTATCTCTATCCGGAAAGCCTGTTTGGGTTCCCCCCGCCCTTCTCTGCCTCCCGTCCGGGTTCGCAACTCGTGCAGGGCGATCTCCTTGAATGCCTCCGCTATCTTGACGAGGTGCTTCCCCCAGGAGGTAATGTGCCCAGGAAGGCTCACTGTTTCGTATCTGCTCGTCCTCGTACACGCCTCCAACAGATGCAGAAACTCACCACCTGCGTTTCGGAATACCTTGTCCTGCCGTTCGGGCTGGATCGGAAGAGCCAGTTCACCATCCTCGGGCAGTGTCCCCAGGAGACTCATGGCGATCCTGACCATGGACCTTGTATCTCCCGACCACATGTTCACAAAGACCTTCCGGCCATGATAGAGAACGCGTTCGCCGGCTTGGATGGCCTTAGCAAGGTCCACCCAGGTTCGCCCGAACTCACCCAGCATCTCGGCCAGATCGTGGCCGCGGAATCTCTCCTCCCGCGCCAGGCGACGTCGGAAGACCTCACCGAGAAAGTCCTCGCGAGTCTGATGGGAGAGGTCAATCGTGAGGGATCCCAAATCGGCGAGGTCGAAGTCATGTGTGTCGTCCAGTGTCTTCCCCGAGTAGTCCTTGCGCCACAGAGTGGAAGGAGATTCGGTGGATATCTTGAAGAAGAAACTGTCGGATCGCTGAAGAACCACGGAGTTTAGGGCTGTTTGAATGGCCTCACCAACTCGTGGCAGGGAGTAGTCATCAAGGAAGAAGTAGACCGGCCTGTCTCCTATCCAAGGCATCCTACATTGCAGCTCTGGGACGAACCGCTTCAGCCAGTCGATCTCGCTCAGGGCCGCAAGTTGAGAAGGCGGCTTCGAGGATCTCCTGACTTCGTCCTTCGCCGCCTCAAGCAGGGTCGCCGCGGTTCGCATGTCCGAGCCCGGCCCGGGGTACAGAACACTGGGGCCAGTCTGCGGAGCGATCACCTCGAAGAGCCATTTGTTGCCCTTGTCGTAGACCCCTTGTCTCTCGGCTGGGGCCTTCTCCCTTGCGATGGCTGCAACCGTGACGATCTCCGCAAGAAGACAAAGGTGGAAAAACTGGATCGTCCTCCGCGCCAGATCCTCACTCAGAGACATTCCCTTGGTGAAGACAAACGCGTCACCAACGTCGTTCATATTCACATAGAAACCCACCAGTGATCCGGCAGGCCCTTCGTCAACGGGCCCAACTCTGACGGAAAGGAGCATAGAGAGCCGCCTGAACACGATCGTCTTTCCACACCCACGAGTCCCAGTAAGTACCGTCGTGTTCTGGCTGACGATGTCAGCGTAACCAGGAAACCCGGAAACGAAAAGCTCGCCCCACTCCTTCCACCTGCTGCCGAGCTGCTCCCCAGCCAGGTAATCGCCGAACCGAGTTTGCAGAGCGGGGCTCGATTCGGGTGCAAAGGCACGTCCCCGGACGTCGGAGAGTTCTGCGAGAACGCTATCGATGGCCACCTCGGGGTCACCCCTCTCTAGAGGAGATGTCTCCCTAAGCCGCTTCACAACGGGCCCCCGACAGAGCTCGTCATACACCGCCCTGTCGCTCTGGCCTAAGCTCTCGCGTCGGATCGACTGAAGCATCCGCGTTGCGATGATGCCCACCTGGGCCAGGTCGTCCTTCGGATTCAGAACGGCCTCGGTGTGGCCGATCCCAAAGTCGGTTATCATCACCTCGCGTGGCCGAGGTGGTCCCATTACGGGTTTGCGGAAGATCACGTTCCCAGGATGGAGATCACCGTGCCGCACCCCCTGCCTATGGCAGTCCCGGCAGAAGAAGATCAGGTTGTATAGCACCTGTTCGACATCAGCCACAGAGAGATCCCCCATCTCGATGAGTTCGCGGAGGTTTCTCCCCTCTATGAAGTCGAACACCATCACTGCGTAATGGCGAAGGAATGCCATATAATAGAAGCGCACCGTATTCGGCTGGTGTTCGAGGAGATGGGCCTTACTCGCCTCCCGCTCCCACCCGGCGTCTCGCTTCTCGGTGCCGATGAACTTTAGCGCCCGTTCCCGGCCATCGGTGCGCTTGGCTTTGAGGACATGCCCTCGCTTCCCGCTTCCGCAGTACTCAAGGACTTCGTAATCGACCTCCCCCACGCGGATCCTCTTGCCAAGGAGAGCCAGCAGATCCTCTGGCAACTTGCGGCCCATCGTGTCACCTGCTCTTCCTCAGAACAAGAATTGTGTCCTGGCGCGTTGAGCGGCAGTTCACCCAGGACTTGCGATTCTCAGGGACTACGTTCTTACAGACGGACGTAACGCGAAACTGACAATCGCCCTGGCGAACCAGCGCCAGTATCTCGCTGGGTAGATCGTGGTATCGACCACCTCGTCGCACAGACCCCAGGACGAGAACACAGGGCCCATCCTTCGGCAGAATCCCAGCCCAAACGCGAAGCAGCTTGCGCATCGTACGAAAGAACTGCTCTCGTCTGGGAGAGAGCCTCCTTTCGAGCGGTCTATGGTCGGTCACACCCAAGAACCAAAGCCTCAAACGATTGTCTCGGGCATACGACAGGGAATTCATGTATGGCGGGCTCGTTATGACGGCAGAGAGCTGAGGGACCTCCCGGCTCGGTGCAATAGAGGTGGCATCTCTTCGCTCAACCGTCCTTCGCAGTCGGCGGTCGATCTCGGGCGTCCTCGCGAAGGCGCGGCGTACCTTAGCCAACAACCGCGGACGGGTCTCCCTATAGGTGTACTTATCCGGATGCGAAGAACGAGGGTAACGCTTGTCCATGAGGTGCGGTACCGTATGTGATGATGGGTACGACAGAAACCCCGGGCGCCAGTGGTGAAGTATTCCGAGCAGGCAGGCCAGCAGAAACCACTGGCGGCCGCGCACCAGGACATTCCTCATGCCCAGCGCCTCCCGAAGTGTCTCAGCATGGTAGAATAGGCGCACCCACCTTGGCACCTTCCGCAGATCAATGGTCCTCTGCTCCTCGCTTGCCAAGTCCCAGTACCGCTCTAGCCGTGCGAGCGCCTCCGCAAGGTCTTGCGGGGGAGACAGTTTGGCCTTGGAAAGCACCCATGCGTAAGGGCTTAGGTCCCCTGCCAAAACGTTCCTTCCCGCGGTCCACGCCTCCAGAGCAACGGTCCCGGCACCGCAGAAGGGGTCGTAAATCGTGTCCCCCGCCTCGGAGAACTGAGCGACAAGATCTCGTGCCATCGTGGATTTCATCCGCCCTACGTACGGAGAGAGCTGGTGCCACGTGCATTCCGAGTACAACACAGACTCCTGCCAGTTGACCTCTATCCTGTCCGTCATGGTAGCCTGCAATGCGTGGCCCGCGAGCGGGGCCAAGCTCCGACAACTTGGGACTCGCTGCTCGACCTGGCTGTGGATTCTACGCTGCCTTCCCGGCCTATACAAGGCCGTACCGAGAACAAATCGCACAGAGCAGCGTCGTGACCCTTGGAAGTGGGAACCCGATGACCGTCCTCCTCTCGGTGGGAGGGCGTACGCCAAGTTGGCAACAAGGCTAGGTCCCTTGCCCGGCGTCATGTTGGCGCTCTGATTCTGCTCTGACGTTAGGGCGCCGCTCGCCGGAGAGCAAGCGGCAAGACGGCAAGTTGACCTGAACAGGGTCGCCGTAGCCCCGCGTCGGGCTTGGGGTTTTCCCGCATCATGCCGCACTGGGGGGTGCAGAGCCTTTGCCGAAGGCGCCGCGGGGCTGGACAAGGGCGGGCCGGGGGTGCACGGTTTCTCTCCATCACTTGATTGTCACATTGGAGAGGAAGGGGAACATGATCGACCGAATGAAACGGTCGGCCGCCGTCCGACGCGGCCGTCCTATTCGACGGCAAGGGCCTCTCGAAGTGGGCGTCGCGCGGCAAAAGGATGTCTACCTCTATCCGATGGCCTTGTCGAGGCGGGCGCGGTGGTAGGCGAGGCGCTGGTCGGGGGTCATGTTGGCGAAGTCCGGCGTGCCGTCAGGGTTGGTGGGATAGGTCGGCTGGCCGTTGACGGCGGCGGGCTGCGCGGCGGGCGGCGGACGCCTCGGGATGCTGAACGCCGTGGACGAGCCGGCGTAGCTCAGCGCCGCCTCGGTGAGCCTCATGTCATCCTCCAGCGGGCGGACCGGCTTGAGGCCCAACCCGCCGAGCACGCCGTGGTAGGCGCGGACCGCCTCCTCGGGCGAGATCTCGCCGTCGGCGACCCAGCGGAGGAACTGGATGAAGCTGAGCTGGTGCTCGGAGCTGTTGATCTTCCGGCCGAACAGCGCGGCGCGGGCGCCGTGGGCCTTCGCCTCGGCCAGCAGCTTGAAGGCGTCGTAGGTCGTCCCGGCCGAGCCGCCGAGGATGCCCGGCACGAGGTGCGGGTCGTAGTGGACCAGCTCCTCCATGGCCTTTGGGCCGGTGTAGATCATCTTGAGGAAGATCGGCCTGGCCGGGCTCGCCACGCCGGCCAGGGCGCGGGCGATCAGGTCGTTGAGGAAGCCGCCCAGTTGGTCCGGCGGGATCGGGTTGACCGGCGCGTTGGGCGCGAAGATCTCGAGGAAGTGGCGAAAGCCCTTCCGCTCGGCCTCGATGCGGAACTGGCGGTAGGCCTCGAGCATCGCCCGGTCGAGCTCGACGTCGTTGTTGAAGGTCAGGCTGAACAGGCCCAGGTTCGCGCCGAGGTGTCGCTGGGAGTCATCCTCGCACAGCCGGCCGCACTGGGCGTGGTCGAGCACGGCCGTTCGGAACGGCCGGGCCGGGACCTTCGGGTACGACGCGCCCCGGGCGACGTGGATGTCCGTCGTGTCGTTGGCCCGGATGGCGGGCGTTACCGGCGAGCCGTCGAAGATCCGCTCGCGGATGGTGAGGACCTCGTTCGAGGAGACGCTCATGAGCATGATGTCGAGGAGGCCCTGCTGGGTGTTCTCGCGGATGTGGCCGCGGTAGTCGGCCAGCGAGCGGAATCCGCCGTCGGCGTGCTCGGGGCTCCTGCCGGGTCCGGCCATGCCGAAGGCCATGTCCGCGTCCTTCGCGTCGGCGAGGAGGAAGGCGTTGGAGCCGGCGGGGTTCGCGTGGATGTCGGCGAGCTTGACGTCGAGCGATTTCTCCATGGCGGTCGGTATCCTTATGACGAAGCGACCATCTCGACGAGCTTGTCGGTGATCAACTGGACGAGCCGTTCGGTCTCATCCTCCAGTGCCCGCTGGCGTGCGGCGCTGCTGGAGGAGCCGAGGTAGTCGCCGCCGGGGATCTCGCGCCCGGCGACGACGGCGGGGAAGCGCGGGAGCCCGTTGGGCATCGGCTGCGGCTGGCCCGCCTGGCTCGGCTGGTCGGCGATGCCGCTGCCCCGCCCGCTTCCGCCGGCGTCGGGCGTGTGCTGCGGGATCGCCCGCGTCGAGAAGCCGCGAAGGAACTCGTCGCTGCCGGCGAGCGTGCACATCTCGACCTCGCCGTCGACGCGCGGGTCGGGCACGCCCAGCCGCTGCTTGATGTCCAGCAGCTCGCGGACCTTCGGCCCGGAGATCTGCCGGACCTGGCCGATCTGCTTGCTCAGCAGCAGGATCTTGCAGTACATGTCCAGCGTCTCGAGGTGGAAGTAGGCGTGCTCGAGGTCCTTGTCGCACGCGACGGCGCCGTGGTTGGCCAGCAGGATCGTGTTGGCCTTGTTTCGCAGGTGCGGCAGGATGGTCTCTGCGAAGTCCTTGCCGCCGGGCGTGTCGTATTGGGCGAGTGGGACCTTGCCGATCCAGATCTCGACCTCCGGCAGGATGCAGCTCGGCACGTCGATGCCGGCGACGGCGAAGGCCGTGGCGTGCGGCGGATGAGCGTGGCAGACGGCGTTGATCTCCGGAAGCTCGTGGAAGATCTCCAGGTGCAGGAGGATCTCGCTGGTCCGGGGCTTCGTGCCGCCGATCTGCTTGCCCTGATCGTCCACGACGGCGATGTCCTCCGGCGAGAGGAAGCCCTTCGAGACGCCCGTCGGCGTGCAGAGGTACCGCCCGCCCCCGAGGCGGTAGGAGATGTTGCCGTCGTTCGCGGCGACGAAGCCCTGTTGATACATCCGCCGGCCGACCTCGCAGATCAGCCGCTTGATTTCCCACTCGTTGGCCATGGCTCAGCTCCGTGCGATCATTCGGGTACGTCCAGAATCGGATCGAACTCCACGCTGTCCAGTATGCACGCGTTGTACGCGCTGTAGGGGACCTTGTCGGGATAGAACGGCGCGTTGGCCTCGCGTCCCTCGACGAGCCCCACGAGGTCGCCCTCGCCGGCGGCCAGGCAGTCGTAGAGCACCTCGGACTCCTCGTTGCCGTCGTTCTTTCCGGCCAGCGTCCCGCGGTTGCAGGGCCGGACGATGAGGTAGCTGCCCGGCCTCAGCTCGGGGAGCTGGCTGCTCAAGGTCACCTTTCCGATCACTCTCGCGATGCGCATGATGTCAGGCCTTTTCGAGCTCGGCGACGGTTTCCATGAGCACCTTTGCCTGCGTCTCGCCCGTCCGGGCCGCGGCGAAGGCGCGGATCATCGCCCTCATCTCGTGGTACGTGCTGAGCGTGTGCTCCAGGACGAGCAGGTTCGGCGCGAAGTGGCGCACGGCAGCGGCGACGCCGTCCGGCCGGCTGCCCTGCACCGCGCGGATGCCCCGGACCTTGTTCGCCAGCACCATGGCGTCGGCGGCATACGGCAGGACGGCGACGCCCGCGGAGACCTTCCCGGCCAGGATCGCCTCGCAGAGCTGCCGCGTGTTGGTGATCCAGCAGTCCGTCTGCGTGTAGTCGACGGTCGAGAAGGCCTCGCGCCCCAGGCCGGCGAGCACGCTGCGGACCGTCTGGCTGGGTCGCTCGATGACCAGGCCGAGCGCCGCCGACCCGCCGGCCACAGCAGGCTCGCCCGCCGCGGGCCCCTGCGCAGTAACGGGCGGCGAGGCCGACGAGGGCCCGCCGTTCGGATTGGCGCTGCGTTCCGCAGGCGGCCGCGGCGGTGTTCGGGGCTCCTTTCGCACGGTCAGGTGCAGCTCCTCGACGACGTCCCTCGCCGCGGGGGTGAGGAACTCGTTATGGGCCAGCTCGATCGCCCGGCCGTCGCCTGCCTCGGCGGCGAGGCGGCGCTCGAGCAGCTCGGCGGTGAGGAAGACCTTCTGGTGCGCCGCGTCGGCAGGCTTCCCGGCGACGGGCCCCGGCCGCACCGAGACAGGCGGTGCGGTCCGTGGCGAGCCGGACGCCGGCGGGGCGACGCCCTGGGCCCTCAGGGCCGCCATCACCTGCTCGACTATGCTGTTGACCAGTGCGTCGGTCACCGCGCTATCCTTCATCCACCAGGCCGATCACCGCCCAGCGTACGGGCGAGGTCGTATCGCCGACCATCTCCCGCGTGCCCTTGCCGTCGTTGCTGATGACCACCTTGGTGCCGTGTCCGGCCCCGAGCATGTCGATGGCCAGCAGCGGGTCGCCGTCCGGCTGGCCGTCGTGATCGATCGGCTGGACGATCAACAGCTTCCAGCCTTCCATCGACCGGTGCTTGACCGTCGTCGTCGCGTTGCCTTCAACGATGCCTACGAGCATGTTGTCTCTCGTTGACTCGTCGAGTACGAGTACGAGTACGAGTACGAGCACGATTGCGGGCAATCCGCAATCCGCAATTCGCAACCTGCCTGTCGGCAAGGCAGGTCCGCAATTCGCAATCCGCAATCAAATGATTCTCAGGTTGTCGACCATCACGCAGCGGCGGAGGCGGGTGTAGGTCAGCGGCGTGGCGATGCCCTCGCCGGTGCTGCACGCGATGGTGTAGCTGCCGTAGCCCTCTCCGCCGCTGCCGTCGCCGGCGACGGACGGGCCGTTCTTCACGAAGATCGCCGTGTCCATCTCCTTGCCCATGTACGTCATGTGGTCCACGAGGCGCGAGTGGATGACGGCCGTGTGCCCGAACCCGTGCTCGGCCTGCTTGGCGTACTCGACCGCCTGCTCGAAGCCGGTGCACTTGATGAATGGGATGACGGGCATCATCTGCTCGGCCTGCACGAACAGGTGGTCCGGCTCGGTCTGGCCGAACAGCATCCGGCAGGCCGGCGGGACGGTGACGCCGATCTGCTCGGCGAGCACCTGCGGCTCGGCCCCGACGAACTGACGGTTGGCGTGCGGGTGCCCGCCGTCGGCGCCCGGCTGAATGCAGAGCCGGCCGAGCTGGTCCATCTGCTGGGGCGAGAGGCGATAGGCCCCGACGGCCTCCATCGCGCTCATCACGGCGTCCCACACCTCCGGCACGACGTACACCTCCTTCTCGGAGATGCACAGGAGGTTGTTGTCGTAGACGGCGCCTTCGTAGATGCAGCGGGCGGCGTTCTCGATGTCGGCCGAGGCGTCCACCACGCAGGGCGGGTTGCCGGGTCCGGCACAGATGGCCCGCTTGGGCGACTTCATGGCCGCGGCCACGACGCCCGGGCCACCGGTGATCGACAGCAGGCGGACGTCCGGGTGCTTGAACATCTCCTGGGCCGACTCGATCGTCGGCTCAGTGATCACGCAGATGAGGTTGTCGATCCCGAGCTTCTCGTAGATGGCCTGGTTGAAGAGCTGCGCGCCGTGGCAGGCGATCCGCTTGCCGCTGGGGTGGGGGTTGCACACCAGCGAGTTGCCCGCGGCGATCATGTTCACCGCGTTGTTCGCCAGCGTCGGCAGCGAGTGCGTCACCGGAGTGATCACGCCGATCACGCCCCACGGGGCGTGCTCCTCCAGAGTGATGCCATGGTCGCCGCTGAAGCACTCCGTCCGCATGAATTCCACACCGAGCGCGATCTGTCCGACGAGGACGAGCTTCTCGGCCTTGTGCGGCCGGTGGCCCATGCGGGTCTCCTCGTACTCCATCTCGCCGAGCCGGTCGGCTTGCTTGATGCAGATCTGGCGGATCAGGTCGCACGCGATCTCGCGCTGGGCGAGGGACCGCCGCATCAGGGCTCGCTGGGCGCCCTTGGCCGCCTCGACGGCCTCGTTGACGTCGGTGAACTGGCCGAACTTGCTCGTGCTCGCCGCGGCCAGCCGCGCGCCGTCCGGCGTGACCGGCGCCGGCGCCGCCTTGCCCGAAGTGGGCGCCACGCGCCCGCCCCAACCCGTCTGAACGCGCTGAAGTACGCTCTGGACCATCTCCCGAACCAACTGGTCGTCCACCTGTGTCATGATTCGCTCCTGTCCGACCCTGTCGCCCGTTCAGCGGCGGCCCGTTTAGCGGCGGCCGCCCGCGGCCGCCGCTCATCCCGCGCCCTTCCGATACACCTCCCCGCCATCCGCAAAGACCGTGTCGATAATGCCGATCACCACGCAGTCCACCGGCGCCTTGGCCGTCTGCGGCGTCATCCGCGCGCTCGATCCCTGGGTGACGAGCACCAGGTCGTCGGTGCCCGCGCCCAGGGAGTCCACGGCCACGAAGCACCGCTGGGTGCCGTACATCTTCTTGCGCTTCTCCTCCACGCGTAGCGGCTCGACGATCAGCAGCTTCCGGCCGGTCATCTCGTCGACCTTCTGCGTGGTCACGATGTTGCCTCGAACCCGGGCGATGAACATGGTTGGATTCCCTTCTCTTGCCGGCCCGGCGGCACGGGGCATTTGGCCCCTGCGGCCGGGCGCGCCGCATCGACCGCGTCGGCCCGCGCGCCGGCTACTTGGCTGCGGGGAGAATCCTGTCCAGGCCGCTGTGCGGGCGCGGGATCACGTTGACGCTGACCACCTCGCCGACACGCGCCCCCGCGGCGGCGCCGGCGTCCACGGCGGCCTTGACGGCCGCCACGTCGCCCACGACGCAGACGCTGATGTAGCCGGTGCCGACCTTCCGCGTGCCCGCGTAGCTGACCTTGGCGGCCTTGAGCATCGCGTCCGTCGCCTCGATCAGCGCGACCAGGCCTCTCGTCTCGATCATTCCCAATGCTTCTTCCATCGTCTCTCTCCAACTCCGGCGGCGGGGATCGCCGCCTGGATCTCGAAGTCTTTAGTCGCTCTTACTTCCGCTTCAGCAGTTCCGCCGCCTGTCGGGCGACGATGAGCTCCTCGTTCGTCGGCAGGACCCAGATCGCCGTCGTGCCGTCGGCTGCGTCGATCCGGCCCTCACCGGTCACCTTCTCGTTTGCGGCGGCGTCCATCACGATGCCCGCGAACTCAAGCCCTTCCAGCACGCGCCCGCGGACGAGCGGCGAGCGCTGCCCGATGCCGCCGGTGAAGGCGATCGCCTCGGCGCCGCCCAGCTCGACCAGATACGCGCCGAGGTAATCGCGGATGGCCGTGACGTAGATGTCGATCGCCAGCCGGCAGCGATCGTCGCCTTCGGCCGCGCCCCGCTCGATGTCTCGCATGTCGCCGCCGGTGCCGCTGAGGGCGGCCAGGCCGGCCTTGGAGCCCAGCTCCGCCAGGAGATCGTCCAGCTCCCGCCGGGTCTCGGCGGCCATGAGCTTCAGGCCGTACGGGTCGAAGTCCCCCACGCGCGAGCCCTGCGGCAGCCCCGACTGCGGCGAGAGGCCCATGCTCGTCGCCACCGACTCGCCGTCGCGGACGGCACACAGGCTCGACGAGCCGCCCAGGTGGCAGGAGATCACGCTGCGTGCCTCGGGCATGAGCTCTCGCATTCGCGTGGCGATGTAGCGGTGCGACGCGCCGTGGAAGCCGTATCGCTTCACGCCGTAGTCTTGGGCCCACCGCGGCGGGCAGGCGTAGAAGCGCCGCCGCGGGGGGTTCGTGCGGTGGAAGCCCGGCTCGAAGGCCGCCACGAGCGGCGTGTCGCCCAGCACCTGGCGGAACATCCGCATCGCGGCGATGTACGGCGGGTTGTGCGCCGGCGCCACCGGGATGAAGTACCCCATCCGCTCCAGCAGGGCGTCGTTGACGAGCGCGACGGCCGGGCAGTCGCCGCCCATGACCGCCTTGAACGCCACCGCGTCCAGCTCGCCGGTCTCTGCGAGCGCCCCGTCGGCCACCAGCCTCTCCAGCACGAAGGTGATCGCCTCGCCGTGGTCGGCGAAGTCGCGATCGACGCGCTTCGCCTCGCCGCCCGCCACGGACCACTCGCACGCCCCGCCCTCGCCGCCGATCCGGTCGGCGCCGCCGGCGGCGACCTGCCGCTCGGACGCCGACATGTCGAACAGGCGGAACTTGAAGCTCGTCGACCCGATATTGCTGACCAGTACCTTCACGTCAGTAGTCCGTTTAGCGGCGGGCAGCAGGCCCGCCTCCCCGGCGTGATGGCGGCAAAGGCCAAACCGCACGCCGCCGCCTCACTCGAGGAACGCGCCTTCCAGGGCCTCATGCGGCGCGGGGATCACGTGGGCGCAGAGCAGCTCGCCGACCTTCCCCGCCGCCGCCGCGCCGGCGTCCACCGCCGCCTTGACCGAACCGACGTCGCCCCGGACCAGCGTGGTCACGTACCCGCCGCCGATCTCGATCCGCTTGATCAGCTCGACGTTGGCCGCCTTGCACATGGCGTCGGAGGCCTCCACCAGCCCGACAAAGCCCTTCGTCTCGATTAGTCCCAGTGCTTCCATCTCAGTCTCCATGTCCTTGCGCGCCGTCGCCGGCGCGGTGGGATTGCCGTCTCGCAGCCGCGTTCTCCGCGGGAGTCCCGTACTCGTTTACTTGCGGGCGGCCCTTCGCGGCGAGGGGGCCTTCTTCGGGATCGCGGCCTCCAGCTCATCGTGCGGCCGCGGGATCACGTGCACGGAGACGACCTCGCCGAGCCGCGCCGCGGCGGCCGCGCCCGCGTCGGTAGCGGCCTTCACCGCCGCCACGTCGCCTCGCACGAAGGACGTGACCATGCCCCCCCCGACACGGTCCCAGCCGACCATCTCGACGCTGGCGGCCTTCACCATCGCATCGGTCGCCTCGATCAGGGGCACCAGCCCCCGCGTCTCGACCATCCCCAACGCTTGCAGTGCCATCTACGTTCTCCTTCAGATTTCCTAGTTTGCCGTTCCCTTTCGATGACCACGCAGCCCTGCCGGGCCAAGCCCGCTTCGTTGCTTCTCGTTCTGCCCAAGGCCAAGAAACAGCCGAGGCCGAGGACGAGGACGACGACGAGGACGATCAAGAGGCAAGCCCATCGCCACGCCTTTCTTGATCCGTTTGCGCCATTCCCTTCCCCTCCGTCTCACGGTCAACGTCGAATCGCTCGACGAGCTTCGTCAGCATGGAGACAACCCGGAACAGCATCGTCTTTCCCTTCTCGACCCGGTCCCTGGAACAGGACCCCATGGTGACCAGCGCGTCAAGGCATGCCGCACACTCAGCCGCCGACCCACGGGCATCATCGAAGAACTTGGCCCTGATCCTCCGCTGGCGTTTCCCGTTGCCCTCGGCTGTGTTGAACAGGGCCGAGAGACCGGCACGATGCAGGTGATCGCGCACCTCCTGCGTTTGACCTCTTGCGTCCTTCTTCATCTCCTCAATCAGTTCAGAGATCCAGGAGACGAACTCCAAAAGGAGCCGGTACACATCCAACTTCTCGTGGTCAAACCGTGCTTCCATCGCCGCAATACCTCGCCCAGCTTGTCTCTTCTCGTCCTCGTCTCCTCGTTCTGTGCTCTTCTCTCCGCAATCGTCCTCGTCGTCGTCCTCGTCCTCGGTCGTTTCTTCGCGTCGCCACGTCACCGAGTACGAGTACGATTTCTTCCTACGCCAGGAGCTCGACGCTCGTGGCGCTCACGAGGTTGCACGCGTTGCCTTCGTCGGTGTCCAGGTGGACCTCCAGCAGGACGTTGGGGCTGACGCGGCACAGGACGTTCTCGAACGTCACGGCGCAGTCGCTGTCGACCCGCAGCCTGACGTATTGCCGATCGCTGAAGCCGTACGTCTCCGCGTCGGCCGGGGTCATGTGCACGTGCCGCTCGGCCCGGATGACGCCCTCGGGCAGCTCGATCGACCCCTCGGGGCCCATGACCAGGCACCCCCGCGTGCCGTCCAGCTTGCCCGAGGGACGAAGCGGCGCGTCGATGCCCAGCGCCACCGAGTCCGTGAAGCTGATCTCCACCTGGCTGCGCTCGCGGACGGGGCCGAGGATGCGGACCTTCTCGATCATCCTTCGCCGCGGCCCGATGATCGTCACGGTCTGTTCGGCGGCAAACTCGCCCGGCTGGTACAGCCAGCGATATACGGTCAGCTCCGCAGCGGCGCCGAACAGCGTCTCGAGGTGCTCCCGGCTGATGTGCATGTGACGGGCCGAGATGTTCACCACGAGGTTCGGGGTGTAGGCGGCGGAAAGCTGCGGCTCGCCCGCCTGGAGCCGCGAGGCGAATCGCTCGCGGACGACCTGGCGGACCAGCCGCTCCAACTGCTCCCGCGGCATCGGAATGTTCAGCGTGCTCATGTCAGACCTTCTCTTGCTTCCATTTGCGCGGTCCTCAGCGTTCGGCCGGCGTGCGCCGCAGGCCTCCGCTGCGCCATTTCGCCGACGGGGCTGCCGGCGGCTCGGCGAATACGATTCGCATTTCGAGCGATTCCAGCCACCCGCGCGTCTCGCCCTCCACGCCCTGGTCGGTCACGATCACGTCGATGCCGTCGACGTCGCAGACCCTCGCGAGGGCCTCGATGCCGAACTTGGCGTGATCGACGGCAAGGATGACCTCGTCGGCGACCTCGATCATCCTGCGTTCCACGTCCGCCATCATCTGGTTGACGTTGAAGATGCCCTGGTGCGTCAGCCCGGCGCAGCTCAGCACCAGTCGCGGAACGTGAAGCCGCCCGAGCTGCCCCACCGTCGTCGCCCCCAGCGCCACGCCCGTCCGGGGGTACACGTAGCCGCCCAGGAGCGTCACCTCCGGCTCGAGGTTGCTGCTCAGCAGCCAGGCGATCGGCACGGAATTGGTCAGGACGCTGAGGTGGCGGCCAACGAGGGCGCGGGCGACCTCGCTGCACGTGGTCCCGCCATTGAGGATGACCGTCTGATTCTCCGGTATGAGCTCGGCCACCGCGGCGGCGATGGCCCGCTTCTCGGCCGCCGCGGTCATCTCGCGATCCGCAAACGCGAGCTTCTGGTGGGACGTATCCTTGATGAAGACCGCTCCGCCATACGTCCGCTTCAGGAGGCCCTGCTCCTCCAGGACTTCCAGATCGCGCCGGATCGTGCTCTCGGAGACGCCGATCTCGCCAGCGAGTTCCGCAAGTTTCATAAAGCCCCTGAGAGAGAGCAGCTCCGCCTCTCTCGTTCGGCGATCTCCGATCGTGCCTTCTGCCGCCATGAAAGACTGCCATCACATTATGGACGAATTCACTTGTAATATATACCGTTTTCGGGAGGAAGACAAGCGAAAAATGAAGGAATTTGTCATTATTCCTCGCGGGATAAGATTCCCTTCACGCGGCCTATCGGTCAGGGATCAGCAGAGTCAGCGCCCGAAGTCATGCATAATCTGGCTGAAGTCTGTCACGACCCGCTCGGGACGCGTCGGCCCGTTGCCGGCAAGACGGCGATGCGGATCAGCTCTTTCCCCCGCCATAAGAACGACTTACATGAGGACCTCGCTGGGCTTCGCGGCCGTCGGCGGCCACGGGTCGGGCTCCCCTATTGACCCGTCGCTCCCGGCCGGGGGGCCGTGGTGACGCGCTGGGCAATGTTGACGTACTGCATGCGACACTCGTACAGGCCCTGATTGAGGAGCTTCTTCTCCTCGTCGGTGAGCTGGCCCCGCGTCTTCTCCTCGAGCATGGCCAGCGTGTCGATGTGGTGCTTGGCCAGGTCCAGGTCCACGTAGCGCTGTTTCGTCTGCGGGTCCTCCACGCCGCCCAGGGCCAGGAAGCTCTGGGTCACGAGGGAACTGACGAGCGTGCTGAACGTGGCTGGCGGGAGCCGGCGCGGCTCGCCCTGCCGGGCGGGGCCCGGCGCCTCGGCGCCCGGCGGGGCCTGGGTTTCCTTCTCCACGTCCTCGGCGAGCTTTTCCTTCTCGGCCTGTGCTTGGGCCTTCCAGTCGTCGTCAACGATGATCTTCGGGGTCTCTTCGGGCTTCTCGCCCTGACTCTGCTCGTTCTCAGCCATCGCTCAAATCCTCAGCCTTTCGCAGGGGTGGGCACATGCCACATGAACACGGACAGAATAGACCAACCACGCCCTGCGTTCAACGCATTCCGCAATCCGCAATTCGCAATCCGCAATCCGCAATCCGCAATCGAATCATGCTCCCGCGATCCGCGGCATGCGCACGGGCTCGCTCCGGAGTGTCGCCTGGAGGAACTCGTGCAGCATCCGGCTCCTCAGTTCCTTCCAGGCCGCGTCGTGCCAGAGATTCCTCACCTCGCCGGGATCTTCCGCCAGGTCGAACAGCTCGCCGTCTTCGCCGTCGCGATAGACGGTGATCTTGTATCGCCGGTTCACGTAGGTGCGCATGTGGAAATGCCTGGTCCCGTGGTGGTTCTCGGTGATGGACCACGTCCTGGCCGCGGGGCCGCCGCACCACGTCTCAAGCTGGTTGACGCCCGTCATGATCCCGGGCACGGCCTGTCCCGCGCTCGTCAGGAAGGTCGGCGCAAGGTCCACGAGGTTCTGGATGGCGCTGCTGGTCTGCCCGGCCGGCACGTGCCCCGGCCAACGGACAATGAACGGCAGACGCAGGAGGTCCTCGTAGTGGTGGATCGCCTTGGCGATCAGGCCGTGCTGGCCCAGGAAATGGCCGTGGTCCGTCGTGAACACCACGAGGGTGCTGTCAGCCAGACCCAGGCGGTCAAGGCTGTCGAGCGTCCGGCCGATCTCCCGGTCCATGAAGGAGACCATGCCGTAGTAGCAGGCAACGTCCTTCCTGATCTCTTCGGCGTCGCGCAGGTGGCAGTGGCCGCCATGAATGGCCTCGCCCCGTCTCGCCTTCTTCCAGTACTCCGGGTCGTGCTCCTGGGTCTTGCGGAAATGAATGGCGTTGTTGTCGTGCTCGCCTTCGGTGAGGCGGCCGATGGGCACTTCTTTAGGGTCGTACATGCTGGCCCACGGCTCCGAGACGATGTACGGCGGGTGCGGGTCGTGGTAGCTCGACCACAGGAAGAACGGCTTTCCCTCGCCGGCTGCACGCTCGATCTGCGCAATCGTCCGCTCGCCGGTCCAGCGGGTGTAGTGGAACTCCTCCGGCAGGGACCAGCTTCGGTTCTCGCGGAGGAAGTACTCGCCTCGTTTGGACTTCGCCGGCTGCGGCGGCCAGGGCTGGAAGTAGTCCTTCCAGTTGGCCAGGCCGTTCTCCTCCATCCATATGCCGTAGTGCTGCCCGGCGTGGGACTCATCGGCGTGGTTGCGGGCCAGCTCGATGTGCTGGAAGCCGTACCAGGGCCCGTGGAAGCCGCGCCAGAAGTCCAGGTCGCGCAGCGTGGGCTGGCATTCGAGGCTCTCCATGCCCGGCCGGCTGGCAAGCGGCTGGAAGTGGGCCTTGCCGATCAGCGCGGTGAAGTAGCCGCACGCGTGCAGGGCGTCGCCGATATTGGGCACGTCCTCGAACAGCTTGGTTCCCAGCGACCACGCGCCGTGCTCGCTGGGCATCATGCCGGTGATGATGCTGGCCCGCGTGGGCGTGCAGGTCGGGTTGGGGCAGTAGGCCCGATCGAACCGCACGCCCTCACTGCACAGCCGATCGAGCGCCGGCGTCTTGATCCGATCGTTGATCGCCCCCAGCGTGCTGTAATGCTGCTGGTCGGAGGTGATGAGCAATATGTTGGGGCGGTCGGTCGGCATGAAATCCCTTCCTTCGGTGCTCCCAGTGGTTTCTCATCTCTCGGCGAACAGAGAGGGCATTGTACCTTCGCGGCTCCGGGAAAAAAGCAGATACAATGTGGCCCCAGGCGGGTTCCGTCTCCGCAGCCGACCTTTGCGTCGGGGGATGTTGGTCTGTAGACTTTGAGGGTCGATTCGGCCATGCGCCACGTGATGGGCGAACGGGCGAAGGACAAACAGGCTGCGTCCATCAGTCAGATGGGGCGATTCGAGACGAAGGTGCTGACCCAGCCGAAGAACCTGGCCGCCCTGACGGACCTGTCCGCCCGATGGATCGACAATGAACGCCTCTACGCAGCCGCTTTGGGCGGCATCATGGCCCTGAAACGGTCGCATCCCCTCGCCGTCGAGCGCAAAGAGTACTTGCTGATGTCGCGGTTCGCGATAGAATCGCCAGAAGGGCCGACGGCGATCATCGGCCGGAGGCGATGCGGGAAATCCCGGCCAACAGGCCATTCCGCCCGTGGGCGCCCATCGGTGCGGAATCTGTCGCGCAGTGGGGTCTGCTCGGGGCGATGTGCTGGAAGCAGCAGGAAGGAGTCCGGGAAGTGATAGAGTTCGTCTGCCCACACTGCAGGAAGGCCAAGTTCAGGCTGCCCGACAACCAGGCCGGGAAGCGCGGCACCTGCCCCAAGTGCCACAAGCCGATCCAGATCCCCGGCACCCCGCATGACCACCCCTCGCCCCCGGCCCCGGTCATGCACGGGCAGGTCCCCGGTTCGCGCGCCGCGCCCGCGCCGGCCCCGGGAGCGTCACAACAGGCGCAGGCCCTCAGCGCTTTGGCGACGGCGACCTCGGCTTCATCCGCGCCGGCGGCGCCCGCGGCCGACTGGTACTACCGTCCCCCCAGGCGCGTCTCCAAGGGGCTCTACCTGTTTTCTGTCCTCCTGGCACCCATTCTGCTGGTGGCATCGATCCTGGTCATGGTCGGTGGCGCGCTGGCTGCGACTGCATCTGGACCAGCTCGCAACGTGGGGGCGCTACCGATGGTAATGGGCCTGTCTTCTCTGATGACCTGCATGTACCTCCTGGCTGCCATCTATGGGGGGGTGATGTGGCTTGTGCTGCTCTACAAGATGTGGGCCTCGATCCCGAGACAGAGCGCCCGGACTTCCCCGGGGCTGGCGGTGGGGCTGCTATTCGTTCCCGTGTACAACTTGGCGTGGGTGTTCACTGCGTACTACGGGTTCGCTGCGGATTACAACCAGTGCCTCCTCGACGGGAAGCTACGCGGGCCGCGCATGTCGCTCGGCGTCGCTCTTTGCGTGGCCTCTATGCCGCTCGTGGGCATCCTTGGGGCGATTACGGCGGTTGTCATTGCGATGACCGATCCCCGCGCCGGGCAGGTGGCGCAAGGCCTTTTGTTCTTCGGTTCGGTCCTCGCGGGCGCCGTGCTCCACAGCATCTACGTTTCGCAGGGCTGCAACGCCGTCAACTTCATGGCCCACCAGGCGCGGATGGCGCGGGTGTAGGCCCCCCGCCCCCGCCTGCCTCTGCGGTCGAGGATACCCGTCCAGGTTCCACAGCCGAGGGCGACGGCCTTGCAAGGGCGGGGGGGCGATCCGGCAGACGCGGCCAGACAAGTGGACGACAAATGTTCTACAACGGCCGCACTTCGAGGGCGTTGCCCCGCCAGGTCTATTCTCCGCCGGGTTCGTCCTTGGTCTCGTGAGTCTCGCCGGCTCGGCGCTGTCAGCCGTCGCGGGCTGTGCCGGACAAAGCACGCGGCGATCCGCGCGAGCCAGACGCGCGGGCTCCGGCCCTGCGACGCGAGAAGGTCCGGAGCGATCCGGGATGCAGGGATCCCCTTGGGAGTCGCGCGGTGGGGATCAGGCCACGGCCAGACGTGGTTGGGGGCGTGTACGAAGCTGACGGTCCGCCTTCGGGTTGTCATTCTCCTCGGATTGCGCGGGCGAGGGAGACAACGCTCGCTTACGCAATTGCGCCAAGAGGAAGTACAAGGCCGAGAGGGACCCGAATCCGAAGAACGCGCTTGACGAGTTGGCGCGGTTGTCCGACCCGTTCGACCGCTACTACGGCGAAGGCAATCTGGACATGGCGGAGGACTTCGCCGAGAACTACTGGCGAGAGTTTGCGGGGTTGGACGAGATCGCCTCTCAGTGTCCACGGGGCTTTGGCCGATTCCAGCGAAGGATGGTCAACGCGTTCCAGCGAGCCAAGGCCCATTCCGGCCGCCTCTTCTGAAGCACTTCGCGCTTCCCGGCAGCGTGCAATGCCGCTTGCAGCTTTGTTCTGCGGGGCAAGAAAGGCAACCAAGCCACGCGCGTCATTCGCTTGGCGCAGGTTCAGGATTCGGGGCGTCCTGCCGCTTCAGCGCCGCGGCGAGGAGGGCTACGAACATGGGCTCCGGACGCAGGGGGCGGCTGGTCAGCTCGGGGTGAAACTGGCTGGCGATGAAGTAGGGGTGAACGTCGCGGGGCAGCTCGAGGACCTGCATGATCGGATGGGCCGGATGGCGGCCGGAGAAGACCAGCCCGGCGCCCTCCAGCTTCTCGATGTACCGGGGGTCAACCTCGTAGCGGTGGCGGAATCGCCGGCGGATGCGCTCGGCGCCGCCGAACAGCTCGGCCGCCAGCGTGCCGGGTGTAATCTCCACGTCCTGCCCGCCGAGGCGCATGGTGCCGCCGAGGCCCTCGATTTCCTTCTGCTCGGGCAGGACGGAGATGACCGGCGTGGCGCAGTCG
The DNA here is from genome assembly GCA_964427875.1 of uncultured Planctomycetaceae bacterium. Taxonomy (GTDB): domain Bacteria; phylum Planctomycetota; class Phycisphaerae; order SM23-33; family SM23-33; genus CAYRVX01. The sequence continues at coordinate 35,573 of CAYRVX010000051.1, forward strand.
GGACTGATCTCGGTGCTGTCGGCGTCGGCGAGGCCGCAGACGTTGCGGGCGTATTCCACGACCGCCATCTGGAATCCGAGGCAGATGCCCAGGTAGGGCAGGCCGTTCTCCCGGGCATACCTGATGCAGGCGATCTTCCCGGCCGTGCCGCGTACGCCGAAGCCGCCCGGCACGATGATGCCGTCGCAGCCGGCCAGCGCCTCGGGGGCGTTCTGGCCGGTCACGTCGGTGGTTTCGATCCAGCGGACGCGGACCCTGGCGGCGTGTGCGGCCCCGGCGTGCTCGAGGGCCTTGAGGATGCTGGCGTAGCTGTCGCGAAGGGCCGTGTACTTCCCCGTGACGCCGATGGTGACGTCCTTGTCGGCGCCGGTGATTCGGGAGGTGAACCTCTGCCACTCGGCGGCGGCGCGGGCGTCGGCGGCGGAGTTGACCCGCGCGCCGAGTTTCAGGAGCTGCACCACCTCGCTGTCCAGGCGGGCCTCCCGCATCCTCTCCGGCAGCAGGTAGATGCTCGGCAGGTCGTGCATGGAGAAGACGCGCTGGATGGGCACGTTGGTGTAGACGGAGATCTTCTGCCGGACCTTCAGGCCGACCTCGCGCTCGGCCCGGCAGCCGATGATGTGCGGGTGGATGCCGAACTCCATCAGCCGCTTGATCCCGAGCTGTGCGGCCTTGGACTTCTGCTCGCCCAGCGTCGGCGGATGCAGCACGTAGGTCAGTGCCACGAAGACCACGGCCCCCTCGCCTTCCTCGTAGCTCAGCTCGCGTAGGGCCTCGATATAGAAGGCGTTCTCGATGTCTCCGACGGTGCCGCCGACCTCGACGAAGACGACGGCGGCTCCGGAGGCCACCGCCAGCTCGCGGAGGCGGAGCTTCACCTCCCCGGTGACGTGGGGGATCATCTGGACGTCTCGCCCGAGGTAGCTGCCGGCCCGCTCCTTGTCCAGCACGGCGCGGTAGATCTGCCCGCTGGTGGCGAAGTTCGCCCGCGTGAGGTCCTGGTCGAGCATCCGCTCGTACGTGCCCAGGTCCATGTCGCATTCCATCCCGTCGTCCAGGACGAACACCTCGCCGTGGCGGATGGGGTTCAGCGTGCCCGAGTCGATGTTGAGATACCCCTCGAGCTTGACCGGGGAGACCTTCAGGCCCTTGTCCTTCAACAGCTTGGCCAGCGACGAGGAGAATATCCCCTTGCCGAGCCCGCTGATGACCGTCCCGAACACGACGACGTACTTGGTGCCGCCCGGCTCGTAGCCGTCGGGAAAAGGCGTGTAGAACTCCGTTTCGTCGGTGCGGTCCTTGACGGACCGCAGCAGGTCCATGGCATCGCTCATGGACATGTACTGTACCATCCGGCCCACGGGGAAGGCAAGATCAGCTTTGCTGATAGCGTGGGTAACCTCCGCGAATACCCGCACCGGGCTGTCGGGACGGCCCCGTCCCGCCGGTTTCGAGCGCCCGGCGAGCCGGAGGCTACTTCTTTGTCTCGGTTGCCGGCCCGACTGACGTCGGTCGCCGCAGCAGGGATGCTCGGCTCCGAAGGGAGGTCCGGCTTCTGCTCGTCGTTCTCGCCGGAGCGCTTCTGGTCGGGGCCGGGCGCGTGATGCTGCGGGAAGGGGCTTTGATGGTGGGAGAACGGGTCGTGGTTCTGGTCGGCGCGGTCGGGCGGCGGAGGACCGTCGTGCTGCGCGACGGGGAAACGGACCGGGACGTCCGGCGCACCGTTACCGGTGCCGTCGGCTTCGCCGGGGTCACGGGTCGCGACACCCGTCGAGGCACCGTTATGGAGGTCGACGGCCTTGTGGGGAGAATCAGCCGCGACCCCGTTCGGGGGAGTGTCAGCGGCCTCGACGGCCGCGGCGGGGGCAGCGGCGTCCAGGCCCTGGAGCGAATTGGCGCGCTTCGCGACGGCAAGGCGATGCGGCTGGAGGACGGGGCGCTGCGAGACGGGCTCGGCCGCCGGATCGGCGACGGCGTGTACGTGATTGTCCCGGAGGCTGTGGTCCTGCGAACCGTGGGGTTCTTGGGCTTGGGCGGGGCCGGCTTGTCCTCAAGCGGACGCACGAGCCTCCTCGCCGCAGTGGTCGGCTTTCGGACGGTGCTTGTGGTCGTCCGGCTCGGGTAGCGCCGCACGGCGATCGGGGTCGTCCTCTTCGCAGAAGAGATGGCCGTGCGCGTCGGCGCGCGTTCCGCAACCGGACGCACCAGACGGTTCGTCCTCACCGGACTTCGCGCCGGGCTCACCACGGTCTGGGCGGAACGGGGCTGCGCCGCGACCGTTCTCGTCGCAGCGGCCGGGCTGCTTGAAGTCCTCGCCGCGGTGGCTGCGCGGCGCATCGCCTCCGTGCGGGCCTTTCTTGCCCGGATCAGCCGATCCAGTGCGCTGCTCGATATTCTGGCCGAGGGCGACGCCGCCGACGGGGCGGCCGTGCTCCGTGCGACGGTGCGCAGTTGCGATCTCGCCCTGTCGGCGTCGGCGCGTCGAAGCGTCCTTCCGCGGGCCCCGGGATCGGGGGCAGTCCGCTCGGCCGGTCGGTCGGTCCTGGCGGTCGAGCGACTGAGCCTCCAGGCCGGCGACGGGCTGGTCGCCCGGCGGGCGGGTTCAGGCCGCCGCCACGCGGCCCCGTCGCGGGAGGCGTACGTACCCGCCGAGCGGAGCGGCGCGGCGGCCCGACGGTCGCCGCCCCTGTCTCGTCGGCCGTCGTGGTGCCCGCGGCGCCGATGTCCCACCCGGCCGGCGCGCCAGCCGCCGTCCCAGAAGCCGACGTCGAAACCGCTCCAGAGGCCGATGCCGGAACCGTACGAGAAACCAATGCTCAGATGCGTTCCGGAAGTGTAGTAGGGGAAGTACGTGTAATGGGCCGTCGCCACCCACCATGGATCCCACCCGGGTCGGTAGTTCCACCATCCCGCCGGCGGCAGGCCGAGGAGGAAATCATCCGTCCATCGCGGATGCACGCCGATGCTGTGATCGGGCGGCCACAGCCGACGGCCCGGCCCTATCCAGTACGGCGATACCCAGATCGGTGCCGGGCTCCAGACGTAGTGGTGATAGACCACCGGCGAATGGAGAACCACCGTGCTCGTCACGGGCGAGACGGGGTCCACCAGGATCACGCCCGTGCCCTGGCCCGTGCCCTGAGACTCCGGGTACTCGGCCTCCTGGGACCACTGGTCGGCCGGCAGAACGACCTCGCCGCCGGAGGCGACGTACTCTTCGATGAGGGTAACGGCCGCGTCGATGGTGTCCTGGGGCTCGGCGTACTCGTACCGGTCGATGTCGGCGATTTCCCAGGGCTCGGGCTCGTCGGGAAGGGCGGTGTTGCCGTCCCATTCGCTGTTCGGGTCGATCAGAACGACCGTGGAGTCGGACCACTCGGCGTCTTCGGCCGGCTGGCGGGGCTCAGGCTCGGCGATCTCCCGGCGCTGCGGATCCTCAGCCGGCCCGGTCACGGGGGCGGTCGGCTCCGGGTAGCTTCGACCGGCATATTCGTCGGCCACGTACTCGCCGGCGGCGGACCCCCAGGCGACCGGTTCGACGGTGTATTCGTACGGCCCGTCCTCGTAGTAGACCTCAATCCGCCTCTCTTCGCGGCAGCCGAGAACAGCCAGCATTGCCCCCAACGCGACGCACGGTCCTAGGCAAGAAGTTCTCATGGCAAACCTCCTTGGGTCTGCAAGGGTCATAGACATGAATTGTGACCCTCGCCGCTTCCCAAGGTTAGTCTCCATTATACGGCTTTTGCGTCTTTTTCTCCCTCCAAAATCAGGGCCGCGTCTTGGCCTCACCGAGACCGTTGGCCGTGAGGTAGTCGATGCTCTCCCTGACGGCCGTCAGCATGTCGGTGGCGCAGGTGTCAAGCTCAACGATGAGCCATTGCAGCGTCTCGGCGTCGGCGGCGCCGATGACGGCGGGGATGTCCATCCTGCCGGCGCCGACGGCCGTGTGGGGCTCGCCCTCGATCAGCGGGCCGTCCTTGATGTGCAGCGTCGAGCAGCGCGTCTTCCATCTGCCCAGAAGGGCCGGCACGTCCACCTCGCCGAAGCGGCATGCCCAGTACACGTCCAACTGCGCGTGCACGTCGGGGGCGTTCTCGAGGAAGATTTCCAGCCCGCGCTTGCCGTCGAAGTCTCTCATCTCCCACCAGTGATTGTGATAGGCCTGCTGGAGCCCGCGGGGCTTGAGCAGCCCGGCCGCCTGCTGGAGCGCCCCGGCCGCCTCCCGAATGCCGTCCACCGTCTCCCACGCCTCGCGCCGCCAGCCTGAAACGATCACGTTGATGCCGAACAGGCCGGCGAGATCAACCACCTCGTTGACGTTCTCCTCGGTGGTCAGGGCATAGTGCACCGAAGAAACAGCCAGGCCGAGATCGTCGAGTACGTTCTTGAGCTCCTCCGGCGAGCGGTCCTCGGGGCGTCCGCCCTCGACGGCGACATAGCCGAACTGAGCCACCTTCTCAAGCGTGCCGAGGAAGTCCTCCTTCAACTGCTCGCGAACGCTGTAGAGCTGGAGGCTGATGGGCTTCATGCGACGGGTCCTTTCCGGCAGGCCGTTCTCCTCTGGCAGGCCCCGCAAGTTCGACTACAGCCGGCCACGAGCGCCGCCTCGGTGGCTGGCGACGGCGGCCTGACCACGGGGGCCGGCAACACCAAGCCGCCTGGCGGCGCCGTCGGCGCCGGGGTCACTTCTCGGCCTTGGGGTTTACCGACCGGTAGACGTCTTGCAGGATCTTTCGTTCCACGTCGTGGGCGTACTTGTGCGTCCGCCACGATTCGTTCTGCTCGACCGTGGTGGCGCCCTCTCGTTCCGCGGGCGTCTGGTTGGGCACCGAATCGTAGTCGTCCATACCCGGCCGCATCTCCCGAAGGATCGCGCCGCCCTGGCGCTGGAGGGCCACCGTGGCGTAGGCCACCACCATCTTGCCCTCGGTGCGGATTCGCAGCGTGGCGACCTGCCGGGCGGGCGAGCCGCCCAGCAGCCGTTCCTTGGGCGCCTCGACGACCTTCGGAAGCGACTGGATGATCCCCGTGTGCGGGTCGGACGACTCGACGGAGAAATACTGCGCCATCACCTCGTTTGCCGCCGCGAACGCCGATGCGTAATCGACGCCGCCCAGCGATCGGCTGGTGCCCGGCATCGGCTGATTGCACCCGGCCGCAACGCACGCCGCAGCGACGGCGACAACAACCCAAGCGTGCCGAATCATGTGCCTTCTCCCTTCTCCGGACCGGTTCCGCGCGCCGACCAACATGTCGATGCAGCCGGCATCCGGCGGGACATTATACCTTTCCGCTCGCGCGACGGCCGCAAAATCTACTCCTCCTCCGCGGTCGATATCGTGTAGTTCGGGGCCTCGTGCGTGATCTGAATGTCGTGCGGATGGCTCTCGGCGACCGTGGCGGCGGAGACGCGAATGAACTCGGCCTTCGTCCGCAGCTCCTCGATGCTGGCCGTCCCGCAGTGGTCCATCGCGCTTCGCAGCCCGCCGATCAGTTGGTAGACGAAGTCCGCCAGTGGGCCCCGATACGGGACGCGGCCTTCCACGCCTTCCGGTACGAGCTTGCTGCGTTCCGTGATGCCTTCCTGGCCGTACCGGCCGGCGGAGCCGTTGACCATCGCGTCCATCGAGCCCATGCCCCGATAGGTCTTGAACCGCCGGCCGCGGTAAATGATCATGTTCCCGGGAGACTCGTCCAGCCCGGCAAAGAGGCTTCCCATCATCACGACGGACGCCCCGGCGGCGACGGCCTTCGTGATGTCCCCGCTGTGCCGGATACCGCCGTCGGCGACCACCGGCACGCCGTCGGGCTCGGCGACCTTTGCGCAGTTGGCCACGGCCGTGATCTGCGGCACGCCGACGCCGGTCACGATGCGCGTGGTGCAGATCGCCCCGGGCCCGATGCCGACCCGAAGGCCATCCGCGCCGGCCTCGATCAGGTCCCGCGCCGCGTCGGCCGTCGCGATGTTGCCGGCAATCACGTCAATGTCCTGAGAGGCCTTGATCTGTTGAACCGTCTCCATCACGACGTCCTTGTGGCCGTGAGAGGTGTCGATCACGATGACGTCCACCTCCTTGGTGATCAGGGCGGCCACGCGGTCGAACTCCAGCACGCCGACGGCCGCCCCGACGCGCAGCCGCCCGCGGCTGTCCTTGCAGCTCCGTGGAAACTGCCGCAGCCTGTCGATGTCGCGCATGGTGATCAGCCCGGCCAGGCGGTCGCCGTCGTCCACCAGCAGGAGCTTCTCGACCTTGTGGCGGTTGAGGATCTGCTCGGCCTTGTCGAGGGACGTATCCGGCGGGGCGGTGACCAGGTTCTTCTTGGTCATGACATCCCCGATGGCCCTGTCGGCGGAAAGGAACTTCAGGTCGCGCCTGGTGAGGATGCCGACGAGCCTGCCGGCGTCGCTGACGATCGGGAAGCCGGAGACGTCGTGCTGGCTCATCAGCCGCCGCGCCGTCGCCGTCGACTCCTTCGGCGGCAGCGTGATCGGATCGGTGATGACGCCGCTCTCGGAGCGCTTGACTTTCTCCACTTCCCGCGCCTGCGCCTCGATGGAGAGGTTCTTGTGGATGACGCCCAGGCCCCCTTCCTGAGCCAGCGCGATGGCCAGCGCCGCCTCCGTGACCGTGTCCATCGGCGCAGCGACCAGCGGGATGTTCAGGCGGATGTTCCTCGTCAGGTTCGTGGAGGTGTCCAGCTCTGAGGACACGACCGACGAACGAGCGGGGAGAAGAAGAACGTCGTCGAATGTGATGCCTTCCGTGACGAGTTTTCCCAGCATGAAGTCCTCCCGGCTCAGAGCCCTTTTGTGAATTTAAGCCCGAGCCTCGTCCAATAGCAAGGCGGCGAACAAAGAAAAATGGAGTTTCCCGGGAAAACGGCCCCTGGCCGCGGTCCCCTCCGCCGCCGGCCGGCTTGACTTGACGCGCCCGGCGGCGACAATGCGAATCCCATGAGCAGCCGGCCAGTCGAGAGGAAACCCGTCATCGGCATCGTGGGCGGGATCGGTGCGGGCAAGAGCACCGCGGCCGCCGAGCTGGTCGCGCTGGGGTGCGTGCTGGTAGACGGCGACGCGATCGGGCACGAGCTGCTGGGCGATCCGGAGGTGCTTCGCCAGCTCAGACAGAGATGGCCCGACGGTGTGGTCTCCCGCGACGGGCAGGTGGACCGAGAGGCACTGGCCTCGCGGGTCTTCGCCGATCCGGCCGAACTGGAGGCGCTGAACGGCATCCTCCACCCGCGGATCCGCCGGCGGATGGCCCAACGGATCGCCGACGCCCGGAGAGACCCCGCCGCCCGGGGCATTGTCGTGGATGCGGCGGTCCTGCTCGAGGCCGGATGGGATAACCTATGCACGCACCTGGTTTTCGTCGCGGCGCCGCAGCGCGAGCGCCTCAGGAGAGTCTCGGTACAGCGCCGATGGAGCCCTCGGGTCTGGCAGCAGCGAGAAAAATCACAGATTTCACTGGACAACAAGGCCGCAAAGTGCGATTATACTATTGATAATTGTTCGAGTGTCTCACGCCTGCGCGAGCAAATCCGCGAGCTATTCCATCGGATGCGTTCTGATGTGAATTGATCTTGTTGGCGCCGGTGCTTGCGGCCTCCCGCAGGCGGGGTCGATGGTGGCGGGGCCATGCTGCCGCGATGGGCCGGCCGAAGATGATAAGTTCCTTTCGGGTCTGCTTTCGGCTCTGAGCATCAACGCCCGGAAAGCCCCAGGTCCGAAGCACAAGGCGTCTGTGGCGCTTCGAGGGACAAGACCCAATGTGGCTGGGATTCTCGACGTGCCAACGCCTACTTGGCACACCTGACCTGCCGAGGCTTCCGGAATCGGTCGGCACGACCCAAACACAAATATGTGTCCCATTTCATTTGGAGGCTGGTACAAGCCATGGCCAAGACTGCGAAAAAGACCGCGAGAAAGACCTCGAAGAAAGCCGCCCGCAGGAGAAAGCCCCAGGACGAGCCCGTCGTCGTGGCGGAGAATGAACCTCCCGACCCGGAGGCCGGCGCGCCCGTCGAGGACCAGGGGCTCCCGGAGACCGTCGGCGCCGAGCAGGAAGACAAGACCCAGGAGGACACCATCGCCAGCTTCGACGAGGAGATGCACGAGAAGTACGAACGGGTCAAGCGCGGCGACCTGCACATCACCGACCTCCAGAAGATGTCCGTCGGAGAGCTCCACGAGCTCGCCAAGGGAGAGGAGATCGAGGAGTACGCCGGCCTGGGCAAGCAGGAGCTGGTCTTCAAGATCCTCAAGGGCCGCATCCAGAAGAACGGCCTGATGTACGGCGAAGGCGTGCTGGAGATCCTGCCGGACGGGTTCGGCTTCCTGCGCAGCCCGGATTACGACTACCTGCCCAGCCCGGACGACATCTACGTCTCGCCGAGCCAGATCCGGCGCTTCGGCCTGCGGCAGGGCAACACCGTCTCCGGGCAGATCCGCCCCCCGAAGGAGTCGGAAAAGTACTTCGCGCTGCTTCGCGTCGAGGCGGTCAACTACGAGGCGCCCGACCAGCTCACCGACAAGGTGAACTTCGAGGACCTGACCCCCACGCACCCCGACAGCCGCCTCTTCCTCGAAACCACGCCCGAAGAGCTCAACATGCGCGTGGTCAACCTCGTCACGCCCATCGGCTTCGGGCAGAGAATGCTCATCGTCGCCCCCCCGCGGACCGGCAAGACCGTCCTGCTCCAGAAGATGGCCAACGCCATCACCCACAACCACCCCGGAGCGTTGGTGATTATCCTGCTGATCAACGAGCGGCCGGAAGAGGCCACCGACATGAAGCGGAACACCACCGCCGAGGTGATCTCTTCCACGTTCGACGAGCCGACCACCCGGCAGATCCAGATCGCCGAGATGGTCTCCGCCAAGGCCAAGCGGATGGTCGAGTACGGCCGGGACGTGGTGATCCTGCTGGACAGCATCACGCGTCTGGCCCGGGCGTACAACACGGAGGCGCCGCACTCGGGCAAGATCCTCACCGGCGGCGTGGACGCCTCGGCGCTCCAGGCGCCCAAGCGCTTCTTCGGCGCCGCCCGGAGCATCGAGGAGGGCGGCTCGCTGACCGTCATCGGCACCGCGCTGATCGACACCGGCAGCCGCATGGACGAGGTCATCTTCGAGGAGTTCAAGGGCACCGGCAACAGCGAGCTGCACCTCGACCGCCGGCTGGTGGACCGCCGGGTCTGGCCGGCCATCGACATCGGCCGGTCCGGCACGAGGAAGGAAGAGCTCCTCCTCGACCCGACCGAGCTGAAGCTGACCTACCGCCTGCGGAAGGTCCTGGCCGACATGCAGCCCGTCGAGGCCATGGAACTGCTCCTCAGCCGCCTGTCCAAGGTAGGGACGAACGCCGAGTTCCTGCTGTCGATGCAGATCGACTGACGGGCATTGCGGATTGATGATTGCGGATTGCGGAATTGTGGCGATACACTGGGCGGCGCGGCGGAATGGCTACGTCGCCCTGTTCCATAGCGCGTGAAGGGGACGTCGAATGATCACGTCCATGCACATCGAAAACTTCAAGTGCTTCAAGCACTTCGACATCGACCTCGGCCCCTTCAACGTCCTCATCGGCCCAAACGACAGCGGGAAGACTGCGCTTCTCCAGGCAATCAGGATTGCCGTGTGGGTCAATGAACATCGCTGCAAGGAGTGTTCTCCGCCGGCCGAGTTGGGCTTCCAGTCGAAGGTCGATGCGACATGGAGAAACGACCCCGAACTCCAGTTCCGGATCGATCTCCGCGCGGACTCCGGAGGCTTGGGGATCGGTGATGACGTGCTTCGCGTCGCATCTCTCGATAGCGGGAGGCTGATAGCGAATGTCCTGGCACCATCCGAGGTGACGATCACCAGGGCTGAGAAGTGGGAACCCAAGGAGAGAGCGCTGCACGTCTGGCCAGGCAAGCACGCCAAGGCGGGATACTACCGATTGCAGCCTCAATCGCTGCGGCAGTCGAAGGCAAAGTTTGCCGAGGAGATGAGCCAGACGGGCGACGGGCTGTCATGTTACTTGGACCACATCAACCGAGTAGACTCCGAGGCATCCAATCGCTTGAGGGATCAGTTCACGGCGCGGTTCCCGCACTATCGGCGACCGCAGTTGGTCCTGCGTGGCCGTGAAGACAACAAGCGGCCGGCGATCGTTTTCCCGACCGTCCACGACGAGGAGTTCAGTGCCCAGTCTGTGTCCGATGGTGTGATGATGTCCTTGGCCTTCATTGCCTTGGCTCACCAGCCCGAGCCTCCCCAAGTCCTTCTGATTGAGGAACCCGAGAACTGCGTTCACCATGTGAGCCTGAAGGACATTGTGGAAACGCTGAAGCAGTTGAGCCGGGACAAGGGCGTGCAGGTGATCCTTACCACGCACTCGCCGTACCTGCTGGACTGCGTGGAACCGGAAGAGGTCCACGTCTTCTATAAAGACGAGGAAGGTGCGGTCCACTCAAGCAAGCTCTCGGACCACCCCGAGATCGAGGCCCTCAAGAAGCACTTCAAGACAGGCGAGATCTGGACCGGCTTTGAGAGCGACAGGGACATCGTGGAGAAGACAGGGGGCTTCGAGTGACCACCTGCCGGATAGCGGTCTACGGGGATGGGAGACATGAGCTTGGGCGTGACCTCGGCCGAGAACTCAGTCCGGACTCACTGCCTGCCTTGCCGGAGCTTGTGCATCGACTCCTGCGGTCCCCCTCGCATCTGACCTACACGCCGAAGTCGTTCCCGGCCGTTCCGCCGGTCCATGGGCGCGGGCAGAAGTACGCGAGGAAGGCCCAGCAGGCGATCCGCGAGGCCGGCCGGCTACAGTTCGCCGCTGTGGCGATCCTTATCGATCGCGACAGGCAGCCGGACGCCAAGCGCATCGCCCCCTTGCGCGACGGCCGGGACGCGATGATGTACGGTGGTTTCCCGCCCTGCGCGGTAGGCATGGCGGTCGAGACGTTCGATGCCTGGATGATCGCCGACGGGAAGGCGGCCGAGGCCGCCGGCGGGGATCCGGCGAAGTCTCATCCGAGCCCGGAGTCCCTCGACGGACGTGAGGGCTCGGGCAGGCATCCGAAAGACGTTGCCGCGGAGGTGTTCGGCTCCGCGAAGGGATTCGGCGGCAAGTACGCCGTCGCTGCGGCGAGTGTCGACCTTCGCGGGCTCGAGAAGGCCTGTCCCAAGGGCTTCAAACCCTTCGCCGACGAGGTCCGCGAGAGGATTGGGCCGGTGGTGGCCCAGAGTTGATTCCTGGGTGCCCTGATGCTTCCCGAGGCTGCTCAAGGAAACCCGATGACGTACAAAGCCGTACTGTTCGACCTCGACGGGACGCTGCTGGATACGATTGAGGACCTCACCAGCGCGATGAACTCGGCGCTGGGGGAGTTGGGCTGCCCGAAGCGGAGGCTCCCGGAGTGCAGGTTCTTCGTGGGGGACGGGCTGCGAACGTATGCCCTGCGGGCCCTGCCGCAAGATCGCCGCGACGAGCAGACCGTCCAGCGGTGCTGCGAGGTCTTCCGCGACGCCTATGCCAGGTGCTGGCGGGTCAAGACCCGGCCGTTCGACGGCATCGGCGAGCTGCTGGAGGCATTGACGCGGCGCCGCGTCGCGATGGCGGTGCTCTCCAACAAGCCGGACGACTTCACGAAGATGATGGTGCGCGAGATGCTCGCCGACTGGAGGTTCCGGGCCGTCCGCGGCGTGGGCGCCGACGGCGTGAAGAAGCCCGACCCGGCCGGGGCGCTGTCGATCGCCGACGATCTCAACATCCCGCCGGAGGAGTTCCTGTACCTCGGCGACACGAACACGGACATGCGGACGGCCAACGCCGCCGGGATGTTCGCCGTGGGGGCCACCTGGGGCTTCCGCCCGGCGAGCGAGCTGACCGAAAACGGCGCGAAGGTCCTCATCGACCACCCGATGCATCTGCTGAAGCTGCTGTGACCCCGGCGGGGACGCCGGGCCGGGGGGCCCTACCTGTCATCGCGCGGCGGCGCGGCGTATACTATGGTCATGGACCTGTTCAGGGAATCCGAGGACGCCGCCGTGGCCGCGCACGCCCCGCTGGCGGTGCGGATGCGGCCGCGGACCATCGACGAGATCCTCGGGCAGGACGAGTTTCTCGGGCCCGGCAAGATGCTCCGCCGGATGCTGGAGGCCGATCGGCTCAGCAGCCTGGTCTTTCACGGCCCGCCGGGCAGCGGCAAGACGACGCTGGCGACGGTCATCGCCCGGCGGTGCTCGTTCGATTTTCACACGCTCAACGCCGCGCGGGCGTCGGTGAAGGACATCCGCCGCATCGTCGACCACGCCCGTGCGCTGCTGGCCTCGGCGGGCAGGCGGACGATCCTGTTCATCGACGAGCTGCACCGCTTCAACCGCGCCCAGCAGGA
>CAYRVX010000052.1:0-47474 GCA_964427875.1 uncultured Planctomycetaceae bacterium
GCCTGCTCGGTCCTGCCGCCGATCGGCTGCTCCTTCGAGCCTTCCTTGCCCGGATACGCGCCGGTGAAGAGGTGTCGCGGCGGGCGCGAGTTCTTCCGGCGGTCCATGAAGACGCGCAGCGTTCGCTTCCCGGCGTCCACCAGCCGCACGGCCGTCGTCCCGCCATCGTGGATAAAGCTCACCTCCGTCACCTGCACCGGCAGCTTCAGGCCGAGGGCCTCGGCTGCGCGCTCAGCCGCCCGCTGCGTGGCGGGGGGCGGCGCAGAAGAAAGCTCGAGACGTCCGCCCGGCTGCACGTCCAGGACCAGGTGCCTTCGGCTGCCGTCGGGGCCGCCGAAATGAGCGATGAACAGGTCCCCGCCGGGCGTCACCAGCGCGCAGGTCATGCCTCGGACCAGGCCGACCTCGATCGTCGGCTTCCCCTTCTGCTGGGTCACATACTTTCGGACCTGTGCGGCGACGTCCGCTCGGCTCATTCGGCGCAGCGCGATGACGAACGGGCGCTCGCGCTGCGTACCCGCAAGCTCCACCTCCGGCAGCTTCAGCGGCGCGACCACTGTCCCGCGGACGCCCACCAGCCTGTTGCCGAAGGTCACGTACGCGTTGCCCCGCCGCGCGATGCGGGCGATTTCCTCGGGCGGCATCCCCGGTTGGAAGACCCTCGTGTCGATGGCCACGCGCTCGGCGTCGATCAGGCGGCGCGGGGCGGCATTCGGGTCGAGCACGAGGAACCAAGCCGAGTTCGGCAAGCGCTCCCGGTCCTTGTCGACCCGAGGCACGCCGATATTCCAGACCTGCTCCTTCAGCTCGGAGAAGTCCGCCTCCTTGCCCGCCGGCTGCGTGGCGGGTCGGGTGGCGGGCACACCGGCCGGGACCTTGACGGGCATTGTCGCCGGCCTCGAAGCCGGGGCGGCGTCCGCCGTCAGGCGGGCCCAGACCACGTACACCGACTTGTCCGGCCGGGGCTCGGAGACCATCACCAACGGTCTGGCCAACCGGACTTCGCCTTCATGCCGGCACGTGAACGGCGAAGCCCTTTCGGGCGACACCGCAACGGGACGGCGCCCGGCCGCCGTCATCACGTCCTTCAGTTCGACCTCGATGGTCGCCTGACCCACGGTGGAAGTGGCCGGGTCCAACTTCATCCCCGTGAACGTGACGGCCAGTTGCGCGCTGACCACGACCATGACTCGCCTCCCGCCGATCTGCTGAGGGATCGGGAAGTGGGTCTCGACGGTGTGGCGGTTGTCCCGGCCCAACTGCACCTTTAGCTGAGGGTGACCGATGGGCGTAGGACGTCCGAAGCGCCCGAGGACCCGACCGACCTGAGCAACACGGTCGTGTGAGTCCGCCAGGGCTTTCTTGAGTTCCTCGATCTTGCCGGGCGCAGGCTGCGTCCGGTACACCCAGAGCATTAAGCGGGCTGTATTCGCGTCGTCTGCCCTGACGGGCTCGACACCGGCTCCGGGCGCCTGGGTGGCCGGGCGGTCGGCGGGCTGCGTGGTGGACTTCGTGGATGGCAACGGCCGCTTGCTCATGTTCTGGATGACCTGCCGGCACTGCCCGCGGACTTGGGGGTCGGGCGACCGCTGGACGGCCTTCTGGATGTAGGGCAGCGATTCCTTGCCGTAGGCGCGGAAGAGGTGATACGGCAGCGCACGTGCGCCTTTCCCTCCCGTCATGAGCACCTCGGCGAGCCCGGGCAAGTCCTGGCGGTTGGCGATCCAGCACAGGCAGATCATCGCCTGCTCGCGGGCCAACGGGTCCTCCGTGAGCTTCCAGAGCAGCTTCCGCGACGCGTCGGTCTTCACGCCTCCCAGATAACAGCACAACCTCAGGCGCGCGACGGCGCCGGGAGTCCTGGCGAGCTTGTCGGCCGCCGCAAAGACGGCGTCATCCATCTTCGCGGGAACGTCCGGCTGCCTGGTCCAGTCGAAGTGCGCCTTGAGGAAGACAAGGGCCTGCATCCCTCCTTCCACCGTGGCGGATGACGGCGACCGGAGGGCGGCCATGCACGTCTGCGCCAGTTCCGCCGCCCTGTCGGCGAACAGGTCCCGCCGCCAACTGAGGAAGTAGGCCAGCGGCACCGTGGGCCCCCGTTTCTTGACCAGCTCGGCGATGTCCTTCTTCAAGCGCCGGTCGTCGTAGTAGCTCCACAGGGAGTAGAGGGCGTATCTCTGAACGAGATCGCTCTCGTGGTAGAGCATCTCCTCCAGGACCCGGGCGACGGCGTCGTGGGCGCAGGCCAGCAGCGACGGCAGGTAGTCGCCGACGAGCTGGCCGAAGTCCTTCGGCGGCACGGCCGTCACCTTCTTGAGCCACTCCTCGCGCCGCCCGGCCGGCAGCGGCTGCACGTCCAGCCCGAGCCAATCGGAGGTGGCGATCACCGCCTTGGCGTCGCGAGCCTCTGCCGCTGCGGGGCTGCGATACACGAGGAGACGGACTTCGTACTTGCCGGGCTTGGGGAAGCGATAGAGCAGGTGCAGAGGCAGGCGGCCTGTGGGCGAACCGGGCGGCGCCACCGAGCCGAAGCTTGAGGTGCGCCCGATGTTGCGGTTGATCCGCCGGGGAGGGAGGACCTTGCCTTTCCGGCGGACCTCGAAGCCGTACGGCCCCATCGCCCACGGCACCGTGTGGAAGGGGTACCGCAGGTTGGCGGCGAGCAGCCGGTCGTCGGTCTCGACGTATACCCACACGGGCATATCGACCATCCCCGGTTGCCGGATGGAGATCGTCACCGTTGGGCGTGGCCGTGGCCCCGCACGGCCCATGGGCCCCCGTGCCGGCTCGCCCTTAGGCGCTCGGGGCTCTCCCGCGGGCTTCGTGGCCGCGCTGCCGGCCAGGGCGGCCCGGAGCGCTTTGACCTGCTTGTCACGGCGGGCGAGCTCTTTCTGAACGTCCGCGTCCCCTCGCAGTCCCCAGCCCGCGGCGGCGGAGAGGAGCCTGCGGTCCCGGCGTCCGAGGAGGGTCTGGATGGCGTCGTGGGCGGCGTCGCAGGCCCGGATCGGGATCGGCACCGCCCCCGGCGGGCGATACGCGCTGAGGCCGCGCCCGCCCACGACCGTCCGCGAGTCGAGGAACGGCCGCAGCAGCTTCACCGCCTCGGCGGCCCGCGTCATCCCCACGAGCCCCACCGCGGCCCACCAGGACGATAACTGGGATGCCTCCAGTTCCTCCGGCCGGATCAGCACGCCGGCGAAACCCCTGCGGACGGCGGCAAACAGGCGCCGCGCGACGGAGGCGTCGCCTTCCCACCGCGCCTGGTGACGGCCCAGCGCCGTCAGGACGCTTCGGTGCTTGGGGTACGAGCTGCCCGCGGCGTCGTGCATCCACAGGAGCGGCTCGATGAAGCGGTCGTCCCATATCGCCGTCGCCGGGCCCGCAAGGTCCTCCGCGGCCTGCCAGTCCTCACGCTGGAGTCCCGAGATGTAGAACTCAGCCACCGCCGGGCTGTTGGCGAAGTGCCGGTTGAGGTGGGCGGCCAGACACTGCCGGCCGTCGAAGGGCCCCTTGCGCTTCGCGGCCGCACGGAGAAGCTCCTCGGCGCTCACGGCCCGCCGCACGTCGGGGAGCCGCAGCAGCGCGGCGAGGATGGAGCCGTGGTGCGACCTGTTGAGGGGGTTCTGGAGCAGCGTCTTGAGGCGGTCCCGCATGGCCGCCAGGCCGGCGGGGTCCGGATAGAGCCACTGGAACGACACGCCGATGCCCGACGGGGGCGTCGCCAGGGCGGAGCCGTCCGCGAGCCTCAGCAGGGCGTTCACGCGGGCCTCGATCCGCCAGCCCGTCTTCGGCGGCATTCCCAGAAGCGCCGTGGAATCCGAGCTGGGCTGATCGCCCAGGACGTACGTTCCGCGCTCGAGGAAGATCGGCGAGGCGGGCGTCGTCCGCCAGGCATGCGGGAACATGTCGAACGTGTTGCCCGAGGCCAGGCTGCCCGTGCCGACCGCCCTGCCCGTCGCCCGGTCGAAGGTTCGTCGGTTGATGTAGTACTGCGCGCTGGCGACGCGGGTCCTGGTCGGGCCGGCGTTCTCGAACTCCAGCCGCAGCCACTCCTCGTCGGCGGGGCTCGCCTCGGGCTTGACCGCAACGCGCACCGTAATGCCGCGGCCCTTGAGCAGCTCGCTCCTCTTCCACGCAGCGGCCGCCTTCGGCCCCGGGCTTGGCGCCGGCCGACTAGCCGCGCCGCGATTCGCGGGCTGCGTGGCGGATCTGTCCGTGGGCGCCTCGCGCTTCGGGGAGGGCGAGGCGGCATTGATCCTGACCACGCCGACCTCGTGCCGCTTCGTCGAAAGCAGATTGGCGGGAAACCTGCCGGCGATGTTGGAGTGCTCCGCCCGATTGGGGATGGGGACGCAGATCACCAGTTCGGACTGGCGCGCCTTGAGCCTAGTCAGCTCCACATCCCAAAGAGGCAAGGCGAAGTACCCGTTGCGATCAACTGAGGCGATATCGCCGCTGCCGCTACTCGGGGGTTCTCGCGACGACAGGATCACGTGAACTTGGCCGCCTGGCCAAGGCGGTTTGTGCAGGAAGGCGGCCCTGCCGTTCTCGAAGAGCGCCCGACCGTAATAGATCTTCTTCTTCTCCTTTGTGAAGGTGAGCTTGAGGTGCGTAGCCCCGCCGGTCCGCAACGTTGCCTCTCCCTCGGCGCAGCAATAATCCACGGCGCCGCGATAAACGCGGCTGTCGGTTGGGAACAGATGTGCCCCGACCTCATACTTCCCCGCCGGAAGATTGGCCAATCTGAAGGTCCCGTCCGCCGAGAGGAACGGGAGTCGATAGCCAAACTGGTAGATGGACTTGCCGCTTCGGTCCATCCAGTCCACCTTGTTCCTGACGTCCAGGAAGAAGCGCTTCAGCGGCTGGCCATGCTGATCGACCACCTTCCCGGTCAACACGGCACTTCCCTTGGGGAAAGTCTCGAACGGGAAATCGACGGTTTGACGCCCTTTGAACATGCGGTTGAGCCCGATGTACTGATGGCGAAAACCCAGGGCCAGAGGCAGCGGTTCGTACCAGATTGCTCCGACGCGGTACGGCCATTTCATCTGGTCAAAGGAATACAGTCCCTTCTCGTCGCTTTGGACGTCTGAGCACCCTCTCAAGACACCATCTGGGGAGAACTCCCGGATTTGGACCGTGGCATAGGCGATGGGCTTCCCATCCGGGGCTGTCAGCTTGCCCTTGAGCAGGTTGTCGCGATCCGCCCTCCCGGCTTCGCGCTTGCCGGACGTTCGCGAGTATCGAAACCTGGAGCTTACCAGGAGTCGAATGGGGGTCGTCTGGGCCGGCCTGATCTGGAGGGGATTCGGCCAACTGCGCGAGACGCCCAGGGCCGACTCGCCGGAAACGGAATCCGCGATCGCGCCGAGGTGCCACTCGCCTGGCGGCAGACCGCTAACGGTGTATTGCCCCGGCCCGGGGAAGGTGCGGACCGCGGCGGGCGGTGAAGCCCACGCCGGGTTCGAGAACAGCCCCACAACGATCTGCCCCTTGGTGTCGCCCTCCGTGACGATATCCAGCTTCGCCCTGCCGCCCCCTTTGACACTCCGCCAAACCGGGCCGCTGCGGTCCGAAGAGGAAGCGAATTTGCGGAGCTGCCGGGGCAAGGGGGCGAGGAGATGTCCCCATCCCTCCCCCTCCCGCAAGACCTGCCACGCGCGGGAATCGCCCGCCGGTCGCGTGGCGGGCTGGGCTGCCTTTGGGGTGGGCTTGTGTGGTCGGAGCATCTTGTAACGGATCTTGATGGATTTCGGTTTGGCCGTATTGACTTGCAGAATCTGCAGGATGCCCACGCCACCTTCCCGGGTCTGGAACGTGAAGGTCGCCGGCACGCCGCCCTTGGCGCTGAGGAACACAGGATTGCCGGGCTTGCTGAGCTTGAAGGCGTTGTCTCTGTCGGCGGCAAGGCTCTGCGGCGACAGTTTCTCCCACGCTTCGTTCTTCCGCGGAAAGGCGATGATGTCGAAGCCGATCAGCCCCTGCACCGTCTCTTGGGCGCCGCCGCCGGCATCGACGCCGTTGTTCTCGGCCCAGACCAAGGCCGTCATCGATCCGCCCTCGAAGGCGTTCTTGGGCGGTGTAAGAAGCTTGCCGGTGTCGAAGTCTATGAGGCAGTTCTCATTTGTATGATTGACCACCCGCTCGATCACCGGGCCGAAGGAAGCCCTCTCCCCCGGCTGGGTCGTGGGGGGCTTGGGGACCGGCTGGTCGAGTCGAGTGATGATCGCTTCAATCCTCCTCCTCTCCTTGGCCGGGGCCGAGACGATGAGGCTATTGGAGGGCGCATCGGCTTGAACGGCGATTGGGCCGACGCCCTTGAGCAGCTTCCACAGAAGCGCGCCCACGTCGGCCGCTCTGGCGTGCTCCAAGCGGTAGACGGCCGTAGTTACCGCGGCTTTGGGTGGCTGCCGACCGACTATGACGGCAACGGTGCGTTTTTTGCCGTCACGATACAGATCCAGCTTGATCTTTGTGCCGGGTATGATCGCCGCGATGCGGCTCGCCAGGGCCGTGACGTTCTTGACCGCCTTTCCGTCCACAGCGACGATGAAGTCCCCGACAATCACGCCCGCCCGTTCTGCGGGGCTGTCCTTGAAGACCTCGGTGACGAGGGCCCCGTCCGTGCCGGGCAGTTTGAAACTCTTGGCAAGCTTGTCGTCTACGCCTTGAATGTTGACGCCGAGATACCCCGCGGCGGCTTTTCGGCTCGTTGGCTGTTCCCCGGCTTTGCTTGTGGCAGAGACGCCTGACCCCTTCCCTGGCTCTGTCTGCGAACCGACCCCTTCTGGCGCAGGGATCTTTCCCTCCGCCGGCTGCGTGGCGGGCGCCGGCACTGCGCCCGCGGGCGGGCTCAGCGTCGGGATGATCTCGAAGTGGATGGGCTTGCTGACGGCCAGGCCGGTTCGGCGGTCCTCAGGCGTGGTGCTCAGCCTCGCGCGGATCGTGTACTTGCCGGGCGCCAGTTGCAGCGGCTTGCCGTCGCTCGGGCGCCGCCACTTCTCGCCCAGGCGAACGTTGTGGAAGCTCGCGCCGTGCCCCGGCGAGATGCCCATCGTGGTGCCCTTCGGCGGCGGGTGCCTGGCGTACCAGTGGCCGTTGATCTCCACCTCCAGCAGCTCCGGGAGCTTGGACAGGTGCACCGTCCCCTCGCCGGGATGGCCGCGGACGTCGATGTAGACGACCTGCGGCATCCCCTCCGGCCAGACACGCTGGTTGACCCGGATGCGGATGCTGATGCCGTCGACGGGCTCACCCCACGTCTTGTCCTCCTCTCGCCAACCGCCATATGGCGGCGGGGGCTTCTCGTCCAGACGGTGCCTGTAGTAGTGCTCGACCCATGCCCGGAGGGCCTTCAGTGTCTTTCGGTTCTGCTCGATCTCCTCCGGCCTGCCGTTGCGGTTCAGGTCGCTGATCCACGGGATTCGCAGCCCCCCCCGGCACGATCCCTGGGCGCCGACGATCGACGCGTTGTAGTACGCCCGTACGCGCGGATCGTTGGGGTCGAGGCAACTGAGCAGTGCGGGCACGGCCTTGGGGCCGGCGTAGAGGCGCATCAGCCGCCCGGCATCGCCCACGGACTTCCTGGCGAGGATGACCGGGACGAGCCACTGTGCGTCGATGGGCTGCCTGAGCGACTCGGCCAGCGTCTTGACCACGAGCTCGCGGAAGCCCATGTCGTTGTCGCTTGTGCAGGCCTGGAGCGCCTTGATCGCCTCGGGCCCGCCGAACGCCACCAGCCCCTCGACGGCGCCGCGGCGGCGCTGGGCGTCTTCGTCGGACAGGGACCGGACCAGCACCGGCAGCACGCGCGGCGAGCGAGTGGCCCCCATGGCGCCGAGGACGGCCGCGGCAGGAGCCGGGTCCTGCTTCGGCAGTGTCGCCAGCAGCGCGTCGACGGCGGTGTCGGATTTCGTCGCCCCCAGCCCCGCGGCCGCGGCGGCGCGGATCGCTGTATCCTCATCTCGAAGGGCTCTGAGCAGCGCGGCCAGGGCCTCCGGGCCGGCGACCTCGCCCAGGCGCTTCAGCGCCGCCACCCGAAGCGCTCGGGGCGCGTCATTCGCCATCGCTACAAGGTGCTTCACGACGGCCGGGTCCCTGATCCCGGCCAGCGCGGAGAAGGCCAGGTACAGGCGATTGGCCTCGCTCATGGACGTGGGCTCCGTGTACTCCAGCGGCTGGGGGACGAGGTCGCCGGCGGCGCGGACCTCCGCGGCCAGGTCCTCGATGACCTCGCGCATTCTCGCCTCGCCGTGCGGATGGATCGTCAGCCGGAAACTCGTGGCGACGGGGAGGCTGGGGTCCGTGGCCTTCCTGTCGAAACCCCCGAGCCGGAGCGTCCTCTTTCCGGTGACCGTGTAGACGCCCGGGCCGCTGAAGGTCAGCCGGCGCGAGACGGGGAGCATCTTCAGGTAGACCCCGCCCGGCGGGAGCTTCTGGACGCCCATCCTGCCGCCCATCCTCGGCATCTCGGGGACGGGGACGGCGTTGCCGTTGGCGTCGACGGCCGTGATCTTGTGGCTCTCGCTTCGCCCGCCGCGGTAGTCGCCGCCTTCGGTGAATTGCAGGCCGCCGGCGCCGACGTTCCTGACGACGAAGGTGAAGTAGAACATCGGCTCGCCCCAGACGTACTCCACCTTGTCGGGCAGGAAGCCGGCCTCTACGACGTGCTCGCCGGCGCGGAAGCACTTCCAGTGCGGCTTGACGGGAGACCGCTCGACGGCCCCCAGAAGCGCCTTGGCCCGCGCCGTGCCGATCCGCTCGAGGACCCACACGGCCCGGACCATTCGCCGCCGGCCGTCGGTGTCGGCCGTCGGGCTCTCGGCGGCTGCGATCAGCCTTCTCAGCCGCGTCCGGGCCTCCTGCGACTTCGCCCCCCGCAGCGCCGTGCGCAGCACCGGCCTGGCCCAGCGGCCCATCATGGCGATCTGCTCGGAAGCGCGATCGCGAAGGCGGAACCGCTCATCGTCCAGTGCGGCGACGAGCTGCTTCACGCCCTGCTCGTTCGCCTCGCGCAGCACGGGCTCGATCTGCCGCGCGAGCACGGCCACGGCGCGGTCGCCCCCCCGGGCGAATCTGTCGACGGCCGCGAAGGCGGCGCGGTGGTCGGCCTGTCCAATCGTCTGCCACAGCCGCTCGAGCTCCCGGTCGTCCGGGGCTTCGGCCGCCGCCGGGGCCGCCTTCCCCGCGGCGAGGCTGACGGAAAGGAAGGTGGCGATCAGCGGGCCGGCGATCAGGGCGGCCAGCACGAGCGAGGCAGCCATCCACGCGCCCCAGCGGCGCGCGTCGCTGTCGGCGCGGGCGCAGCCGAGCCCCGCGATGCGGCGGATGCGGTCGATCAGGAGGCTGCTGGAAGCGGCGACCGCCGGGGCGGGGACCGCGCGCAGCTCCTCCATCCTCGCCAGCGCGCGGGCGTAGGCCAGCCGATCCCCGCAAGCCGCCACGGCTGCATCATCACAGCAGGCTTCGCGCTCCAGGCGAATCCGGCGCGAGAGCCACCACACGGCCGGGTGGTAGAACAGGAGCGTCTCGATGACGATCTGGATGGTGTTGACCAGGTAGTCGTGGCGGCGGACGTGGGCCAGCTCGTGCGCGAGGATCGACTCGACCTGCTGCGGCGTCAGCCCCGCGAGCGCCGCGGCCGGCACGAGCACAACCGGGCGAAGGTAGCCCACGACCATCGGCACGACCGCGACGGCCGACTCCAACAGCCGCACGGGGCGCGAGACCCGCAGCCGGCATGCGAGCCCCGCGAACTTCACCCGCAGCGGTTCGGGGGCCTCGCGGGCCTCCCGGCGCGTGAGTCGGCGGACCCGCGACCACCCCGCCAGGCGCCACAACGCCAGCAGGAAGACGCCCAAGGCCCAGCCCGATACCACGTGCGGCAGATACGACCGCAGAAGCGCCGCATCCCCCCGCCCTCTCGCCGGTGCGGGAGCCGCCTCCAGCGGTACGGGCTCCACGGCCGAAGCACGTTGAGCCGCGCCGGCCGGAAGGCTGATTAAAGCCGCACGCGGAGCCAGCTCGGCACCGCCGGCAGGACGAAGCGGCCGCTCCACTGCCGGCTCGTCCCGCACCGGTCGCGTGCTGTCGGGCTGATCGTGCGCCTGGATGCCCGCCCGCGCCGCAGTCGGCGCCGCGGCCACCGTCGGGGGCGCATCGATCAGGAGGAAGGTAACGGCAGGCGCGGCCGCCAGGGCAAACAGCCCGAGCGTCGCAACGACGTATCGAAGGTTGGCCGAGCGCGGCCGCAACAGCCAGAGCACACCCACCAGCCCCGCCGCGATCAGCGCGCCTTGCCAGAGGAAATGCACCA
Source organism: uncultured Planctomycetaceae bacterium (assembly GCA_964427875.1). Taxonomy (GTDB): domain Bacteria; phylum Planctomycetota; class Phycisphaerae; order SM23-33; family SM23-33; genus CAYRVX01. The sequence goes on from CAYRVX010000052.1 coordinate 10,316, forward strand.
GCGCCAGGCCCAGGCGGACAACCTGGGGCCCGGCAAGAAGGCTCTCCCAGGCGCTCATTTCTCTCCCCTTTCCATTTCGTCGAGAAGGCGGCGGATCTCGGCGAGCTCCTTCGGCGACGCCTTTCGCGTGGCCAGCGCCCGCAGGGCCATCTGGCCGGCCGAGCCGTCAAACGCCCGGTCCAGCAGATCGCCCAGCAGTCTGCCCTGCGCCCGTTCCTTCGAAAGCGTCGGGCAGTAGACCTGTGGCCGCACCGACGCATCCCGCTCCAACAGGCCCTTCGCCGTCATGATCTGCATGAGCTTCAGCGTGGTGGTCTTGCCCGTGGGGCGCTGGCGGTTCAGCTCCTGGTTCACCTCTCGGACGGTGCTGGGCCCCCGCTGCCAGAGGATGCTGAGGATTTCCAGTTCCGCCCGTGTCGGGCCGTTCGTGGGTCTTCTGCCCATATCGCTTCTCCCGGAGTGAAAAGTCACGATTCCGGCGCAATTAGACGAAGGAATTCGTCCCCGGTTCAACGAAAGAATTGGTCTTTTTCGTGCTGCCAGACGAATCGCCAGGCCCCCGCCCCCGGCGACCGGGACCGCCCCCTTCCTGCTCCGCGTGCGGGCTACTTCACTTTCACGCGCTTGCCGGTCGCGGCGGAGGCGTACAGCGCGTCCATCAGGTCGGCCAGCAGGATGCCCACGTCGCCGCCGCAGCGCGGCTCGGCCTTGCCGAGGATCACGTCGGCGAAGTTCCGCGACGGGCTGACCGTGGGGACCTTCCAGCCGCGGGGGACCTTCCTGATGTCCCTGGCCAGGCCGCGACCGTTGACGAGGAAGTCGCCGCCGTGCGGGCTGATCTCCATCCGCGCGTTGGCGCCCTGGAGGGTCAGTTGGCTCTTCCACGTCGGGCAGTTCCCGCCGCTGGTGACGGTCGCCATCGCGCCGTTGGCGAAGCGGATGCACGCCACGGCGTTGATGTCCACGGGCGTGCCCTTGTTGTCGGCGATGCAGAACACCTCCCGGGCCGGCGAGTTCACCAGGTACATCATCGCGCTGAGGACGTGCGCGCAACTGTCGTAGAGCTGCCCGCCGCCCGAGAGCTTCGGGTCCTGCCGCCACTTGCCGCGCGTGCCCTTCATCCAGTCCTGGGCCAGCAGGCCGGTGACCAGTTGCAGCTCGCCCATCGTCCCGTCGGTCAGCAGCCGCCGGGCGTAGGCGAACGTGTCCGTGTACGTGCCCTGGATGGCAATAAGCAGGGCGAGGCCCTTTTTCCTCGCCCGCGCCGCCAGCCGGCGGGCATGGGCGGAGCTGGTGACCATGGGCTTTTCGACCATCACGTGGCACCCGGCCGCCAGCGAATCGTACGCGTGGCGGAAGTGCAGCGTGTGCGGCGTGGAGACGATGATCGCGTCGAGCTTCTCCCTGGCCAGCATGTCCCGATAGTCCAGGTAGATCGGCACGCGCCGCCGCGGGCAGTACAGCCTGCGATGGTGCTCGGCGTGCCCGAGGATGATGTCGCAAAGGGCGACGATCTTGAACTCCGGCACGTCCCGCGCCATGGGCTTGAGGTGATACTGAACGAAGCCGCCGCAACCGATGACCCCCAGCCGAATCTGTTTCATCGTCCGCTCTCCTGCACTGAAACGGGCCCTGGGTTTCGTACGCTGTACAGCCGCCCGGGCGCAACGTCAAGCATTGTCGGCCCGAAAGGCCGCGGTTGATTCGAATCTCCCCGGCGCGTAGCATATCCTGCCCTGCGACTGCGGAGTTCAACGATGCCCATGACGATTACGGAGAAGATCCTCGCCGCCCATGCCGGGCGCGAGAAGGTCGCGCCGGGCGAGAGCATCTGGTGCGGCGTCGACGTGCTGATGAGCAACGACGTGATCGCGCCGCAGATGATCGGCGTCTTCGAGAAGCACTTCGGCCGCGACGCCAAGGTGTGGGACCCCGAGAAGGTGGTGATGATCCCGGACCATTACATCTTCACGGCCGACCCGAAGGCCCACCGCAACGTGGACATCATGCGCGAGTTCGTCCGGCGGAAGGGCATTCGCCACTATTACGACACGGACTTCATGCCGCCGGGCTTCGAAGGGATGCCCCCGCCCTACGGCGACCCGGCCGGGACGGCCTACGCCGGGGTCTGCCACGTCACGCTGCCCCAGAAGGGCCACACCCGCCCCGGCGAGCTGCTGCTCGGCACGGACAGCCACACCTGCACGCACGGGGCGTTCGGGCAGTTCAGCTCGGGCATCGGCAGCACCGACGGGGCCTTCGTGCTCGCCGCGGGTAAGCTCTGGATCCGCGTGCCGCCGTCGATGAAGTTCGTCTTCCACGGCGAGGTACCCGGCTACCTGATGGGCAAGGACCTGATCCTGCACGTGATCGGCGAGATCGGCACGGCCGGGGCCACCTACTGCGCGATGGAGTTCGCCGGCCAGGCCGTCCATTCACTCAACATCGACGAGCGATGCACGATCTGCAACATGGCTATCGAGGCCGGCGGAAAGAACGGGATCATTCCCACCGATCAGGTCACGCTGGACTACGTGCGCGCGCGGACGGACAAGGACTTCCGCGTCGTGGCGTCCGACGAAAACGCCGCGTACGCGTCGATCCACGAGTTCGACACGCCGTCGCTGGAGCCGACCGTGGCCCAGCCGCACTCGCCCGGCAGCCGAGCATTGGCCCGCGAGCTGGCCGACGTGAAGATCGACCGGGCGTACATCGGCTCGTGCACGGGCGGCAAGACGACGGACTTCGTCGCGGCCGCAACGGTGCTGGCCGGACGCGAGGTCGCCGTCGAGACCTTCATCGTCCCCGCCACCGTCGAGGTGGACATGGACCTCGACCGCCGCAAGGTCGGCGATGAGACGCTGCGGGAGATCTTCACGGCCGCCGGATGCAGGATCGGCCCGGCCAGTTGCGCCGCGTGCCTCGGCGGGCCGGAGGACACGTTCGGGCGGGCCAACGAGCCGATCACGATCGTCTCGACGACCAACCGCAACTTTCCCGGCCGCATGGGCCACAAGGACGCGCGGATCTACCTCGCCAGCCCCCTCACGGCCGCCGCCAGCGCCCTGACCGGCCTCATCACCGACCCGCGCGAGATCGTGGAGTTGGACCACCCGATCGGCGCAACGCCCTGACCCAACGACCAACGAACCCCGCACAAAGCCCGACCTTGAGCGCCAGCGAAAGGTCGGGAAGCCTCCTGCCACCGCGCGCCTTGCCCCTTGCCCGCCGCCGGGCAACCTGCTATCCTTCCCGTCCGGCACGCGGATAACGACAGGGATCTGAACGTGAGCGAAGAACTGGCCTATGCGTTGATCACGCCGTACAGCCTCTTCAAGAGCCGCACGGGGGGGATCATCGGGCGGCTGCTGGCCTACGCGAAGCTGGACTTCGTCGCCGCACGCATGTACGTGTTCTCCGACGCCTTTCTGGATGAATACCGGAGGATCGTCTGCCCGGAGGACTGCCAGCCGGCCATCGCGGAGGCCTGGAGGAGCTACATCGAGGCATCCCTTCGCCCGAAGAACGCCTGGGGCTTCCTGCCCCGCTGCATGCTGCTGCTGTTTCGGGGCGAGAACGCCGTGCGGCACCTGAAGGAGGACGTGATCGGCCCGTTCACCGAGCAGCCCGTGGGCGACACCGTCCGCGGGACCTACGGCGATTTCATCCGCGAGGAAAGCGGCAAGGTCCACTACTTCGAGCCGGCCGTCCTCACCTGCCCGGACCCGAAACTGAACGACAAGCACCTCAAGCTCCTCGCCGAGTACGCGGTCCGTGACGGCGGCGTGCTCACCGGGCGGATCGAATACGAAAAGGGGCCGGAAGTCTCCCTCGTCATGCTCAAGCCGGACAACTTCTACCAGCGAAGCCGCCTGCCGGGCAACATCATCGACGCGTTCAGCCTGACCGGCCTGCGGATCGTGGGCGTGAGGCTTTTCGGCATGACGGTAGGCCAGGGCGAGGAGTTCTACGGGCCGTTAAAGGACATCTTCGTCGCGAGACTCAAGCCGCTCGTCGCGCGTCAGGTGCACGAGCGCCTGAAAGGCGCGTTCGAATTCGACTTCACCGAGACCGACGCCGGCGTCCTGGCCGAACACCTCGCCGAGCGCAACGCCGTCACCGAGTTCAACAAGATCGTCGAGTACATGACCGGCACCAATCCGAACGAGATCACAGACCCGGCCGAGAAAACCGCCCCCAGCAAGACCAGGTGCCTGGCCATGCTGTACGAGGGCCCCGGCGCGATCGAGAAGATCCGCGCCGTGCTCGGCTCGACCGATCCGGCCAAGGCCGAGCCCGCCACCGTCCGCAGCGACTTCGGGCGAGACCTGATGCGCAACGGCGCCCACGCCTCCGACTCGGTCGAGAGTGCCCTGCGGGAACGGGAGATCGTCGGCCTCGCCGAGACGGAGACCGACACCTGCGACGTGGCCGACACCATCAACGAATACCTCGCCGGGCGCAAGTAGCATGTCCGTGGAGATCCTCACGTTCGTCACCGGCCCGTTCGAGACGAACACCTACGTCGCACGCAGCGCCGGCGAGTGCTGGGTGATCGATCCGGGCATGGAGCCCCACGGGCTGCTGGGGTTCCTCGCCCGCCGGCAGATCTCCCCCGATCGGGTGGTCCTGACGCACGGGCACTGCGACCACGTCGCGGGCATCGGCGATTTGCGGGCCTCTGCGGGGCACGTGCCCGTGTGGTGCCCCGCCGGAGACGCGGAGATGCTTACCGACCCCGCGCTCAATCTTTCGAGCCTGTTCGGGCTGCCGACCGCCCTTCCACCACCCGAGGAGGTGTTTCGGCCGGGTGACACGCTGAAGCTTGGCGATTCGGCCTGGGACGTGCTGGACACGTCCGGCCACACGGCGGGCGGCGTGAGCCTGTACTGTGCGGCCGAAGGCGCCGTCTTCTCCGGGGACGCCCTGTTCGCACGGAGCATCGGGCGGACGGACTTCCCGGGGGCCGACGGGGCGAGGCTCGTTGAGAACATCCGCGAGAACCTCCTGTCGCTGCCGGCCGACACGAAGGTCTACCCCGGCCACGGCCCGGCTACCACCATCGGCGAAGAGGGGCGACTGAATCCGTTTGTGCGCGTGTGACAAGATTTCGACAGGGGTAGGAAGGGCCGGTTGGGTTCCCGGCCCCTCCCCCCTGCGAACCGTACGTGCGGTTCTCCCGCATACGGCTCTCCGGTCAGTGGTTCACCCCGGAGGGGACTGACAGGCCGCTGCATGGGCTGTGGCTGTGGAGAACAACCCTTGCGCGGCAAAGAAGAGGTTCGGCCATCAGGCTGAACCATTTGCCTCCTTTCACGCCGTCTTCCAGCGCCGTCAGCATGCGGTCCGTCCAGACAGATGCTTCGACCCACGCCCAGCGGGCGCGGACCTCTCCGACTTGCTCAGCCCCGATCGGCACTTGCGTCGGTTGTCGTTCCATCGATCCGTCCTTCACGCATCCACTTTCCTGCGTTCCCTTCGCTCCACGCCCGTTACGGCGCCTCATCGCTACTATGGATGCTCTGACTCCTGCCGGGCTCTCCACCACCCGGCAGGTCTCCCTGCTTCACGCACACGTCCTTCCGATCATTCCGTCTCCAACCGCCTGGCGGCCTCCCGTCGTCGCTTTGACGCGTTACCCATCAGCTCGACAGGCTTCCCGTGCGGGTCCGGACTTCGCCATTTGCCGGCAGGCTCGTCAGCGCCGCCCGGCCGAGACGACATTACTCCGGCGCCCCGACAGCGCATCGTGCTCCTTCGGACCTACCGGGCCCCGTCAGGCCAGTCATCTTCCATCCGCCGGGCGATGGACAGGCGGTCGATGGCGACCCGCACGAACTTGCCGACCAGGGCCTCGTCGGTCGTCCAGTTGGCGTCTTCCATGGTGAGCAGGCCGAAGTCGATCACCACGGGCATGATCTGCACGACCCGCCCGTAGCCGACGTACCGCCAGCCGCGAACCCGCTCGATGAGCCGGCGCTCGGCGCGGTTGCCGCCGACGGCCTGATCCCACGAGAACCCCTCCTCGGTCATGTACGTGAACTTCACGTCGGTCAGCAGGCCCGGCGGGAGCTGCTCGCCCGGGCGGGTGTACTCGTCCATCACGACCAGCAGCGTGCCGTCCACCCACACCTCGGCCGCCCGCGCCGGCCCGTCCGTCGATTCCAGTCGGACTTCCATCGCTTGCCGTTCAGAACTGCAAGGCGGTTTCAGAGATTCGCCGGACCCGTGTGATTCGTGGACTACAGCTTCATCTCGACGATCCGGCCCATGGCCTCGGCGAGCATCTCGTCGGGGTAGGTCAGCGAGATTCGGAAGTAGCCCTCGCCCCACCGCCCGTAGCCGCGGCCGGGGGTCACCATGACGCCCGTCTTCTCGAGCAGGTCGGCCACGAACGCCCCGCTGTCGCCCTCGTACCTCTCCGGCACGGGGGCCCAGACGTAGATGGTGGCCTTGGTTTTCTCCAGGCTCCAGCCGTTGGCGTTCAGCGCGTCGATCACGAGGTCGCGGCGGCGGCGGTAGACCTCGTTGATCGGGGGGATCAACCGCTCGGCCTGGTTGAGCGCCGTCGTCGCGGCGAACTGGATCGCCCGCAGCGAGCCGTTGTCGATGTTCTCCTTGACCGCGTTGAGCGCCGCGACGGCCGAGGCGTTGCCCACCATGCAGCCGATCCGCCAGCCCGTCATGCAGAACGCCTTGCTCATCGAGAAGAGCTCGACGGCGACCTCGTCGCCCCCGTCCACCTGGAGGATGCTGGGGGCCTCGTAGCCGTCGTAGGTGTTCTCGGTGTAGGCGGCGTCGCTGGCGATGAGGACGTCGTTCTCGCGGCCGAACGCCACGGCCCGCTGGAAGAACTCCATCGGCGCGACCGCCGTCGTGGGGTTGTTCGGGTAGTTCAGCCAGAGCAGCTTCGCCTGGCGGCGGACCTCCGGCGGGATCGCGTCGAAGTCGATGAGGAAGCGGTTTTCCTTCCGCAGGGGCACCTGGCAGGTCACGGCGCCGGCGAAGACGTGTCCGATGTTGTAGGTCGGGTATCCCGGCACGGGCGCGACGGCCAGGTCGCCGGGGTCCAGGACGGCCATCGCCAGCTTCGCGACGGCGTCCTTGGAGCCCATGGTCATGAGCATCTGTTCGTCGGCAAGGGCGACGTGCCACCTTCGCCGGTAGAAGTCGCGCACGGCCTGGAGGAACGCGGCAACCGGGCGGTCGCAGCCGTAGCGGTGGCGGTCGGGGTCGTCGGCGTCCCGGACGGCCCGGACCATCTCCGCGACGATCGGGTCGGGCGCCGGTGAGTCCGGGTCGCCGATGTCGATCCGGATCACCTTCACGCCTCGCGCCTGCGCCTCGCGCATCTTCCGCCGCAGATCGGCGAAGAGGTACGGGGGAAGCTTCTGCAAGCGCTGTGAGGGCCGTACGTCCATAGTGTCAGTGCCTTTCGTCGAGTGACTCACCGGCGCAGGACATGCCCGGCGCCGAAGGCGCCGCGGCCATGCCGAAGACCGAAGCGGCATTGTAGAGACCCCCAGGCCCTCTGGCAACCGCGTGATATGATCGGAGCGGATCCACTTGGGCCTACCGAGCTACGCGGCTACGCGCTTCGCCCACGGCTCGATCAGCTTCTGAAGTTCGGTGATCGAGTCCGGCAGTTGCCCCTGGCCGAAACGCTTCCACCAGTTCACGACCGTCAGGCCGACGGGCTCGCCGGTCTTGGCGTCTCGCAGCAGAACGACGCCGTCCGGCGTTTCTTCCCCAACGGCGGATGCCTCGCGCCGGGACGCCAGGCGCATATACAAAACGTCGTTCGCCAAGTCGTAGTGGAACCACATCGACCCGTCCACGACGCCTTCGATTGTGTCGGTTATGACCATTCGACGTCTCCTGGTGAGGGTGTTCTCGCCAGATAGACCGTCTTGACAACACCCAGCTCGACGTCCGCCACCACAGCGATCATCAGCCCGCTCTCCGGTCCGCGACCGTAGTAGATCCTGCAATCGCCGTCAGAGATACATACCTGATTTCGCGAGGGCTTGCCACGGCGTTCTCCGCCAGGCCCCGCCACGGCCCGACTTCCGGATGGCCTCGAAGGACGTGTGCGGACCACGTGCGGTCGTGCAGCACGACCGTCCGGCCCATCGGATCAGTGAGAGTCGTGTCGGCCACTGTCTGAGCGTCCTTCGCGCCATACCACGGGGCGTCCCGGCGGACCCGAAGCGGCATTGTAGAGACCCCCAGGCGGGGTGGCAACCGCGTGATGGCGAACTCCCGGCCGGCGGCAAGGCCGGTCGGGCCACGGCACGAAACGAGTTCCGCCTTCCCCCTTCTACCGTTTCGTGCCGGCCTGGGCGTAAGCGGGGGAGGCGGCCTGAATGCGCCGCATGGCCCGGCGATCAAAGACCTTCTCCCGGCAGTCCGGACACTCGTGGAACTCCAGGCCGCGGACGACATACTTCTGCCCTCGAGTCTCCCGGCGCACGTCGCGGCGCACCTTCCTGATCCTGCCGCTTCCGCAGGTAGGACAACGCGTTATGCTCAACGTCTCACGCATCAAAGCGCCCTCTTGGAAGATATCAGGAAAGTAGTAGCGATCCGAAAGCCCTTAGCGAACCAGCTTGCCTTCTGTGCATACGGCCCGCGCCGAGGCTGGCGCGGCGGGACGGCGCTACGGGGCGGCGACGGGCTCGAGCTGCTCTTCCATCTTCTCGCCGGCGTCCTCGAAGCGGACGCTGATGCGCTTGGAGACGCCCGGGGCCTGCATGGTGACGCCGTAGAGCACGTCGGCCATGCCCATCGTCCGCTTGGCGTGGGAGATGATGAGGAACTGGCTGTTCCCGACGAACTCTCCGACGAGCCGCACGAAGCGCTCGGTGTTCTGCTCGTCCAAGGCGGCGTCCACCTCGTCGAGCAGGCAGAAGGGGCTCGGGCGGGACTTGAAGATACTGAACATCAACGACAGCGCGGTCATGGTCTTCTCGCCGCCGGAGAGCAGCGACAGCGTGCGGAGCTCCTTGCCGGGCGGGCGGGCGATGATCTCGATGCCGCTTTCCAGAACGTTCTCGGGGTCGATCATCATGATGTCGGCCCTCCCGCCGCCGAAGAGCTTGCGGAACAGCGCCTGGAAGTGCTCTCGAATGACCTGGAACGTCGCGAGGAACATCTCGCGGCTTTCCCGGTTGATCCTGCGGATCAGCCCGTTGAGCCGGCGGCGGGATTCCTCCACGTCGGACAACTGCCCGCCGAGAAACTCGCGCCGCCGCTCGAGCTCCTCCTGCTCCCCGATGGCGTCGAGGTTGACGTTGCCCAGCCGCTCGATCTTCCCGCGAAGCTCCTGGATCTCGCCCTCGACGGCGTCCCAGTCGCGCTCGTCGTCGTGCTCGTAGCTCTCGAAGAGCTTCAGCAGGTCCATGCCCATCTCGTCGGCGGCCCGAGCGATCAGGTTCTCGATCCGCACCTCCACCTCGCCCAGGTCGACCTTCACGGCGTTCACCCGGTCGGCTGCGGCGGTGTGGGCCTTCCGCTGCTCGGCCAACTGCCCTCGGATCTCCTCGATCCTCTCGGTCAGGCCGCAGCGCGACTCGCTCACCTCCTCCGATTCCCGGTCGAGCCGCTGCTGGTCGGCGTAGAGCCGATCCACCTCCTGCCGCGTCTGCTCGATGGTGCTTTCGGCCTCGGCCTTTCTTCGCCGGTCGAGGTCGATCTGTTGGCGGTCGGCGGCCAGGTCGCGCCGCATGGCCTCGACCTGGTTTCGGGCGGCCTGGAGCGCTTCGCGGGCGGCGCGCCGCTTTTCCTCCACGGCGGCCAGGGCGACCTTCATCTCCGTCATCTTCTCGGCGGCGGCTTCCCGCCGGCGGCGGGCCTCGGCGATCTGGCCTTCGAGCCGCCCGGTCTCTTGCTGCCGCTGGGTGTTGAGGTCTTCCAGCTCGCGGGCCTTGCGGCGGACGTCGTGCTCGGCCCGCACCGTCTCCTCGATCTCGGCCGCGAGGCCCTCCAGGTCGCCGGAGACGACCGGCTGCTCCCGCCGCAGCGCCTCGACCTGTTCCTCCAACCGCCCCAGGCGGGTCTGACATTCCACTCGCTCGGTGTTGGCCTCGTAGTTTGCGGTTCGCAGGGCCTGCTGGAGCTCCTCGAGGTGGCGCAGCTCGTTCGTGCCGGCGAGGCAGCGGGCCTCCAACCGGTCGATGCGCTCGTCGAGATCGGCCAGGGCGGCCCGCAGTTGGGCCAGCTCGCTTCGCCGGGTGACGACGCCGGCGGCGCGGTTGGCCGCCCCGAAACGGACTCGCCCGTCGGGCTCGAGCACCTCTCCGGCGAGCGTGACGAAGCGGCATCGGCCCCCGTCCGCCCAGGCGCTGACGGCCTCGGCGAGCGTCGAGACCACCAGCGTCCCGCCCAGCAGATGCCGCACCAGCGGCGCCAGGTCGGGCTCGTACCGCACGTAGTCGATCGCCCGACCGATTGCCTGCGGGCAGGAGGAAGCTTCCCGGCCGTCCACCTGGCAGGGAAGGCGGTCCAGACAGACGACCTCGACGGTCGCGTTCTCGCCGAGGATCTCGCGGAAGGTGTCGGCCTCGGCCGCCAGATCGTCGAACCGATCGACCAGGATCTGCTGATCGGCGCCGGCCAGTGCCGCCTCGACGAGAGAGGCGTGGGCCATGTCGGCCTGGAGGAAATCGCCGAGCATGCCCCGCACGGCGGTCAGGCGCCCTGCCCGCCAGGCCTCGACGATCATCCGCACGCCGGCCGCCACCCCTTCCAGCCGGTCCTGCATCTCGCGGAGGGCCTCGATGCGGCTGGTCAGGGCGCTGCGGTGCTCCCGCGCCTCGGAGAGCTCGCGGGCAAGCTGCTGCCCGCGCTCGCCAACGCGCCGGCAGGCCTCTCGCGTCTGGTCCAGCCGGGCCGTGGACTCGGAGATGACCGCCATCACGTCGCGGAGCTTGGCCTCGCGCTCGGCCTTCTCGGTCAGCGTTTCCCGCAGCAGGAGGTCGATCTCCTCGGCCCGGTCTCTCAGCCTCTGCTTCTGCCCGTGGAGGTTGTCGCGCCGGATGCCCAGTCCGTTGATCTCGTTGTGAAGTTGGGCGGTGCGGCGGAACAGGTCGATGGTCCCGGCCTTTTCGTCTTCCAGCCGCGCCTGGAGCTGGGCGACGGCCAGTTCGTCGGCGGCGTGCCGCTCGTGGGTGGCCCGGTATTCCTCCGCCAGCTCGCGGTCGCTCTGCTGGAGCCGGAGGAGCTGCTCTTCCCGCTCGGCGCACTGCTGCCGGGCGGCTTCGATCTTCGCCTCCAGGGCCTCGCCTCGCCCGAGGGCGGCCAGGATCTGCTCGTCCAGCTCGGCCAGACGAGCGGTGAGCATGTCCGTGCGTTCCTGGCAGGTGGTGATCTGCGCCGAGAGCGAGGCGACCCTTGACTGGAGGTCGCGTGCGGTGCGTTCGAGATCGACGGCCTCGATCTCGCCGGCGCTTCGGGCCGCCTCGAGCTGGTCGATTCGCGCGGTGACGGCCGACAGGGCGTCCGTCGCGGCGCCGAGGTCGCTCTTGAGGCCGGTGCGCTTCCGGGTCAGCCCGTGGTAGCCGGCCAGGAAGTGCAGCGAGCGGAGCTCCTTGAGCCGCTGGGAACACCTCTGGTAGCTGCGGGCCTTGCCCGCCTGGTACTTGATGGACCGCAGGCGCTTGTCGACTTCCCGGACAATGTCGTTGAGGCGAAGCACGTTCTGCTCGACGCGGTCGAGCTTTCGCATGGCCTCTCTCTTCCGCGCCTTGTATTTGCTGATGCCGGCGGCCTCGTCGAAGATCGCCCGCCGCTCGTCCTGGGAGGCCTGGAGGAAGACCTCCACCTTGCCCTGTTCGATTAGGCTGTAGGCGTCCACCCCGATGCCGGTGTCCATGAACATCTCCCTGATGTCCTTCAGCCGGCACGGGGTCTTGTTGATGAGATACTCGCTCAGCCCGCTGCGATAGAGTCGGCGGCTGATGGAGAGCATCTTGCCGCCCAGCGCCTGCGTGGCCTTCGGACCGGTCTGGATCAGGGCGCCGGGGCTGTCGAAGACGAGCGTGACCTCGGCCATGCCGCCCGGCCGCCGCGTGGCGGAGCCGTTGAAGATGACGTCGGCCATCTCCGAGCCGCGGAGACTCTTTGCGGACTGGCTGCCCAGGACCCACTTGAAGGCGTCGACGAGGTTGCTTTTTCCGCAGCCGTTCGGGCCGACGACGCAGGTGATGCCCCCGTCAAACTCGAACTCGGTCCGGTCGGCGAAGCTCTTGAACCCCGAGAGAACTAGTTTCTTCAGCTTCATCTGTGTGCGTCTTCCTTGACGCGAGCTTTCCGTTCGCGCCTTCCCTGGCCTGCGGGGCGAACGGCCCTTCCCGACGTCATGCCCGTGCAAACTCGGCGGCGTTGCGCCGTTCCGCGATCGCGCAGTTTTATACCATATCGGCAGTCACAGGGCTAGTCACTTGGCATATCCGGCCTGCCTACCGTCGGCGAGCCCCGGTAGATTCTCTCCCTGCCCGGCGGCGGCTGGAGGACAAACCTCGCTGGGATGTCCCCGTCCACCTCGCACATACGATAGAGCACGGCGACGACCTGACCGTAGGTCAGCTCCAGTCCTTCGATCTTGCCGTCGACGCCCCGCCGCGCCGCCCGGCCGAGCGTCTGAACCAGCGATCTCACGAAGAAATCGATGTAGAACGGCGCGCTGATGCGGCCCGTCCTGGGAATCGTGCGGAAGACCATGAGCTTGCGCCGCTGCGTCTCTTTGCCCTCGGCCGTTTCCACCACGTCCGCGACGGTGACCAGGTTGGGCATGTCGAAGAACACCTTCCGCGCGACGGCCATGTCCCTGCCGAAGAGCACGACCTTCTTCTCGCCGGACTGGGTGGCGTAGATGACGTAGCTCCGCCGCGAGGTCACGAGGTCGAGGCTGAACTCCTGGCCGACGTCGATCCGGGTAACCAGCGAGCTGTCTCCCAGCTCGACGAGGGCCTCGTACGCGGCAATGCGGACCAGCTCGGACTTGTCGTCCACCAGGCGGCGCAGGGCGGGAACCGAGCGGATCAGCCACCGATGCCGCCCCAGCTCCTCGATCGCGGGCACCTGGAAGGTCGAGCCCGCCGTCTGGGCCAGTCGGATGAGCACCTCGGCGGCCATCGTGTCTCTCATTCGAAGACCCGCCCGGGCCGAGTAGAACGCCACGGCCGGGCTCTTGGCCGCGTACAGCGTCCTGCACACGCCGACCACCTGGTTTCCCATCGCCTCCCAGACGAGCGACAGGCCGTCGTGGTTGGCGCCGACGGCCTGCATGGACTCGGCGATGTCCTTCGCGCGGGACTCCCATCTGCCCGGCCCGGCCTGGAGAGGCAGGTGCATGAGCAGTTGCAGGAAGTGCCGGTAGTTGTCGTGATACTGGATGGGGACCTTCAGCTCGATGGTGGAGGGGTTTTTGGCGTTTGCGATTCGATCCTGCTGGCCGAACCGCTGGTTGAGGCGGCGCTGGATGAGATTGCAGCGGGCATAGTCGGGGTCGCGGAGGACGAGCCGAAGCGGGCGGGATTCGAGCACCTTTCCCCCGCCGATGAGGCGGCCTTCTCGAAGCCGCGGGGCGTCGGCGGGCCTGTTGGCATCGAGGAACGGGTTGAGGAAGACGGAGCCTTCCGCCTGGGCCCAGGCCCGGGCGCCGGAAGAGGGCGGCACGTCCTCGCCCGTGGGCAGGTACAGCGGGAACGGATAGAGGATCCCGCCGTCGAGGCTTCGCGTTCCCGTCCGGCTCAGCGCGGTGATCCGCACGTCGAAGGTCCAGCCCTTCGGCGCGCCCGGAGGCACGACGGCGACCAGCCGCACCACGGCGGTATCGCTGTCGGCGATCATCTGCGAGGGCGTGATGCCGCCGGCGCCGGCGAGGGCCGAACCGATCTTCTGCTTGAGCATGTACCCGATGAGATACTTCTTCAGCCGCGGCGGCACCTCCGCCGAGCCGTTCCTGCCCAGCCCGACGACCAGCCCGTGCCCGTCCAGCAGCAGGCTGCCCCCGCGGACCAGGCTGGCGTACTCCCCGACGGTGCCCTCCACCTCCGGCGGGATCTTTCGCGCCTCCGGCTCGCCGGCCGGCCTGGAGAGAGAAAGCTCCTCCAGCCAGCAGCCGGGGCAGGCGAGGCAGAGCCCCCCGACCACGACGATATGCAGAAGCGTCTTTCCAAACATCGCCTGTCCCTACCTGGAACAAGTTATCGGACCTAAGTCCCTGAAGGCTTGAGCCGCTTTGCGCCAGCGGATGGCCACGGTCTTCGGCCGGAGGCAGACCACGGAGGCGGTTCGACAGGATCACAGCCGCAGCGGCCGGCGGGCATCGCCCACCTGCACGGGGGCCGCCCGTCAATCAGAAGGTCGGCTGCCGGCCAATATCCTCAATGTCATGGGGCACCCGCGTGGGTCTCGGCCGCGTGGCCGCCCGCCGGGTCATCAGGCGGCGCATCTCGTCGGTCAGGCTCGGAATGAGCAGCTTCTGCCCCTCCCTGAGCGAGCTGCTGTCTGCCGACGCGTTGGCCTTGGCAATCACCTGCCAGTACCGCCCGCTTCCATATACCTTCTCGGCAATGCCCCAGAAGCCGGCGGAGTCGGACTTCTGGACGATGTAAACCTTCTCACCCAGTCCGGGGGTGATCGTCGGCACGGGAGCGGTCTGTCTGGCGACGGCCGGCGGCCTCGGCGGGATGACCAGCCTGTCTCCCGGCTTGAGAGTGGTGCTGTTGGAAGACGGGTTGGCCTTGGCGATCAGCGTCCAGTGCTTGCCGTTTCCGTAGACCACCTGGGCGATTCCCCAGAACCCGGCATCGCCCTTTTTGACGACGTACTGCTTGCGGCCGTCGGCGAGAACGACCAGTCCGCCGGCGCCCTCGGCGCCGGCGCCCTCGCCGCTGGCCCCGCTGGGGCGGGTCACCGGCCGCGGGGGGATTCTCAGCTTCTTGCCCGGCGGCAGGGCGTTGGAATCGGCGCCGGGATTGGCCTTGGCGATCAGCGGCCAAAGCCTGCCGTCCCCGTAGACCTTCTCGGCGATGGCCCAGAAGCCCGCGTCGCCTTTACGGACGGTATAGGTCCGCTCCCCGAGCCTGGCCGTGTCGCCGATCCTGGGCACGACCGGGGTGACCGTCGGCCCGCCGGGCGTGACCACGGGCGTCACGATCGGCTCGGGCGTCGGCGGCTCGGAGATGACGGGCGTCACGGGCGGCTCGGGCGTCGGCGGCTCGGAGATGACGGGCGTCACGGGCGGCTCGGGCGTCGGCGGCTCGGAGATGACGGGCGGCACGGGCGGCTCGGGCGTCACGGGCGGCTCGGGCGTCATCGGTGTGTTGGGAGTGTCCATCCCGGGCCGGCCGGAGATGCCGCCGAAACGCGGAAGCACGGTCTCGACGGGCCCGGGACCGCCCCGCCCGGCGGCGTCTTTCTCCTTGTCGGCCCCTTCCGTGCTGGCGAGCTGCTGCTCCGGGCCGTCCGGATCTGCTGCATCGTCCGTGAACACTGCGTGATACGTCACGAAGGCGATGACGAGCAGCAGACCTGCCGCAAGTCCGATCTTCACGTCAGTGCGCATCAGAATGGCTCCTACGTGATCCCAGAGTGGTGTGTAAATGTCAGGGCCCATTAGAATGGCAGAGAAGCGGATTGGCAACGGAATTCTCGGCGAAGTAGAAAAGAAACGGCTGCCGGACCTGGCTGATTGCCCGTTGGAGCTCTCAGGGCGGTCCGGGCCTGCCCCCCCCCGCCCGGGCGGGCGCCTCCCGGCTGCATGCAAGGACCCGGGACGGCCCGCCGAGCGTATCACTTGACCATTTGTCAGAACCGCACTAGACTTCAAGGGGTATAATCCAAGAGGATGCCGGATTGCCAGCCACACTGGGAGCCTGTTAGTGGCACAGCGGATTACGGGAGACTTCAGGCGGTTCTTCGTTCGTGGCCTGGCCGCCATGCTGCCCACGATTCTGACCCTCACGATCATCATTTACGTGTTCACGTTCGTCGAGAAATACGTCGGCACGTACGTCGATCGCGTGGTCCAGTGGGTCGTGGTGCAGGTCATCTGCCTTCGCGAGGGCAGGCCGTTTACCCTCGCAGGCGACAAGGCCGTCTGGTGGCTGATCAAGGACAGCAAGGACTCGGTCTGGAACACGTACTACCTCTGGCTGATCGGGTTCGTGCTGGCGTTCGTGCTGATCTACATCTTCGGGCGGTTCATCGCCAGCTTCCTGGGGCGCAGCATCTGGCGCAGCATCGAGGGGTCCCTCCGCCGGCTTCCGGTGGTCAAGGGGATCTATCCGGCGGTCAAGCAGGTGACGGACTTCCTGCTGGCCGAGCGAAAGATGCAGTTCTCGCGGGTGGTGGCCGTGGAGTACCCCCGCAAGGGCGTATGGTCGGTGGGGCTGGTAACGAGCGACGGCATGCGGACGCTTCAGCATGCGATCGAGGACGATCTGGTCACGATTTTCGTCCCGTCCAGCCCAACGCCGGTCACGGGGTATACAATTACAGTGAGGCGAAGCGAGATCATCGACCTGCCGCTGAGCATAGACGATGCGCTGCGGTTTACGGTCAGCGGGGGGGTCATCATGCCGTCGGGTCAGACGCTGAGCAGGCGGGAGATCCGGCGGATCCGCCGGGGCGTGTTTCCGCGGCGGAAAGAGAACAAGGAGATCACGGCGTGAATATCATCGTGAAAACGCGACACATGGAAGTGAGCGAGGCGATGCGCCATTACGTGGAATCCAAGGCGGCGAGGCTGCCTCGTTACTACGACGACATCCAGTCGATAGAGGTCGTTCTCGACATGGAAGCCGACCAGGCGGTGGTGGAGATCGTCGTGACCGCCAGCCGGAAGGCCGTCTTCGTCGCGACCCATCGCCAGGAGGACATGTACGCCAGCGTGGACCAGTGCCTGCGAAAGATCACCGAGCAGCTCCGCCGGCACAAGGACAAGGTCCGCGACCGCCAGACCTCCCCCCTCAGCCAGAGCACGGACAGCGGCCGGGACTAGCCGGCCCGTCCGGCGGAAATTCCACCCCGCCCGCTCTGGCAACGCGAGGCGAAAGCAGGTACACTCGCGCCGGCTTGCCGTATTGCTTCCAGCCGGAATCACGCCTCCGGGGATGCGCCGGGTGAGCGATGAACGGTTCACGGAATCAGCAGGAGCCGCACATGAAACTGTCGGACATCGTGGTAAGCGGCGCGATCGTGCCGGAGCTCAGCGCCAAGATGCGCGACGAGGCTATCAGCGAGCTGGTGGTCGCCCTGGCCGAGGCCGGCGCCGTCTCGAAGCAGAATGTCAACGACATCCGGAAGGCGATCCTCGCCCGGGAGGCCCAGGCCACCACCGGGATCGGCAAGGGAGTCGCCCTGCCCCACGCCAAGCTCAAGGGGATCAAGAAACCGGTTGCGACCATCGGCTGCTCCGCCGACGGCATCGACTTCGCCTCGCTGGACTCCAAGCCGGTCTACTCGGTCATCCTGCTGCTGAGCAGCCCGGACAACCCCGACGAGCATCTCCAGGCAATGGAGACGATTTTCAAGCACGTCCAGCGAGACATCTTCCGCAAGTTCCTTCGCCAGAGCGAGACGCGCGAAGCCATCGTTGATCTGATCCACGAGGCCGACGAGATCGGCTGACGGCCTCCCGAGCCCGCCCGGCGGGGCGCCGGCGGGCGGCGCAGCGGAGGAATAGCGCATTGGCTGCGATCGAACGAGAAGTTAGGATCGTCAACAAGTACGGACTGCACGCCCGTCCGGCGATGCAGTTGGTGGAGACTGCGAACCGATACAACTGCAAGATCGAGGTATCCAACGACTCCCTGGTCGTGGACGCCAAGAGCATCATGTCCGTGATGCGCCTGGCGGCGACGAAGGGGACGGTGCTCAAGCTCGTCGCCGACGGGGAGGACAGCGAGCCGGCCGTGGAGTCCCTCGTCAAACTCATCGAAGACGGCTTCGACGAGGAATGAACCTCCCCAATCAGCCGGCGGCGCGGCTCAGGAAGCGGCGGCGAGAATCACGGATGGCATGGCGCCAGCGAAGATGAAGATCAAGAAAGGCATAGGGGTCTCCCCCGGCGTGGGCATCGCCCCCGCCGTGGTGATCGACACCGAGGAGTTCGACGTCTCTCGCCATGAGGTGCCCAGCGACCTCGGCCAGGCGGAGCTCGAGCGCCTCGCCGAGGCCTTCCTGCTCTCGAAGAAGGAGATCCTGGACCTTCGCAACGGGACGGCCGACCGCATCGGAAAGGAGATCGCCAGCATCTTCGACTTCCACATCGGGCTCCTGGAAGACAGGGAGCTTCACCAGAAATGCACCGAGGCGGTCAGCGAGGGGCACGTGACGGCCGAATACGCCGTCGCCAGCGTCCTGCGGAGCTACGCCAGGGAATTCCAGTCGATGCCCGCTCACTTCGCCGACCGGGTGAAGGACGTCTACGACGTCGAGAAACGGCTCCTGCGGAACCTCGTCGGCGAGAGGCGCCAGACGCTGAGGCGCCTCACCAAGGACGTGAACGTCCTCGCCCACGATCTGACGCCGTCGCAGACGGCGGGGATGGACCGCAAGCACGTCCGCGGGCTGGCCATCGACGCGGGGGGCAAGACGAGCCACACGGCCATCGTCGCTCACGCGCTGGGGCTGCCGGCCGTCGTGGGCCTCAACGACGTCACCGCCGACGCCACCGGCGGCGACCTGGTGATCATCGACGGCAACCGCGGGATCGTCGTCATCGACCCGGACGAGAAGACCATCGCCGAGGCCAAGCAGCACGCCCGGCAGCAGGTCGAGTTCATCCACGAGCTCGACGCGCTCCGCGACCTGCCCGCCATCACCACGGACGGGCACGAGATCGCCCTCCTGGGCAACATCGAGTTTCCCGGCGAGACCCAGACGGTCCTCCAGAAGGGCGGGCAGGGCATCGGCCTGTACCGCACCGAGTACCTCTACCTCGGCCAGGACACCGAGCCCACGGAGGACGACCAGTACGAGTCCTACCGGGAGGTGATCGACTTGTGCTCCGGCCGGCCGATCGTTATCCGGACGCTCGACCTCGGCGCCGACAAGTACACCCAGGCCCGCGCCCGCGTGCCCGAGCGAAACCCCTTCCTCGGCTGCCGGAGCATCCGGTTCTGCCTCCAGAACCTCTCGATGTTCAAGACGCAGATCCGCGCGATCCTCCGCGCGAGCGTCGGCGCGCCCGTCTCGCTGCTGTTCCCGCTGATCACGAATCTCCTCGAGCTGCGCCAGGCAAAGGCCATCGTCCGCGACGTGACCGAGGACCTGGAGGAGGACGGCATCGAGCACCGGCGGGACCTTCCCGTCGGGATGATGGTGGAGACCCCCTCGGCCGCCCTGCAGTGCAACGCGTTCGCCAAGGAGGTGGACTTCTTCTCGATCGGCACCAACGATCTGATCCAATACACGCTGGCCGTCGACCGGGGCAACGAGCGGGTCGCGTCGCTGTTCTCCGCGGCCAGCCCGGCCGTGCTGAGGCTCATCAAGGAGGTCCTCCGCGCCGGGCGGCGCTACGAGGTGCCCGTGAGCCTCTGCGGCGAGGTCGCCAGCGATCCACAGTTCACCCTCCTGCTGATGGGCATGGGCCTGCGGATCTTCTCCTGCACGCCGCCGGCCATCCCCGAAGTCAAGAACGTGATCCGCTCGACCAGCATGAAACAGGCCCGCCGTGTCGCACGAAGGGTGATGGGCTTCGGCTCCGACAGGGAGACCACCAACTACCTCCGCGTCGAGACCCGGAAGGTCCTGCCAGGGGCCTTCGCGGATTGACGGCCGCCGCCCGCGCGCGGCGGCCGACGGCTGGAAGCTGACAACGTACAGGGAAACCAAGCGCCACGACGGTCGTGGCTGCATCGAATACTCGGCGCGAGACCCCGCCGTGACAGTCAGGCCCCGGGCGGGCCCGCCCCGCCGGGGCGAACGCACCGGCCGGGCTCGCCGCCGGCCAAACGGAACATAACGGGAAGGTATACCACGGAAGGAACTGGCCGAAACCTGTCCCAGAAATGGGGCTTGTGGCTGGCGATCGAAGGCGACCTGCGGTTTCTGTCGCATCGGGACTGCGCGCGGCTGATCGAACGAGCCGCCATCAGGGCGCGACTGCCGGCAGCGTACACGCGGGGCTTCAACCCGCACCCGATTATCTCGCTGCCCTGCCCCCGGCCGGTGGGCGTCGCCGCCAGGGACGACCTGGCCGTGCTGGAGCTCACCGGGCCGATCGGGCCGGACGAAATCGTCAGGCGAATGAATCGCCAAGTGCCACGAGGTATGACACTCACCAGGGCGGCCGTGCTGGAGCGCCGCCGGCCCCCGCGCCCGCGGCGGGTCCGGTACGAATGGCCGGTCCCGCCCGACCGGATCGAGGCCCTCCGCCGGAAGTTGCGGGAATTCCTCCTCGCCGAGCGGTGGCCCGTCGAGAGACGCACCCCCCCCAAACGGCGCGGGCAGCCGACCAGGTTGCGGACGGTCGACCTCAAGGTTCTCGTGGAGAGAATCGCCCTGGATGCCGATACGCTCTGCTGGACGCTCGCACCGGCCGGGGACCTCTGGGCCAGACCCGCCGAAGTGCTCGATGCGCTCGGTCTGGACGGGCAGGTCGACCTCGCGGCGGTCGTCCGTGCCGACGTGGACTACGGCCTGCCGGAAGCCCCCGCCTCTGACCGGGATCCACCCGGCCCCCGGCGTACACCTTCGTGAGAGAAACATGAACAAGGAAATGCTGATCAACACCGTCGAAGGCCAGGAGTGCCGGATCGCCATCGTCTCCAAGAGCGGCCTGGAGGAGCTGTACGTGGAGCGATCGGCCACCGCCAGCCACGTCGGCAACATCTACAAGAGCCGCATCACCAACGTCGAGCCCGCGATCCAGGCGGCGTTCGTGGACGCCGGCCTGGGCAGGAACGGCTTCCTGCACATCTCCGACCTGAACCCCAGTTACTTCCCGAAGGGCAGGAAGTCCCCCGAGAAGGTGGGACGAAAGCGCCCCCACCACTTCCGCCCGCCGATCCAGGAATGCCTCCGCCGCAGCCAGGAAGTCGTCGTACAGATGACCAAGGAAGGCATCGGCACCAAGGGACCCACCATGACCACCTACCTGTCCATTCCCGGCAGGCTGCTGGTCATGATGCCCGGCATGGCCCGTCTGGGCGTCTCGCGGAAGGTCGAGGACGAGGAGGCCCGCAGGAAGGCCAGGTCCGCCCTGTCGGAGCTGAAGCTCCCGCCGGATATCGGGTTCATCGTCCGGACGGCCGGCGTCGATCGCTCCAAGCGCGACCTTCAGCGGGACCTGAACTACCTCCTGCGGCTGTGGAAGGCCGTCAAGAAGCGGATCAAGACCGCCCGCGCTCCCGTGGAGCTCTATCGCGAATCCGACCTGGTCACCCGCACCATCCGCGACGTCTACAACACGGACATCGAGCGGGTCATCTGCGACAGCGACGCCGTCGCCAGGAGGGTCGAGGAATTCCTCAACGTCGCCGTGCCGCGGGCCAAGCACGTCATCGAGCTGTACACCGGCAAGGAGGGGCTCTTCCACGACCGCGGCGTCGACGAGGAGATCGAGAAGATCCACTCCCGACACGTCCCGCTGGCGTCCGGCGGGTCGCTCGTGATCGACCAGACCGAGGCCCTCGTCGCCATCGACGTGAACTCCGGCCGCTTCCGCCAGCACGCCAACGCCGAAACGACGGCGCTGAAGACCAACCTCGAGGCCGCCCAGCAGATCGTCCGCCAACTGCGGCTGCGAGACCTCGGCGGCGTGATCGTGATCGACTTCATCGACATGCGGGACGAACGCAACTGCCGGACGGTCGAGAGGACCCTGCGCGACGCGATCAAGAACGACCGCGCCAAGACCAAGCTCTTGAGGATGAGCGCGTTCGGCATCGTCGAGCTGACCCGCCAGCGGCTGGGGCCGTCCCTCAAGGAGAGCGCCTTCGACCGCTGCCCCCACTGCGACGGCACCGGCCTGGTCAAGAGCGAAGAGTCGCTTTCCCTCCAGGTCATGCGGGACCTCCAGCGAGCCTGCGCCAATGAGCAGGTGGCCCGCATCGAGGCGGTCGTCGGCCCGGACGTCGCCCATTACCTCAACAACTACCAGCGCCGCCAGGTCACGCGCCTCGAGGCCGAGACCGGCAAGACGATCGTCATTCGGGCCGACGCCGACGTGGGAGCCGCCGACGGGCACATTCGATGCACCAACTCCCGCGGCAGCGCCATGACCTGGGAGCGCCCGTCGCCCGACCGGCCTCGCGATCGGCCGCTCAGCACCGTCAACATCGAGGACCTGCCCCCGCCGGCGAAGAAGCCGCCCAAGACCCCTCCGCCGGCCGAGGCCGAGCTTCCCGCCGCAGAGGCGCCCCCCGTCGAGCCGCCGCCGCCGGAGAAGGAGGAGCAGCCCGCGGGGGCCGAACAGGGCGCCCAGCCCGCCGAGGCCAAGCCCGCCGAGGCCAAGCCCGCGCGGAAGAAGACCCGCCGCGGCCGGCGGGGCGGACGAAAGCACCGCCGCCGGGAGACCGCCGAGGCCCCGGCCGTCGAGGCCGAGCAAGCCAAACCGCCCACACCGCCCGAGCCGGAAAAGCCCAAACGCACCCGACGCAAGGCCGCCAAGAAGAGGCCCATCGCCGTCAGCAAAGCCAAGGAGGCCCCCGCTCAGGCGGCCGAGGAGCAGAAGCCCACCGCGAAAGCCGGGACCGCCCGCAAGCGGACCCGCAAGAGGAAGACCAGGAAATCGGCAGAGAGCGCCGCCTCGCCGGAGCCGCCAGCCGGGGCCGCATAGCGCTGCGCCGGGCAAGCCGCGGCGCGATGTGGCGGCACGACACGCGGCGGGCTATCTCTCGCAGTAGTCGATCAGTCGGGCCAGTTCGCTGCGCAGCTCCTTCCGCTCGACGATCATGTCGATGAAGCCGTGCTCGAGGAGGAACTCGGCCCGCTGAAAGCCCTCGGGCAGCTCCTGGCGGATCGTGTTGGCGATGACCCTCGGCCCGGCGAAGCCGACCATCGCGCCGGGCTCGGCGAGGATCACGTCGGCGAGCATGCCGATGCTGGCGGTCGTCCCGCCGGTGGTCGGATCGACCAGCACGGAGATGTACAGCCCGGCGGCCTCGTCGAGCCTGGCCAGGGCGGCCGAGGTCTTGGCCATCTGCACCAGGCTCAGGGCCCCCTCCTGCATCCGCATGCCGCCGGACGTGCAGACGACGATCAGCGGCAGCCGCACCTCGGTGGCCCGCTCGATCAGCAGCGTCAGCCGCTCGCCGCTGACGGACCCCATCGAGCCGCCGACGAACTCCCCGTTCATCACTCCCAGCGCCACCCGCCGGCCCTTGATGTACCCGATCCCGGTGAGCACCCCTTCGATCGTGCCGCTGCGGGCCTGGTATTCCTTGATGTAGTCGCGATAGGTCTTCCCGAGCCACTCGAAGCCCAGCGGGTCGTCGGGGACGATGTCGGCGAAGAGCTCCTCGAAGCTGTCCGGGTCGGTGAGCTGCCGGATTCGCTCGACGGCCCCCACGCGGAAGTGGCAGCCGCACTCGGGGCAGACCTCCATGTTCTCGGCGACGACCTTCCGGTAGACCATCCCCTCGCAGCCGGCGCATCGCATCCAGAGGCCGTCGGGCACCTCGCGTTTCTTGCGAAAGGCCGGGCCCTCAAACACGGAGGGATCGAACGGCACGACGGTCTCGCCGTCCTTGGCCATCTCAGCTCTCGTCCAGGTCCTTCATGTCGGCCTCGAAGACGTCCCAGCAGCACGCCCCATCGACGTTTCGCCAGAGCGATTCGATCGCGTCCTGGCGGACAAGGCACTTGACCAGCCCCAGCGCCAGGGGGCGAAGGACGACCAGCGCCCCGCCGTTGCGGTGACGCTTGAGGATCTCCTTCATGGCCTTGCGGAGACGCCGCTGGGCCTCGTGGAGCGTCTCTCCCCCCGGCGGGCGGACGCTGGCGGGGGCCTCGCTCCACTGGCGGAAGAGCCTCGGCTGGCGGCGCTTGATCTCCTCCTGCGTCAGCCCCTGCCACAGGCCGTAGTCCAACTCGCGAAGGTCGTTCTGCGTGCGCACCTTCGCGCCGAGGGCGTCGGCGACCAGCCGGGCCGTCTGCTGCTCGGCCTGCCCGCTGGAGGCGTAGATGATCGAGATCGTGTGCGACGCCAGCTCCTTGGCGGCGTCCTGAACGTCCCGCCGGCCGGACGCCGTCAGCGGAGCCCCCGGGGCCGACTCGACGCGAGTCTGGTCGTCCCACGTCGTCCGCCCCGTCTGGATGACGTACATCCTGGGCATAGGCAGCGTTCCCTCAACCGCCCGAGCCGGCGGCGGCGATGGCCTCTCGCAGGTCGCACACCGCGCCGGCCACGTCGTCGCCGCCGAGAATGTCCGTGCCGGCAACGAACACGTCGGCCCCGCGGGCCGCACAGAGCCCCGCCGTCCGTACGTTGATCCCGCCGTCCACCTCGACCCGCTGGGCGCCCTCCAGCATACCACGCACCGAGACGATCTTCTCCAGCATATTGTCCATGAATTCCTGGCCCCCGTAGCCCGGCTCGACGGTCATCACCAGCACCACGTCCACGTCGGCGGTGAAACCCGCCAGCGCCTCGCAGTCCGTCGCCGGCCGCAGCGTGATCCCCGCGCCGAGCCCGAGCTCGCGCAGCCGGTCGATGAGCCGGTGGGGATCGTCGGCGGCCTCGACGTGGAACGTGATGCTGTCGGCCCCGGCCTCGGCGAACCGCTCGATATAGGTCGCCGGGTCGGTGAGCATCAGGTGCACGTCCAGCGGCAGGTCGGTGTACCTGCGGACCGACCGGACGAACGGCGGGCCCATCGAGAGGTTCGGCGCGAAGTGGCCGTCCATGACGTCCACGTGGAGCAGCCTGGCCCCGGCCGCGGCGAGCAGGTCGATCTGTTCGCCCACACGGGCGAAGTCGCACGCCAGCAGCGACGGGGCGATCAGCGGCCCGTCCGGAAGCTGCCTCCAGGGATTGCCTCGTTCCATGCTCGTGGTCCTATCAGCACCGAAGCCCACCAGCGGCAACCGGCGGGCTCCATTTCCATCATTCTACCCGGTAACGCGGCCCGCGTCCAGCCCCTTACGCCGTGCGATAGCGTCAAGAACTGTGTGTAAGTTCGACTTTGTGCCATCGTGCGAGCTGGCCGGCGAACGCCTCGCCTGACTCACGCTGCGGAACACAAGGGCTCAAGATCATCGCCTCTGCGATGATGTTCCCCTTCGCCCCCTCGGGGCCTCTTTGGCGGCAGACCGCGGGCTGAGCGGGCAGCACCATTCTACATTCGGCATCCGACATTCATCATTGAGCATCAGGCATCGCGCATTGGGTTGCGGGCTGGGGTCTCGCTGTGTCTTGGAGCCTCTGCGGCCATCACAGTCCTCGGCCGGGGGTCCTCACACGTCCCGGCCCTCGCGGTAGGTTCGTTTGAGGTGCCGGTTCAGCCCGGGGGGGGCGTCCACTTCATCCTGGCGACGGCCGACTCGACCTTCCCGCCCGCGCCGAGGCAGCTTTGCTGGAGGCAAAACTCCAAGCTCAATGATGTAAGTCTTTTGCCAAAAGCGATTTACAGACGATCTTGGGAAAAATGGCTTTGTTTCGTAAAAACACTTATGGCGTTTTCCCCGGGCTCTTGCTTGCTGCGACCAGGGCACGCCGCACGAAGTCCGGTCACCATTATTATACACACGAAACGTCGCCGTGTCTTCAATTATTTAACAATATTTTGAGAGATTTTCATAGCGACCATACCGACCAGCGCCCCCCACGCAAAGGCCTCTGCGAGGGCTCACGCCTTCGCCCGCGTTACGCCGTCCGAGGAGAAGTGTGCTTTATCCGACTCGGTACTTGACGAATCCGACGAAGGGCCTATCAGGTATGGGAGTTCAACGACCCGGCCATGGAAGCCGGTCGGGGTGTCACATCCGAACCGATCGCGTGGCATGTCGTCACGGGGCGTCTCAGAATCGATGCAGCCGCAGCCTGCCGAACTGCGCGAGCGTCTGCGTCCGCCAAACCAGCGCGGTCTTGGTCCTCGCAACGTCGATCGGGTTGTGCTCGTCGGTGATAACCGCGCCGCGGTCGGTTGCCAGGTCCAGCCGCCGGGTGACCAGCTCGTAGGCCAGCGGATCCACGTCGCCGGAGTCCGGGGACCATCGGCTGGCGGGAAGGCACGGCCGGCGGGGGTGACCGCGAAACGCGAAGAAGTAGATCACCTGCACGGCCTCGGGGTCATCCGTCGAGCGGTACGACACAACGCGGTCCGGTCCGAACACGTCCGCCAGCGTCCGGACCAGCGAGTCGGTCACCACGTCGTGGCGCGGCGGCCCGATGTAGTTGATCGCCAGGATGCCGTCGTCGGTGAGGTGCTCCCGGGCGGCCGTGAACATCTCCCGCGTGATCAGGTGGAACGGGATCGTGTCGGAGCTGTACGCGTCCAGGACGATGAAGTCGTAGCGCTGACGGCAGGAGCAGAGGAACAGCCGGCCGTCCTCGATGACGACTCGCCCGCGATAGGCCCCGTCACTCCGCGAGTCGGCAGGTCTGTCCTGGACGAGCGGTTCGGGCCCGGGGTCGTGACCGTCAGCGATCCTGCGGTTGGGGAAGCGGTTCACGTCGATGACGTGCTCGCGGCCGTCGCCGTAATGGATCGCCCCGCGATAACCGAAGTAGGCCTTCGCGAGCTCGGCGACCTTCACGTCGATCTCCACGGCCGTCACGTGGACGGGGTACAGATCCATGACGCGTGCGAAGCATCCGCCGGCCAGACCGATCAGAAGGCAGCTCCTCGGCTCGTCGGGGTCCTGGTGGAAGTACGGCAGCAGCTCCAGGTAGTAGTTGTCGGTTCGCAGGAGGGAGGTGCGGTCGCGGTGGGCGATGTCCAGCGGCATTCCCGTCTGCATGATCCCGTTAACAAACAGCATTCGATAGCCGCTCCCCGCCGGCTGGACGATCGCCATCCGCCCGTAGGGGCTTTCGGTGCGGAAGAGCACTTCGGCGGTGGTGGCCGGGCCGCCGCGACCGACGGGCCACGCCGCCGCCGCGAGGGCCACCATCGGAAGGAAGCGCAGCCCGAAGCGCACGGCCAGCCCGATCCCGCCGACGAGGATCATCGCCGCGGCCTGGGCCGCCAGCGACCACCGCGTGCCAAGCTCGGGAATCAGGTAGAAGCTGGTCAGCAGCGTGCCGGCGACGCTGCCGGCCGTCGAGAGCGCGAAGACCGCTCCGGCGGTCCGCCCGGTCGCTCGCAGGCTCCGCGCCAGAAGGCGGACGACGAAGGGACTCGCCAGGCCCAGCGTCGTCAGCGGCCCGGCGAAGATCGCAAACGCCGAGATGAGCGCCCCGCCCCGGGCGCCGAACCGGTGAAAGGACGGCTGGAGGATCCCCTGCGTCGCCGGGATCGCCAGGACCAGCCCGCCGGCCAGGATCGTCAGCACGTACAGCAGCCAGTCGTGAGGCCAGCGATCGGCCACGGCCCCGCCGACGGCATAGCCGACGGCCAGACACACCAACGTCGTCGTCAGCAGCGCCCCCCAGACGAACAGGCTCGATCCATAGACGGTGCCGATCACCCGCGTCCCGAGGATCTCCAGCCCCATCACGACGCCGCCGGTGACGGTGACGAACGCCAGGGGGTAGTATCGGCCCAGCCGGTTCATTTCCCGGCCCCCAGCTCGCCGCGTGGGTCGCCGGCCAGTGAATCCGGCAACTGCAAGCGGGCCACCCCGCCCCAGACGCTCAGCCACAACACGCCGGGGGCGTCCTCGCAGAGCACCTTGGGCTGGAAGACGCTCTTGAGATAAGCCAGGCGCTTCGGGCGGCCGTCGCCGGGCGCCGGCCCTGCAAGGTAGTTGCTCGGCCGATTGCGCTCTCGCTGGAACTCGTAACGCGCGGCGGGGGTCGCGGGCATGTCTTTCGCCCCCGCGGGCGACCATGATCCGCCGTCGCAGCAGAGCACGTCGGCGGCCGGAAGCTCCGCAAGCTCCGACAATCCCGCCGGCAGCGTCGGCTTGATCTTGGGCTTCTCGGTCCGGACGAACAGCCTCTCCTTGTCGATCCGGATCTGGCTGATCTTCCGCCCGCGAACCACGCCCAGCAGGCGAAACCGCCTCGCCTGGCGGTCGTATCGCGTGATCGTCCCCGCGTCGGTGCCGAAGTAGACGCACGAGGAATCGCACGCTCCGGCCGTCACCTGCCAGTAGGCCCGGAAGCCTTCCGTCAGGACCGCCTGGAATTCGTCCCGGGCCGGATCGTAGGCGTACACGCCGCCTTCGTGTACGACCCAGACGGTGTCCGCGGCGCGGAGAAGCCCGAGTACGCCGGGGAACCCGTGGCCGAGGACGATCGGCTTTCGGTGCGTCGCCGTGAGGCACAGGACGCCCGGCCGATCGCCGGCGAGGCCGACCGACTCGACGCGCGGGCGTTCGGCGACAGCGGCCCAGCCGGCGTCGGTCCGGCGGGCGATGCACTGCACGGTCGGGTGGTATCCGCCGTAATAGTCCTCCGGGAAGTTGCGCAGGACCGCCCAGAGGCGATCGCCGCACGCCAGCAGGTGCGAGATGTGCTGTGGGCGCACCCGGCCCTGGCGGGACCTCTTCTGCTGGCCCATCACCCAGTAGGGCCTCCCGCCGATGCCCTTGAGGCGAAGGAGCTGCCAGTCGCCCGACGTCGGCCGGACCGCGACCGCCAGGCCGGTGATCCTCGGGACGTACTCGCGGACGTTCGCCATTCCCGGATGCAGACTGCGGTGCTCGATCTTGCCGACGAGGCGAACGCCGACCAGCAGATCGGAGCCATCCACGGCAGCGACCGTAGTGAAGGCGAGGCCGACGCCCCCGACCTGCCCGACGCTCGTCGACTTCCCCGTGGCGGGATCGAAGCGGCTGATGCCGCCCCCTCTGTAGCGTTTTTCGCGGGTGTCGAACCGCGGCTCGACGGCGAGATAAGCCGCGCCGCCGGCGACGGCCAGATTGACCGGCTTGCCCGACGCGGGTTCTCTGCCGCTGGCGACCCGTGTGACCTTCTGACTGCGGCAATCGTAGCGCAGCAGTCCGGCCGTCGTAAGGGCCCAGAGGTTCGGCTCGTCGAGCATGATGCGCCAGGCGTCCCGTGCGAGCTCGCTCCAGCCGCCGCCGACAGTGAAACGCGACAGCGTGTTGCCCGCCAGGACGTACAGCTCGCGCCGGCCGATGACAACGCCGCGCAGCAGGCTGGAAACGTGCTTGCGCCACTGCCAATGCCAGAAGCCGCGCTCGACCGCTCGGGCAACGTGGCTTTGGCCGGGGTAGGCCCCCAGCGATTCGAAGCTCCTGCCGGCGGCATTCCACCGGTAAGCTCCCTTCTCGGTGACCAGGAACGTTCCGGCGGGCCCGGCCGCCATCGTCCCGACGGCAAACTGCGGGTGGTTCGGGACCTCGATCCTGCCGGCCGAGATGTCGAGCCGCGAGAGCCTGTCGCGTCCGACGATCCACACCCACTTGCCATCGGGCACGAGCTGCCGAACCGGCGAGTCGGGCAGGCCGTCGGTCACGCGGTAGGTCCCCGCCAAGGCGCGCCGGCCGGCGTCGATCCGGTAAACGGCCTGATCGTCAGCCGCGAAGAGGTACTTGCCCCCAACGGAGAAGCACGCGAGGCGGCCCCTGGTCTCGTACACCCGCGCCTGGAGGACCGGCAGGGAGCCGATCTTGCTCGGCACGGCCGCGGCCTTCGGGGCCGGAATGTACACCGAGCAGCACAGGCAGCCGTACCGCGGCGCGTGGCGCCAGTACTCGTCCATGCCCGCCTTCTCTGCCGGCGTGGGCTGGACAGCCGCTACGGCGCGAAAGCCCACTGTCGCGATGACCACGGCCACTGCGCCTCGCGGAAAGACAGATAGCGTCATCCTCTGATCTCCTTCGAAATGCGCGGCGCAAGGAGCGGGCCTGGAAGCCGCTGGCGCCCGACAACTCGAGGTTCCCCATAGAGGGCCTCCGCCCACGACCGCCGTGGGCGATTCCGGATCATTGTCCGCTGCGTTGGAGGTTGCGACGAGCACTCCCCGGCCCACTCAGCCGTCTCGCAGGCTCCGCCCGTATCACAAGCTTTCTCTGGCCAACAGCAAACCACCTTTATTGGATAAGAGCCCGTTTGGGTTCGTTTCGCATTTTTTATTTTAATCCACCGCCCTACTTTTCCTTATCGTGCCCCCGTAGCAGGCATATACATCTCGCAGGCCCTTTTGCACAACGAAAACCGGCGGATTACAGAAAAACTGCCGGCTCCGCCGCCGCTGAACCGGTCGGTCGAACACGCAACGAAGGCACACGTTCGCAAGGGACGGGCGAGATCGCCCCAACGCCTTGCCGCCGCGCAAGAAAGACGCTCGTTGGCAGATCGTCTCAACGAGCGTCACACCCTTCGAGAGGCTCAGGATAAAGCGGGCGAGGAGATTCGAGCTCCCGACGTACAGCTTGGGAAGCGGCTTCGGGAACTTCGTAACGCTTGTTTTCAGAAAATGTTGTGTTCGTCCGCGCGTAGCAGTGACCCACTCGCTGCGGTTCTGCCGGCACGCGGTGACGGCTGCAGTCAGCGTCCGGCGCCTCGGCCTCTTGCCGGCGGTGTGGTTCCAGTGGGACATTGCCCATCGCTTCTCTCGGGGTGTCCGCCACGGATGCAGATGCAGGACTCTCTCGAAGGCGGGGGCCGCGTGAAGCATCAACCGGCGAAGCTCATTCTTCGGGCGCCCGGGCCTTGCGCCGGTACTGCCTGGGGGAGAGCCCCATCGACTTGCTGAAAACGCGCGAGAAGTGCAACGGGTCCTCGAAACCCACCTCCCGCGCCACCTCGCCGATTCGCAGTTGGGAACGCTCCAGGAGGAACCGGCTCTGCTCGATGCGGGGTTTCCGGAGGAACTGCATGGGACTCGTGGCCACGTGGGCGCGGAACAGGCGGCCGAGGTGCACGGCGCTGAGGTGCGCTGCGCGGGCACAGATGGTCACAGGTCCCGCGCCTCGCCTCCTGCCACGAACAGCAGCTCGACGTGCGGCGCCGGCGGGTCGTGGATGCTCCCGGAGGCCGGGCCCACGTAAGGGATGCAGGGCAGAGGGCTGTGGCTGACCCACTCTGCCAGGGCACTTAGGGCTGCGATCGTTTCGTCCATATTATTGAAGTGTCTGGCCATAGCGGGATTCTCCCGATGGCTGTTTAATACTGGAGAAACCTGGCCATTGCGTCCATCCCCGACCTTTTGCTTACGAGAGCTTGAGGCGATTGATGAAGGAATGCAGCATCAACGGAGAGCGAGTCGAGGCCCCTTCGCTGCCGTCGCGGCGCTCAAGGCCCAGAGGAGTTGAGGAGGACGGGAAGGCCCGCGCCGACCCGGAGTACCGCATGGTGCGGAGGCTGCGCCCGTGAGACCCCCCCGCGGCTGTGCGGGCCTCAAGCTGATGAGATAGAGGAACCCGACATGTCAGATCAACTCGCGTTGTGCGGCGGCAAGCGGACCGTTCCGGAGGGCCTGATCCAGCCCTGGCCGCACGTCACGGAGGCGGACCGCAAGGCGGTCCTGGAAGTGCTGGACACGCCGACGTCGGCCGGTCCGCCCGGACAGACCAACCAGCAGCGCATTCAGTCGGAGGGCCTCGCCCGTGAGTGGGCCGAGTACATGGGCGTCAAGTACTGCATTCCCGTCAACAGCGGGACGGCGGCGCTGCACATGTGCGTGGCCGGGCTGGGGATCGAGCCGGGCGAGGAGGTCATCCTGCCGGCCTTCACGTTCTGGGCCAGTGCGGCGGCGGTGCTGCATCACAACGTCATTCCCGTCTTCGTGGACATCGACCCGCGGACGTACTGCATCGACCCCGACCTGATTGAGGCAGCGATCACCGAGCACACCAAGGCGGTCATGCCGGTGCACATCCACGGCATGCCGGCCGACATGGACCGGGTCCTCAAGGTTGCCCGGCGGCACGGTTTGGGGGTGATCGAGGACGTGGCCCAGGCGCACGGGGCGAGGTACAAGGGCCGCCTGTGCGGGTCGATGGGCGACGCGGCGGGCTACAGCACGCAGGCGTCCAAGACGCTCTCCAGCGGGTGCCAGGGCGGCCTGTTCACCACCGGCGACGAGATCGTCTACGCCAGGGCGGACCGCTTGCAGTACTTCGGCGAGCGGTTGATCCCCGGGCGGGAGCGCGAGGACCAGGAGTACAACGCCCACGGCCTGTCGTGGATGTACCGGGGAGACATGTTCGCCCAGGCGTTCGTCCGCAGCCAGCTCAGGCGGCTCGACGAGAACAACGCGCTTCGCGTTCGCAACTGCAACTTCCTCACGGAGCACCTGAGCGATATCCCGGGCGTCGAGCCGCCCTACGTGCCTGACGACCGCCAGCCCGTCTACTACAACTACGTCGTCGGGTTCGACCCGGAGGCGCTGGGGCTGACCGTTCCCGCGCGCGTGCTGCGCGACAAGGCGATGGAAGCCCTCAAGGGCGAGGGAGTTCCGGTCGGCCTCTGGCAGCGGCGCACGGTGCCGGCGCAGGACGTCTTCCAGAACCCGATCGGCTACGGTAAGGGCTGCCCGTGGAAGTGCCACGGCCGCAAGGTCGACTACAGCCCGGCCAACTACCCCAGGGCCGGCGCGTTCCTCGACTCGCACTGCTACGTCTACGACGTCAATCCCCCCAACGACCTGGAGCTGATGGGGCTGTACGTGGCGGCGTTCCGGAAGGTGCTGGCCGGGATAGGCCGGATCCTCGAGCAGTGACGGGCACAGGAATGGAGAGGCTGACGGAGGCTCGCCCAACAGCGTGCTCGCTGCTGGCTGTGCGCTTAGTCGGCGCCGCCGGCGCGGTGGCGGCCCTGCCGACGTTCTGATTGTATGGGAGATGACGTGGATGATGGCTGCTCGGACGCAGTCGGGCCTGCAAATCCGCATCTCCGGTATCACTCGGGGCGCACTTCGAGGTCATCCACGTACACGGTGGTCTCTTGCCGGCCGTTGCAGGTCAGGCCGATCCAGTCGAGGCGGCCAAATCGCTTGTCGTGGGGCAGGTCGCGGAAGCTCTTTGGCTTGTCCCGGCCGGGGAGGTGGACGGTCAGGTCGAACGTCTTGGGTGCCTTCTCGCCCAACGTGCAGGAGACCTCGAATCGGATCCACCGGCCGACGGGGAGGGTCAGCAGGTCGCGCTTGCCTTTGGCCTCGTGTACGAGCTTTCCGCCGGGGAATATGTCCACAGCGGGGCCGGCGCGGTAGCCGTCTTCGTAGTGCCGCCACTGGTGGCGGAAGCGCGTGTCCTTGTCGATCCTCACGGCGAACCGGCCCACCACGCGGCCCTCGGTGAACCGGCAGCGATAGTACACGTGGGGCGTGAAGCCGTGCTCCTGGCCGGGGCCGTCGGTGAGTTTCAGGCTGCGCTTGCCGCCGGCGGCGTGCTCTTCCGTCACGCGGGCGGTGTACTGGCGCAGCTTCGTGTCCTCGACGGTCGTCGCGCCGGGCGCGCTCTGGCCGATGGGGACGCGCTCGAAGTCCTGCGCGATCGGCCGGGGCGGGGGCAGGAACTGGGCGGCCGCCCCGGCCAGGTCGGTGCCCTTTGCGGAGAACGCCCTCGCACGCACGGTGGCGGGGCGGGTCAGCGTGAACGGCTCATCGTATCGCCGCGAGTCACGCGTCGGTTCGGACCCGTCCAGCGTGTAGCGGATCTCCGCGCCCGGCAGGTCGCACGAGATCTCGATCTTCGTGGGCCCGCGCAGCACGCCCCCGGCGCGGCGGACGACCGTCGTGATCTGCCGGCCCAGAAGGCGCGTGCGGTAGGGTTCTTCGAGTCCCGCCTTGCTCGCGTCGAGCGGCGCGATGCCGAGCTTCTCCGCGGGGGAGCCCTCGCGCAGGCCGAAGTCGCCCTTGTCCGGATCGACGAGCATCGGGTCGGCGGCGAGGCTGTGGATCTCGAGGCCGATCTTCCGCGCGGCCGCCAAGTGCCTCCGGGCCCAGTTGGCGTCGGCGGTGCACCAGTAGACGTTCCGGTCGATCCGGGCGGTCTTCAGGTCGGGCGCCTGGGGCCGACGCTTCGACCCCCGCCCGAGGTGGTACAGCGTCTGGCCCTTGCGGCGCGAGTAGAGAATGTTGCCCTCGATCCGCGAGCCGGTGATGTCGCCGTACGGGAAGAGGATGTACCCGCGGTGGCGGTTGTTGGGCCGCAGGTCGGCGACGACGTTGTTGAGGATGTCGTTGTCGCCCTTGCTGATGAACCCCTCGCCGTGCCCGGCCGTGCGGGCGCAGATGTTGCGCTCGATGAGCGTCGCGTGCTGGTCGTCGTCGCAGCGGATGACGGCGTTCATGTACTTGCCGAGGCAGTCGTGGCAGTAGTTGCCGCGGACGGCCGTCCCCCCGCCGGCCCCCGAGACGTAGATGCAGTTGCCGTCGCCGAGGACCTGCATCGCGTTGTGAATGTCGTTGAAGGCGATCAGGTTCTTGCGGGCGTGCAGATACGGCTCTCGCTTTGTCCAGGGCCAGGTGCGGTACGCCTCCGGCGTCTCGTGCCAGCGGACCGTGCGCGAGCACTCGCCCGGCCCGGGCCTGGCCCGGCTGATGCGTCCGGTCGACAGGATGCCCGTGTAGGGAATATGGTGGATCAGGTTGTGCACGATCCGGTTCTCGCCGCTCTGCCACGCGAACACCGCCACCGACGCCCAGTATTGCAGGCCCACGTGGTGGATGTGGTTGTTGGCTACGACGTTGCGCTTGTTGACGTTCTTCGTGCCCGGTCCGTAGCCGGCCAGCAGCACGCCCACGCCGCCGATGTGATGAATGTGATTGCCGACGACGCGGATGTCCTGGGCGTGCAGGTCCAGCCGGACGGCCGTGTGACCCGAGGATCGGAACTCGCAGTCTTCCACCGCGCACCGCTCGGCGCCGCGGAATCGCAGCAGGGCGGTCGGCTTGTCGAACAGCTCCCAGTCGTGCTGCAGGCCCCAGCCCGTTCGACCGTGGAAGGGCACGCAGTCGCCGTGGGCGAACGTCAGTCCGCGGAATACCAGCCCGCTTGCGGGTGTGTCGGCGGGGCCCTCGTAGTCGATCTTGCCTTCGACGCGGACCAGCTCGGTCAGGCCCGGCGCGACGACGTCGGGGCCGGGCCGATCGCCCGCCGGCCACAGGTACAGCCGACCGGCTTTCGTGTCGAGCACCCACTCGCCAGGTTCGTCGAGCTCTTCCAGGACGTTCTCGATCCATGCCGTGAGGCGGTCGGTCATGCCGTTCTGGCCGAGGGGGTACGTGCCGGGCACTTTCGTTCGCAGCGTCCGCGTCTTGTAGTCGATCGACTCGATCGGCAGGAGGTTCATGATCCAGAAGAAGCAGGGGATGATGCGAAGTTCGGCTGCGTGCAGGTCGGCGTAGGGCCCGACGGCCCCGGGAGGGAACCGCACGGTTTGCGAGTCGCTCTTCGTTCCGCGGGGCGTCCGGTTGGTCTGGCGGAACCCTTTGCCCCGAGCCCGCGGGAGCATCCGCTCGCCGTCGAACAGCGTTCGGAACGTGCCGACCGCTCGCACGTCGGCCACCCAGACCTTTCCGCGAGCGGCGGCCGGCAGCGACGCCGGCAAATCCTTCAGTAACTCCCAGCCGACGATTCTCCTGCCCGAACTGATCGTCGGCGTCTCGCCCGGATGGGCCTCGTAGCTGACGGTGTGCCCGTCCCGCCCGCCGTCTGCCAGGCCCAGCACGAACGTCCCATCCAGCACGTGGGTTCCGCCGCGAAGCACGACGGCAATGTCCTGCCGCCGTTGCCGCCCGCCGAGCGAGCGGATCGTGTCTCGTGCCTTCGCGATAGTGGCGAAGGGGGCCTTCTGGCTGCCGTCGTTGCTGTCGCTGCCGTCGGGCGAGACGTAGTACGTCAGCTTCGCGAACGACATCGAGCACGTCGCCAGCAACGCCAGAGACAAGAGAGCGAACTGAGCTTCTCGCGTCAATCTCATCAGATACGGACCTTCCCGATGGACGATGGCCCGTAAGACCGTCCCGAGCCGTCGCCTCAGATTCCAAGCTGGGATTTCCTGGAAGGGCTCGCGCCCACGACCACCGTGGGCTTTGGGGGCGATTTTAGCACGGTCCCGGGAGATCAACAAGCTCGTCCCCTGCCGGCAGGCAGGTCGCAGCGGAGGTCGTCACCCACGCCCGGCACGTGTTCTCCAAGATGGCAGAGGACGCCGTGCCCAAGACGCTGTTCAGGGCGATCTTGGAGCGTATCCGGCGGCTGCGGCCCCTGGAGATGGTGCCGGGATGACGGCGGCGCTCGACGAAACTCCGGGAAGACGCGGGGAAGACGACACTGGTCTGCCCATAGCGGCAACGGATGGCTGTCTGCAGAGCGTCTTGGGCCGCATCATGCCTCGGAAACGGCCAGATCCTGCTACCGTCGGGCAGAACACGAGCTTGCCCATCTCGGAATCGGCGTTAACGTAGAGTTCTGCGTCACTTGACGAATCTGATTGCCCAATCCACTGTCCTAGTTGCCGATGGCGTGATCCGGACTTCGGCCGTCTGCGTCAGTTGCTTCGTTCCCACCTTCTCGCCACCGGCTTTGGCGCTCTTGAGCCGGAAGCCGTCCGGGAGGTGGATGGTCAGTACGTACGGATCGCCCTCGATCACGGCGCTTCGGCCGGAGAGGATCTTGCCCTCGCCGTCCCACCGCTGGTCGAGCAGGCTCACGCCGCCCTGGGAGATGTGGCGCGTCGTCCCCATGACCCACGGATGCGGCCGGGCTTCGCGTATGGCGAACACCTGCATGCCCAGGTTGTCATCCATCGCCGGCGCCGTGAAGGAGCCTTTCGATTTGCCAAGGAACTTCTGCGACCAGAACTCGCAGACCAGGTACTCACGGTCGGCCGGTAGGCCCAGGTCCGCGAACCTGACCTCCTGCTGCGGCTCGCCCTTGAAATGATACACATGCTTCGACTTCTCTTTCTCCCCCCACTGGATCCGCGCCAGCACGGACCAGTGGTCGAAGGGTCGGTCGATCTCCTGCAGCCACCAAGGGACTGTGCGCCGGCCTAAGCCGTAGAGCTGTCCGGGCACGGTGAACAGCACGGGCGCGCTGCGCTTCATGCCCTCGATGTTTGCGTCTTTCTCGTAGACCTCGGCCTTGTCGCTGACCATGAGAACCGTGCCGGACATGGCGC
>CAYRVX010000053.1:0-9009 GCA_964427875.1 uncultured Planctomycetaceae bacterium
GGCCGAGCGGCGGCGTGTCGCCGCCGTGCCGTTCCCCCCGTACGCCGCGGGCGCACGCGACCGAATGATGAAGGATCACCGGCGCGTCGGGCGTAGGCGAGACGGGGCGCGCGGTGTAAGTGGGGAGAAAGCACCGCGGCGGCACGCCGCGGCTCCGCCATTGGCGGGTGAGGACGCCGATGGTTGTACCCGCGGCGCCCTGAAGGCATTCGGGCCGAGCGGCGGCGTGTCGCCGCCGTGCCGTTCCCCCCGTACGCCGCGGGCGCACGCGACCGAATGATGAAGGATCACCGGCGCGTCGGGCGTATGCGAGACGGGGCACGCCGAGCCGTTCACTTCCCCGCCCAGGTCCGGACCTCCTTGGCGATGGGGGCCCGCAAGAACCAGATCACCAGGAAGGTCGGATAGGCCAGGGCGAACGGAATGCCGAGAAGCGCGCTGAACACCATCATGTTCTTCATCATGCCGGCCATGCCGGGCGGCATATTGGCTCCCGCAGGCATCGGCACGTACTCGGCGATCTGCAACGTGAGCCACGTCCCCATGATCGTCATGGGAACGGCCAAGGCCGCGTAAAGGAAATGAAGCGGCCGCGCGATCGGGCGGCGCTTGGCGAGACACAGGCCTGCCAGAATGAGCACCCCGTAGACGCACACAACGAAGACGCCGGAGACGATCTGCCAGGTGTGTACCCACTCGGGAAGGCTCTCCTGCAACTGCCTGGTCTGGGCGCCCCCGATCCCGGCGCTCTGGCTGACGACGCCCCAAAGCGAGAACGACAGGAACAGCGCAGCCACGCCGACGGAGACGTAGCCGATGACGATGGGCCAGGTCGACGGCCGCGGCTGCGGCGGGTAGTAAGCCGGCGTCTGCGGGTAGGGCGGCTGCGGCGGGGGGGCTTGGGAGTAGGGGTTCCGGGTCATCGTGTTCTCCCGCGGCAATCAATAATCGACGGGCTGACCGAGGATGGCCTTGAGCGCCTGGAGCTTCTCCTGCATTGCTTTTTCGTCGCGGGCCTCCAGCGAGAGGCGCAGCAGCGGCTCGGTGTTCGACGGGCGGACGTTGCACCACCAGTCCTCGTACTGGCAGGTGACGCCGTCGAGGTAGTCGATCTCGGCGTCGGCGAAGGCCTCGGCCACTTCCTTCATCTTGCCTTCCTTGTCGTCGACCTCGAAGTTGATCTCGCCGCTGTGGCAGTATCGGCTGAGCGGCTCGACGAGTTTGCTCAAGGGCTGCGGCTGGGCGGAGATGACGCTGACGGCCGTGGCGAACGCGATCGCGCCGCTGTCGCAGTTGTAGTTGTCGCGGAAATAGAAGTGCCCGCTCAGCTCGCCGCCGAAGATGCCGTGCCCGTCGGCCATCGCCTTCTTCATGAAGGCGTGCCCGACGCGTTCCCGCCGGGGCATGCCGCCGGCGGCGCGGATCTCCTCGGGCACGACGCGAGAGCTTCGCAGGTCGTAGACGACCATCCCCCCGGGGTCCTCGGCCAGGAAGTGCCGCGCCATCAGCGCGGTCATCAGGTCGCAGCGGACGATCGCGCCGGTTTCGTCCACGAGCATGCAGCGGTCGGCGTCGCCGTCCATGCAGATGCCGA
Source organism: uncultured Planctomycetaceae bacterium (assembly GCA_964427875.1). GTDB lineage: Bacteria > Planctomycetota > Phycisphaerae > SM23-33 > SM23-33 > CAYRVX01. The sequence continues at coordinate 1,595 of CAYRVX010000053.1, forward strand.
AGTCGGCCTGGCGTTCGGTGACGGCCTGCTGCGTCTGGCGGAGATTCGCGTCCACCAGGGGGTTGGACGGATGGGCGAAGGCCCCGCCGATCTCGAAGTTCAGCGGGACGATCTCGATGTCCGTCTCGCCGAAGATCGCCGGGATCATCTTCCCGCCCATGCCGTTGGAGGCGTCCACGACGACCTTCAGCCGCCGGGAGATCTTCAGAAACTTGTGCACGTGCTGGCGGTACCCGTCCCAGAGGTCTACTTCGAGAACGGGGGCCATGGACGCCCCGGCCGGCATCCGCCGAAGGGCGCTGACGATGTGCCGGATCTCGTTGAGCCCCGTGTTCGTGCCGACCGGGCGGGCCTTGTGCCCGGCGATCTTGAAGCCGTTGTACTCGATCGGATTGTGCGAGGCGGTGACCTGGATGCCCCCGCAGGTGCCGAGGTGGTTGATCGCGAAGTACAGCATCGGCGTGTCCGCCATGCCGATGACGACGCACCCGGCCCCGCTGGACGTGACGCCCTGGATCATCGCGTCCACGAGGCTGCGGCTGTGCGGGCGCATGTCGTAGCCGACGACGAGCCGGTTGCTGGAGGCCTGGCCTCTCTCGTAGCCGCTCAACAGGCTTCGCATGAACTGGGCCGTCGCGTGCCCGACCTTCCAGGCCAGGTCCTCGTCGATCTGCTCGCCGTATATGCCCCGGATATCGTATGCCTTGAAGACCCTGTCGAGGTCTACCATGACTTGCCCTTTCCACAGAAGGCCCAGCGGATTATTCGCCATCCGGGGGGGAATTGCAATCCGCAATCCGGGTTTGACACGGCCGGCGGGTCACCTATAATTCAAGGCCCGCTTTCTGCTTCGGGACGTGACAGCCATGAACAGCAAATGCAAATCGATGTTGTCGATCCTGCCGGTAGTGGCGGTGCTCGGCGGCTGCGTCATGCCCGGCGAGATGGATGAGACCATCGTGAACCGCTACCAGCGGGCCATGGCCGGTAGAACCGCCCAGCCGAGGATCGCAGACGAGGGGCTGGACTCCCTCCGCCCCGCCAAAGGCGAGACCGGGCCGGAACTGCCCGTCGAGGGCATCGTCAAGAGCAGGGCGGTCGAGACCACCGAGAGCTACAAGCTGCTGGGCACGGAGGACGGGCGCAAGCGCGTCGAGGTCCGCAGGTCCGTCAAGACGACGACCTACGCGTTTGATCCGAAGACGCGCAAGCTCACCCCGCACGTGTCGATCGACGAGGCGAAGCCGGCGACGACGGTCCTCAACGAGGTGCCGAAGGACGTCCACGAGGTGCAGGTCTTTCGCGTGGGCGAGAAGTCCAAGACGCCTTCGATGATCGCCGACAGCGAGAAGCTCGTCCGCCTGAGCCTCGATGACGCCATCGTGCGGGCCCTGGCGAACAGCCTCGACATCCGGGCCGTCTCCTACGACCCGGCGATATCGCGGGAGGAGATGGTCAAGGCGGCGGCGGCCTTCGACTTCATGGTGTTCGGGGCCGCCAACTACGCCAAGGATGAGAAGGAAAGCGCCACCCGCGTCTTCGGCGACATCACGCGCCGGCGGGACTGGTCGCTGGGCGTCCGCCAGCACACCCCCACCGGCGCCGACTGGACCCTCGAGTGGGCCATGACCCGAACCTGGGATACCGGCGCCTGGAACAAGCTGTTCAACACGCGGTACGAGCCCACGGTGACCTTCCAGGTCAGCCAGCCGCTGCTGCGCGACGCCTGGCCGGAGTTCAACCTGGCCCAACTGCGGGTCGCCCGGCTGAACAGCAAGATCAGCGATGCCGAGTTCCGGATCAAGGTCGAGGAGATCATCAGCGAGGTGATCGTCACCTACTGGATGCTCATCCAGGCCCGTCAGGAGTTGGTGATCCAGCAGAAGCTGCTGGACCAGACGAGGGAGACGCACGCCCGCGTCCGCGCCCGGGGGCTGCTGGACGCCACACTGGCGACCATCAAACAGGCCGAGGCGTCCGTCAAGATCCGCGAGGCCGTGCTCATCCGCGCCCGGAAGAACATCGTCGACGTCCAGAACAGCCTCGCGCGCCTGCTGGCCGATTCGCAGATCAACATCCTGAGCGGATGCGAGGTCGTGCCGACCACCCCGCCGGTCCGCGAGAAGGTCCAGGTCAGCGCGACGGAGCAGTTGCTGACGGCCCTTCGGTGCAACCCGATGCTGGAGCAGGCCCGGCTGGCCATCGCCGCCGCCGAGATCAGCGTATCGGTCGCGAAGAACCAGAGGCTGCCGAGTCTGAAGCTGCTGGCCTCGACCGAGTTCCAGGGCCTGGGCCCGAGCATCCCGCGGGCGAGCCGAAGGCTGCTGAACGCCGACTTCCTCAGCTACTCCATCGGCCTGGAGCTGGAACACCCGATCGGCAATCGCGGGGCGCTGGCGAACCTGCGACAGCGCAAACTCGAGCGGACCAAGCAGATCGTCTCCATGCAGAACATCGCCGACCAGATCGGCGTGGCCGTCCACGAGCGCGTGCGGCAGATCGGCACGACCTACGAGGAGACGCTGGCCCAGCGGGCGGCGGTCGAGGCCGCCCGGGTCCAGCTACAGGCCCTGGAGGACACCGAGCGGATCCGCGCCCAACTGACGCCGGAGTTCCTTCGCGTGAAGCTCCAGGCCCAGGAGACCCTCGCCAATGCCAAGCGGGCCGAGCTCCAGGCCACCGTCGATTACAACAACGCCATGGTCGAGCTCGCCCGGATCACCGGGACCATCCTGGAGCTGCACCGCATCGAGATCGCCTTGCCGGCCATCGTTGAAGGCACCTGGCCGGGCGCCGGGCCGGGCACGCTGCCCGCCGCCGTGCCGGCGAAGGACGAGTGACCGGCCGGGCGTCGCCGTTCAGGGGCGAGCTATGGGTTTCAGGCATACGTTTGTGTTGATTCCGGCCGCCTGCCTGGTCGTCGCGGGCTGCTCCGTCCTGCCCGGAGAGATGGAAACCAGCGCGATCACGCGCTACCAGCAGGCGATCGCGCGGCGCGCGTCCCAACGGCAGGGAAGCGACAGCCAGTCGGACCTGCTCCGGCCGCCCACCGTCTGCTTCGCGCCCAGGCTGGACGTGGAGGAGGTCGTCGAGAGGACGATCAGGACCACGCGCAAATACGAGGGAAAGATCGACCCGGACGGGCAACTCCCTCGCGATCGAAGCAGGACGACCGTCGTGGTGACCGAGCTCGATCTGGACGCGCGGAGCGGCCGGCCGGATCCGAAGACCGCCCGGATCGTCCGGCGATTCGAGATCGAGGCCACCCGCACCTTCAGGCTTAGGGAAGGTCCCCAAGAGACCGCCGGGAGAGCCAGGCAGGTCCTCCTCAAGACCGTCGAGAAGGAGACGCAGTTCGTCCGCGATCCGAACTGCGGCGAGTTGGTCCGCCGGGCGGAGATCGTGACCACGAGCACGTACAGGGAAGTCTCCGGCAAGGCCGCGGACGGCGAGGAGGAGCGGCACGTCGAGGTCAAGACGAGTACCGGGACGACGCGGTTTCCTCCCGCCGGGAAGGGGGCGGGGGCCAAGGCCCTCAAGCCGATCAAGGAGCCCGAGGTCCATACCGCCAGCCGGATGTCCGTCGGGCAATACAGGCTGCTCGCGGGGCCGTCGAGGGACTCCACGACCAGCCGGACGATCCGCACCGGGCGGAAGCGGGGCGATCCGGCGATGCTGAAGCCCACCCGGCGGCTGGTTCGCCTGAGCCTTCAGGACGCCGTCCTGGCCGCCCTCGCCACCAACCCCGACATCCGGGTGGTCAGCTTCGACCCGGCGATCTCCCGGGAAGAGATGGCCATGGCGGCGGCCGTCTTCGACCACGCGGTCTTCTTCGACATGAACTTCAAGAAGGTGGAAGGCGAGGCGGATGACCCGCTGGGCCTCTACGACAACGTCCAGCGCGCCCGAAGTTGGTCGGCGGGCGTCCGCCAACTGGCCGTCACGGGGGCGAGCTGGACGCTGCGGGCGGCCCTGAGCCGCAACTGGGACTCGTCGGTCATGGACGGGCTGTACAAGTCGGTTGCGGCGTTGGAGGTCACCCAGCCGCTGCTTCGCGGCGCCTGGCCGGCGTACAACCTGGCCAACGTGCGGATCGCCAGGCTCAACAGCAAGGTCAGCGACGCCTGGTTCCGCGCGGAGGTGGAGCGGGTCGTCACCGAGGTGACCGTGGCCTACTGGGAGCTGGTCCAGGCCCGGCGGACGATGCTCATCAGGCAGAGGCTCCTGGAGAGGACCCGCCAGGCGCTGGAGGACCTCAAGGCCCGCCGAAGGATCGATGTCCCCGCGGCGCGCATCCGGCAGGCGGAGGTGGCGCTGAGACAGCGCGACGCCGGGCTCATCGACATGCGCCAGGTGATCGGCGAGGTCCAGAACCGCCTGATCCATCTCGTGCCCGACCCGCAGCTCAAGGCGCCGCCCGCCTGCGAGGTCGTGCCGGTCACCGCGCCGCTGGAACGGAAGCTCCAGGTCAACGCCGGCGAGCAGCTCATGACGGCCGTGCGACACAATCCCCTGCTGGAACAGACCCGCCTGGGGATCGCCGCGGCGAAGATCGGCATCTCCGTGGCGGAGAACGAGACGCTGCCGATCCTCAACCTCTTCGCCGCCGTGGAGAGCCAGGACTTCCGCCGGAGCCTGATGAAACGGGGGGCGGACTACACCTCCGGCGACTGCATCCTGGGCTACCAGTTCGATCTGCTGCTGGATTACCCGATCGGCAACCGTTGGGCGATGGCCCGCTTGCGGCAGGCGAAGTTCCAGCACGCACAGACGATCGCCGCGATGCAGCAGACGGTCAACAACCTGGCCCTGGAGATCAGCGAGGGCATCCGCAGGATCCGCCAGGCGCAGGAGAGGATCGAGGCCCAGAAGGTGGTCGCCGAGTCCGCCGAGGCCCATATCGAGGCCCTCAGGGACGTCGAGCAGATCCGCGGCGGGGTCACCGCGGGGTTCCTGCGGGTCAAGCTGCGGGCCCAGGAGGACCTCGCCGAGGCCGAAGAGGAGCTTCAGCAGGCCATCTTCGACTACAACAGCGCACGGGCGGAGCTGAATCAGACCACCGGCACCGCTCTCGAGCTGCACCGCATCGAGATCGCCCTGCCGGCCCTGGTGGGAGGCGCCCGGCCGGGCGCCGCGGCGCCGCCGCCGCCCGCGACCAGGCCCACGAAGCGCCCGCCACGCAGGGACGGGCGCTGAAGTCCTGTGCGGCGATCGTCTTACCACTTGCCTTTCGTCGAGGGCGCGCCGCGCCCGCGGGGCCCGGCGGCACGTCTGCGGGGCCCGTTCGGGCGGCGGGCGGAACAACAGAAAAAACAGATATCTTCTCATGCGGTGACATACGGCTGTCACCGCCGCGTCCGATAAATGTAAGGGAGCCGTCAGCATGAGCATCAGTAGGATTTACAGGCTCTTGCGGCTGATCACGATGTTGCAGAGCAATCGCGGGTACTCCGCCGGCGAGCTTGCGGAGGAGCTCGAGGTCAGTCGGCGAACCGTCTTTCGAGACCTGAACGTCCTGGAGATGGCCCATATTCCATACTACTACGACCCGGAGAGAATGGGCTATCGCATCAGCCGGCACTTCTTCATGCCGCCGATCAACCTGACGCTGACGGAGTCGCTGGCGATCCTCATGCTGGCCGGGCGGCGCCGCTCCGCCGGACGGCTGCCCCTGATGAGCCAGGCGGCCCGCGCCGCAATGAAGGTCGAGAGCGCCCTGCCCAGAAGCGTCCGCGAGCACGTGGGCACCGTCCTCAAGCGGCTGCAAGTCATCCCCGCGCCGACCAGCCGGCATGAAGGGCTGGACGACCTCTTCGACGAGCTGATCGACGCCATCCTGAACCGGAGGGTCTGTCAGATGGCGTACATCAGCTTTCACGAGAAGGGCCAGATCCGCACGACCGTCCAGCCGCTGCGGCTGGCGTTCGTCGGTCGGGCGTGGTACCTGATCGCCTATTCCGCCAGACACCGGCAGGCCCGCACCTTCAAGCTCGGGCGGATCCGCAAGCTCACCGTCACCGACCGGACGTTCACCCCGCCGGCCGACGTGGACACGGGGAAGGTCTTCGGTGACGCCTGGAGCATGATCCCCGAGGGCAAGCTGTACGACGTGCACCTCCACTTCGACAGAATGGTGGCGGGCAACGTCGCGGAGGTGCAGTGGCACGGAAGCCAGAGCGTCGAGTGGAACGACGACGGGTCCATCGAGTTCCGCGTTGCGGTGGACGGGCTGAGGGAGATCACGTGGTGGATCCTGGGCTATGGAGACCAGGTGGAGGTGCTCGCCCCGGCGAGCCTTCGCAGGCAGGTCGCAAAAGTCGCCGCCAACGTCGCCGAAAGGCATCAGAGAAGGGAGCTTTGATCGTGCGAGCTCTAGTGCAGCGGGTGGATTGGGCCGAGGTGGAAGTGCTCGGCCGCGTGGCCGGGCGGATCGAGTGCGGACTGCTCGTCTACCTCGGCGTCGCCGTGGCCGATACCGTCGCCAACGCCCAGCGCCTGGCCGAAAAGGTCGCCTACCTGCGGATCTTCGAGGACGCCGACGAGAAGCTGAACCTCTCCTGCCAGGACGCGCGGGGGGGCGTCCTGGCAATTTCCAACTTCACGCTGCTGGCCGACACGAGAAAGGGCCGCCGCCCGGCGTTCGTCGGCGCAGCGCCGGCCGAAGAGGCCAAACGGCTGTACGAGGCCTTCACCGAGGCGCTGGAGACCCAGGGCTGCGAAGTCGCCCGCGGCGTCTTCGGCGCGAAGATGGCCGTCCGGAGCTCCGCAGCCGGGCCGGTCAACGTCCTGATCGACGTCCCACCGACGGGGGACTGACGGACAGGCGTCAGTCCCGGGCGGCCCGCTTTCAGGCGCGGGCCCGGCCGGCTGGCTTGACGCGGGTGTCGGCGTTGCGGACGATGGCGTAGAGAATCGCGCCGAGGAAGCCTCCCAGCAGGACGATCGGCACCCACAGGGCCCGGCTGATGTTCTGGGCGCGCATGTCCTTGCAGACCCAGACGGTCAGCAGGATGTTGACCACGAGCATCCACAGGAGGAATACCCCGCCGTCGCGGTCCTTGTCCCGCCGGCGGTCGATCTCGGCCTCAAGCTCGGCCTTCTGCACCTCGAACTCCAGCCGCTCAAGCTCTTCCCTTCGCTCGGCGGTCAGGTTCTCTCTCTCCTCTCCTTCGCCGCCCGCCGCGGCCGGCAACGCCGTCGCGACAAACATCGCGGCCAGTACGACCATCCATATCGTGTGCCTCATCAGATGACTCCCATGCGTTAGAGGTCAGACAGCCGGGATCCTGTAAGACGAGGGAGCGCGAACGGACCGCCCTTTCTCCCGCCTTGCGCGTATTATCGGTCGTTTTCGTCCTCTTCTTCCTCCTCCTCTTCCTCCTCCAAGGCCTTGTCGTTCTCGGCGATCAGGGCCC
>CAYRVX010000053.1:9109-46183 GCA_964427875.1 uncultured Planctomycetaceae bacterium
TCTTCCTCCTCCTCTTCCTCCTCCAAGGCCTTGTCGTTCTCGGCGATCAGGGCCCGAAGGTGCGCCAGGAGCTTCTCCTTCTCGCCCTGTGCCTTGTAAACGTCTTTGAGCGTCATGCGGATCGCGTTCCGCAGGCCGAGCGTCGCCGTGTTCTCGAGGACGCCCTCGAGGTCCTTGGCGACGGCCTTGGGCTCGCGCTCGACCTCGTCCTTCAGCCCGCCGATGGCGATCAGGGCGGCCGTGGACGGCTCGAAGCAGACGTTCTCCATCCACTCGATCATCTCCGCCATCACTTCCAGTTGCTGCATGTGCTCGGGGCGTTCGGGCTCCTTCGGCTTGGCGAAGGCATAGCCGACGAGGAGCCCGGCGGCCACCACCGCGATCAGAAGCGTCACGAACAGGTGCTTACGATTCATCGTGTCTTCTCCTTCCACGCCTTTCTTCCTGAGGTCCGGACAGGACCTCACGGCGGCGGTTATCTCTTGGCCCTTTCCTCATCGGTTGAGGCCCATCCGGCATAGTCCTTCAGGTGGAAGTCATCGATAGCGCCGGCGAAACTGCGGACCCGCTTTGGGACGTCGCCGACATCGGACCCAACGGCGCGGGCGGCATCCAGCACCTCTCGTTCCAGCTCGGACACCTGCCGGGCAAGCCGGCGGACACCTCCGGAAAGAGAAAAAGGGGACAGGCTGCTTTTTTCCAGCGTCACCGAGGGAACTGCGGGGAGCGAGACCCCCCAGGCGCGGGCGGCTTTGCGGCGCAGAGATGAGCCGGGGAGGTCGGGACGGAACCGCAGGCAGATACCCAGGACGAGCATCGCCGCCGCCGCGACCGGGATGGCCCAGCTCAGATGGCGGACCGCACGCCGCGGAATTCGCGGCCGGTTGAGCTCACGGGCGATCCGCGCCTGCATCGCCGCCGACGGCCGCCGTGGACGAAGCGAACGCAGCTCGGCTTTCAACTCATCCGGCCGATCGGTCCTGCCGGTCATGGCGTCCGGGCCTCCTGGAGTGCTCTCAGCCTGTCTCGCAGGGCCCGAATCGCGCGGCGGTATCGGGAAGCGGCGGTGTTGGGCGAGATGTCCAGCACGCTCCCGATGCACTCGAATGTCAGTTCGCTCCAGAGCTTCATCACCACTACTTCTCGCTGCGCTTCCGGCAGGGCCGTCAACGCCCGCTCGATCATCACCCGACGGGCGTCCTGCTCGGCGGTCCGCTCAAACAGCTCGTCGGCCGGCGCCGATGTCCGCGCCCCGGCCCCCACGTCGTGCTCCCGGCGACGGCGGCGCTCGGCGCTTCGCTGGAAGTCCATCGCTACTCGCCGAACGCACGCGCAGAGGTACACGCGCGGCCGACGAACCGACCGGCGCTTCGGCCAGAACCGCACGAACGCCTCCTGGACGATGTCCTCGGCGTCCGCGTGGCAATCGGCCCACTGCCTGGCAAGCAGGATCAGTCCGGGTCCGTGCTCGGCCAGCCAGGTTCTCCAGTCGGCCGGCTGCCGCAGCAGCGCAACTCCCTGCCGCTTACTATAAAGACGCCGCTGCGGCCGTGATTTGTTCGTCCGAGTTGACACAGGGCGCTTCTTTGCTGCGTGATGCTCCAGCCATCTGCAATCGCCATAGCACCGGGCGGAGAAATGCGGAGGAACGCAGTTTATCCCACGCGAGACGAGATTGCACGCGAGACGCCGGTACGGCAGCGACTGCGGAACGCGGCAAGTTCCCCTGGAACCCTGGCAATGCCCGGCGGAGAATGGCGGGGCAGGAATGAGCAGGAGCATCTGTCCGTTCTCACGCTGGAGATCAAGTATGTCCCGTTTCCGCGGCAGCACGCTCGTCGGCTTCATTCTCGTGACCGCTGCCCGTGGCCAGGCGTCCTCTCCGGAGGCTATGGCACCGGCGCGACGGCCCGTTGCGCTGGGGCCCGGCGTGCGCGTTCAGAACGTGGACGAGCCGTTCGACTACTTCAGCAACTCGTGGGCCTTGATCGGCCTGAAGGACCACGTCCACGGCACGCGGATCACGCCGAACGGCGAGCTGGTGCTGGCCGACGGGCTGCTCTGCCGCCCGCTGATCGGCAAGGCGATGGCGCCCCTGAACCGGCGCGTCAAGAAGGTGCTCCGGGAAGGTTACTTGCCGATCGTCCGGTTCGATTTCATCGCCAACGACAGCGTGCGATACACCATCGAGGCCTTCGCCTGCCCCCTGGACCGCCAATGGCAGGCCTGCTACGACTGGCCCAAGGAGGACAACTTCCTGAACCTCCTGCGCGTGACCTTCACGAACCTGACGGACGCTGCGGAAGAGGCGGCCTTCGGCCTCCAGTGGCGGCCCAAGAGCGGGAAGCTGAGCTGCCAGGTCAAGGAGACGCCATCGAAGGGGCGGCTGGGCGTCTTCCGGGGAAAGGCCCAGCTCTGCCTGCTCGACCTGCCGCGGGGCGCCCGCCTGGCGGCCGGCGGCCCGCGCATCGAGATCACGACGGCGCTGGAGGCCGGCGCATCCTCGAGCGTGGTGGCGCGCGTGCCGTTCCGCCCGGTCAGCGGCGAATCGGCTGAGACCCTCGGCGCGCTGTCGAAGGTCGACTTCGACACCTGGGCGAAGCGGACGGCGTCGTTCTGGCAGGGGCTGCTCGATCGCGGCGCGGGACTCGTCGTGCCGGAAGAGAAGCCCATGAACGTCTACAGGGCCTCGCTGATTTACCAGTTCATCGGCCGCGACAAGGGCGACGTGCGGGCGGGCGAGGGCTTCTACGACAACCTGTACCTTCGCGACGGGGCGTATCAGGTGCTCTCGTTGGCCTACGCCGGCTATCTCGACGAGGCCAAACAGAGCCTCGAGCACTTCCTCCGCTTCCAGGACAAGGACGGGTTCTTCTGCACGCAGCCGCGCCAGCTCGACGGGCACGGCTACGCGATGTGGGCCCTGGTGGAGTACTACCGGCTGAGCCGCGACGCCCAGTGGCTCCGGCGCGTCTATCCGCAGGTCGCCCGGGCCGTCGAGTGGGTCCGGCAGGCCCGACGCAGCCAGAAGGACCCCGACTCTCCGTTCCACGGCATCCTTCCGGCGGCGCCGGCCGACGGCGAGAACCTCTGGGATGGCAAGCATCACATCGTCGGCTACGACTGGTGGAGCCTCCGCGGTCTTCGGGCGGCGGCCGAGGCGGCACGCTCGCTCGGCAGGGACCGGGACGCCGCCGCCTTCGCGAAGGAGTTCGAGGACTTCCGCGGGTGCATCCTGCGGGCGCTCGACAGGACGGGATTGCCCTACATCCCGCCCAGCTACGAGAAGGCCGGCACGCACTGGGGCAACCTGGAGGCCGTCTTCCCCAGCGCGCTCATCGATCCGCACGACAAGCGCCTGACGGCCACACTGGACTTCGTGCGCAACCGCTTCGGTGCCGTCGACGGCGCCGGCGGCGGCTTCCTCGAGGGCGTCATCCAGTGGTCGCCGCCCGCCCGCGGGGCCATCCACCCCTACATGAGCCAGTTCGTGACCAACTCGCACATCATCCGCGGGGACTACGACGAGGCCGTCGACGGCTTCTACTCGTTCCTCCTTCACACCACCTCGACGCACGGCTTCCCCGAGGGCGTCCACTACCGGCGGCGGCAGGCGTGGGGCAACACGGTGCCCCACCTGTGGGCGGCCGCGCTCTACGTCATCACGCTCCGCAACATGCTCCTCCGCGAGCAGGGCGAGGCGCTGCACCTCCTCTCGGCCGTGCCCGTGCACTGGCTGGATGAGGGCAGGGAGATCCGCCTGGCGGGCGCGGCCACCCACTTCGGGAAGGTCTCGCTTCGCGCCGAGGCGGGAAAGGACGTCGTCCGCGTGCACCTGACGGCGCCCACGAGGAACGCCCCGAGCCGTCTCGTCCTGCACTTGCCGAAGGGGATCGAGGCCACCGGGGCGAAGGTCGAAGGCAAGGCGGTCCAGGTGACCGACCGCCGCACGGTGATCCTGCCCCGCGAGCTCACCCGCCGGGCCTGCGAGGTGACGGTGCGCGTTCGGCGCGTCGCGAAGGGCAGACCCGTGACGTTCCGCTCGAAGGTCGCCGCCTGGCAGGGCGAGCTGGCGCACCTCTTCAAGCCGATCCCCGGCCTCGTGCCGCCGCCCGACAAGATCGACGAGCGAAAGTGCGTGAAGCTCGACCTGTCGCGCCTCGCGAACACCAATCCGCTCACCGCACCGTTCAACGTGCCGAGCCCGGGGAAGTACCTCTTTGCCGGCCTGCCGCTGGGCGAGAGGCTCGTCGGCGGCATTCCGTTTCGCATCATCGACCCGGCGAAGAACGGGGGGAAGGCACTTGTCGTTCTCAACGGGGCACAGGCCTGCGCCGAGTTTCCGCGGGAGATCGAGGTCCCCGTCGGCGGCCGGGGACGCTTCCTGTGCGTCCTCGGCAACGTCACCGGCTGGGCGGCCGGCGACCCGGGCGCGGGCAAGTGGGCGGCCGTCGGGCAGTACGAGATCCGGTATGCCGACGGGACATCGCAGACGGTGCCGCTGATCACCGGGCGCACGGTGGACGACTGGGCCCAGCCGCCCGGCGCGACCGACGTGGCCGTCGGCTTGCAGAGGGGAATCTGGCACCTGAACCTGCTGACGATCGCCCTGGAGCCCAGGCCCGTCGCGAGTGTCGTCGTTCGCGACGCGGGCACGCCGGCCTCGCCGGTGGTCGCGGCGATGACGCTGGTCAGGTAGGGGGTTGGTGGCAGCGGGATACCCGTGCAACCCATCCCCCTCCCATCAGATCAGTGATTGAAGTGCCGCGTGCCGGTGAAGACCATGGCGAGGTTCAGCTCGTCGGCGCGGGCGATGACGTCGTCGTCCTTCTTGGCCCCGCCGGGCTCGATGACGGCGGTCGCTCCGACGTCGGCGGCCCAGTCGAGGCTGTCGGGGAACGGGAAGAACGCATCGGAGGCCAGCACGCACCCGGCCGTCTCGACGACGCCCCCGCCGCCGTAGGCGCGGGCGATCTGCCCGGCCAGGCGGGCGGAGTTCACGCGGCTCATCTGCCCGGCCCCGGCGCCCAGCAGCGCCTTGTCCTTCGCCAGCACGATCGCGTTGGACTTGACGTTCTTGCAGACCAGCCAGGCGAAGCGCAGATCGGCCATCTCGCGGTCGTCGGGCTTGCGCTTGGTGACGACCTTCCACTGCTCCTCGTTGAGGCCGAGCAGGTCGCGGTCCTGAATCAGCATGCCTCCCACGACGTACTTGAGGTACTTCTCCTTGTTGCGATTCCGGTCGATCTCGCCGAGCTCGAGGATGCGGACCTCGGGCCCCCAGCCCTTTCGGGCCTGGATGACCTCGACGGCGCCTTCCTCGAAGCCAGGCGCGGCGATGATCTCGGCGAAGAACCCCCCGGCCCCGGCGTCCTTGCCCCAGCGCTTGTACGTCTCGCAGATGGCGGCGGCCAGCTCCCTCGTCACCGGGCGGTTGACCGCGATGATGCCGCCCATGCAGGCGTTGACGTCGCCGAAGTACGCCTTGCGATAGGCCTCGACGAGGTCCTCGTCGCACGCGCAGCCGGCGGGGTTGGCGTGCTTGATGATCGCCACGGTCGGCTCGTCGAACTCCTTGACCAGCTCGATCGCGCCGTTGGCGTCGAAGTAGTTGTTGTATGAGATGGCCTTGCCCCCGAGCAGCCGGCCGGTGGAGACGGACGTCTCTGTCTGGTCCGGGCCGACGTAAAACGCCGCCTCCTGGTGCGAGTTCTCGCCGTAGCGGAGCTCGTGGGCCTTGCGGTAGGCCAGGCCGATCCGCTCGGGCAGCTTCTCGCCGAGCTGCTCGGCCAGGTAGGTCGAGATGGCCACGTCGTAGCTCATGGTCAGCGCGAAGGCGGCGTGCGCGAGCTTCTGACGCAGCTCGAAGCCGACGGCGGCGTCGTTGGCCTTCATCTCGGCCAGGACGGCCTCGTACTGCGACGCGTCCGTGACGACGGTGACGAACCTGTGGTTCTTGGCGGCCGCCCGGACCAGCGTCGGACCGCCGATGTCGATCATCTCCACCGCCTCGGCCAGCGTGCAGCCCTCCTTGGCGATCGCCTGCTCGAAGGGGTACAGCCCCACGCACACCAGGTCGACCGGCTCCAGGCCGTACTTCTCAATGTCCGCCTGGTGGGCCGGATCGTCCCGAAGCGCCAGGATGCTGCCGTGGACCTTCGGGTGCAGCGTCACGACGCGATGGCCGAGCATCTCCGGGAAACCGGTCCACTCCTGGACGTACCGGACCTTCACGCCGGCGGCCTCGATGGCCCTGGCCGTGCCTCCGGAGGAGATGATCTCCACCCCCATCCCGGCCAGGGCGGCGGCGAACTCGTCGACCCCCGTCTTGTCGAACACGCTGATCAGGGCACGCCGGATGACAGTCGCGTCCATTCCTCGCATTTCCTTTCGCATCCAGAGGGATCAAACGTCCCGAGCGGGCGTCTGCTAGGGCGTGGGCTTCTTCGGTTGGATGCCCTTGAGTATGTCGGCCGTGAGGCGCCCCGCGCCGAGCTGGCGGAGGCAGTAGACCCGGCCGTCCGTGCCGCCGAGGTAGATGGCCGGCGCGGACGTGTTGTCGGCGAACAGGTCGCACCCCGTCAGCGGGATCGACGCGCGGACCTTGCCGAGGATCTCGTCGACGACGAGCAGGTTGCCCGAGCCGTCCAGGACGTACGCCAGCGGGATGTCGTTTTCGGGCATGGACGCCAGCACTCGCCGGCCCTGGGGCATGGCCCAGCGCATCTTTCCGTTGGCCGGACTGATCGCGTAGAGCTTGTCTCCCCGGGCGTACTGAAAGACGCTGTTCTCGGAGACCTGAATGGCGTCCATGAGGGGCCCGCCGCAGGTGAACCGCCAGATCGGCTCACCACCGGACAGCGAGAAGGCGTACACCCGCCGCTTGATACAGGGAATGAAGCACGCCCTGTCGTCGACGTGAAAGTCGGTGACGACCGGGCCGGCCATGGCCGGCCAGTCGCGGGTGCCCGCCGGCGGCCAGACCGTCGACAGCAGGTTGCCCGGCTTGGCGACGTACAGCTCGGCGTCCTCGCCCGCGAAGAAGACTCGCCCCGTATCGCCGGGCTTGTGGCAGCGGGGCGCGGCGGTCATCACGTCGTTGGTGCGGAGAATCCACGCGATCACGTCCTCGTTGACGCGAAACGAGTAGCACCGCCCGTTGGTCGCCCCGACGTAGTAGTACTCCCCGTCGCACGCGCCGGAGGTGTTGGCGCAGAAGTCGTCCGGGCGGCGGTGGAAGTCGATCTTCCGCAGCAGCTTTCCGCCGCCGCGCTCGAAGGCCAGCGCGAAGTCCGGCGTGTTGACGAAGACCAGGTCGAAGGACTTCAGCGACTCCGGGGCCACCGGCGTGGTGATCTCCCGGATGTCGGGGACCTCCTCGCGCATCGGCACCCGGTTGCCGTGGCAGGGCGCGTAGACCCTCACGCCGGGGTCGGCGATCCTGCGCGTCCACTTGCGGACGCCCCTGGCCGCGTCCATCACGATCAGGCAGCTCCTGTTCGTCAGGCAGTAGAGGTTCTCATCCAGCAGGAAGAGCCGCTCGATCTTCTCGTCTTCCTGGAGCTGCAGTTGGATCTGCCAGTAGCTTTCCAGCCCGGCCTTGGCCAGCACGCTGGCGTGGGTCAGGCTGACCGGGACGCTTGGGCGCTGGCAGCCCACGGCCGCCAGGCATGCCGCTGCCAGGGCGAGTTTCACCAAGCCACGCATACCGTAACACTCCTTGTCAAAAGGCCACTTCCGGGGCCGGTTCACCGGTTCGACAGGCCCGCCCGGGGGCGCGTCGGGGCGGCTACGGCTCCATCCTCACGTAGTCGCTCAGGTCCACGCCGCAGGACTCCTCGAACTCTCTCAGGCGGCGGATCCGCTCCAGGTCGTCGGTGATCCGGTGGGCGAGTTTGAAGATGTACGGTCGGCCCTCGAGCCTCGCCTTCAGGTCGGCCACCATGTCATCCCAACTGCCCTCGTAGAGCTCCGCTTTCAGAACGACCAGCATTCGCTCCTCGCCGGCCATGTTCTTGACAAACCGCCGGACCTTCCTTCGCACCTCTGGCGCCGTGCCGGTCACGTCTGCTCCTCGTGCCTGCCGGAACCTCGACCGCGCAGGGAAGCCCGTCCCCGCGCCAGCGGGAATACTCTACGACCGGGAAAAACGATTTGCAACTCTTATTGCCGGGCGGGCGCTACTCGCCGGCCCTGCCCGCCAGGACCCGCGCGAGGGCGATCAGCCCGCGGGCCAGCAGGGAGACCGCCAGCAGCAGCAGCAGGTTCCCCCACACGTAGGTAAGGACGGGACGAACGGCCTGGAGGATCTGGTCGAAGCGGGTGGTGACGGCCCCGATCAGGACGATCGCGACGGCCACGATTCCCGCCGCCGCGAGCGTGGCCCGCGGGTCCCGCCGGACCGGGGCCAGCCGGATCGACAAGCACGTCGCCAGGTACACGAACAGGGGCACCCGCCAGTTGAGCCAGTCCAGGCGGGCGAGGGTCTCGCACATTCGCCGCAGCAGCCTGAGCTGGTTCTCCATGCGCCCCCACAGGGCGTCCCAACTGGCGAGGACGGCGGGCTGGTCGGCCGGATCGGCCAGCTCGCGGGCGAACCTGAACTCCCGCATCACCGGCTCGCCGAGCAGCCAGTCGGCCAGGCCGATGGCCGCCCCGCAGGCGAGGATCGCCACCAGCGCCGCGAGGATGGGGCCGAGGACCTTCCAGCGGGGCGCCGCCTGCGTGGTGGGCTCGCCCGAGTCGGCATCGCCGCGGTCCGACAGGAGCTTCGCGCGCCGGACCTCGCCGCCGGTGATCAGGCAGCCGAAGATGTAGGCCATCTCCGAGACCAGCGTCCCCGGCAGGAGCACCCAACCCAGCCAGGCCGGACGCAGAACCTGCGCCCACAGACGGTAAACGCCCATGCCGCAGAAAACGATCAGCAGCAGCCAGATGACGAGCTCGACGTAGACCACCGGGCCACCTTCGCGCAGAAACCGATTGAAGGCCTCATGCCGTATCCATGTATCGTCCAGATGACGCGAAGAGCTACAGGCCCGTTGGGGGGCGTTGGGCGTCGGTGCGTACGTGGGCGGCTCAAGCGTTCCGCCAAACGGCCAAGCCGTCGTCGGGCGTTTGGGATCGGAACTCCGTGTTGGCATGCCTGGAGAAAGACGGTGTTACCGGCGACGCCTTTTATGGAAAGGCCAGTCGTCGTACGGGGTCACGAAGTCCCAGTCCTGCGGTTCGACGTTGTGCTTGACGAAGTTACCCTGAATATAGGCGATTGCCGTTCGGACAGCGCTTGGGGTGTCCTTGAATGCCACGTACGGGTCACTGCTCCAGAGGGGATGGTATGGCGGCATGAGCTTGCGGCGACTCAGGGCTTGACGGGACGCCTCACGCAAACGAGAGATCATCTCCTCGGCTTTCAGGCGATGTCTTCGAACGACGAGATGAGCATGGTTTCTCATGACTGCGCACGCGTAGCAGGTCAGCCGATCCTCGGCCACTACCTTGCCAAAGGCCTCACCCAGCACTTGGCGCTCGGGTTGCTCAAACCACAGCAACCTGTGCGCCAGCCGCCTGGACGCGTCCTGAGAGAAGGCCCGCAGATGTTGGCGACTGGGCTGGCTTCCCCTTCGCCCGTAGTGTCCCGGCCCCTGCGCGCGCACATTCTCGGTCCGGATCTCCCGCGTCATGCTCCCGCGAGGGTCATTCGGCAGCCAGTGTCCGTATCCGGTGAGAATGACGTGGTGGGCGATGATCACGGGATGGTCCCTTATGTCGGAATGGTTAGACCCACACCGTCTACGGGGCCCATGATGCTCCCCTCTGTCGCCGTATTCAAGTGTGAACGCCGTCGCTTCGACAATGCATGACTGACGCGTTTGATTGGCTTTCAGCGCCCGGCATGGGCTTGCCCGTTTGGCGGAACGCTCCAGGGGCCCTGTTCGAGCGGGCGCCCGATCGCAAAACGTCTCGAAAACCCCTTGCATGCATCCCGTATCGTGCTACAATCCCGGGTTCGCAAAGTTGACGGGAAGCGCGACAAACCCGCTGCGGCGGGACAGGTTCCACTGGAGAGCAACTTCGTGGCAGTCAGGTTACGACTGAAGAGGATGGGGCGTCGACACCGGAGCTTCTTCCGCGTCAACGCCGTTGACGGCAGGAGCCCGCGGGACGGACGCGTCATCGAACAACTGGGCTGGTACGATCCCAACGCCAACGAGCCCGACAAGCAGGTCTTTCTCAACCGCGAGCGGATCGAGTACTGGCTCGGCGTCGGCGCCAAGCCCTCCGAGACGGTGCGCCAGATCCTGACGCGCCAGGGCATCGCGGTCAGGACCTAGCCGGCCACCCGCTGGAGACGATCCGGCAGAAGGTCTGTGCCGCCATGGGACTTCGCATCGACATCCTCACGCTGTTCTGCGAGATGTTCGATGCCTTCCGCACGACGAGCATCGTCGGGCGGGCCGTCGAGCGCGGGCTGGTGGAGATCCACCTGACGAACATCCGCGAGTTCGCCCTGGACAATTACGGCACGGTGGACGACGCCCCGTTCGGCGGCGGGCCCGGCATGGTGCTGATGTGCCAGCCGATCTTCGACGCCGTCGAGCACCTCCGCGCCGCCGGCGAAGAGGCGGGAAAAGTCGTCCTGATGAGCCCGCAGGGCCGGCGGCTGGACCACCAACTGGTCGAGCAACTCACCGCCGAGCCGAGGCTGATCGTCATCGCCGGACATTACGAAGGCTTCGACGAGCGGATTCGCCTGCACCTGGCGGACATGGAGGTCAGCGTGGGCGACTTCGTGCTTTCCGGCGGCGAGATCGCGGCGATGGCGATGATCGACGCCGTGGTCCGGCTGCTGCCGGGCGTGCTGGGCAAGGACGAATCGACGCACGAGGAGTCCTTCAGCGCGGGCCTGCTGGAGTACCCGCAGTACACGCGCCCGCGGGAGTTTCGCGGAATGAAGGTGCCGGAGGTGCTTCTCGGCGGCGATCACGCGAAGATCGCCGCCTGGCGGGCCGAACAGGCGAGGGCCCGGACGCGCCGGCGCCGCCCCGACCTCTGGGACGAGTACGACAAAAGAGACGAACGGGAGACCTGAGGCGCCGACTACTGATCGGGAGACGTATCGTGAGCCAGGAACTGCTGAAGAAGGCCGCCGAGGCCAGCATGAAAGAGGACGTGCCCCAGTTCGAGGTCGGAGACACCGTCGGCGTGCACGTCCGAATCGTCGAGGGCGACAAGGAGCGCACCCAGATCTTCACCGGCACGGTGATCGCCCGCAGGGGCTCCGGCATCTCCGAGACGTTCACCGTCCGGCGGATCGTCAACAACGAGGGCGTCGAGCGCACGTTCCCGGTGCACAGCCCGAAAGTCGCCGACGTCGAGGTCGTCCGCCACGGCAGGACCCGCAGGGCCAAGTTGTACTTCCTCCGCGGCCGCGTCGGAAAGGCCACCCGCCTGAAGGAGATCAGGCCCCCGTCGAAGAAGGGTGCCGAGTCCGCCGAAGCGCCCGGCGACGAGGCGGCCGAGGAAGCACCCGACGCCGGGCAGGCCGACGGCGACGAGAGCTGAAGCGGTGGCCCGGCCCCTCGCAGGCAGCAGGCCGTTGGGGCAGCGCGGCGAGGCGCTGGCCCGGCGATTCCTCAAGAAGGCCGGGCTGAAGATCCTCGGCCAGGACTACCGATGCCCCGCCGGCCAGATCGATCTGATCGCCCTCGACCGCTCCACCCGCAAGACGCTCGGCGCCGAGACCATCGTCTTCGTGGAGGTCAAGACCCGCTCGTCCCCCGGCGGCACGCGGCCGGAAGCCGCCGTCGACACGGACAAGGAGGCCCGCATCCAGAGCGCGGCCGCCTACTACCTCGCCCATTACCCCACCCAAGGCTACCGCACGCGCTACGACGTCGTCGCCGTCATCCTCCCGGAGGGCGAGAAGCCCCGCATCACCCACACCCCCAACGCGTTCTGAGCAGAGTACGCCGCGCGGTGCGGCTGCTCCGGCCGATTCCCCTGATAACAGTTATTGCTAATTCTTGTTACCGGACTATAATGGATCGTTGATGGAAGAATGATGGAGTGACTCAAGATGAACGTCTCATTGACCCCGGAGCTTGAGGCCTTGATCCAGGAGAAAGTCAAGAGCGGGCTCTACCATTCCGCAAGCGAAGTGGTCCGCGAGAGCCTGCGGCTGCTGCACGAGCGCGACGAGTTAAGGAGAAGCCGCCTCCAGGAGCTGCGGAAGGAGATCGCCATCGGGATCGAGCAGGCCGATCGCGGCGAAACGACGCCCCTTGACGTCGATGCGATCAAAGCGCAGGGCCGCAAGCGCGCAAAGGCGAAACGCTGATGTCGTCTGTTCTGAGCCACAAGCCGCCGCCCTCGCTGTTCATGTCCAGGCGCTCGAGTCTCAGCTCCTGTTCGTGGCGCATCATCCGCCTGGACCTTCCCCCTCCCACCGGACGAAGGCCTCGATGCCCTCGTATTCGGCCAGGCCGAGTTGGTCGTAGAGCGCGGCCGTGGCGCGGTTGCGCTGGACGGCACGCTGCCAGAACTCCCGCCGGTCGCTGCCGGGGAAGAGGGCCTTGTCCTTCTGGGACTCGTGCTTGAAGATGGCGTCGCGCTTGCGGCGAAGCTCCTGCGGGCTCAGCGGCACGGCCATGTCGATCTGCTCGGGCTCCCACTCCTGCCAGGCGCCGCGGTAGAGCCAGAGATCGCACTCGGCGCACCACGGCTGGTCCTTCACGCGCTCGATGGCCTGGAAGATCGCCGCCAGGCACGTGCGGTGCGTGCCGTGCGGATCGGACAGGTCGCCCGCGGCGTAGATCTGGTGCGGCTGCATCTCCGCCAGCAGCGCCGCGACCAGCCGGACGTCCTCCTCGCCGAGCGGGTCCTTCCGGATGCTTCCGGTCTCGTAGAAGGGCATGTTGAGGAAGTGGAGGTTATCGAGGCTCGCGCCGCAGTGTCTGGCCGCCGCCCTCGCCTCGCCGAAGCGGATCAGCGCCTTGATCTTGCGGACCTCGGGGCTGTCGATCTGCCCGGGCTTCTTGTTCCGCAGCGACCGCTCCATGAGCCGCTCGATGTCCTCGGCGCGCCGCGGCTCGATCCCGAACATCCGGCTAAAGCCCCTGGCGAAGTCCGCGAAGCGGATCGCGTCGTCGTCGAACACCGCGATGTTGCCCGACGTCTGATAGGCGACGTGGACGTCGTGGCCCTGCCGGATGAGGCGAATGAGCGTCCCGCCCATCGAGATCACGTCGTCGTCCGGGTGCGGGCTGAAGACGAGCACGCGCTTGGGGAACACCGAGTCTCGCGGGCGATCCACGTCGCCTGGCAGCTTGGCCGACGGGGGCTTGCCGCCCGGCCAGCCCGTGATGGACGCCTGGAGCCCGCGGAAGGCCCGCAGGTTGATCTCGTACGCCGGGCCGTGCTCCGCCAGAAGGTCCTGGAGACAGTTCTCGTTGTAGTCCTCGTCGGTGAGCTTGAGGAGGGCCTTCTTGGTCCGCCGGGCCAGCCAGATGACCGCCTTGCGGGTCGCCCTCTCGTCCCAGTGCACCTCCCCGAGCACCCACGGGCTGCGGAAGCGCGTCAACTTGGCCGCGGCGGCCTCATTTAGAAAGACCTCGGCGTCGCCGTGTCGCTGGAGGAAGCTGGCCGCCACCGCGTGGGAGAGCTCGCCCTCCACCGCCCGGGCGATGATCCGCGCCTTGTGCTCCCCGAAGGCCAGCAGGATCACCCGCCTGGCCGAGAGGATCGTGCCCACCCCCATCGTGATCGCCCTGCGGGGCACGTTCGCCTCGCCGAAGAAGTCGCCGGCTGCGTCGATCCGCGTCGTGCGGTCCAGCCAGATCAGCCGCGTGCGGCTGTCGGGCGCCGAGCCCGGCTCGTTGGCGCCGATGTGGCCCGTTCGGCCGATGCCCAGGAGCTGGAGGTCGATCCCGCCCGCCTCGGCCACCGCGCGGTCGTAGCCGGCGCAGTACTCCGCCACGTCCTCGGGCGCGATCGTCCCGTCGGGCATGTGCGCTTTGGCCGGGTCGATGTCCACGTGGTCGAAGAGCATCTCGTCCATGTATCGCCGATGGCCCTGGAGCTCGTTCGGCCGCACGGGGTAGTACTCGTCCAGGTTGAACGTCACGACGTTCGCGAAGCTGAGGTCCTCCCGGCGATGCATTCGGACCAGCTCGGCGTAGACGCCCGTGGGCGTCGAGCCGGAGACCAGCCCCAGCACGCAGGTCTCGCCGCGTGCGGCCTTGTCGCGAATGAGCCGGGCGATCTCGCGGGCGGCCGCCGCGGCGGCGCCCGTCGAATCCGCAAACACCCGGGTCCGTATCTTCTCGCATCGCCTGGGGCTTTCTTCGTCCGCGGGCATCGGGCTGCTCCTTCACGGCAAAGGCCCACAACGCCGCCTCGCCGGGCCGCGGGCAAAGGTACAACACCGGCCGGGCGATTTCGAGCGTGCTCCGCGGGGCATCTCGGAAGTTGCCCCCGCCGGCGGGCAGCGCCTATCATGTCCGCCATGCCCCAGCCAGCGGAGCTGATCGACTCGCACTGCCACCTGGCGCACGGGCGGCTTCGCCAGGACGTCGCCGCCGTCATCGAGCGCGCCCGGGCCGCCGGCGTGGCGCGGATCATCTGCGCGGCGGCAACGGTGGCCGAGTCGAAGGCGGCCGTCTCGCTCGCCCGCCCGTACGACAACGTCTGGGTCACCGCCGGGCTGCACCCGCACGACGCCAAGGACGCGGGCGAGCACTACCTCGCCGCGCTGGAGCAGATCGCCGGAGACCCGCGGAACGTCGCGATCGGGGAGACCGGCCTGGACTATCACTACGACTTCTCGCCGCGCGACGCCCAGCGGCGCGTCTTCGCCGAGCAGCTCGCCCTCGCCGGGCGGCTGGGCAAGCCCGTCGTCGTCCACACGCGCGAGGCCTTCGACGACACGATGGCGATCCTCCGGGAGGCCGGCGCCGACGGCGGGCGGGTGGTTTTCCACTGCTGCACCGAGGGCGCCGCCAACGTCAGGCGGGCGGTGGAATTCGGCGCGGCGGTCAGCTTCTCCGGCATCGTGACGTTCAAGAAGTCCGCCTACCTCCGCGAGGCCGCCTCGCTCGTGCCCGACGATCGCCTGCTGATCGAGACCGACGCGCCTTTCTGCTCGCCCGAGCCGGTGCGGAAGATGAAGACGAACGAGCCGGCCAACGTCGCCCACGTGGCCGCGTGCCTGGCGGCCGTGCGAAACACGACGCCCGAGTTCATCGCCCGGCTCACGGCCGCCAACGCGACAAGGCTCTTCGCCCTGGCACCGCGCGGCGACGTGTCGTAGGATGTCCTCGTCGCGCGGGACGGAATACCGCGCGGCGAACACAACCGTGGACGCGGACCGTCACACGGGCGGTTTCGGCGAGCCGTCCGTGTGTCCTGCTGCGCGCAGGGTGCGGCGTCGCGCTTCTGCGCGCACAAGGAAACCCGTTTTGGCCATGTTCGAGCGCATCCTGGAGAGCCGCCGGCTCGCCGCCGCGGCCGGGCGGCTCAAGGCCGGCGGGACCCTGTGCATCGGCGGCGTGTGGGGGTCGTCCGCGCCGCTGATCGCCGCGGCGCTGGGGCGGCTCGCCGGCCGGTGCGTCCTGCTCCTGGCCGGGCACATCGACGCGGCCGACAACGCCGCCGACGACATCGAGGTCTTCACCCGTGCGGGCGTGCAGCTCTTCCCCGCCTGGGAAGTCGACGTCGGCACCGACCACCTCAACGACGAGATCACCGGCGAGCGCCTGCGTGTGTGCAACCTGCTGGCCCAGCCGCCCGGCGAGCGGGACGAGCCCGCCGATTTTCTCGTGGCCCCGGTGATGGCGCTGCTCCAGCCCGTGCCGTCGCGGGAGGCCCTGGCGGCCGGGCGCCTGGAACTGGCCACCGGCAGCGAGCACGATATCGACGCCCTCTGCGCCTGGCTCGTCGACGCGGGATTCGAGCGGGTCGAGCAGGTGGATCAGCAGGGCGAGTTCGCCCGCCGAGGCGGCATCGTGGACATCCTCCCCGCCGGGGCCGCCCAGCCGGTGCGGGTGGAGTTTTTCGGCGACGAGATCGACTCCATCCGCCGCTTCGACCTGGACACCCAGCGATCCACCGACCAGCTCGGGCGCTACACGGTGACGGGCCTGGCCGCCGGGCTCGACGTGCCGCCAAAGGGCACCACGAGCCTTCTGAGCTACCTCCCCGACGGCGCCGTCGTCTGCGTGATCGAGCCGGCCGAGGTGACCGAGCTCGCCGAGCAGCTCTACGCCCGCACGCGCGATATCGGCGGAAGGATCGCCGCGGCCATGCACAGCCCCGAGGACGTCTTCTCCGCCATCGCCCGCCTGGCACTCGTGGAGCTGGCCGCCTTCAAAAAGGGGACAGATACCTTATTACCTGGCGATCAGGGCGCAGAAGGGGACCTGTCGGCGTTTTCGTTCGGCATTCGCTCCTTGCAGCGGCTGGGGATCGGGACGCACGAGGCCCTCACGGAGCTGGCAGAGCTCTGCGAGGTGGCCGACGTGTGGGTCTACTGCGAGAACCCCGCCGAGCAGCAGCGGTTCGCCGAGCTGCTCGAGACGAAGTACCCGAAGCTCGCCGGCCGGCTCAGGACGGCCATCGGACACGTGGCGGGCGGGTTCTACTGGCCGGGGCAGAGAATCGTGGTGGTCGGTCACCACGAGCTCTTCCGCCGCTACGCCAAGCGTCGGCGGATTCGCCGCGTTCGGGCCGGGCGGCCGATCGAATCGCTGCTGGACCTGCGCGAGGGGGAGTACGTGGTCCACATCGCCCACGGCATCTCGAAGTTCGAGGGGCTCAAGCTGATCGACCGGGACGGGCGAGGCGAGGAGTTCCTGGCCCTGCGGTTCGCCGGCAGCAGCGTTCTCCACGTGCCCGCCAGCCGGATCGACCTCGTGCAGAAGTACATCGGTTCGCGGAAGTTTCGCCCGTCGCTCAGCCGCCTGGGCGGCACGTCGTGGGGGCGGCAGAAGCAGCGCGTCACCGAGGCGGTGAAGGACCTCGCCGCCGAGATGATCCGCGTCCAGGCCCTGCGGCGGACACTGCCCGGCATGAGCTTTCCGCGCGGAAGCGACTGGCAGAGGCGGTTCGCCGAGGAGTTCATCTACGGCGAGACGGAGGACCAGATCTCGACGATGCGTCAGCTCGACGAGGACATGGCCGCCGGTCGCCCGATGGACCGCCTGCTCTGCGGCGACGTGGGCTACGGCAAGACGGAGCTGGCCATGCGTGCGGCCTTCAAGGTGGTCGAGACCGGCAGGCAGGTGGCCGTGCTGGTGCCGACGACGGTGCTGGCCGGCCAGCACCTGCGGACGTTTCGCGAGCGGATGGCGGACTACCCCTTCGAGATCGAGGCGCTGAGCCGCTTCCGCACACCCGGCGAGCAGGCGAGCATCTGCCGCCGCCTGAAGGAAGGCAAGCTCGACATCGTCATCGGCACGCACCGGCTCCTCAGCGCCGACGTGCACTTCCGCGACCTCGGGCTGCTCATCATCGACGAGGAGCAGCGGTTCGGCGTCGAGCACAAGGAGCACATCAAGGCGATGCGGACGACCGTCGACGTGCTGACCATGACGGCCACGCCCATCCCACGAACGCTTCACATGGCCCTGCTGGGGCTGAGGGACATCAGCTCGCTGGCGACCCCGCCGCTGGACCGCCGGGCGATCCACACCGAGGTCGGCCGCCACAACGAGCGCCTCATCCGCCAGGCCGTCCTCCGCGAGCTGAGCCGCCAGGGGCAGGTCTTCTACGTGCACAACCGCGTCTTCAACATCGAGTCGGTCGCCGACGATCTCCGCCGCCTGGTACCCGAGGCCCGCGTGGCCTTCGCACACGGGCGGATGAAGGAGCACCGCCTGGAGGAGACCATGCTCCGCTTCGTGCGGCAGGAGATCGACGTGCTGGTCTGCACGACGATCATCGAGTCGGGCCTGGACATTCCGACGGCCAACACGATGATCATCCAGGACGCCGACCGTTTCGGCCTGGCGGCGCTGCACCAGCTTCGCGGGCGAGTCGGGCGCTACAAGCACCGGGCGCACTGCTACCTGCTGCTTCCGCGGCGCCGCAGCGTCACGCCCGTTGCGGCCAGGCGGCTCAAGGCCATCGAGGAGTTCTCCGACCTGGGGGCGGGCTTCCAGATCGCGATGCGCGACCTGGAGATCCGCGGGGCCGGAAACATCCTCGGGCCCGAGCAGAGCGGGCACATCGCCGCCGTGGGATACGAGCTGTACTGCCAACTGCTCGATCGCTCGGTCCGCGAGCTTCGCGGGGAGAAGATCGTCGAGCACCCCCACGTGCACCTGGAGCTCGGGATCGACGCGTACGTCCCGCGATCGTACGTCCCCTCCCAGCGCCAGCGGATGGAGATCTACCGCCGCATGGTCGCCTGCCACACGATCGACGAGCTCGCCCAGCTCCGCGACGACCTCGCCGACGCCTACGGCCCCGTGCCCGGAGAGGTCGAGACGCTGCTCGAGCTCGCCGAGGTCCGCGCGCTGGGCGGCGCCCTCGGCGTCCAGAGCATCATCCTCATGGGGCCCGACCTGGTCTTTGCCGTGAGGGACTTCAGCACGGCCAGGGGCGTATTCGACGGCGCGGCCGGAAGCGTTCGACTCCCCGACGAGCAGACCGTCCACTGGCGCCTCCCGCCGGCCCACCGCCAGATGCCCACGCTCATCAGGATTCTCCTGGAGCGATTGAGACAAGCCCGGCGCCGGGCGTTATAATGAGGCCGAATTCCAACGGGCGTTCCATGAAGACGAGATGCCTCATCGCGGTCGTATCGCTGTCGGCGCAACTGGCCGGCTGCTCGTGGGTCCGCGAGGTCTGGCCGTGGGGCAAGGAGGACTCCGTGCCGGTGACCCGGCCGACGAGCGAGGACGCCAACGCGCCCGAGCCCGTCGAGCGGCCGAGCGCGGCCCGGGCGATACCGCCCAGGACGGTGCCGCCGCCCGCCGCGCCGGCCCACGCGGCCCGGCCGATCGCCGCCGCGGGCCCGCGGACCGATAGGATCAGCCGCCCGATCAGCCTGACGGAGCTTCTCTACGGCCGGAAGGGCGCCGAGGCCGTCGCCACGCGGCCGGCGGCGACGCAGCCGGCGGGGGCGGGCACTGTGGCGGTGGCGGTCCGCGTGCCGCCGCCGGTGGCGACGCGGCCGGCGGGCACGCCGCCCCCGCGGCCGGACGTGCCCGGAGGAGGCCGGCGCGAGCCGATCGGGCGAACCATCCTGCCCGTCGGCGAGACGCCCACGGCCGTCGGGCCCGAGCGCGTCGTCGCGGCCTCCGCCGTCCAGGTCAACAATCGCTTCATCACCGTGGACGACATCCTCCGCCGCCTGCGCCCGCAGCTCGGCAAGGTGCCCAAAACGATCTCACCACAGGCCTTCCGAGAGCGCGTCATGCCCTGGATCGCCGACGAGGTCCGCCAGCAGATCAACCGGGCACTCGTCCTACAGGAGGCGCACAAACGCCTCACCGACGAACAGAAGAAGATCGTCGACGCCGAGGTGCAGGCGGCAAAAAACGCCATGATGGCAGAGGCCGGGGGCAGCATCACCAAGCTGCGCCATACCCTCGCCAAGCAGGGCACGACGCTCGAGCAGACGCTCACCGAGCACCGCGAGGACGCGGCCTTCAAGTTCTACCTCCGCGGCCGCTTCATGCCCGCCATCGCCATCACGCGGAAGATGCTGTGGGACTACTACCGCATCCACCACGAGGAGTTCACGGCCGAGAAGAAGGTGCAGATGCAGATCATCGCCGCGCCGTTCGACCGCTTCCTGCCGGAGGACGTGGCCGGCCCGTCGGCGATCGAGCGCCTGGCCGCCCGAACGAAGGCCAGGGAGGTCATCGACAAGGCCCTCGCCGCCCTGTCGAAGGGCGAGGACTTCGGCCAGGTCGCCCGGCGGCTTTCCCGCGGCATCAAGGCCAAGGCCGGCGGCGTCTGGCCGCTGATGGCGGCCGACACGTTCCGCGAGACGGAGATCGAGCGGACGGCCTTCAAGCTCCAGGTCGGCGAGATGGCCGGGCCGATCGAGACCAAGAACGGCCTCTACGTCGTCAAGGTCCGGCGGCTCGAGCCCGGCCGCGTCGTGCCCTTCGAGGAGGCCCAGCAGAAGATCTCCGAGACGCTCCGCGGCCGGATGTACCTCGAGCTGACCGAGAAGTACTTCCGCGACCTGCACGAGAACGCCCTCATCCGCCACTCCCAGGAGTTCCACGAGCACGTCCTCCTCCGCGCCGGCGAAGAGCACTTCACGAAGTGACGGCACTGGATTGCAGACCTGCCTGCCGGCAGGCAGGTTGCGGATTGCGGATTGGGGATTGGGGATCAGCGAAGGAATCCAGGCATCTCGTTATCGCGCGCGTTTGCGGGCTCCGGAAACCCCGACGTTGAGTCCCGATGTACATCGGGACGAAACGTCGGGAAGCTCCCTCCCTCCCCCCGGCCCCCACAACCTGCAAACCCAAGCTCTCCCAGGACGAGTCTTCCCAGGAAAGGTCCCTGACCCGAATGGCATGAAGATAAGCGGCAGTCCCACTGCCCACGGAGAGGTGACCGCGCCTTGTCGTGTAACAGGCCAAGCCTTCAGGCCTGGTGAGGCGACCGTCAGGGCGAGTTCCTTCCGCTGCGCTCCAGGAACTCGCCCTGACGGAAAATGAGAAAGTGTTACCCATGTGCCCGGATCAAAGTGCTACCCATGTACCCGGCTGAACAGGCCTACCACACGGCAAGAGGCACGCTGAGGCTTGACCCCGTCTATGAAGACCGGGTTGTCGCCATCGTCCGGGGGCATCACGAAGTCAACCTTCTCCCCTTTGGCCTTGGCCTTCTCGATCGTCCTGCGGGCCGGTTTCATCGAGCGGGCGGTTGCAGGTTCCGCAGCGGTCCCTCTAAAGCCAAGGGCACGCTCCAACCTGTACCTCGTGGCAGTCTTCGAATGTCAGCCATCCCAGCCTTCGGGACACTCCCGGCCAATCCACGTCGGTGCGGTGAGGGATGTCCCTGCCAAGCGACGCGGGATTGGTCTGATACTGGGGCAGCAGCATGCCATAGTGCCTCGAGCTGGGGTCCTCCCTGAAGTACCGAGGGGTGAGTAAGGCGAACAGGGTCCGAGCCGGATCACGCTGATTCAGGGGGCGCGGCAGGTCGGGATTCGTCTCCAGCATCACATCGACATTGCGAGCGATCTGGTTCCTGGCGACGTCGAACGAAATGCCGTGGGAGATATCCGAGAGCACCTTTGCCTCGAAGAAGACAGCGAATCCGTTTTCCTCATTGAGCAGCAGCGCGTCCAGATGGGTCGGGCCCTCAAGCCCGCGTCTGATCTTGTCGGAATCCGGCCTGTGAGCAGCATCGACGACATACGGTATGAACTGGCGCTTTGTGAGGTTCTCCCGCAGCCACTGTTTGTAAGCGCGCGGGGAGGGCAAGCTCACCTCGAAGAACAGGTGCAGCCTTCCTCGCAGGACGGCCTGCCAGGAAGGGAATCCCGAGACAGGAGGCGTGCTGCCGAAAGCGCGAGAAAGGAGCCCAGAGAAGACGCTCACCGGGCTGGCGGACCTGAAACACTTCATCAGGCAAGCGACGACCCAGAATCGCTCGTCCTTCTCTATCTGGCAAGGCAGCCTCATGGCGGACAGCGGCTGCCCCTTCCGCTCGGAATGGGACCGTTGGAAGGAGTGGTACCTGCTGGCGCTGGTGAGGTAGTGCTTGAGATGACGGTCCGGTTCCTTGCGCTGCTCGTCCCCTGCGACGGGCGCGAAATGCTCAAGGAGCTCTTGCGCGGTGAACGGAAGATACAGCGGATCAATGACGTCTCCTGGCGTCATACTCTCTCCTTGGCGTCCAGGCCCGCCGCGCCGCAGTGGGCCTACAGGCGGCCGGCTTTGTATTCCAGGTCCATCGTCGTCATGCGCGCAGCCTTTCAAGGGCGACTCGGAATGGATCGCGTCGGAAACTCCCCAGCGAGGCCGCTGCCCGGCGGACCCGCCGCGCGGGGGCATCGTAACACGAAGATGCCCCGGCACACAGGACAATCCGGCAGGAGGCGGCGGACCGCGAAAATAATTTTGAGAATTTACTTGACAAATATTAGCTGCGTGTATATCATACTAGCATGCGGGTTGCCTCTCGCTCAACCAGCGCGCCAAGCCGAGCGGTTGGCCCTCCTCGAGCCATTAAGCGCCTGCACTGGTTCCCGTTAGAAAAAAAATGCGAAACGAACCCAAAAGCCGATTATTGCGAGTTTGGGCTGCGGCGCGGCTCGGCCGCGGGAGGCAAGCATGCGGGGAAGACGCCATAAGTCTTTTTACGAAACAAAGCCATTTTCGCTCGGATCTCCTATATCTCCCTTTCTGCAAATAGTTTATAGTCGCAGGTCTGGAGTTTTGCCTTGGGGATCGAGCCGGCCTTGGCGTGGAGCTTGGCGGCGCGCCGGGCGGCGTCGGCCGATCGCCTGTGCCGATGCCGGCAAGCGCCAATCTTTCCCGCATGGGACTCAACTTTGGACGAGGACTTGCCGACGAAAAGACAGGAGGGGCACGTGGGCGAGGCCCGTTATGGCGGTGCTCGGACCCGAGCCGTCGCCCGTGCGCCCCGCGACGGCGCGGTCACGCCCTTGCCGGCGGGCCGGGCCCGCAGAAGGAGCCGACGATGACAACCGCCGCTACCGAGACCACGGTTCCGGTCTTCGCGACAACGCAGCCGATCTTCGATCGTCTGACCAATGTCTACGGCTACGACATGGACTTCCGCTCGGGATTCGAGGCGGAGTTCGCCGCGGCGGCTGCCCGCGGGGGGGCCGGAGACATCGACTTCTGGCGGGCGATGGGCTTCGACGTGATCCTCGGCCTGGGGCGCGGGCACGTGACGTTCCACCGCGACCTGCTGATCCAGAACATCCCGGTCCTGTTCCCTCCCGACACGCTGGTGGTGGGCGTGCCGGGCGACCTGCGGGGCGACCGCGAGCTGATCACCGCGTGCCGCCAGCTCAAGGACGTCGGCTACGAGCTGGAGCTGATGAACTTCCAGCCCGACCAGACGGACAGCCCGTTCCTGGACTTCGGGGACATCGTCCGTGTAGACGCCGCCGCGGTGCCTCAGGACCGCCAGGCGGCCGTCTGTGCGGAGCTCACGAAGCGGGGCGTCCGGCCGCTGGCCGGCGAAGTGGCCGGCCGGCGGCAATACGAGGAGGCCCACGAGGCGGGCTTCTGGTACTTCCAGGGCGAGTTCTTCCGGCGGCCGGTGCTGGCCAGCAACAAGGAGCTGCCGACCCAGAAGGCCCATTACCTGGCGCTGCTGAAGGAGGTCAACAAGCCCCAGTTGGCCTATGACGAGCTGGAGGGGCTCATCAAGGTGGACGTGCCGATGACGTACCGGCTGCTTCGGTTCATCAACTCCGCGTGGTACGGCCTCAAGCAGACGATCAGCTCGATCCGCCACGCCCTGGTCCTGCTGGGGCCCGGCGAGGTGAAGCTGTGGGCCAGCATGCTCCTGCTTCGGGAGCTGGGCGAGGATGCGCCGAAGGAGCTGTTCCGCCGCTGCCTGATCCGGGCGAAGATGGCCGAGGGCATCGCCCCGCGGGTCGGCATGGAGATCCAGGCGCAGGAGCTGTTCCTGATGGGGATGTTCTCGCTGGCCGAGGTCCTCACCAACGTGCCCCTCGCGCGGGTGCTGGAGGGCCTGCCGCTCAGCCAGGACGTCAAGATGGCGCTGCTGGCACAGGGCGGGCCGTTCGGCCTGGTGTACGAGACCGTCGAGCAGTACGAACGGGGCCAGTGGGAGCGGCTGAGCGAGTCCGCCGCGGCCCTGGACCTGGACGAGAACGCCCTGCCCGCCCTGTTCAGCGCGGCCGTCCAGTGGGCCGACAACGCCGTGAGCAGCCTCTAGGCGAAGACGGGCGGTGAAGGGGACCTCCTCGCCGTGCAGGGGTACAGGCCTTTGGCTCCACAACCCAGTGACGCGACCCGGCCGACGCGCGGATCTACACCTCCGGAGACTTCGGGGAGCAGGAGATGGTCATCTCGCTGGACCTCGGCTGTCGCTCTCGCATCCGGTGATCTGCGGCGGCAGGCTGCACGTGAGGCACTGGAACCAGCTCCTGGCGTACGACATCGCCGCCGGCGAGCGCGACTGACGCCCCCGCGGCCGGTGCCGTCAGGGCATGACCTCCTTGACCCATTCGGCGTGCAGCTTCGTCAAACGCTCGACCATCTCGGGGCGCTTCTTCAGGAGGTTCTCGCGTTCGGGCTTCTCGCCCGCCAGCGTGAGCAGCTCCTGCGGCTTGCTGCCCCGGCCGATCAGCTTCCAGTCGCCCTCGCGGACGGCCCAGCGGCTCTGCCACTGCCAGTGCATTACCTTGTGGTGCGTGGGGGCGTTGTCCTTGATGATCGGCAGGAGGCTCTTGCCGTCGAGCTTGCGCTTGGGCGGCCCCACGCCGCACAGCTCGCATATCGTCGGGAGGAAGTCCGCCGCCGTGACGGCCTGGCCGCGAACGACGTTCTTCGGCAGGCGCTTGGGGTAGCTGATCATCGCGGGGACTCGGATGCCGCCCTCGTAGAACGTGCCCTTGTGGCCGCGCCACTTGCCGGTGTTGCCCCCGCCGCCGTTGGCGCCGTAGTTGGTGCCCTCGGGCAGCCCGCTGGAGTGCTTCTTGCCCCTGATCTTGTAGTTCTCTGCTGAGTGGCCGTTGTCGCCCATGAGCGCGACGATCGTCTCGTCGCGGAGGTTCAGCTCGTCCAGCTTCGCCAGGACGCGCCCGATCCGGTCGTCGGTGGTCGAGATGATCCCGGCGTAGCTGCGGCGGGGCATGGGCAGGTGCTTGTAGCGCTCGTCGAAC
Source organism: uncultured Planctomycetaceae bacterium (assembly GCA_964427875.1). Classification (GTDB taxonomy): domain Bacteria; phylum Planctomycetota; class Phycisphaerae; order SM23-33; family SM23-33; genus CAYRVX01. Next base: position 33,969 of record CAYRVX010000053.1, read on the forward strand.
TTCCTGTCGGCCTGCTCGGGATAGTGGGGGATGTTGAACGCCAGGTACAGGAAGAACGGCCGCTCCCTGTTCCGCTCGATGAAGCCGATCGCCTCGGCGGTGGTCATGTCGGGGAAGTACTCGCCCTTGCGGAAGACCTCCTTCTTCCCGCGATAGAGGTCGTGGTAGCCGTTTCCGTGGAGGAAGTAGTGGTTGTAGTTGTCGATGAACCCGTCGCGTATGCCGAAGAACTCGTCGAACCCCTGCTCCGTCGGGCCGTGGTCGAGGTGGGCGCCGAGGTGCCACTTGCCGAACAGGGCCGTGCGGTAGCCGGCCGCCTTGAGCACCTCGGCGATGGTGACCTCCTCGCGGAACATGTTGAGGCCCTTCTTGCCCTTTGCGTTGCCCTGCATCCAACTGTTGACGTTGCATCGCTGCGGATGGCGGCCGGTCAGGAGCAGCGCCCTGGCCGGGCAGCAGACCGTGTGAGCGTACGCCTGGGTGAAGCGCACGCCGCCGCGGGCGATGGCGTCCATCGCCGGCGTGTAGAGGTCCTTCGAGCCGTAGCAGTTCGCATCGAGCGTGCCCTGGTCGTCGGTGAGGATCAGCAGGACGTTGGGCCTTCGCGCCCGGGCCTTGTCCCGCCCGATCAGCACTCGCGGGGCGGCCATCGCCGCCGCCCCGAGGCCGAGCGCCTTCAGCAGGCCGCGTCGTGTACAGTTGCGTGTTCTCATCGCTTGCTCCACTGTGGGTTGGGCGTGGGCATCCTGGCGCCGACGGACTTGAGCCACTCGCCCAGCATCTTCCTCAGCTCGGCCGCCTTGTCGGGCATGCCGGCGGCCAGGTCGTTCTTCTCGCCGATGTCCGTCCGGACGTTGTAGAGCTCCACGTGGCGGTCCTCGAAGAACTCGAGCAGCTTGTAGTCCCCCGCGCGGACCGCGCAGGCGGGTCGGCCGCCCTGCGGCGAGTAGTGCGGGTAGTGCCAGAAGATCGCCTTCCGCTTCAGCGACTTGGCGCCCTTGAGCAGCGGCACGAGGCTGACGCCGTCAACGTGCTGGGCCGGTCGCGGCTTCAGGCCGGCCATCTGAAGCATGGTCGGGTAGAAGTCCGTGCTGATGACCGGCTCGCGGCACGTGCCGCCCGGCCGCGTCACGCCCGGCCAGCGGATGATCATCGGCTCGCGAATGCCGCCTTCGTAGACCCATCCCTTGCCGGCCCGCAGGGGCACGTTGCTCGTGGGCGCCCGCCCGCGGCCGCGAGACGTCGAGAAGCCGCCGTTGTCCGACATGAAGATGACGACCGTGTTCTCCGCGAGCCGCAGCTTCTCCAGCGCCGTCAGGATGCGCCCGATGTTCGTGTCCATGCTCTCGACCATCGCCGCGTAGACCGGATGGCTCTGCGCTGCCCTGGCCTTGAAGTCCGCCTCCGGCAGGTCGGGCGGGCGCTTGCCGGCCTCGAGCTTCGCGGCCTTGGCCTGGTACTTCTCGATGAGCTTCTTCTTGGCCTGGATGGGCGTGTGAACGGTGTGGTAGGACTGGTACAGGAAGAACGGCCGGTCCCTGTTCGCCTCGATGAACTTGATCCCCTCGTCGGTGAGGCGGTCGGTGAGGTACTGGCCCTTGGGCCCGTCGGTCATTCGCGGGTTGCCCCAGGGCGCGAAGTAGCCGCCGATGGGCGAGCCGGCGTGGCAGCCGGCGACGTTCACGTCGAAGCCCTGGTGCTCCGGCCAATAGGGCTCGCGGCCCAGGTGCCACTTGCCCACGAACCCCGTCGCGTACCCGCCGGCCTTCAGCGCCTCGGCGACGGTGACCTCCTCCAGGGGCATCTGCTTGATGTAGGGCGCGCCGATGAGCTTCTTGCGGATGCGCCCGCTCAGCCAGTTCGTCAGGCCCACCCGGGCGGGGTACTTGCCCGTCATGATGCTCACCCGCGTGGGCGAGCAGACGCAGCAGGCGGCGTAGGCGTCGGTGAATCGCACCGCCCCGGCCGCCAGGCGGTCCAGGTTCGGCGTCTCGTGGAACGTGCTGCCGTAGCAGCCCAGGTCCGCCCAGCCCAGGTCATCCGTCAGGATAAAGACGAAGTTGGGCCTCTTGCGTTTGCTGCCCGGCGCGACGGCGCCCCGGAGGATGCCCCGCAGCCCGCCCGCCGCCACCGCCACGGCGCCCACACCCACACCCTTGAGAAACTCTCGCCGTTTCATCTCCATCACCCTTCTCCATGCACTCAGTTTAGCGGGCCGGCCCTGCCTGCCGGCAGGCAGGTCGCTGGCCGCGTTCTTCGCCCGACTCCGCCGCCCACGCAATCCTCTGCACCTGCGCCCGGGCCCTGACCAGCGCCAGCCCTCCGATCACCACGCCCAGACCCCCCAGCAGTTGCACGACCGTCATCGTCTCGTCGAGGAAGACGACGGCCAGCAGGTACGTCCAGAACGCCCCCGCCATCATCGTCCCGCTGGCGACCACCGGGCCGATCCCGTGAATCCCGCGGTAGTACAGCACGTGGCCGAACGCGATGCCCAGGAACGCCGATCCGATCAGAAGGGCCCACTCCCTGCCCGGCAGGCGGGCGAGCTGCTCGTAGCGGCCGACCATCAGCACCAGCGCCACCAGCCCCGCGGCCGTGTACAGGCTCACCACGCCGAACGCCAGCCGCAGCGGGTAGCCGTGCAGGAACGTCCGCACGCCGATGGCGTATCCCGCCCAGCACAGTGCGGTCCACAGCGCGATGCCCAGGCCGATCCAGTGCCTCGCCTCGCCGAAGCCACCGGCCGGGAGACGCTCGGCGTACATCAGGAAAACGCCCCCCATGCACAGCGCCGCACCGAGCAGAAACAGCGGGCGCCGCCCCAGCGGGCGCTCCGCCGGAATGAAGATGAAGCCCAGCAGCGCCGTGAAGAGAAACGACGTCCGGATCAGGAAGCCGATCGTCGGTGCGTCGAGGTAGTACGGGCAGGTCGCCCAGCCGACCTGGCCGATCAGGTTCGGCACGACGGGAACGAGCGCCGCCAGCCAGACGCTCCGCCGGGCGGGATTGGGCGCCTCTCTGCGGCCCCTGCGCGTCAGCACGAGGACGAACGGCAGCCAGAACACCGCCGACGTGCCGTAGCGCACCGCGTTGACCGTCCAGGCGTCGAGGTAGCCCGTCAGGTGCCTCAGGAAGACCGGCACGGAGCTGAAGCACATCATGGCCGCGATACAGCAGCCCACCGCGACCGTCGTTTCCCTTCGGGCCCGCGACATAAGGCCGGCATTGTACCGTCTGAGCCCCCCGCCCGGGCGGAGTATCCCCAAAATGCGCCCGGTGCGGTGTGCGAGAGCTTCTCCCGGCAGGAGAAGCTCTCGCACACAGAGCAGTAGAAAGTAGAGAGCAGAAAGGAGAAGCTGCCCGTCGGCCGGATCGCATCGCCCCGGCCGACCCTCGGCAGCCGACTACTGCGGTCTCCTTTCTACTATCTACTCTCTGGGTCCCGCGAAACAGCTAACGCCTCAGCGCCGTGTTATGTGTTGCCAGGATAACTTCCCGCACGCCCCCGTACGTTTCCCTCGCCGGCGGCAGCCGGTCCCGACGGCGGGGGAAGGACCGCCTGGGAGGCGGCCCTGACGGCCGGGAGGAACTGACGCGCATTCGCCCTTGCCGTCTCGATGGCCGCCTTCTGCGTCGTCGTGAGGATCCCGTCCACCGCGCCGCGGAAACGTTCCTCGGCCGCCTCGTGGTCGGCGGCCGTCCTGCCCGTGGCGTGGTCGCGGGCCAGCCGGCGATGGGCTTGCGTCAGGGCCGTTCGCTGGGCGGCCGCCAGGGACGGGGCGAAGGCATAGTCGCCCTCCGGGTTCGCTCGGACCGTCGCCCACAGCCGCTGCTGCGTGGCCGACAGGACTGCCTCCTGTACTGAGCCCGGTCGAAGTGCCACCTGGCCCGCGGCCGTCGCGATCAGCTCCGCCTCGGCCTGCTTCGCGCGCTCGACCGCCTGGCGGAGCCCAGGGAGCCCGCCCAGAAGCGTCGGATTGCGCGGCCCCGTCCGGGCCGTGCGCTCGGCCCGGCGCAGGACGGTCCGGGCGGCCGCCACCTCCTCCCGCCGCGCCACCCACGTCGTCCCGTTGGCCCGATCCCACGTCACGACCCGCGTCAGAACGGCCTCGGCCATCCGGGCGTCACAGGCCATCGCCGCCAACGTCGCATCCGACAGGCGCAGGCGCCCGCGAAGCTCCGACACTCGCGCGTACGTCACCGGGTCCAGCGGCTCACTTGAGGGCGCCTCCGGAGGGTTTTCCGCTTCGACGGCAGCTATGTGTATGTGCCAGATCAAAAACGCCGCGATGGCAATGCCCACCACCGCAAGACCCACGACCCTGGCCGTCCCAAGTGGCGTTGCTCTCTCAGTCATGGCGATCTCTCCCGAGATGACTCGAAGCCGTCTTCTGATACTGTCCCTCGTCCCATAAGACTCCCCGTCCATCCGTATTTCCGATCCTGCCGCCACGTTCCCGGCCTAACTTTGGGCCCATTCCGGTTTCTGTTGCTCGAACCGCATTGCGAACCCTATTCCCGAACGCGCCGCCACACCTCCGGGCCGGCTCGGCTCGCTACTGCCTTGCCGTATGGCTCTTCCGTCCACTACTCTCCGTCAGTTACTGGCGCATCTCCCCCTTTCCTCTCCCCCTTACCCCTCGTTCCTGTTCTCTGGCACTTCCCCCCGATGAGCCTCTCGGTCAAGGGCCACGTCCGCTTACCCCTCGTTCCTGTTCTCTGGCACTTCCCCCCCTATCACCGTCTTGACGCTTCTTTCCAGGCTCCGAACATCGGTATCCCTGTTCCCCGTAAGCATAATTAGCTTCCTCAGCCCCGGACAAGCCTCATCGCCGCGATCTAAAACAAACTGATATAGCCGTATGTCCTGCGCGATAGCGCAGATCAGCCGGCCCCTTCGACTATCTGTCATAATATCAGTCATAATGCCTACCGCATGACGCCTGTACATCACCGTTCCGCCCACCCCCGTTTCCCGGTTAATCTTCGCGAGAGCAAGCGAAACCGCAGTTTCCTTGTGGCAAGCATGCCGCCAAACGGGAATGCCAAGGACAAGCCATGTTCTGGTGATCTGAAGCCGCATTGTCCCGAGCTCACAGCGCCAGACGCACCGTCTTTCCGTCGTGAACATTACCACGTTTAAGACGGCAAAGACAATCACGGCCACCAAGACACTCAATTTGATCCTGACTTTTGATCTCTCAGGGAAAACCATGAATCCTGCCCTGTCTCAATACCAGCGTGCCGGGGTGCGATTCTTCTCGGCTGCCGTGTGAACCCATTCAGCATATGTTTCCGCATCGCTCAGAACAAGGCTTCGGGCTTTGGCCACATCCTCCCGATCCAAAGTTCCCAGCCCTCCCGACTTCCTGAAGTGACTTGTCTCGTGAGTGAATGTCACTGTGTTCTGGGCAAAGCTCTCTGCCCAGAAGGCCGGGCACAAATGGATGGTCTTCGCCCCAATATCTGCTCTGTCCACGTAGGCTTCTGCCGCCACTCCATCACACCACTTATCGTCTTTGTCGGAGCATTCGATCACAAACGAATTCTTCTGCAGAAACCTGAGATGTTCCTGGATCAATCCAAGAAACGCCTGCCTGAACTTCTCCATTCTTTGCGGTGTCAGTGGAGAAAAATCATCTGCAGCGTATACGGATTCGCCTTCGTTTCGAAGCCTAATAACCGTGGCAGCATTCGTCTCAATGAACCTTTTGACATCAAAAAGATGCTCAATGGTGGGTTCGTGCGGAACAGCCCCCGAAGTTCCGACGAAGAGGTACTGCTGATCGTTCCCCATGATTCGCCATCCACGAAGGTTATCTCTTGCATCAAAGATCGCTCTGTAACTGGCGTTCCAAGCGGAAGCGATTACGTCCCCAACATTGCCGCACTGCCCTCGCCTACGGTACTTCTTATACATGCATTCGCAGTAGGCCTCGTCGGACGGATATATCCACAACGTCGGCAATGCCGAGAGACGCCGCGTCCCTGCCGGGTCAACCGTCCCACAGGGCTGACTTCTGACATACTCGTACAAACTCAGCCCGTCCACATACCTCTTGGGGTCCCTCTGCAACCACCGGCCCATGGCCGGGTGACGGTAGCGGTAGCGGTTGTGGATGAGGCCGGACTCGGTGTCGTGCGGGAGGCCCTGGTGGCCGAGGGCGTTGTCGTAGTCGCTGCGGTTGTCGCCGTCGGGGGCCCACTCGTAGACGTTGGGGTCGGCGTCGTCGTTGCCGTCCAGGACGGTCCGGCGGCCGTAGGGGTCGTAGAGGTAACGCTCGACGACCTTGCCGCTGTTGGCGTCGATGAGGCCCGTGACGTTGAAGTTCGCGCCGCCCGTGTAGTAGTGCACCTCGCCGTCGCCGGGCTCGAAGCTGCCGTCGTTGTCGCCGTCCCACCAGCGGATGACGGGGGCGTCGATGTAGCGGATGTCCCAGACGTACTGCTTCCAGGCGGCGGTGTCGTCGTGCTTGCGGACCTCCAGCACCTGCCACCGGTTGTTGTGGTAGAAGTCATACGGCGTGGAGTTGCCATCGTCGCCGACGACGATCTTTCGCACGCGCCGGTGCAGGCCGCTTGGCCGCCGAAGGCCGCGGGGCGAAGGTGGGTGGCAGCGGCACGTCGCTCGCGGCGCGGCCGGCCTGCCGCGGCGGGGGGGACTGCTGCTTTCGAGCTTCGGCCTCCGCCCGTGTTCTCCGCACATCAGAACTCGCGATCCTGGCGGCATGTTTTCGGCCTCATGCCGGGCCTGTTTCGTTACCTGTCCCCGAGCCCTGAGCCACGACCCTGCTGCGGATACTCCCAGGTCGTGCGCCCCGGTCACTTCCCTTCGTCGAAGACGCGGGTGTGCTTGGGCTGCCAGCCGAGCGTCTCGGTGATCCTGGAGATGTCCACGAGGCTTCTCATCTCGTCGGCGGGGACGCGGAGCGGGACGCCGGGGTAGCACTTCTCGATCAGCTCGCCGATGGGGACCTGGACGTACGGGTCGGGTGCGGCCGGGAAGAGCTGGTGGTAGCCAGGCCGCTGCTGGCGGAGTATCGCCGCGACGAGCGACGCCGCGTCGGCCATGAACAGGTAGCTGAAACCTTCGTCGGGGTTGCCGTGGATTCCGCCGTGGTCGCGGTGCTCCTTTCCGCGGCGGCGCAGCCAATGGAGGTGGCGCTGGCCCATCAGGAACGGGTAGCGGACGGCGGTGGCGGACAGCTCGGCATCCAAGGCGGCGTAGTACCTGAGCATCTGCTCGCCGGCCTCCTTGCTGAGGGCGTAGAGGTTGCGGGGGCAGGTGGGTGCGTCGCCGTCGATGGGCAGGTAGGCCAGGCAGCTCGGGCGCTTCAGGGCGTCGTCGTCTTCCTGGCCCCAGCCGAGGCTGCGGTCGCCGGCGAGGACCTGCACGCTGCTGGAGAAGACGAGCTTCCTGATGCCCAGGTCCACGGCCGCCTGGAAGACGTTGACGTCCATCGCCACGTTCTCGCGGTAGAGCTGCTGGACGGGCACGCCGGAGTGGACGTTCGGGTAGTTGGCCAGGTGCACGACGGCGTCGCGCCCTTCGAGCAGGCGGTAGACGCCCTGTCCGTCGAGCAGGTCGGCCACCTCGAGCGGCACGGGCACCTGGCCGCCGTACACGCGATCGGTCGCGCGGACGTCATGGCCCGCGTCGGAGAGGGCCTTGCATACTTCCCGGCCGAGGCGCCCCGCCGCACCGGTGACCAGAACCTTCAGAGCCATGGCCTCATCCCGGCGTGCCTGCCTCCACGCCGCCGTCGGAATATAGGGAGTACGGGGAGGTTAAGCGAGTCTCTTTTGCCCTGTCGGTCGGCCGGCCCGATGCTAGCGGACGCCGGCGATGAGGCGCGGGTCCCAGGCGGGCTGCCTGAGCAGCGGGCCGACGCGGGCGGAGAGGAACGACGGGCCCATGTAGTCGAAGTGCCCGCCTCCGTGTCCGTCCTTGATCATGCTCGGCTGCCAGGCGATCTGGAAGAGCTTGGCATACTGCCCCGACGCGTCCGCCCCGGGCGGCGGGCGGAAGCCCACCTTGCCGGCCGAGACGGTATGCAGCCCGTCCATGGTGCCGAACAGGATGGTTCCGATCCCCAGCAGCCCCCCGTCCAGGTCGGAATGGAAGCTGACGATTCCCCCGCGGCTGCGGGCCAGGGCCCGCGAGAGGTCGTAGCCGGGCGAGAGGCTCGAGCCCAGCAGGATGATCCCGTCGACTTCGCTGCCGGGCGGCAGCGCCTCGGCGGCCCAGACGGCGATCGCCGTCCCGCCGCTGTGGCCGATGAGGAACACCCGCCGGCCGGGGTAGGCCCGCTGATACGACCGGATCCTCGCGGCCAGAAAGCTCGCCACCTCGCGGTTCCGCAGAACGGCGGACTGGTTGTACAGCGGGCCCAGCGGGGCCGTCCAGTCGCGGAGCTCGACCGCGGCGGCGACGCCGTCGTCGCAGAGCGCCCGGCAGGCGGCTTCGTTGTACGGCATGCGCCCGTCGATGCCCGGCAGGACGATCACCAGGCCCTCCTCGAGGTCTTCGGGTTTCAGGACCAACTGCCCGCGGCAGCCGGTCAGGAGCAGAACGAGAATGGCCGCGAGAATGGCGTCGAGAATCACGCTTGCCCGTGACGAGACCATGATAGTGTGCCCCTTTCCTCCGGATGCACCCGTTTCGAGGTAACGTAAGATACGAAAGCGACTGGGGCTGCCTGCCGGTGGAAGAAAACCTCCGGCCGCGATTCCCCGCTGCGGCCGGGGGGGACCGCCTGCCGGGGGCGACCGGCGGGCGGAAGCCGGGGGCTGCGGCATCTTTGCGAGGGGCGAGCCCGGCGGGGCCGCCGCGGCGCTGCGGCGGTGAGGGGGATGGGCCGGATTGTCCGTATCGGCTTTATGTATAGGCGCTAAAGTGCCGGCACAGATTGCCGATGAGATGATTGTCGACGGCTTATGAGTTCACGAAGTCAGGAATCGCGGAGCGCGCGCCGGCCCCACGAAGGGCGAGATGTTCACATGAACTGGAGGCTTACATCTCCGGGTGTGTTGTTGATCGCCGCGGTGGTGGCCGCGGGCGGAATCTACCTGCTGGATCTCTACGTCCTTGAGCCGTATACGCTTCATCAGAAGACGGTCGAGCTTCAGGAACAGGGCCTCCGCGCGGAGAATGCCGTCACGTCGGCCCTGCGAACGGAGCAGAATCGCCTCCTGGGGATGTGTCGGGTCCTTGCCGCCGGCAAGGAGATGGCCGCCGGCCTCGCCCCGGAAGCCCTGGCCGAAAGGGCCGCCGGGCTCGCCGACGTGGACGCCGCCTGGCGGACCGGCGCGGACGGCCGGGTCCTCTGCTCCTGGTGGCGAGGCGATCGAAAGCTCTCCTCGCAGGAGATCCGCCGGTCTCTGCCGGGTGCGTCGCCGAACCAGGGCCCGCCGCCCGCCGGCGGCCACGGGAGCCGTTCGGGGCTTCTCTCCGTGGGCGGAGAGACGGTCGTCTTTGCCTGTTCGCCCGTAGTCGGCAAGGAAGCGCCCCCTCCGGCCGACCGGCTGTACCTGGCCCGCCGGCTGGACGACGGCGTGCTGACGAGGGCCGCCGCGACGATCCCGGCGGAGCTGGTCCTTGTCACCGCCGCCGAGCTGCCGAGGGGCCTGCTCGGCGGCGACCGCGGGCGGCCGGCGATCTGGATGCTGACCGACGGCCGTATGGCGGCCGCCTGGCCGGCCGCCGACGCCTGGGGCAGGTCGCTGGGATACTTCCGCGCCCACTGCGCCGTCCCGCAGATCCTCGCGCACGTCTCCAGCACGCGGCGGACCATCCTGATCATCCTGTCGCTGTCGGCCGTGGCGCTGCTGCTCGTGCTCCTGGGCGCAAGCGTGTTCCTGGCCAATCCGATGGGCCGGCTGCTGCGGCAGCTCCAGCGCGTGGAGCGTGGGGAGTGTTCGATCGAGGACGTCACCCGGGGCCTGCGGGGCGAGCCGCTGCTGCTGGCCAAGGGGCTCCAGTCGGCCCTGACGGCGATGAGCCATCTCTCCAAGACGGACGAGCTGACCGGCCTGGCCAATCGGCGGCAGTTCGACGAGGCGCTTCGCCGGGCGTTTCACCAGGCCGGTCGACACGGCCACACGCTGTCGGTGATGGCGATGGACATCGACCTGTTCAAGGCCATCAACGACATGAAGGGGCACCAGGCGGGGGACGAGGTGATCAAGGTGGTAGCCGGCATCATCCGGAAGTGCTGCCGGCAGTCGGACCTGCCCGCCCGGCCGGGGGGCGATGAGTTCACGGTCCTCCTGCCGGAGACGTCGGCCACCTCCGCCGCCGTGGTGGCCGAACGGATCCGAAAGACCGTCTTCGAGCGGACCATCCTCATCGACGAGTCCCAGGTGAGCGTGAGCCTCTCGATCGGCATCGGGGACCTCGACGCCGGCAGGGTGGAGAAGCCCGAGGACCTGGTCGCGCTGGCCGACGAGGCGCTGTACGCCGCCAAGCAGCTCGGCAGGAACCGGTTCGTCCAGGCCCACGAGATCAACCAGGAGGACTGGGTGGTCGGCGGGGAGGAAGGCGACCGCGTGGAGATGCTGCGAAGCAAGCTGGCCGGGCTCGACACGCAGTTCAAGAGCCTCTTCGTCCGGGCGCTTCAGGAGATCCTTCGGGTGATGGAGGGGCGCGACCCGCACATGGCCGACCGCGCGCGAAAGGTGCAGCATTACAGCACGCTGATCTCGCGCCAGTTGAACCTCTCGGAGGAGCTGATCAAGCAGATCGAGCTGTCCGCCCTGGTGCACGACATCGGCATGCTCGCGCTGCCGGAGTCGGTCGCGATGTGCTCCGGGGGACTCGACGAGGAGCAGATGGAGATCATGCGCCGCCACACGCTCATCGGCGCGCAGATCCTCGACGGCACGGAGTTCCTCGAGCAGGCGATTCCCGTCGCCCGGTTCCACCACGAGCGGTGGGACGGCAAGGGCTACGAAGGGCTTTCCGGGCTGGGCATCCCGCCGATCTGCCGCATCGTCGCCGTCGCCGACGCCTTCAACGCCATGACCTCCGAAAGGCCCTTCCGCGAGAAGATGCCCGTCGAGAAAGCCTTCGAGGAACTGCAAAAGGGGGCCGGAACCCAGTTCGACCCCGACATGGTGGGCGCGTTCATCATCGCGGCCAGAAAGCTCGGAGATGAGCTCACCGAGGTCCCCCTGCCCAGGGCAATGGGCGAGGACGACGAGGAAGCCCACCAGCCGCAGGGCGAGGCGCCGAGCCCCGACGAGCTGGCGCCCGTCGGCTGAGACCCCGCCCCACCGCGCCGCGCCGCCGGCCGCCAGGCGCACGCACCCCCACCGGCAGACTACTCCCGATGAGCCGTGTGCGACAAGGTTTCGTGGCACGGGCAAGATGCCCCTGCCACAACGGGCAGCGCCGGAATCGGTGGTCACACACCGGCACAGCCTCGAGCGGGCCGGGGATTCTGCTTGACAATTCCGTTTTCCGGTATATGCTTACGTTGGTTTGCGCTCGCTGGAGGAACGGGTTGACGAGCCGGCAGGGCCGGGGGGGGGCCTTGGTGCTGCCGCCGGAGCTGACACTGTCAGCCCTTGAGTTTCGGGGCTCGGATCGATAGCCGTTGCGTGCCGCGGACGGGCTGTGTTTGCGCCTCGCTCTGGCGGGGAGCACAGGGGCGTTTCCCGGCCGGGCGCGGTGTGCAACGGCCGCACAGAAGGAGGCCGTATCATGCAAGCTGGGGCACTTCATTGGCTTCTCGTGGCGATTCTCTTGGGCATTCCTCTGGCGAATGCCGGCGCCCAGTCGATCTACTGGGACGGCGAGATCGACAGCAATTGGTAAAACCCCGCCAACTGGGACCCCAACGGCCACCCGGCGGCCGGGGACGACCTGCAAGTCCTCGCGAGCTCCCCCGAGACGGCGCTGGACGTGTTCACCCACGGCGGCGGGTCGATCCTGATCGACGGGGCGGCCAGCTCGGGGTCTTTCGGAAACCTCTACGTGGGGGGCGACGAGACGGCGGCGGCCGGGGGGACCGCACGCCTCACCGTCGCCGACGGCGGCCTGCTGGAGGTCGGCGACGCGCTGAAGCTCTGGCCCGATGGGACGGTGGAGGTCAGCGGCGGGACGATCCGCCTGGCCGGTCCCTGGAGCCTCGATCGGCAGGGCGGGACGTTTGGGTTCCACTTCGGGACGGCCGAGTTCGACACGGACGTCGAGATCACCGCCGACACCG
>CAYRVX010000054.1:0-44083 GCA_964427875.1 uncultured Planctomycetaceae bacterium
GGTAGCTCGTCGGGCTCATAACCCGGAGGTCGCGGGTTCGAATCCCGCCCCCGCTAGTCAGCTAAAGCCAGAAAGGCCAGTCAGTTACGGCTGGCCTTTTCTGCTGCGCACTCCGCGAAAACCGGTCCCGGGCGCGAATAGGGAGCGAATGGGAGCGTCGGTTTCGCCGCAGAATCGCATTCCCCCCGCCGACGGCCCCAGAGGTGCCAGGAGGCGAAAAACGGCCTGGTTCAAAAGGGGCCCCTTGAGGGTAACACTTTCTAGGGTTCGGGTGTGCGATCGCGGGGGAATCGCTGGTCGACGGGAGAGGTGGGACGCTGGGCCGCTTAGTTGCGGTGGAACCGCTCGTGGCCGAGAAGCTCCAGCCAGTGCCGGTGGCTCCTTCTGGTCAGCAGCTCGCAGGGGCTCTTGCCGACACGCTCGGGGCGGTCGCTCCGCAGGAAGCGTCGGTGGTTCAGGAAGAACCGCAGCAGCTCCAAGTACGCGTTGCCAATGTGCCGACGCAAGAAAAAGTAGTTTCGCAGGCGGCTGTTGAGGTTCTCGGCGATCGAACTGGCCCGCGGCGTCTCGGCCAGGGCTTGGCGAACGGCGGTCTGGACCCCATGGAAGTTGTCTCGCAGCTTCCGGCGGAGTTGGCTGTCTCGTTGCCAGTAGGCCGGTTGGTTCGGGTCCATGCCGAGCAGTTCGCAGACGGCGTGCACCAGCGGCGGCGGCACCTTCCGGCGCAGGGTGATCTCGTTCAATCGCTCGTCCAGGATGCCCGCGAAGGCCAGCAGATCCTCGCGGCGGCCTTCCAGCATCCGACGAACCGGACCGATCCGATGAGGACAGAGGCCTTCTCGCTGGCGGAGTTCCTCGGTGACGAAGGCGAACAGTTCGCGGCGCGTGGGCAGGTCCGGGCCGGCCGAGGAAAGGATGTCATTCTGCATCCAGTCGGCAAGCGGGCGAACGTCCCGGGCCAAGGCGACCGCCTTGGCTTCGGCCTGACGAGCCAGGGCAAGTCTCTTGGAAAGGCTTTGGCCTTTGCCGCGTCTCTTCAACCGTTCCATCTTCTGTTCGAGCTTGCGGCGAGCGTGGGTGCAGCCGGTGGCGCGGTTCTCCAGATAGTATGCCAGGCGGCCCAGATCGCGCTCGGCGTGGAAGACGTCGCCATTGCACGGGACCTCGTCACCCCAGGCGGCGGCCTGTCCGGCACGAAGGGCTTTGCCGCCATCGGCAATGGTGCGTTCGGGACGGAGGCCCTCGTCGGCCAGGTCCAGCAGGTGCACGCCCCAGGTCGTCTCGTCGCAATGCTCCTCGGCCGCCAGCAGGTAGCAGTACGTCGAGCGGACATCGGCCCCGACGAGAACCGGACGGCCTGCCTGATAGATCTCATCATGGGCGCCGACGGCAACCGCCGATAGGTCCTGGCCGTCGTTGATCCGCCGCGCCTGGCTGACGGCGTCCTCGACGATGTTGTGGATGGTGGCGATGCTGAGGTCGCGGTAATCGAAGACGGCGTCCAGGATCTCGACAACGCCTCGGAAGGAGGTATGCCCGATGAGCACCTGAGCCAGCACGAACTGGCGAATCCAATCCTTGGTCACCGGCAGGTGGAAGCGCACGCGCCGATCCGGTTCCGACGGCGTGAAGGTCCTATCAAGGGCTTCGGCAGCCTTCGCCGCTTGCTCATAGACGAACTTGCGACTGACGTTGTGGCGCTGAGCCAAGTGGGTGACCGGCTGGCCGCCGGCCAAGGCCTCTACCGACAGGCTGGCCCTCTCGGCCGCCCCAAGACGGCCGGCAGCAGATGTCCGGTGGGAAAAGGCTTGAGCGTTCGAGGCCGATGTGTCGATGATGGGAGCAACCATAGCACCGACTCCTTTCGATGTACGGTGGTAGTTTGGATACTCCCCTCATCGGCAGGAGTCGGCGTTTTTCTCCCGTCCTTCCCTCGGAACAGTGTTACCCTTACCTGAACCAGGCCCGAAAAACCGCCTGAGATTCGTTCCTCCGGCACCAGGATGCCACCGCGCCTTCCCCCCGCCAGCCCCGCTGGCCAAGCGGGACGACGAGTCCAAGGCCAAGTGGCGGAAGCGCCTCACCAAGAAGCAGAAGAGGGAACTCGCCACTTGGCGAAGCGCGCACCACTGGCACCCCCATCAGCTTCGCCACAACTACGCCACCTACGTCCGCAAGGAGTTCGGCCTGGAGGCAGCGCAGGTTCTGCTGGGGCACAGCAAGGCCGACGTGACGCAGGTTTACGCCGAGCGCGACGTGAACCGTGCCTTCTCCGTGGCCGCGAAGATCGGCTGAGATGGTAGGCCTGCCGGCGTTCTCACCAGCTCCGCCACAACGCCACCACCGGACTGCGGAGGAGGTTCGGCAACCAGGCCGCCGACATCGGCCGCGATCGCCCCTCCGTCGCCACCACGGAGGTCTACGGCGAGAGGGATGGGGAGCAAGCCATTGAGCCAATCACAGGCGCTGGGTGAACATCGCTATAGGTGGGCGTTCGAGCTCCGGAGACGAGGCCGGAGAGGGTCCGAATTCGGAGGCACGGTGAGCGCGCACTGACAGGTATCGGCCGCAACGGACATGGGTGCCCTAGCTAGAGCGAACCGGTTCTCGTAAGGCTTGCGAAGTCCACCGGGTCGGCCCGCCGACCCGTCGGGTCCGCTCTTCTGCGGCCAGTTCAGCAATCCGACGGAAGTCGGCCTCAACTTGGCGGACATCCTCAAGGTCACGGAGGATTGCCCGAATGGCGTCATCGAGGCGCCAATCGATCTCCCCGTGCCCATAGTCATCGCCGATTCCGTCGCGAATGCGCTGTACCCGCTCGACTACATCCTGGATGAACCACTTCGGCTGCATCGGCCATCTCCCGGCGGCGACGAGCTTATGTCCTGTAACAAGCATAACGCACAGTAACGAACAGGTCAACGTCTTTTTGTCGTCGCACAGATAAAGCCATGGCAACACAATGGTTATGTCCATGTGCAGCGTCGGAAGGGGACGCTGGACACTACAGGGCGCGTTCGGTCGATCGAGCTGGGCCGGGGCATGGGCCTCAATGGCCGCTTTGCAGAGCAAAAAAATGTCGGTTTGGATGAATCAGCAACTTGACACTGACGTTGTAGTTGGTTACTGTTAGAAAGGACTGACGCTTTGGCTGGATGCAAAGATGTCTCTGACCAATCTGCTCTTTGACTGCCTTGACGGCCGGCGCGATGCCACCCCCGTGTTCGAGAGCCAGAGCGCTCTGGCACGCGCAATCAAAGAGCTTGAGCGTAGCCCTCTCGCCCAAAGGCCTGAAACAAGCCTCCGCAGCCTTGTGAACCAGGTTCTGAACGGCCACAGGCCGATGTCCGATGACCTCCGGTCCGCGATCCTCGGGGCCGCGAAGGCAAAGCTGTCTCGCTTCCCGGGAACGGAGTCGCTTGCCGAGGAGATCCAGGAAGCGGTCCTTCGCTTCGAGGCCCGCTCGGCGCCTCGCGACGTGTTGCTTAGCGCGGAGCAGATCTGGGATGAATTGCTTAAGGCTGGGGATTCGGCTTACCTGCATTACGTCGTGACGTTCGAGCCTGCAGAGATAAAGAAATCCGAGAAGGCAGAGCGTCTGCGGAACAATCTGGTGGATAATCTGCGTCTCTCAGAGATTCTCGCAATGCTCAAGGACCCAGGCCCGACGACTGGAACGAAGCCACTACCGAGGCCCCAATGCCTCTACCGTTTCCACCTTCCCGATGTCACCGCCCATATCTTCTGGGCACGCCTCCTTGGCTACCTATGCAATGCAAAGCGCTGGGATCGCGGAACTGCCATCGAAGTGCTTTGCCGCACAGAATCTGAAGGCGACCACGCGCGACTTCAGGTCTTCGCGGTGCCAGACTATCTCACCTCGCTACCGTGCGTAGTTTTCGATCCTGATGGGTCATCGAGTTCCGGCTTCGTTCTCTTCTACCACGGCGACAACGGCGTCAGCCCCGCCAGAATGTCCGATGAGGCCCTGAACCATTGGTACCAGAATGTCTACCGTCACCTAGAGGACCCTACGCAGCAAGTCTTCACGAAGAAGCGCATCACTTTCGCGTCAATTCTACCCCCCGTCGATGAGAGGTTGGGCCCATGACACGACCGCCCGGCTACCGCCTGCTTGACCTAGTGGCAATGATTTTCGTCGCCATGCTGTTGATTTCCAACACCATTGCAGTGAAGGTGGTGTCTCTGTTCGGCATGACGCTCCCCGCTGGGATCATCTGTTTCCCCGTAGCGTACATAGTCAATGATGTGTTGACCGAGGTATATGGATACAGGAAATCCCGGCGTGTCATATGGTACGGCTTTGGCTGTCTCGGGCTGATGGCCCTCCTTTACTCCGCCGCTACGTACTTGCCGCCTGCCCCATTTTGGCAACATCAGAAGTCATTCGCCCTGCTTTTCGGGCTTGCCCCTCGTATCGCGATCGCGTCATTCGTTGCTTTTCTCGTCGGTTCGTTTCTGAATGCGGCTGTTCTCTCAAAGATGAAGATCGTGACGAAAGGCCGATGGCTGTGGACGCGGACCATCGGGTCCACGATCGTCGGCGAAGGAGCCGATTCACTAGTTTTTAATCTCGCGGCCTTCCTCTTCGTGTTCGACCTGTCGGACGTCCTTTACATAGCGTTCTCCGGCTTCGTACTCAAGACAGCGTACGAGATTGCTGCGACGCCATTGACGTACATGGCGGTCGGCGTGCTGAAAAGATATGAGGGCATTGATCATTACGATCACGGCGTCTCGTACAACCCGTTTCGGCTGGAGGATAGGTAATGGCGGATCCCCGTTCCGAATGGCCGATGCCGACGTACTTCGAGCGATGGCGGACCTTCCGCTCCGTCTCTGATGAGAACAAGGTCACGGCACGGCATATGCTCTCACGACCGAGGTGGCCTCGGTCGGACAACACCGTGATCGTTGACATTGGTTGCGGTGACGGCGAGCTCGTCCGGCAGGTAGTGCTCGACAGCCGTGTTCCCGTCGGTGAAGTACGGCTGATCGACCCGGACGCAGAGCTGCTTGAGCGTGCGGCCAAGCAGCTGCGCGGCATTGACGTAGTTGGCGAAGTGAGCCCGTTTCTCGGCAATGGTGAAGAACTCGCCGCTGAGTGCTGTATCGGGGCACACGTAGTTCTTGCGGTTCACGTCGTTTACCTGATGCGTGACACAGGCCTCCAGGCCGTGTTGGAACACGTTCCTCCTAGAGTGCCGCTCTATGTGGTCCTCGACTCCCCCGGCTCGGTCTTTACGAAGTTGTGGCAGCGCACCGCTCCGCAATATGCACGGCGTGCACGGAATGCGCATCAGCTCGTAGCCGAACTAGACCGTACAGCAGTTGCGGTAGAGACCACCTCGATCATATCGCATGTAGACAATCTGTCGCAGCTCAACCAGCCAGTGCGTGACGCGCTGATCTCGCTGTTGGCCTACGCCGATGTCAGAGCCATGCCGACGGAGGAGTACGCCTGGGTGAACGAGGTGATCGGGGACTACGTTGTCGGCGGCCAACTTATATGCGAATCGACATGCTATGAGATCGTCCGGTCGTAGCCAGAGCGGGCTGGACCGCCACTTGTGATGTTCCCGGTGTAGGGACATGGGGGAGCAGACTGGGTCGGCAGTTTACACGTCTGGCGGGGACCCCAGGAGGCAGGAGTGTGACGGTCGCCAAACTCACGGCCACCCGGTTGGCCACGATGCGCCGCCTTCGCCGAAGGGGCGATGCGTGCCCGACAGTTGGGCTGGGCACGGGCCCAAAAGCAGCGATTGCCCCAAGCGAACAGCCTCAACGCTCGCGATGGCCGCTGCTGGCCCACGACAGTTCAATAGAGTCAAAAACGGTGGGCGGTGTATCAGTATCGAGGCCGGGCCGGGGGGGTGGCTCGGACGGGAGCAACGTCACAAGGTTGTCAACGAGGCGTCCTTCTCCCGGCCGAAGCCACTGTGACTGCGTCGCTCGCGAGACGGCGTCGGACTGCCTGCAGATTGCAGACCAGCTCTTTCCGTCCGCGTGTGGTCCCACGGACGTTGCACCACAGACAGCCCCCTCCGGGCCATCGTCCGCGGCTGAGACTGAGCCTTCCCTCCGACGTCGAGGTCGAGATGCAGAAGGCAGCGAAGGTAAGGGCGGCCATAACCTGGTAGCTTCTGCCGGCCACACTTGCCTTGCTCTCTGCCCTCCCTCGGCACACAATAGCGTCTTGAGGCAAAGAGTCGATGGCCGTAGGCACGGGAGTCCGGGAGATCGGGCATGATCCGTCAGCGCTTTGACGTCTTCGCAGGGATCGGAGCGACGCGTGCAAAGGCGATAGGCCAAGCGGGAATTCACGACTGGAACGACTTCCTCGACACCGAACAGATTCGGGGCATATCGCCGGCCTTGAAGTCGTCGGTCGATGGACAGATCCGGGAGTGGTCCCGGGCGATTGAGAAGCGGGATCACCGTTCTATCAATCGCATCCTGCCGCGGGGCGAGCATTGGTCCCTGTACCGGCTTCTCGGCGATTCCATACGGTGCTTGGACATTGAGACCACTAAACCGGACCAGCGAGTTCGGTGCCCTTACACAGTCCAAACAACAAGGGGCCTTGACTGCGCCATCCCACTGGGTAACATCTTGTCAGTAGGAGAATAGTGAGATGATACGGCCGTGCCGACGTGCGATCAAGTTTCCAGAGACACTGCTCTGCTCTTTGAGTCGTTCCAGAGCGACAGGTTGGTCGTTCAGGAGACCGGAGGGTGCTCGGACGAGACCTGTAGGGGCTGAGCAAGGCCTTGCTGGAAGGCATCTGCGGCGTGCGGCCGACTGTCGCCGCCAACCGTTATTCCCGTCCGCCTGCACTCGTGATCGGATGGGCCAGACCCGGGCTTGATTCTAACCGGTCACCCCTTGCGCCCTCCGCGTTGTTAGGATATGCTGTGGGCTGGTCGAGGCTCCCAGGGAGCGCCCCCCATGGGCTACGATGGCCTGTGCTTCAGGCACCCCATTGGGCCGTCTCGACTGTAGCAGACTGTAGCGAAATGTAGCGAAAACGACGCTCAACATACCGAGCATGCACGACATGCCGATTTCAACAACGCCCTGCCCGACAAGAGGATAAACGGGAACTCCTTCCAGGACAAGAACCTACGATTTCCGAGCATATCCCGCTCATAACCCGGAGGTCGCGGGGAAGCGCCGATGCCGCGGGAGGGCCCTGTCCTCTGCCGCGAACGTCTGGGGGGATTGCTCAAGACGTACTACCGCGACGCTGCCTGACCACGCCGTGCGAGCCCTCCGATCTCTGCTGTGTTCCTGACGCCCACATGGAGTCTGCGCTCAACCTGCCAGCTCCATGCCCTGACAACACCGCCCGACTCACCGGGCTCGGTCACCTCCCCGTGTCACGCTGCCGGCCATTCATCTCACGCGCCCGGAGTCGCCAGCGGCCGTGGGACGAAACATGTAATAGCACCAGAGGACGCCGAGAATGCTGGGCTTTGTACCCCGACTCACGTCGACAGATACTTCGCGAGGTTTCCCAAGAAAAGGCTTGCGCGCTCCCCAGGCTCGCGCTATCCTCGAAGGTGAGTGAACGCATCAAGGAAAGGAGCGTGAATCATGACACTCGGAATCCGAAAGCTGATCGTCATTGGTTTGGCCGCAGGGGTGTTCCTGCTGGCCAACTTCCTCCTGGTAGCAAGCTGGCTTCAGGAGAAGGGCGTGATCGACTGGGCCAAGACGATCCGCAAGGAGTACTTGACTGGGACGGCGATCACCATCATCCTCGTTCTGTTGGTACTGCTTGTACAACGACACGCGGGAAACGGACGGATGACGCGACGATGTCCCGTGTGTGACCACCGGCTTTCTGCTGCCGCTCGGTATTGCACTGACTGTGGTAGCAGAGCTTAGCCGGTTGAACGACTGTAGAAGGCACGTGCTTAAAACGTGCTTGTTTTCGTGCGGAACATGCGCAACATGCGGAACATGCGCAACATGCACACCAGTCGCTGCTCTCTGTAGCAATTGGCGTTACAGCAACTCCTGGTTTCTCAAGAACTTGTGAATGGGCAATTAATCCAGCTCATAACCCGGAGGTCGTGGAGATCCCGGATGAAGGCAAGATTGGCAGCGTGCTGTGCATGCTGTCGGTCGCCGACGGCCAGGCCCTCGCCGAGCGCAACCTCTACAGCCTGCCGGTTCTCGACGGCCTGTTTGCCACCGCCGGACGCCTCTACCTGTTCCTCGTCGCCGGCCATCACGCTAAGGTGTCACCAATGAGCACACAAGGCATGTCGCGCCGAGCGTTTCTGGGGCAGGCAGTCCGTGGCGGGGCTTTGGCGGTGGGGTTGGGTGCGGTGTCGGCGTGGGTCCGCGCAGACAAGCCTGCCGCCGGCCGGCCGAACATCGTGCTGATCCTTATCGACGACCAAGGCTACTACGACCTGGGCTGCTATGGCGCGACAGAGGTGAAGACCCCCCGCATCGACGCCCTGGCTGCAGGCGGTATTCGATTCACCGACTACTATGCCGCTGCGCCGATCTGCAGCCCTTCGCGCGCCGGCCTGCTGACCGGCTGCTACCCGCGCCGCGTCGGGTTGGCCACGTGGGTCCAGCGCGCCGACTCGCGTATCGGGCTGCACCCGGACGAGGTGACACTGGCGGAACTGCTCAAGTCTCGCGGGTACGCGACAGCCTGTATCGGCAAGTGGCACCTGGGCTTCCGCAAGCCGTTCCTGCCGCGGCAGCAGGGGTTCGACCACTACTTCGGCCTGCTGCACAATCTCGACCCGGTCGAGGTCGTCTATTTCAAAGACAAAGGCGGCGTGCCGCTCTTGCGCGGGTCGCAGGTCGTCCAGCGTCCGGCTCGGCCGGACGAACTGGTTCGCCGCTACACTGACGAGGCCATCGCGTTCATCGAGTCGTGCAAGGGCCGTCCTTTCTTCCTGTACCTGCCGCACACCATGCTGCACGCGCCGCTGGGTGTAAGCGAGGCCTTCCGCGGCACGTCGAAGTTCGGGCTCTACGGCGACGCGATTCAGGAGCTGGACCATCACGTCGGCCGGCTGATGGACGCCCTGAAGCGTCTCGGCCTGGACCGCAACACGGTGGTAATCTATGCGTCGGACAACGGGCGCGGGCCCGGGCGCATGCCGGGTCAGCCGCTTCGCGGCCGGAAGCTCTCCACATACGAGGCCGGCATCCGCGTGCCGTGCATCGCGTGGGGCCCCGGCGTGGGCTTGCGTGCGAAGCACACCTGCAGGGAAGTTGTCAGCGCGATGGACTGGTACCCCACGCTGGCCTCGCTGGCCGGGGCGGAGGTGCCCACCGAACGCGTCATTGACGGGCGCGATATCAGCCCGCTGCTGACCGGGCGGTGCGATGGGATCCCCCGGTTGACCGACAAGCTCTCACTTAACGCCGCGGTGCCGCTCCGCCGGCCGTGGGAGCCGCCCGGCGAGTGGAGGGACCTGATCACCCGGCAGGAATACCACGACGCATTCTTCTACCACGGCAGCCACGGCGCGTTGGCGGCGGTGCGGTGGCGGCAGTGGAAGCTCTATCTCAACCCCAGCCTGCAGTTGTTCGACTTGGCCAGAGATCCCGGCGAGCGCACGCCAGCTCGGAATGGCAAGATCGCCCGCAAGCTCCGCGGGATGGCGGTCTTGTTCCAGGAGGAGATGCGCACCGGTACCCGCCCGGCCGGGCGGCAGGTGAAGTAGCGATGAAGGGGATGTGAAACTGTGTCTTCTTATGAGAAGTGGTTGAAGTTGATCCTTCGCTTCAATGGCATCCTCGCCATCATGGCTGTAGTTGCTGTTCTGATGCCGCAGTCATGGCTGGTCTGGTGTGTTTCGAAGGTTGAGCCCGGCCTCCATGTGGGTCTGCTCGTCTGATACTTGGCCCGGGCCCTTTCGCTTTACGCTCTTCTCGCAGGGATTCTGTTTCTGGTGTTTGCTAGAGATGTCAGGCGCTACAAGGCACCAATCAGAGCCATGGCGGTCTGGTGCCTGTTCGCCATTCTGTCCTTCGGCCTGTATGCTGTTCCGTATCTCCCGCATATCATCAAGCAATGGTTCTTCTGGTTCATTGTAGGTGACGCTGCGTACTCCCTGGTTACGGTCCTGGCAATCCTGGTTCTGCAATCCCGGATCGGCGATGGCGAGTCATCAAGGAGTGAGGCCGACATCGGGCTTGGGCAGAGCCGCTAAGCGCTAGCCGACGCGGCGGACGACAACACCGAGGAGCTCGTATGGTTCGAAAACTCAACCGGGTGCGCTGGTCCACCGGATTTCGGCCCGCGCACACCCCCAACAAGCCTGGGGTGGCTTGACGCCGGACGAAGCCTACCGACCCATCTGCCGACGAGATTCCTGACATCGGATCTTACCTGAACTTCACTTCGTGGGTCTGGCCGGCTCTGAGGGACACGGTGTCCGGACCGGCGATCTCCTGGCCCTCGGGGGGCTCGAGGCTGAATTCCCCGGCAACAGCGGCGTGGATCACGGTGCCGGTGGCCTTCCCGGCTTCCCAGGCCATGCTCACCGTCGCACCCCCGCGCGCCCGCAGGCCGGCGACCGACCCCGTCGGCCAGGCCTTGGGCAGCGCGGGCAGGAAATGAAGGATGTATCGCCCCGCTGCGTTACGCCGGTGGCTCTGCAGGAGCATTTCCGCCAGGCCCGCAGGCGCGCCGAAGTTGGCGTCGATCTCAAACGGCAGGGGCCGGCCCGACCAGCACTGGTCGAACAGGTTGGGGTTCATGTTGTTGGCCAGCAAGGTCTGCAGGGCCCGGTAGGCCTTTTCGGCATCGCCCAGTCGCGCCCACAGACCCACCTGCCACGCGAGCGACCAGCCCACGTTGCCCATGCCGCGGTGGGTCAAGCTCACTCGAGCTGCTTGGGCAAGCTTAGGCGTGGACTGCGGCGTGATCTCGCTGCCCGGATGCACCCCCCAGAGGTGCGAGAGGTGGCGGTGGCGATTCTCTGGGCTGTCCTTGTCTTCCAGCCACTCTTGCAGTTGGCCGTGCCGGCCGATCTGGTTGGGTGCGATCCGCAGGCGCATCTTCTTGAGTTGCTCGCGCAACGACTTGTCCACGCCGAGGGTCTCGCTCGCCTCGATCACCCAGCCGAACAGCGAGCGGATGATCTGGTGATCCATCGCCGGCCCCATCACCAGCCCGCCGTTCTCGGGCGAGTTGGACGGGCCGGAGATCAGCCACTTCTCCTCGCTGCGCGGATCTTCCATCAAGTAGTCGACGAAGAACAGCGCGGCGCCTTTGAGGATCGGGTAGGCCCGCCCGGCCAGGAACTCGCGATCGCCGCTGAACTGGTAATGCCACCACAGGTGCTGACACAGCCACGCTCCGCCGGTCGGCCAGATGCCGTGGTTGGACGCGTTGATCGGCGCCGTGCCCCGCCACAGGTCCGTGTTGTGATGCAGCACCCAGCCGCGACAGTTGTAGAACGTCTTGGCGGTGGCCGCGCCGGTGACCGCCACGTCCTCCAGCATACGGAACAGCGGCTCGTGGCATTCGGCCAGGCCCATGGTCTCCGCGGGCCAGTAGTTCATCTCCGTGTTGATGTTGACCGTGTACTTGCTTCCCCAACCGGGCCGGAGTTGGTCGTTCCACAGCCCCTGTAGGTTCGCCGGCTGCCCGCCCGCGCGGCTGGAGGCGATCAGAAGATATCGCCCGTACTGGAAGAACAAGGCCGCCAACTGCGGATCATGGGCCCGCTTGAGGGCCTTGATCCGCGCAGGCGTGTCCAGGTCGGCCGCCTCAGACCGCCCTAAATCCAGCCGGACCCGGTCGAACAGCTTCCTGTGGTCGGCCACGTGGGCCTTGCGAATGGCCCGGTAGCTCTTGCCCGCCGCCGCGGCGAGGCAGGCCTTGTTCCGGGCGGCGGGGTCGGCGGAGAGGTCGTCCCATCGCTTGTAGCAGGTCGCCCCCGCCAGCAGCAGCACCGCCGAGTCGGCGCCGGCGACGGTGACACCCTCGTCGGTCAGCTTCACCGTGCCCCCTTTCGCGGTGACCTTCACCCTCGCCTCGAACGTCATCACGCTCCCGACGCCCGTGCGGCTTCGCTGGGTGACCCGGCCGGCCAGGGCCAGCGTGTCGGCGCCGGCACGGGAGGCCTTGCTCTCGACGTGCGGGCTGGTCAGTTCCACGCCGAATGTCAGCTTGCCCGGCCGGTCGCAGGCGACCCGCATCGCGATGACCTGATCGGGATGGCTGGCCATCACTTCCCGCGTGTACGTAATCCGGCCCGAGCGGTATCGCAGGCGAGCCAGGCCCTGGCCGATGTCCAACTCCCGCCGATACTCGCTGATCTGGCCGTGGCCGGGAAAACTCAGCTTCAGGTCCGCCAGCGGCTGGTACGCCTCCTGCCGGAGGGGGCTGCTCATGAACTCCTTGCTCGCCAGCTTCTCGGCTTCTTTCTGTCTGCCGGCCAGCAGCAGGGCGCGGATCGCGCCCAGATGCTTGGCCGCCCCGGCGTGCTGGTAGTCTTCCGGCTTGCCGGTCCAGAGGGAGTCCTCGTTGAGTTGGATCAGCGCCGCGTCGGTCCCGCCGAAGACCATCCCGCCCAGCCGGCCGTTGCCGATCGGCAATGCCTCGACCCATTGCGTGGCGGGTCGGCGATACCACAGCAGCCACGGACTTCTCGGCGAGACGGCGAGCCGGGCGGCAGCGACCTCGGCTTCCCCGGCCGACGCACTCCCTGCCGCGGCGAGAGCGATCCCGCCCAGCAGAACCAGACCCAACCACTGCCCTCGCCGGTGACTGCTCATGCCCATGCTCCTCTCAACCGAGATTTCCCAGATGGACTCGGCCCCCGCCTTCGTGGGCCCTTCCGACGACTCTATCGCGGTCCTGTGGTCAAGTAAGCACGCCACATGGCTGACCGCAAGGCGGAACATCTTGCCCGTACGGGCACAGGACGGCCGCGCCCGGCCTGCAAGGAAGAGCCCTAGGCGCCAAGATCTCCATCAAGACGGTTGGCCGCTCCCGGTTTGAGCGTCAATTTAACGACTTGGTCCCCGTACCGCACCTTGCATGTCTTGGGCCTGCTGCTGCGCAGGGTCGCGTCGGTGAGCTTGCCGCCTTTCCACTGGATGTCCACCTCGAACCCGCCGCGGGCGCGGAGGCCCTTCACCGACCCGGTCGGCCAGGCCTTCGGCAGGGCCGGAAGCAGGTGGACCTCGCCGGTGTGGGACTGCAACAGCATTTCCGCCACCCCGGCCGTGCCGCCGAAGTTGCCGTCGATCTGGAACGTCCTGCCCGGCCAGCAGCCGTTCCAGAGATTCGGGAAGGCATTCCGGCCGATCAGCCGGTTGAGATACCAGTGGGCCTTCTCGCCGTCCCGCAGGCGCGCGTGGAAGCACGTCTTCCAAGCGTTGCTCCAGCCGACGTCCCCCGCGAAGCCCCGGGCCTTCAGGGAAACCTCGGCGGCAGCGGCGAGCTTCGGGGTGGCCACGGGGGAGATCTGACGGCCGGGATACAGCCCGAACAGGTGCGACACGTGGCGATGGGTGTCCTTGGGGTTGTCGCGGTCGACCATCCATTCCTGCAACTGGCCCCACTTGCCGATCTTCGGGACCAGCAGGCGACGGCGCAAGGCGGCCACTTTCCGGCGGTAGTCGTCGTCGGTTCCCACCGCCTCGGCCGCCTCGATGTAGTTGGTGAACACGTCCCAGACGATCTCCTGGTCGTACGACACGCCGTCCTCGGTCGGTCCGTGCTCGGGCGACCAGCCGTTGGCCACAACCAGCGTCCCGTCGGGCAGTTCCTTGAGGGCGTCTTCCCAGAACTGGCAGACTTCCTTCAAGATCGGATAGGCCCGCTTGGCCAGGTACTCGCGGTCCTGGCCGAACGCGTAGTGCTCCCAGAAGTGTTGGCAGTACCAGGCGCTGCCGGGCTTGTTCCACCGCCAGCCGTGCCCCCCGAAGATGTTGTGAGACGTGCGCACCGTCCACCCGCGCGCCTTGCCGAACTCACCGGAGGCGAGCGTGGCCTTGCGGCTGGGCTCGCGCAGATCCTCGATCATCGAGATCAGCGGGGCGTGGCACTCGGCGAGGTTGGTCGGCTCAGCCGGCCAGTAATTCATCTGGATGTTGATGTTCGTGTGGTAGTCGCTGTGCCACGGCGGGGAGTTGCTGCGGTTCCACAGCCCCTGGAGATTGGCCGGCAGGCCGCCGGGGCGGGAGCTGCCGATCAACAGATAGCGGCCGTACTGGAAGTAGAGGCTCTCCAACTCCGGGTCGGCGGCGCCAGTCTTGTACGCCGCCAGGCGCTCGTCCGTCGGCAGCAGGGCGGCCTTCGGGTCCGTCTTCCCCGTAATGAGGTCGACGCGGTTGAACAGCCCCTCGTGGTCTCGTACGTGGGCCGCCCGCAGGGCGTCGTACGACTTCGCCGCGGCCGCCTGAAGCTGCGCCGTGACTCGCGTGTGGGGAGGCTCCCGACGGTACCCCTTCCTGTAGTCAGCGAGGTAGTTCGTCCCGGCCGCCAGGAGGATCGTAACACTGTCGGCGCCCGTAAAGGCCACGGCGCCCTGGCCGGCCTTCACCGCGCCGCCGCTGTGGAGGACCCTCACCTGCGTCTCGTAGAGCAGGCCGTTATTCAGCTTGCCGGAGCAGGTCAGTAGGCCCGCGTCGGCGACGACCTTCGCGGCGTGGCCGTCAACCAACCGGACCACGCCCGTGTGGCGGCCGGGGCGGTCGGCGGTGAGGCGAATGACCATGACCTGGTCAGGATGGCTGACGAAGTACTCTCGCCCGTATCGGGCGCCGGAGGTCGAGTACGATACGCTCGCAACGGCTTGGCGAATGTCAAGCTGCCGGCGGTAGCCCTCGTGTTCGCCCTGGCCAGCCAACTCGACGTGCAGGTCGCCGAGGGTTTGATAGGCGCCCATGGTCCGGTAGTTCCCCGAGGGATTCTCATCGCCGGTCCACAGGCTGTCTTCGTTGAGCTGGACCTGGTCCCTCTCGACGTCGCCGAAGACCTTGCCTCCCAACCGGCCATTACCGATCGGCAGCGCCTGCTTCTCCCAATGCCGCGCGGGCTCCCGGTACCACAGGATGAACCTGCCTGGCGATGGCTGCGGCCCACTCGCCAGCGCCGAGCTGCCGACCACAGTGCAGATCACCCAGGCCGCGAGGCCCGACAGGACCTTCCACAATGTGTCCATGTCCATTCTCCCGTGCGTCGTAGGAACTCCGCATGCCGGGCCGCCGAGTTCGGTGCTCATACAGAATCCGAGCAACCGGGGCCCCAGGCCGCGGCGTGTCTCCGAATAAGCTCTTGCCTCCGCGAGGATAGGGAGACCCCGGAGGCTTGCCAATGGGCGATCAAGATCTCCCGGTCGTCCCTTTGCCTTCCGGATGGGCAGAGCGTGTCAAGTCCGCTGTCCTGCACGTGACATCCCGGACATGCTACAACTTGTACTGCGGCACCCTCATCAGCTCCCCGTCCTTCAGCGCTGACCGGTGGGCCACGATGCCCGGCACGGTCATGTTCAGCGACCAGGCGACGTCGACGAGGGGCCGGCGCTTCCGGAGCAGGGCCGTGATGAACTCCTCCGTGAGATACCCGTGCGAGCCGCCATGGCCGCCGGCGGGCATGCCGGGTGGGAGCTGAGGTTTGGAGAAGTCCACCGGGCGTTTCTTCAGGTCGGCGGCCGGCTCGAACCGCGTGCCCTCCATCATGCTGCGCTCACCTCGGACGTGGCCGTACTCGCCGTGCGATCCCCGCGTGCCCCAACAGACGCTCATCCGCGAGGCCCCGCCCTCGTGGGTGCGGAACAGCGCGGTCTCGCTGTCGAACGGGTTCTTGTACGGGTTGGCCTCCGGCTTGAACGTCGGAATGGCGCCGCGGAAGCCCTGGCACGACACGGCCGTGAAGCTCCCGCCCGTCACGGCGACGAAGTACGCCGTCGAATGCGTCGGATACCACATCGGGGGCGTGCCGCACCGCCAGCCCTTGTAGCTGCCCAACTGACGCTTGGAGTAGTGATAGTATTGTCCCTCGGAGTAGATCAGCCGCCCCAGCGCCCCGGCCCGGTACGCCTGGCGCATCGCGTAGCAGTCCGCGCGGTAGGCGCTCGTCTCGAACATCATGTACGTCAAGCCGGTCTTCTTGACTGTCTCGAAGAGCTTGTCGGCATCCTCGAGGTTGCCCCAGACCGCGGGCACCGCGCAGCCCACGTGCTTGCCGTGGGCCATGCAGAGAATGGCGTGGCGCGCGTGGCTCGGGGCATCGGTGGCGAGGAAGATGGCCTCGATGGAGTCATCCTTGACCATCTCCTCGAGGGAGGGGTAGGTCTTCTCGC
The DNA here is from genome assembly GCA_964427875.1 of uncultured Planctomycetaceae bacterium. Taxonomy (GTDB): domain Bacteria; phylum Planctomycetota; class Phycisphaerae; order SM23-33; family SM23-33; genus CAYRVX01. The sequence goes on from CAYRVX010000054.1 coordinate 16,323, forward strand.
ATCTACAGGCCTTGGCCAAGCCCGCGCAGCGGTCGGGGAACAGGTCGCTGACCGCCGCCACTTCGACGTTCGGATGGTTCTGGAAGCCGAACGCCGCGCCGAAGCGGCACACGCCGTAGCCGACGATGCCGACGCGCACCTTGCGGTCGGAGACGGGCTTCCAGCCCCGCTTGCGCAGCCGGCCCGCGTCCGTCTCACCGAATCCCTGTATCTTCTCGGCCGTCTCCGCGCCTTCCGCGGCTGCCAGCCAAGCCGCCACGCCCAGCCCTGCCGCAGTCAGCAACCCCCGCCGCGTCGTGCCTTCCTGCCTTGCCGGTAAGTCGTCGCTCATAGGTTGTGCCTTTCTCGTCTGCCAGGATTCCCCGGACGGCCTCATGCCCGCGACATCCGTTGGCCTTTGCCAAGATCGTATCACGATCTCCGGGATCGACAAGCAGTTTGCCGGCAAGCGTCTACTCCTGAACGCCGAACAGAAACGACGCCTCGCCATGAAAGGCAAGGCCCTTGGCCGTCGCCTGCTGGAGCAGTTCGGCACGCTGTTCTCGCCCGGGACCATATTGCGCTGGCACCGCATGCTCATCGCGCGCAAGTACGACGATAGTGCGAATCGGCGACCTGGTCCTCCGGCCACGAAGGCCAACATGATCCGCGACCTCGTCGTGCGGATGGCGGACGAGAACCCAGGCTGGGGCTATGGCCGAATCCACGGTGAGCTCAAGGGCCTCGGCTTTGACGTCCACTGGCAGACAGTGCGGCGTGTGATTCGCGAGCATGGCTTCCTCGACGATCCGGATCGGCCGGAGAAGACGCGGTGGAGGGACTTCCTGCGGTCGCACCGGGAGAGCATCGCGGCTTGTGACTTCTTCACGCTCGAAGCGTGGACAATGACCGGCCTGACACGATTCCTGGTGTTCTTCGTGATCGATCTGACCACGCGGCGCATTACAACAACGAGAGGCCACACCAAGGCCTGGGCAACCGGCGGATCAACGAGCCCGAGGAGCCTCCACCTAAGGACGGCCCCGTTCTCTGCCGGGAGCGTCTGGGTGGCCTGCTGAAGAGCTACTACCGGGAAGCAGCATGACAGCTTCGGTGTAGCGCGTGCGCCTGAGAGGAAGTTCGATGAGCTTCCTGGACTGAGTCGGGCAACGCCAGAGCGGAAGTCGTCGGCCCGGCGCGCCGAGAGGTACTCACCGGAACGTGGCCGTTCCTGGAGCGGAGCCGGTGCATCTCTTCAGTGTGCGCTTGTGCGCTGTGGCAGGAAGCATGCTGATGACGAAGGCAGGGAGAGAGCCGACCGAGGACGTGAAGAGAGCGTTCCGGCGTGCGATCGAGTTCGTTGGCCTCGAGGTCTGGAAGGTCCGGATGATTAAGATGGACGAACACGGCGGCCGCTGGGTCGTGGGTTGGGCGAAGCCGGAGTGGTGGAAGCACGACTCACCGGCTATCGAGATCCAGACGTTCGTCAAGTTCAGCAGCAAGGTGGAGACCGTCGAGATCCGCTGCATGGCGTGCGACGATGACCCCGTCGCTCACGCCCTCGATGCCCCGCACGTTCAGGATTGCTATTGCAGCTTGGCCGAACTGCCGCAGGTGCCGAAGGAAGTCTGGGCGGCGCGCGGCAGCGTTGTGCAACGATGGAAGGACGGCGAGTGCCCGCCGATCTATGACGGTAGATGGACCTGGGAGCAAGCTGACCCGTCTGATGGCATTGACGAGCCGTGAGGCGGATCCGCCCTGCCCCTGGGGTGTTTCGGCGGGTTGCTGAAAGGACGCCGCCGGGAGGCCGTATGCGTGTTCGGATGAAACATGTAGGGGCTGAGGAAGCCAGCCCAGAGCGGAGCGCCGAGGTTCAACGGGCTGGTCGCAAGGGAGCCGCCTCGCGCCGCGATCAGCGACGGACAGAACACGGGAGAAAGTGCTCGCGCCCTCCAGGCGATCGCGCTATCTTGAGCCTTGGCAGGCCTCCTTGGCCCTGCCGAGAGGGCTTAGCATCCTGAGCCTTGGCCCTTGACTTGCAACTAATTTGCAACTACAGTCGAGATCATCATGATCAACATGTTGAACATGTTGATTTTCCAATACGTCCCTAAGGCATTGCCAACTCTGTAATTCCCTATCGGGGCAGGATTTCCGGGATGTGAGCCTGTCCTTCTCATAACCCGGAGGTCGCGGCCCGGCCGATACAATGTCGTCCCCGACAGAGCCTGTGGTAGGAACGAGAGGACATGAAGCCCAATATCGTCTTTGTCCTGACGGATCAATGGCGAGGCCAGGCCTTTGGCTACGCCGGTGATCCCAACGTAAGGACCCCCAACCTCGATGCCCTGGCCAGCCGTAGCATCACCTTCGAGAACGCCGTTTCGGTCTGCCCGGTCTGCACGCCCCACCGGGCCTCGCTGCTGACCGGGCGCTACCCGACCAGCACGGGCATGTTCTTGAACGACCTCTATCTGCCAGCCGAGGAGCTGTGCATGGCGGAGATCCTCCGAGACGCCGGCTACGAGACCGGCTATATCGGCAAGTGGCACCTCGATGGCCATGGTCGCTATTCCTATATCCCACCTGAGCGGCGCCAGGGGTTTGCATACTGGAAGGTGCTGGAATGCACCCACGACTATAACAACTCCTACTACTACGCGGGCGACGACCCAACCCGGCGTACGTGGGACGGCTACGACGCGTATGCCCAGACCGTGGACGCCCAAGCCTACATCCGGGACCGCGCCGACAGCCAGAAGCCATTCTTCCTCTTCCTGGGCTACGGCGGCCCCCACTTCCCGCATGACAATGCCCCCGAGGAACTCAAGGCGCTCTATCCCCCCGAGGAGATCGTCCTGAGGCCGAATGTCCCCGAGGAGATGCGGCAGCAGGCCAGGGAGGAGCTGCAAGGCTACTACGCCCATTGCACCGCGATCGACCGCTGCGTCGGCGATCTGTACAGGGCCCTGGAAGAAGCCGGTCTGGCCGACAACACCATCTTCATCTTCACCTCGGACCACGGCGACATGTTCGGGTCACAGGGCAAACGGCCCCGGCGGAAGCAACTTCCCTGGGATGAATCGGTGCGCGTTCCTTTGCTGTTGCGTTACCCGGCCGTCCACAAGGACGGGCGGGTGGTGCAAACCCCCATTAACACGCCGGACATGCTGCCGAGTCTGCTTTCCCTGGCGGGAGTCGCCATTCCCGACACCGTCGAAGGGGACGATCTGTCCGGGCTATTCAGGGTCGAGGATGGCGAGCCGAACCGCGCGGCGCTGTTCATGGCCGTCGCCCCGTTCGGCGCCGATGACTTCAAGGCGTATCGAGGCGTGCGGTCGTCGAGGTATAGCTACGTGCGCGACTCCGACGGGCCCTGGCTGCTCTACGACAACCAGGAAGACCTCTACCAAATGAACAACCTGATTGACAACCCCGAGTACGCCGATCTTCGAGAGGAGCTGGAGACCGAGCTGCAATCGCAGCTCAAGCGGACCGGCGATGCATTCCTTTCGAAGGCCGAAGCTCTTGCCGAATGGGGCTACACGGTCAACCCGGGAGGCGAGATTCCGTACCACGGCGAGTTCCGGGTCCAGAGCCCGGGCAGTGAGCCAGGCGACATCTGCCATTTCTGATCACAGCGACTGGCGCAGACACCGCAAGGGCAGACACAGATGAACGGTCTTCTCGAAGTATCCCGCAGCGGTTGAGCTGATCTGGTTAGGAGTACCCATGGCTGCAGCCGACACAGAAGCACGGCCTTTGGCGGGGCGACGACCGAACATCATGCTGGTGGTCATGGACGACATGGGATTCTCCGACCTCGGCTGTTACGGCGGCGAGATCGAAACACCCAACGTCGACCGACTGGCGGGCCGCGGCTTGCGCTTCACCCAGTCGTACAACACCGGCCGATGCTGGCCGACCCGGACCTGCATCCTGACCGGCTACTACGCTCCGCAGGTCTGCATGGACCCGCCCGTGCGGACCTACCGCCCGGCGTGGCAACGGCTGATCCCCCACTACCTCCGCGACGCGGGCTACCGCAGCTACCATTCGGGCAAGTGGCACCTCTTCAACACCCGCGACCCCGAGGCCAAAGGCGGCTTCGATAGGAGTTGGGGCTATGACATCGACGGGTACGGCCATTTCTTCGGCGACGGCGAGACCAAGACGTTCTCCTCGACCGCCATCACCGACCACGCCCTGGGGCTTCTGCGGGAACACGAAGCCGATTACAAGGGCACGCCGTTCTTCCACTACGTCTGCTACACCACCCCGCACTTTCCCGTCCAGGCCGAGCAGGCCGATATCGACAAGTACCTCGACCGGTACGACGAGGGCTGGGACGTCATGCGCCAGCGCCGCTGGGAACGCATGCGGGAGATGGGCATCGTCAACTGCTCGCTTTCCGCGCGAGAACCGGACGTGCCGGCGCCGTACTACCTGGAAAAGAAAGCCGAATGGGATCCCCTGTACGGCCCCGGCGAGATCGAGTACGCCGTGCCCTGGGACTCGCTGACCGAGGAGCAGAAACGATTCCAGGCGACGAAGATGGCGATTCACGCAGCCATGGTCGATCGGACAGATCGCGAAATCGGTCGGCTTCTTGCCCAGCTCGAGGCGATGGAGGTCCTTGAAGACACGCTGGTGATGTTCCTCTCCGACAACGGCGCTAGTGCGGAGATGATGATTCGCGGCAAAGGCCACGACCCTAGCGCGGCCCCCGGTTCCGAAAGGACCCACCTCTGCCTGGGGCCCGGCTGGTCCACCTGCAGCAACGCTCCGTTCCGACGCCACAAGATCTGGGTCCATGAAGGCGGGGTGGCCACGCCGCTGGTTGTTTCCTGGCCCAACGGCATCACCGCCCGCGGGGAGCTGCGGCGCGACATGAGCCATTGTATCGATTTCCTGCCGACGATCATGGACCTCGCGGGCGTCAGGCCGGAGGACATCCCTCTGCCGGAAGGCGCGCCGCCCCTGCCCGGCAAGGGCCTCGTTCCCGCATTCGAGCAGGACGGCAGTGTGACCCGGTCGCACATCTACTTCCACCACGAGGGGAACCGCGCCCTGCGCGTCGGTGACTGGAAGCTCGTCAACGAGTCCAACGTCAACCGAGGAACGACCAACGACCCGTGGGCGCTCTACAATCTGGCCGTCGACCGGTGCGAGATGGTCGATCTCTCGGCCCAGGAGGCGGACAGGTGCAGGGAAATGCAGACGCTATGGCAGAGGTATGAGGACGAGTACCGCGGCGCACCCGAATGACTCCAAGACTCTCGGCGATGTGTGAGGACGCCCCTTGAGGTCCACGATGGACATGATGGTCGAATACGCGGAAGCCCCACTGGCGATTGGGTCCCGGAATCCCCGGTTTTCCTGGGAAGTGCCCCTTGAAGGTCGGGGACGCAAGCAGAGCGCCTACCGACTCCTGGTGGCGACTGCAGATCATCTTCTGACACCCGACAGCGCCGACCTCTGGGACAGCGGTCGAGTCGAGTCGTCCCAGTCGGTGAATGTGGAGTATGCAGGCGCACCTCTGCGTAGCAACATGGACTGCTGGTGGACAGTGCAGGTCTGGGATGAAGCGGGCCAGGCGAGCGGTTTCCTTCGGCCCGCGTACTTCGGAACGGCACTTTTTGACGAATCCGACTGGCAGGCGCACTGGATCGGGATGGGTTCGCCCGGTGAGCCGTTCTCCGATCCCGCCTCTTTCCAGCAGAACCGAGTCGCGCCGGAGGTAAGAGACATCGAACCGGATCCGCGCGCACCGCTGCTGCGCAAGGAATTCGTCGTGTGCAAGCCGGTCAAGCGGGCCCGGGCTTTTGTCTGTGGGCTTGGGCTCTACGAACTGCGCCTCAACGGCCGGAAGGTGGGCGACGACGTGCTGGCCACACCGCGCACGGACTTCCGCAAGCGGGCGCTCTACGCGACCCACGATATCGCTGAACAACTGCAGGATGGCGACAACGCTGTCGGCCTGATGCTCGGCAACGGCTGGTTCAACGGCCAGAAGAAGTACTGGGGCTGGCAGATGCAATGGTATGGCTCCCCTCGGGCGGTTGTGCAGCTTGAGATTGAATACGCCGACGGTTCGCGTCAGCAGGTTCTCAGCGATGCCTCCTGGCAGGGCGCCTGGTCGCCCATCACCTTTAACTGCATCTACGACGGGGAGCACTACGACGCCCGCCTTGAGCAACCGGGATGGGATGCCCCTGGTTTCGATGCGACAACCTGGCAGAAGGTCAACGTGGTGACCGCGCCGGGGGGGAGACTCGTGCCGGTCACGCATGAGCAGGGCCGTGTGGTCGAAACCATCTCTCCCGTCGCGGTCGCGGAGCCGCAGCCCGGTGTCTTCGTCTATGACATGGGCAGGAACATCAGCGGTTGGGTGCGTCTGAAGGTCAACGGCGGCGCCGCCGGCAAGACCGTGACCCTGCGCTTCGGCGAGGCCCAATACGAGAACGGCGCACTCAATGCGTCGAGCAACAACGCGGCCTGTCAGGAGGACCGCTACACGCTCAAGGGTAGTGGCGAGGAGGTGTTTGAACCGCGCTTCACCTTCCACGGATTTCAGTTCGTCGAGGTGACCGGCTACCCGGGGAAGCCGGGCCCGGATGCGGTCACCGGATGTTTCATGCGTACCGCCGTGCCGCAGACTGGCGCCTTCGAGTGCAGCCATGAACTCATCAGCCGGATCCATCGCTGCGCTCTGCAATCGCAGCTCTGCAACGTTCAGATGGGAGTGCCCACCGATGACACCCAGCGGCCCGAGCGTCTGGGATGGGGCGCGGACGCCTGGGGGGCGGCGCGTCAGGCGCTCTACAACCTCTGGATGCTGCGCATCTACCAGAAGTGGATCCAGGACTTCTGCGACCAGCAGGACGAATCGGGCATGGTCGGCATGATCGCCCCGCAGGCCGGTGCCGAGGAAGACCTTGTCTGGAGCGCGGCCTTTGTGCTTATCCCCTGGTGGCAGTATCTCCACTGCGCAGATGGCCGTATCCTGGAAGAGAACTACACGGCACTGCAGCGCTATATGGACTTCCTCCGACGCACCGGTGTCAAGGAGGTGTCGACCGCGACCTCGGAGGAAGTGCTGGGCAGACTGCTCTGGCGCTGTGGCAGGGAGAACCGTTTTCCCGCGGAGGCCGATCGCGGACGCCTTCAGATATCTCAGTGGGGAGACCATCTATGCACGGCCGAAGGGTTTGTGCCCCGCTCTAATCTCCCCCTCTCCATCGCGACCGCCTTCTACTACCTCGACGTTTCGGTCATGTCGGAGATCGCGGCGGTGCTGGGGCATGTTGACGACGCCGACAGCTACCGCGCGCTCGCCGATGAGATCAGGACCGCCTACAATGACCGATTCTTTGATCCCGCCGTCGGCTACTATGACTCCGGTGTGCAGAGCGCCCAGGCATGGCCCCTCGCATTTGGCCTGGTTCCGGAAGAGCACCACAAGCGTGTTGACGACTACTTCACTCGCAACGTCGGCCAAACACAGCGACGGTTGACCACTGGCTACGTGGGGACCAGGTACGCCATCGAGGCGCTTTCCGTGAGCGGGCACGATGATGTCATCTGGCAGCTTGCCACGGCCACGGCGTATCCAAGTTGGGGATACATGCTGCGGCTCAACCGCACAACCAGTTGTGAACGCTGGGATGGCGAGAGGGGATCGCTGAACCATGCCTCCTTGGGGGCGGCCATCGACGAATGGTTTTATTGGGGCCTTGCCGGCATCCGCCCTGATGCATCTGCACCCGGGTTCGAGAAGATTGTCTTCAAGCCCTACCTGCCCAAAGACCTGCCCTGGGCCAGGGCATCGCTCCAGACCCCGCGCGGAACCATCGCCTCCGAATGGCGGCATGATGGCGGGACGGCAGCCCTGACTGTCACCGTTCCCGCCAACTGCACCGCGACCGTCCACCTCCCCGCCAAGGACCCGGCAGAGGTCACCGAAAGCGGGGTCCCGGCCATGGAGGCGGAGGGCGTCACGCTGCTCCCCTCCGCAGACGGCGTGTGCCGCTTCACGATCGGATCGGGAACCTATCAGTTTGCCTTCGAAGAACTTGAGTAGGAGTGCTGGGCAGGGAAGACTGGAGTGATCCAGGCGATTCTCGGAAGTCCCGGAGATGACGGAGATCCTGAGTGACGGCTCATAGCCGGTCGGAAGCCGGCAGGAATCGGAGGCTCCAGCAAAGGGCCTCAGGGCCCCCTGGGCTGCCAACATGCATGTACCTGCGATAACAGTTCATTGGGGGGAGGAGGAAAGGTGTTGAAGAGAACGGGATCCCAGTGGGCACTGTTGTGCGTGTGTATCGCTGCCTCGTCCGCCGTTGCTGCTGGCCAAACGGGACCAAGCGATGGGTTGATTGTATGCATCGGCGAGAAGGCGCTGGACCGCACGTCGGGCGACTGGAACAAGCCCGGCCTCGTCTTTCACTTCCTGGAGACCTCCGACGCCGGAGTCGACGCACTCCGCCGGAAGATCGCCGCTGCCGGCTGGCATGGGAAGGTGTCGGTAGCTAAGTTCGACGGGAAGCGTCTGCCATACATCAACAACCTTGTCAGCCGGGCCGTCATTGCGAGCGAGAATTGCTCGGTGCCGAGCGAAGAGATCCTAAGAGCCCTCGCGCCGCACGGAACGGCGATCGCGCCGCGGGGCTCGTCCTGTCTTCCGAAGCCCGCACGGGACGTCGGCGACGGCTACGCGGCCTTCACAAAGCCTTACCCCCGAGCGATGGATGAGTGGCCCCAACGTCTGCACGGAGCGGACAACAACCCCGTGGCCAGAGACACGGTGGTCGGCCCTCCGCGTCACCTCCAGTGGGTATCCAATCCGGCCTGGCTTCGCGCCCACATCGGCGCGCCGACGGTCACCAGCATGGTCTCGTCCGTCGGCCGGCTGTTCAGTATCGAGGACCACGAGACGGCCGAGAACCCGCTGCTGCCCGCGCGGTGGAGGCTGGTCGCGCGCGACGCCTTCAACGGCATCATCCTGTGGACGCTGGACTTCCCCACATGGGAACAGGTTACCGCGCACATGTCGAGCTACCATGCCCAGATGCAGAGGCGGTTGATCGCCATCGGGGATACGGTCTACTGCACGCCCGGGCTCACCACACCGGTAACCGCCTTGAGCGCGGCGACCGGCAAGGTCCTCAGGGAGTACAAGACAACCGCAGGCACGCAGGAATTCGCCTATCACCAGGGCTGCCTCTACGCCATGGTGGGAGACCGCATGCGGTATTCCGGATACAAAGCGGCCGGACCGCTCACCGCGGCGAGGAGGAGAGGCCGGGGCGAGAGCGCCGGCGCTACCGACGGAGGCGCGCGGCCGGGTGATCCCAAGCCGACAATGGCTTTCGGAGGCAATGGCTTCCCGCCATCAGCCTATAGCCCGCAGACACCCAACGCCGAGAATCCCACGTGTGTGATCGTGGCCGTCGATGTCGCAACCGGCAAGGAAATCTGGCGAAGCGAGAAGATCGCAAAGTACACCGGCTGCTCGATGGCGCTCAAGAAAGACAGACTTGTCTACCAGTGCGCGCAAGGGATCTTCTGTCTGGACGCCAAAACCGGCAGGCGGATCTGGGCGGCCCGAAAAGACATTCCCTACGGCACGGGCGACAGGCCCTTTGCCGTGGTGCTCAGCGATGACGCGGTATACTCCGAAGAAGGGACGAGGGTCTTCGCCTACTCGCTGGCCGACGGCAGCGACTACTGGGGCAGGTCCATCCCGGCGCGCAAGGCGTTTGCCGGGCCCAGCGACCTCATGATTGCGGCCGGCGCCCTGTGGACGATGGGCTCATGCAATGACCCGAGGGGGATCGTCACGAGCCCGCCAACCGCCCACGATCTCAGGACGGGTGAGAAGATCAGAACTCTCCCCCAGAAGCTCTCCAAGCCAATGGGGCACGACCGGTGCTATCGCAACTTCATCACCGAACGCTTCTTCATCGACAGCAAGACCGGCGGCCCCGACTGCGTGGACCTCAAGACCGGTGCGGAGTATCCCACAGCCTTCACGCGCGCCACCTGCAACACGGGGGCGCTGCCCTGCAACGGACTGATCTACTGCGGCCCCTGGTCCTGCCAATGCCACATCCCCACGGGGCTGCAGAACTTCAACGCCTTCTACACCGACGAAAACTCGCTGGCGACAAAGGGGCGGATCGTGGAGGTCGAGCGATCGGTACGGCTGGAGAAGGGCCCCGCTTACGGTGCAACAGCAAGAGCGGGAGATGCCCCCTGGCCGACCTACCGGCAGGATGGGCGCCGCTATTCCGGAACGAGGGAGGCAGTGCCGGCCAAGGGGCTCAAGCCCTTGTGGAAAGCCCCGCTCGGGCAGAAGCTCAGCGCGCCGGTGATCGCCGACGGCAAGGTATTCGTGGCCGAGACGGAAACGTACACGCTTCGCGCGCTGGACGCCGGCAGCGGCAGGCAGTTGTGGCAGTACGTTGCCGGCGGCCGCATCGACTCGCCCCCGACGTACTACAAGGGGTTTGTCCTCTTCGGCTGCCGCGACGGATGGGTGCATTGCCTGCGCGCGTCAGACGGAACGCTTGTGTGGCGATTCCGCGATCTCCCCGATAAGCTCATCTGTGCCTATGGCCGGCTCGAGTCGGCTTGGCCAGTCGACGGCGCCGTCCTCGTCGAGAACGGGACGGCCTATTTCTGCGCCGGTCGCTGCTCGTTTGTCGATGGCGGCATCTTCGTCTACGGCCTGGATCCGGTCACTGGCAAGCTGCGCTGTCAGCGCCGGCTCTACGGCCCGTTCGATGAGGACGGCTTCCCCAAGTTCGCCGACGGGAACAGCCGTTCGGACAGGGAAGTCATGCTCGGAAACGTCGCCGACGTGATGAGCAGCGAGGCCGGCACGCTTTACCTCCGGCAACAGGCGTTCAGGCCGGACCTGACAGATGCCGCGCCGGGGAGGCATCTGCTGGCGTCGGCCGGAATGCTGGAATCGCTGCGCAATCACAGGGAGTACAAGTTGGTCAAGGAGAACTACAACCATCGAAAGATGTGGACCAGCCTGAAGACCCCGTACCCCACAGGCGACATCATCGTCTCCGACGGGACCGACTACTACTCCGTGTTCGGCCACCCTGTGCATCGCGGCATGAGTTGGAACCCACGTGGCGGCTACACGCTTACGGCCAAGACCCGGATCGGAGACGGCTGGGTGGGCAAGTGGCAGGTAACGATGCCCATGACCGGCAAGGCGATGGTTCTCGCGGGGGACACCGTGTATGTAATTGGCGCACCGCTGGTCTTCCCGCCCGATGACTTGGGTGGTACCTACGCGGGCCGTAGAGGCGCGATCATGCGCGCCGTATCGACGGCCAGCGGTGCAACGCTTGCCGAGTACAAGCTCGACAGACTGCCCGTCTGGGATGGCCTCGCCGCCGCATACAATCGACTGTTCATTGTCAACCAGGACGGCAGCGTGGAGTGCTGGGGCAGGTGACCTATGTCGTCACCCGCCGAATGACCGGCTCAAACCGTGCCGGACCTGGGACTCCACGAGCCTGATACGGAGTGCGACATGCAAAGAGTGAACCCTCTTCTATTGACGATCGTGGTGGTCGGTTTCACAGCATTCTCCCTCGCGGCCGAAGATGCGCCCCCCTGCAAGCCGCTGGCATGGATTCGCTTCGAGAGGGGGCCCGAGACGTATGCGGGCAGGCCATACTACTGGCTTGGAAGGCAGCAGATTGACCTGACTGTGAACGTCAAGCCCGCGCCGGGCCGGGTCCTGCTGTTGCTGTGGGGCTCCAAGAAGGACACACGCACCGCAGTAGTCACGGCGAACGGCAAGTCGCAGAAGGTGCAGGGGGGTGGGTACGACGGCTTCCGCTGGCAGAAGGCGCCCTTGCCCGCAGAGTTGAAGGGGGAGAGCTACCGGATCTTGATCCGGCAAGGCGGCGGCAAGGCGGCCTTCCTCGCCGAGGTGCGTCTGGTCGATCCGGCCGGAGAGGCCCTCGCGGCGGGTGCGATGGGGGCGGCGCCACACAAGATGACGCTCAAGACTGTGGCCGCCGCGCCGCCTCCCGCGCCGGCCCACGCTCTCCCGCCCCTGCCGACCGACCCGCTCGATCGGTCCGCGGAGATTGCGGGCTACACCATCAGCAAGGTACAGCGATGGCTGCACGAAGCGGCCCTGAAGAAGATCGAGCCGGACACGGGCCTGTACCACCCCGACGGCCGCTTCAACTACCAGGACGCCTGGGCGGACTGCTATCCCTTCCTGGTTTGGGCCGCCTGGCTGACGGACCTGGAAGCCCTCAACGGCCCTGTCCGCGGCGCCCTTCGCGCCGAGATCAAGCACTGCCCCAAGGGCTTCTTCACCGATCCCAAGAATACCTTCAGCGGCAGCGAGTATGTCAAGGACGGGCTGATCGCCATTGTAGAGGTCACCGGCAAGGACGAGTGGTTCGATCGGATGAAGGCCGTGCAGGACGAGATCTGGGTCAAGCCCACGATCGACACGAAGTACGGCAAGATCCCCTCGACGAACATCGAGGTCAACGGCGAGCAGCTCCAGGCCCTGGCCCGGATGTATACGATGACCGGCGAGAAGAAGTACCTCGAATACGCCGAGCGGCTGGCCGACTACTACCTGCTTCCGGGCGACTTCGCCCCCAAGCGGCTTCGCGACCACGGCTGCGAGATCATCGGCGGCCTCGGCCTGCTGCTGGCCGTCGAGTCGGTCCACAAGCCCGACAAGGCCAGGCAGTATCTCCCGCACATCAAGAAGATGCTCGACACGATCCTGGCCAAGGGGACCAACGAAGACGGCATCATGTACAACCACCTCGGACGCGGCGGCGGCCTGAGCGACGGCTGGGGATACAACTACGTCGCCTATCTCTGCTACGACATGGTCGCCGGGAAGCCGGTCTACCGGCGGCACATGGAGCAGACGCTTCGGAACCTGGCCAAGCCCCGGTACAGGAACTACCCCTGGGAAGGCCGATCGATCGATGGCTATGCGGATTCGGTCGAGGGCGGGCTGTACATCCTGAACCGTCTGCCGGTCCCAGAGGGCCTGGCGTGGGTGGACCACGAAGTGAGGGCGAACATCGTGCAAGCCGGCCAGCCCCTGGCGACCGCCCGCCTATGGGGCACGATGAAGTTGGAGTCCAACGGCGTGCGGACCTCAATCATGCACGCCCTGATGCACACGCGCGGCACGATCGCGCGGCCCTGGCGACAGGACCTCAAGCTCGGCGCGGTCGACACCGACGGCGGTGTCGAGATCGTGCTGAACGCCGACAAGCCATACGAGGGCAAGCTCGTCTTCGACATTCCTCGTCATCGCCGGTACATGGGGTTCAAGAGAGACTGGCCTCGCATGAACACCCTCCCCGAGTGGTTCACCGTCGAGCCGGACGAGATGCCCTACACGGTCCACGACTTCGCCGCAAACACGCAGCGAACTGTGACCGGCGCCGCATTGCGAAAGGGCCTGCCCGTCAAACTGTCGGGAGACGGGCCGCTGAGGCTCAAAGTCCTGCGTGGGCGAGCAGATGCCGCTAAGGGCGTGCAAGGACGAACGGACCTGCACAACCCCGCCGATACGACGATTGCGCTGGAGTACCAGAAGGCCAACATGCCCCTGTGTCCGGAGGGCAAGTGGGCCCTCGGTGAGGACGAGTGGGGCAAGATCGTCCGGGTGAACGTGCTGAAGATCACACCCCCCGACTGAGAGGAAGTCCCCGGCGTGGGAACGGCCTGGACGCACGACACGAAGTTGCGAGGGGGCGCGGAAACCGAAGGAACTGCCGGGGGGGAACGGCCAATAGAGCATGGAGATACGAGATGAGCCCGTTTTCCCTAAGCATTCCCGTAACGTGTCTATTGGTCGCAGTCATTCTCGTCGGCGCGCTTCCACAGAGGGCGGCTCCCGCCGCCGAGCGGCCGCACGATGACCCCTCGACGTTCCTCTGGTACTCCAAGCCCGCGGACAACTGGCAGAGGGAGGCCCTCCCGATTGGCAACGGTCGCCTGGGAGCCATGATCTTCGGCCAAGTGGGCAGGGAACGGATCGCGCTGAACGAGGAATCGGCGTGGTCTGGTTCGCGGGCCGAGAACAACCGGGAGAATGCCGCCAAGAACCTGCCGGAGATCCGCCGGCTATTGCTGGAGGGCAAGAACGCGGAGGCGGAGGCCCTGGTCAACCAGACCTTCACCTGCAAGGGCGCGGGTTCCGGTCGGGGCAGAGGCTCACGGGTTCCCTTCGGCTGCTACCAGGCGTTGGGCGACCTGAGGATCGTCTGGAAGCCCAACGCCAAAACCGCTTTCCTAAACGAGTGGAAATGGTCTGCAATGGACACGGAGCAGTACAAGGACATCAGACAGCGGTACAGGGAAGCCAGGAAGCAGATCGCCGAAGCCGTCAAGCCCGATTGTGATGACAAGGGCTGGAAGGACTATCAGATTGCCGACGGCAAGGCCGTCCGGGGCGACTACGAGATCAAGACAGGTGAATGGGTCGTCGCGCGCCATTACCTGAAGCTGACCAAGGACCGGTTGGACCAACTGGGCGTTCTCCGGATCGCCCCGGCCGATATGAACGGGTCCGTCTACGTCAACGGGCAGGAAGTCGGCCGGCTGGCAGGCTGGCAGGCCCTCGGCAATGCCACGTTCAAGAGCGATGTCAGCAAGCTCCTCAAGCCCGGGGACAACGTGGTGGCGATTGTCGTACACCGCTACCGGCGGCACGGCCGCTTGCCGTTGTCCGTGGTCCTCGACCCACGGGAGGACTGTCAGGATTACCGTCGGAGTCTGGATATCCGCGATGCCGTCGCTGAGGTCCGCTACAAGCGGGATGGCGTCACGTTCACCCGCGAGGCGTTCGCCAGCGCCCCCGATCAGGTGATGGTGTTTCGCTTCGCGGCAGACCGGCCCGGCGCCATCTCCTTCACGGCTTCGTTGGATCGCATGGAGCGCTTCGAGACCCGCCCCGACGGCTCGGCCGGACTGCTGATGACGGGCCGGCTCAACAGCGGGGCGCAAGGCGTTGAGGGGCTCACCTATGCCACCCGACTGAGAGCGATCCCTCGCGGCGGCAAGGTGTCGGTTCAGGACGGCGCCCTTCGGATCGAGTCGGCCGATGAGGTGGTGTTGCTGGTTGCGGCCGTGACGGACTACCAGGGCTTCGCCGGACGCCGAACGGCGGACCCGTTGCGGGCGACGCGCGATGACATCGCCAAGGCCTCGACCAAGTCATACAAGGAACTGCGCTCAGCCCACGTCGCGGACTACCGCAGCTACTTCGACCGCGTGCGTATCAGCCTGGACGACGGCAAGGCCAAAAGCCGTGAGGCAGCCGCATTGCCGACCGATCAACGGGTTGAGGCGCTTGCCGAGGGCGAGTCCGACCCGGCGCTGGCGGCGTTGTACTTCAACTTCGGTCGGTACCTGCTGATCAGCAGCTCGCGCCCGGGCGACATGCCCGCCAACCTGCAGGGCGTTTGGGCCGAAGGCATCCAGACGCCGTGGAATTGCGACTACCACCTCGACATCAACGTTCAGATGAACTACTGGCCGGCCGAGGTCTGCGGGCTCGGCGATTGCCACATGCCGCTGATGAAGTTCATCGAATCGCTGCAGAAGCCCGGGGCCAAGACCGCGAAGGCATACTACAACGCCGACGGCTGGGTCGCCCACGTCATCACCAACGTCTGGGGGTTCACCGCGCCGGGCGAGCAGGCCTCGTGGGGCGCCACGGCGAGCGGCTCGGCCTGGTTGTGCGATCACCTCTGGGAGCACTACGACTACACCCGCGACAAGCGCTTCCTCCAGTGGGCTTACCCGATCATGAAGGGCTCGGCCGAGTTCTACCTCGATATGCTGATCGCCGAGCCAAAGCACGGCTGGCTCGTGACAGCGCCGTCCAACTCCCCCGAGAACGGGTTCAAGCTGCCTGACGGCAAGGTCGCCCGCGTCTGCATGGGGCCGACGATGGACATGCAGATCCTCCGCGAGCTGTTCGGAAACTGTATCGAGGCCTCGAAGGTCCTCGGCGTCGATGAAGCGTTGCGGACAAGCCTGGCCGAAACCCGCGCCAAGCTCGCGCCGACGCGCATCGGCAAACACGGGCAGATCATGGAATGGCTGGAGGACTACGAGGAGGTCGAACTCCACCACCGCCACGTCTCGCACCTCTACGGGCTGTTTCCCTACGACGAGATCACTCCGGACGGCACTGGCGAGTTGGCCAAAGCGGCGCGGGTCACGCTCGAACGCCGCGGCGACCACAGCACGGGCTGGTCCATGGCATGGAAGGCGAACTTCTGGGCCCGCCTGCACGACGGGAACCACGCCCACCTCCTGCTGTCGATGCTGATCATGCGGGGAGGCCGGAACCTCTTCTGCCTGCACCCCCCCTTCCAGATCGACGGGAATTTCGGGGGTACGTCGGCCATCGCGGAGATGCTCCTGCAGAGCCACGGCGACGTCATACGACTGCTGCCCGCCCTGCCCGACGCCTGGCCGAACGGCGAGGTCACCGGCCTTCGGGCCCGCGGCGGCTATCAGGTGGACATCAAGTGGCACAACGGCAAAGTCACGGACTTCCGCATCCGCTCGAAGCGGCCGGGCGCAGTTACGGTCCGCGTGAACGGCGAGACCAAGGCCGTCACCGCCGAGAAGCTGTGAAGCCAAGCATGGTCACGCTGCGGGTAGAGCCGGCTCGATTGCAGCACTCAGGTTGCCGCCTGGGTCTGGTGAGAATACGGGTCCCGACGGGTGACTAGCGTAGAAGGGACGGACGCATGACGGCGAAAGGCATCACCGAGGGTTTCGGCCGGTACCTGGCACACTGCGGGCCTGTACTTCCGGCGTGGCAGCGGTCGCTGAACGATCGCCTCTTTTCGTGCGTCGCCGTTGAGGATGCGTGGATGGCGCGGCTGCGAGAAGGAGAGTGCGTCGAATGGGAGACCGGCCCGGTCCGGCCGTTCGACGAGGCCGGCCGGGTGTGCGTCTGCATCCCGATGGCGATGGGCCTCGGAGAGGCCGAGTACATGCCTTCCGGGGAGTTCCTGCTCTCGATCGGCGACGAGCTGGTTATGGAGTTCCACGCCGTCAAGTACTCGACGCTTTGGCGGCGGGAGGAGACACGGTTCTACTACGAGGCGAAGCGGAAGGTCACCCGGCCGGAAACGGCAACGGCGGGAATGGGCTACCTCCTGCTGCCGACGCGATTCTCGCAGCGGGCGGGACAGTCGCTCCACCTGCGGCTGCACAACCGTAAGAGGTCGTACACGCGCAAGCACAACTCGCGCGTGTCGGACCGGTGGGTTCGGATCGACGGCAGGCCGACCGTCGAGGGCAGTGCCTTTCTGGACTGGGGGTTGGCCGCAGTGCAGGGCGAGCCGCAGCGCGCGTCGTGGAACGACCGCCACCTCTACTTCGGAGACCTTCACTCTCACAGCGGCAGGATCGAGTCGCTCTACCGGCGCGGGGAGCGGGAGTTCCTCCGCGGGGGCAACTGCGGCATCGGCGAGCCGGACGACTGGTACCACTACGCCAGACACATCTCCCGGCTGGACTTCTACTCGCTGACGGACCACCACCGCACGACGGAAGAGCGGCTGACCTGCGGGCTGACCGAGGCCGACTGGGCGTACCGCATGGAGATGGTGCGGAAGTGGGACGCGCCGGATTTCGCGCCGATTCCCGGCATTGAGCTGGTCAGCCGCGGCGCCGGGCACTGGAACGCCTATTTCCGTGGAGCGGCGCCGGCCTACCCGCCGCCGGAGGAGTTGCCCTTCCCCGAGGTCCAGCGGATCCTGCATGAGCGATACGAGAAGGGCGCGGTCATGTTGGTGCCTCACCAGACGAGCACGTATTGCTGCCGGCCGATAAACTGGGACCTGTACGATCCCTCGCTGTCGCCCATCGTCGAGATCTACTCGCACTGGGGCTCGGACGAGTACTTCGGCAACCCGCTTCAGTGCAGGGAGGTGGACGTCAACCCGTACTGCTTCGTGGACGTTGCACTGAAGCGAGGCTATCGCATGGGCTTCATCGGCTCGACGGACGAGCACGGCGGGGCCCCGGGCGACGGCGTGACGTTCCTGAACCCCCTGGGCGCCGGACTGGCGTGCGTGTGGGCTCCGGAGTTGAGCCGGCCATCGATCTTCGACGCCCTGCGCGACCGCTGGTGCTATGCTACGACCGGGGCGCACATCGTGCTGAGGTTCACCGTCAACGGCCAGGCCATGGGCCGCGAGATAGCCGGCGGGGACGATGGCCGAATCATCCGGCTCGAAGTCGAAGCGCCCGAGCGCATCGACGAAGTCGTGCTGCTCAAGAACAGCGGAGAATGGGCCGTCGAGTCCGGCCGTAATGCAGCCGGCCAGTGGGAATGGGTGGATCAGGCGGGCTCCAGCGAGGCCGACTACTACTACCCCCGCGTCGTTCTGGCCGATGGCGAGACAGCGTGGGGCAGCCCGGTCTGGATCGAGTGAACCTGACGGCCACAACGAAGACGCAGTGATGAGATGATCCGCGAGATTCGCCTATAAAGGGCCGCGCAAGAGCGCAGCGCGGGGCGGGTGAGCCGAGCCGCCAAGTTCGATCTTCCTGCAAAACCCGAACAAAAACGGACCATTGACACCGCCATCCCACTGAGTGAGATCCCGTGGGGTTACAAGTCCCGTCCCCGGCAAGATTGCCTTCGAAGCCATCTTGTGGATACCATCCACGACATGACCTTCACACCTTGGCAATTCATCGTCGTGGCCGTTGCCGGCTGGATGAATCGGCAGCAGCAGGGAGTCATTGAGTACTTGCGGACGGAAAACCGCGTGTTGCGGGAGAAGCTGGGCGGCAAACGCCTGCTGCTCAACGCCGATCAGAAGCGACGCCTCGCCGCCAAAGGCAAGGCCCTTGGCCAACACCTGCTCGAGCAGTTTGGCACACTGTTCTCCCCATCGACAATCCTCCGCTGGCATCGGATGCTGATCGCTCGGAAGTACGATGGCTCGGCGCACCGTGGCAAGCCCGGTCCTGCTCCGACCAAGCAGCGGATGATTCGTGATCTTGTCCTCCGAATGGCCGAAGAGAACCCATCGTGGGGCTATGGCCGGATCAATGGCGAGTTGAAGAAGCTCGGATACGACGTTCACTGGCAGACGGTCCGAAGGGTCATGCTCGACGCCGGCCTGCTGCCCGATCCGGACAAGCCCTACAAGACGACGTGGAAGACCTTCATCCAGAGCCATTGGGACAGCATCGCAGCGTGCGATTTCTTCAGCGTGGAGGCCTGGGGGCTGAAGGGCTTGACCCGCTACATGGTCTTCTTCGTCATCGACCTGGCCACCCGGCGGGTCGAGATCGCCGGCATCCACGCCGACCCATGCGAGACCCAGATGCTCCAGTGGGCCCGGAATCTCACCGACGCCAAGGACGGCTTCCTCAAGGACAAGCGGATCCTGATTCACGATCGCGATCCACTGTTCACCAAGAAATTCCAGCAGACGCTTGGGGCCGGTGGCGTGCGGTGCTTGAAGATGCCCAAGTGGTCGCCCAACTTGAACCCCTACGCGGAAAGCTGGGTGAGGGCAGTAAAGGCCGAAGTCCTCAACAAGATGATCCTGTTCGGAGAGAAGCACGTCCGGTTTGTCGTCGAGCAGTACGCGGAACATCACAACCTCGAGCGACCGCACAAGGGGCTTGACTACTGCCGGCCGGTCGAACCCGACAAACCGCCGATCAGGGAAGGCGAGGTCAAGTGCCACGAGCGTCTGGGCGGATTGCTCAAGAGCTACTACCGCGACGCGGCCTGAGCCTGCGCCCGTTCTCCCAATCCTGTGCTCACGATCTCAGCGATCGGCCCTCGGCCTCACGCCCTTCGTCTCTCGGCGGCCAGAGCGGCGGCGCCTCCGGCCACAGAAGCACCCGCCGCTGCCACCCGTCGACCGTCTCCCCGGCCGCCTCAATCTGCCCTTCGGCAGCCACGGCTGAAACCTGGAACCCCTACTGTCCTGCAACACAGCAGGGGACAGCGGGCCTCTGCGAGCCAGGCGCGTCTCCCCCTCTGGCACATCCCCCTTTGGGGAGTCACAGGGCCTACACCACAGCCCAACACTCCGGGTCGATCTGGTCGTCAGATACCCCTATAGCAGCACCACCACGCTCGCGGCGGAGTATGCCCGCCAGGGCAAGGACTGGGAGACGGAACTCCGCCAGCGCGCCAAGGAAGTCGCGCTGACGAAGGAACTCGGGCTGACGGCCACGCAGGCGGCGCCCGTGCAGCCGGCGGATCGGCCAGACGTCACGGAGGACGACGATGAAGACGACGAAGACGAGCGTCAAGAACCCCGAGCCGCGTGAAGTGAACCTCGCGGCGTCGCTGACCATCGAAGCGGCCGAGGCGCCGCCGGAGGGCGGTGTTGGAAAACCCCGTTTACCTCCATACGGCGAGCCACCTCACCGGTCTGCCGATCAATCCTCGCGGCCGATCATCCGCCTCACGCCCATCGTTGCCACCGCCGGAGCCATAGCCCGGGAAAGCCCGATGCAAGCTTGTCAGGGCCAGAGAGACGTTTGCTGGACCCCGAGACCGCGATAGCATCATCGAAAAGGCTCGCGGTCTCGACGCGTCGGAATGGGCCGGAGTCCGTCTGGTACGCCGGGAAAACCGCGAAGCGAAATCCCGGTTCAAGCAAGAGAGATACGGATGTCGAAGAAGATCATAATCCTGATAACGCTACTACCCAACGTGTGTTGGTGTGCCAAACCACCACGGTCGCCTGCGGCTGCCGACAAGGCCGTGCCAAGCGGGCCTGCCACCAGGCCCGCTCCCAAGCCCACCCGCAAGAATGCAAATCTCCCCGGCCTTGTGATCAACTTCCGGGAGCGGTGTGTTGACGTCGAGGGCGCCGTCTGTCTGCATCAGGGCCTCCTTGAGCTGATCGCGTGCACCAAGGGCACCAAGGAGCACGAGTCGATCGTCGTGATCAAGGCCAAGCCCATGCACATCCACGTTTCGCTCCTGCTGCTCGGCGCCAAGAACGGCAACCCGGCCATGCGAAAGCCGACCAATGAAGAGGGAACACGGTTGATCGACGTTCCGCCCAGGGGCGATCCGGTGGACGTCTTCCTGGTGTTCAGGAGCAAGACGGGCAAGATGGTCGAACGCCCCATCAGCGATTTCGTCGCTGCGGCCGAGAGGGGACCCGGTGAGAAGGTTAGCGCGGAGGACACCAAGTTCCCCGACACCTTTCTATTCGCCGGATCGCTTCTCCGCGACAACGGGCCGGGCCCGCGCAAGTACCTGAGCGACCTGAGCGGGAACGTGATTTCCGTCGTGACATTCGGCGACGAACTGCTCTGCCTGCCGGGCGTTCACGGCCAGGGTAATGACTCGCTGATGTGGCGGGTCGACGCGACTGACTTGCCCGCAATCGGAACGAAGGTCACTCTCCGCCTCCGCCGGAAGCGCAAGCCAGCTTCCAAGGCCGGCAAGGCTGACCCGCCGCGTTCGGTTCGCGCCCCGGGAGCGAAGCATAACGGGGCCGCCGGGCAACGCTGCGAGGCGGCAAGACGGACAAGCCAAGAGACAGAGACATCCAAGGAAGAAACATGAATCGGAGACGGACGATGATACGACGCGCCGCTCTTGTGACCATGCTGGCGTGCGGCGGACTGGCCGCGGCGGCGGGCAAGCTGAGCAAAGGCCAGATTATCGAGACGATCAACGGCCAGAAGCTCGCCGACATCGATCCGCGCATCCAGTTGGGGCAGATCCTGGCCGCGGCCGAGGCGAGCGACGGCGTTCTGAAGTTCATGGTCAAGGACAAGCCGAGCGCCAAGGCGCAGGAAGTGATCGTCAAGATCCCCGTGCTCGGCGCCTATCGCTATCGGCTCCGCGTCAACGACGGCGACCACGTGGGCGCCGGCGGCGGCTACGCCATCTACATCAATGGTAAGCTGCTGATCGAACAGCCCCGTTGCGCAGGTCGCGGCCAAGGCGCAAAGCCGAAGGGCGCCTTCATCACCAAGGAGTTCCTGAAGGACTTCCAGGGCGGTGAGGTGACCATCGCGGTCAAGAGCTTCCTGCGGTTCAACCACAAGTACAAGGTGAAGCCGACCACCCGAATCCCCCAGGGCAGGATTAGCGTGCACTTTGAGGAAATGAAGCTCCCGCCGCTGGGCGACGACTTGGTGCTCAAATCCGCGACCGTGATACCCATGTTGTCCGCGGAATGGCAGGCGAAGCAGGACCCCGACAACAAGGAGCTTCAAACGGGGGACGACATGTTCCGCTGGGACGGAAAGTTCGCCGACAATCCGTCGGTTCGGGGAAGCTGGAAGACCATCGATCAGGTCGAGACGATTGACGAGTTCACCCCCGAGAAGAAGATGAACACCCGTCGCGCCCGAATCACGGAGATGATTTTCAAGAATCAGGGCAAGACGGATAGTGCGCTGTATATCTGGTCCGGCGACACGCTCATGGACCTGGACCGATACGAGGCCCTGAGAATGACCGTCAAGAAGATCGCCGGGACCGACTATCTGTTCGTCGAAGCCGGCGGCTTCAGCACCCGGAACAAACCGGGCTGGCGGTCGCCTTGGTGCGTGATGAAGCGTGTGGGCCAGTGAGATTGAGTGAATTCAGTGACTGTTTGGGAGAACCAATCCCAAAGGAAGAAATCATGCATTGTAAGTCTTCCATCCGCTCATTGACGATTCTGCTGACCACTGCGTTTTGCACGGGCGCCGCCGCCGGCACACTCAAGACGCATAGCATCTTCTCGAGCAATATGATTATCCAGCGTGACAAGCCCATCAAGATATGGGGTTGGGCCGAGGCCGGGCACAAGGTCTCCGTCCAATTTGGCCGGAAGAAGGCCGAGGCCACGGCCGACGGCGAGGCGGGCCGCTGGGAGGTGACCTTCCCCGCGCAGCAGGCCAACGTCACCGGTCAGAAGCTGATCGTCACCTCGGGCGACGAAACGATCGAGATGGATAACATCCTCATCGGCGACGTCTGGGTGATGAACGGTCAGAGCAATATGGCCTTTGGTCTCAGGGCGGTCTACCAAGCCGCCTTCGAGTCCTCCATGGCGCACTTGCCGTTGCTGCGCCACATCAGAATCAGGAGCGGGGCTGAATCCGAGTACGTCGGAACGGACATCCCGAAGGAGTTCATCAATCTTGCGAACGATCCGGACAAGAACTGGAAGGTCGTCACGCCGGAGGTCGCGTTGGATATGGGCGCCATCGGGTACGTGTTCGGCTCACGGTTGCAGCGGTCGTTGCAGATTCCCATCGGCATGATCGACAACGCGCGGGGCGGCGCGTCCCTGGAAAGCCTCGTGCCGCGCCGCAAGTTCGCCGATCACCCCCAGGCCAAGGCGTATCTGGCATGGGTGGACAAGCGACGCAGCGAGTTCAGCGAGGAAGCCTTCCTCAAGGCGCAAATGGAGAAATGGAGGATCGCGGAGGCGAAGTACCAGAAGGCGATCGAAGAGGACAAGAAGAAAGGCGTAACCCGGAAGCGTCGCCGGCCGAGGAAGCCCGACGGCACCATCCGCACCTGGTCGGTCCCCGGTCGAAGCCCCAGCGATGCGGCCTCCTGCTACAACGGCATGTTCGCGGCCTTCAAGGGTTTGCATATCAAGGGTGTCGCCTTTCATCAGGGCTACAACAACGCCATGATGAACACCAGCTGCAAGCCGAAGTTCTACCGCATCCTCATGAAGCTGATGGTGGAGGGATGGCGTGAAGATTTTGACGACCCCCGGCTGCCTGTGGCTGTCATCGGTTTCTGTGCCGGCGGTCGGGCTCAGACCCGGCTCAACTTCGAAGAGATGGGGTTTTCGACCGCGGCCTATATCCGTGAGGCCCAGCGTCTTGGCCTCGCTGACCTCAATGATCCGGAGAACACCGCTTTCATTCCGTCCTATGACCAGAAGATCCCTCAGCTGCACACGAAGAAGAAGAGGGCGCTGGGCGAACGCACGGCACGCTGGGCTCTGAAGACCGTGTACGGGAAAGAAGAGATCTCCTGGGAATCGGCGAAGGTATTGTCGGCGGTTCCCGAGGGAGACAAGATTCTTGTGACGTTTGATAAAGCCGTGTTCCCCGATGACATGGGTTCGCTGATCGAGGGCTTCGCGATCGCGGACGCATCAGGAGACTATTACATGGCCCAGGCCGTAGCAAAAGCGGTCAAGGATAGGGAAACGCGGAATAAGCAGGTCCTTGTCTCCAGTCCTCTGGTGAAAGAACCCGTGTCGGTTCGATACGCATGGGCCCGTTCACCGATGGGCAACCTCAAGGTGGAAGGCAAGCCATGGCAACCGTTGCACAGCTTCCGTACTGATCAGTGGGACTTCTACGCGGAAGTGAAGCATAGCGACCCAGACGGCCCCAAGAAGAACTCTGAGGCGATCAAGGAGATGCGAGATCAAGCCAAGGCCTGTCTTGCCCGTCGCCTTGAGGCGGAAAAGACGGCAACCGGTGAGAAATAGCCTTCGGTTCCGTTATTGACGGACCAGGATCTTTGGCGACCCCATCGATCCATCCACACAGAGGCAGCGCGGCCGACGCGAACCCACCCGCATGGAGAACCGAACCATGATGACAAGCAACAGAATCAAAACCGCATTGGCTCTGGCCGCCGTGATAATGACAGGAGTCGTCTCCAATGTCGCGGCGAAGGACATCCCCGCCCACCTGCCCGATCCGGACGGCAAGCCGGGCGACGCCACGAAGCCGGTCAAGGTCTATATCCTTGCCGGCCAATCGAATATGGTTGGGATGGGCAATCTCAGCGGCGCCCGATGCCGCTATGCGGGCATCTACCTGACCGCCGATCCCGCGGCCCCCAAGGGTCCGATGTATATCTACCCGGTGGGGCACTACAAGATCGCTTCGCACGGCATCTGTGTGTCGGCCGATCCCAAGGCGGACAGCGGGGCCGCCGCCTCCGTCTACGCGGGCGCCTACAACCCGGCTGCGGACTATGACAAGGCGGAACCCGCGAAGACCGAGACGGTGGCGCTGGGAGTCGTGAAGGGCGCGCTTGCGACCATCGCGGGCCCACATACGGTGGTGGTCAGAGGCTCTATTGACGTTCCGGAATCCGGCAACTACACCATCAACCCCGGCTATGGGGGAAGTTCGTACAATGTTGCGAAGCTGAATGGACAGGAGGTCTACCGCAAGGACCTGGGCGGCCAGGCCGTCAAAGAGAAGATCGCGCTCAAAGCGGGCAAGCGCTACCCCGTCAAGATCACCTACTTCAAGGGCGGATCGACGGCGCTGTGGCTGAGCCAGGAAGATCTGCTGGGCAAAGGCGATCTGGAAATCGTGACGAAGCGCGAGAAGAAGTTCCCGTGGCTGATCGATGACGAAGGCAACTGGACCGTACGCAACGATGTCTGTTTCCAGGAAGCCCGTCTCGGCTTCAAAGGCAGCCCCCTCAGCCCGACCTCGAACGGCAAGGCCATCGGCCCGGAGCTTGGCTTCGGTCACGTCATGGGAACCTATCACGACGAGCAGGTGCTGCTCATCAAGACGGCCCAGGGAAACCGCTCGCTGGGCTTTGATTTCCGTCCACCCTCAAGCGGCCGGAAGGATCTAGACAGCAAGTGGGAGGGCCTGGAATACCGCCTCATGGTCGAAGGCGTTCGCAAGACCCTTGACCAGATCGACAAGATCGTGCCGGGCTACAAGGGCCAAGGCTACGAAATGGCCGGCTTCGTCTGGTGGCAGGGCCACAAGGACGCCGGCGCAACCCAGGCGGAATACGAGAAACACCTGGTCAATCTGATCAACGACGTGCGCAAGGAATTCAAGGCGCCGAAGATGCCCGCCGTCGTCGCCACGGTCGGTTTCGGCGGCCACAACATGAGCGATGCATACCTGGAGATCCTCAAGGCGCAGATGGCGGTCGGCGATCCGAGCAAGCACCCGGAATTCGCCGGCGCCGTGGCCTCCGTGGACATCCGCGATTTCTGGCGGGAGCCCGACGACTCTCCGATGGAACAGGGCTATCACTACAACCGCAATGCCGAGACCTACATGCTCGTCGGCGATGCGCTGGGCCGGGTGATGGTCAGGCTCCTCGGCGGGAAGGCTGAAGCGCCGCCCCAGGCCGCCCGGCCGAAACCTGCCGCGAGCAAGGCAAGCCCCGAACCGGCACGGCAGGATGATCCAGCCGCGAAAGCGGCGCTGGCCCCGATCATCCTGGACGGCATGGCGCCGAGCTTCATCGCCGAGCCCAGGAACCACGCGGCGCTGATAAGCGAAGCCCGCGGGGAGAGGCCGAAGCGGGTTTCGCAGTTCCTGCGGGGAGCGATCCACCGCCTGACGAGCTTTTACCGTGCGGCCGGCGTGCACGACTATGACTGGCGCGCGTTCGGGCCGGACCTGAGGAAGGTGAAGTGGGAGTACTACAGCTTCGACCCGCCGGAGACTCTGCCCAAGGAGAAGGGAAACCGGTTCCGCAAGGTGACCTATCCTGAAGGCATGGAGAACTGGTTCGCGCCCGACTTCGACGCCGCTAAGGCCGGCTGGAAGACCGGCCTGCCGCCCTTCGGGCAGTTGGGCGGCAAGCTGGCGCCGCTGAGGGAGAGTTGCACACAGGCCATCTGCGGGTGCAGCCAGCCGCCGAAGACACTGTGGGAGAAGGAAGTCCTTCTGATCCGCGGCGCGTTTGAGATCCCCCCACTGAAAGAAGGGCATCGCTATCGCCTCGTTGTCGGAGGCAGCGCGCACGTCAATGCAGGCGAGGGCTATGCGATCTACGTCAACGGCAAGTTGCTGGCTCAGTCCAGCGTCGGCGTCGGCAAGCGGCAGGGCGCGCAGCCGCGCGGGGGGCATATCTACAACGACTTCCGGGACGAATTCAAGGACGGCAAGGTGACCATCGCGGCCATGAGCTTCCTGAGATACAACCACCCGCGCATCAAGCCCTATCCCCCCCGCGGACACTTCACGGTGTGGCTGGAGGAGCAGAAGATCCCGCCCGTAGGAAAGTGAGCCCCGCCGCGGCGGGCGGATCGACACGCCGGACACGTTCCCCTCGCAAGGGGACATAGGAGACATTGCAACGATGAGCAACGAGTCCATACGAACGGCGACGGCTCTCGTCCTCACGGCCGGCATGGCGGTTTTGCCCTTCGCGGCGACCGCTGCCGAGAAGCCGGCCGCGGCGAAGCCCAAGCCCGACATCGAACTGGGTGCGCCCTTTGTCAACAACGCGATTCTCCAGCGGCGGATGCCCGTGCCGGTGTGGGGCTGGAGCAAGCCCGGCGGCAAGGTGACCGTTGTCTTTGCCGGCCAGACCAAGAGCGCCACGGCCGACAAGAGAGGCAAGTGGATGGTCAGACTCGACCCTCTCGAGGCTTCCTCTGACGAGCGAGAGCTCACAGTCACCTCATCGGAAGGCGAATCACTCACGTGCAAAGGCGTACTTGTCGGCGAGGTCTGGTTCGCCTCCGGCCAGTCAAATATGGAATGGACTGCCGGGAAGTCCATGTGTCGAGACCTGGCCCGAACGTTGCAGAGGTCGAAGCAAGAGCATCCGGTTCGGGAATACGCCGTGGATATTGGTTCGGCCATATTCCGCTGCAGCCGCGCGACCTCAGCCGATGGCTGGAAGGGCTCCAGAGAGGCCGGCGGATTCTCCGCCCTGGCTCTCGCCTTCGCCTGGACGCTCTACGAGGAACTGAAGGTTCCCGTCGGTATCCTGCGCAGCAGCCACGGCGCCACGCCGATCGAGACGTGGACCGCCTACGAAGGCT
>CAYRVX010000055.1:0-43448 GCA_964427875.1 uncultured Planctomycetaceae bacterium
TACCTGGCGATCGCCCCCGGCGCCGAGGGCCAGCCGTTCATCTACTTCCAGTTCTGATGTTTGAGCAGTTGTTGGCGAGGACGAGGTCTGATGGTTGGGAGGCGAAGTAGATAGGGATTACACGGATTACGGGATTATGGGATTACAGAAAGACCAAGACGAATCCTCGGCCCAGGTGCCGTACGGCTCGAACGACGTGCGCCTGACCGGCCGGCAGTGGATCATCGCCGCGAGCGTCCTCGTCGCCGCCTTGGGCCTGCTGCCGGTCCTTTGGGAGCGGGTCGAGACGCTCGAGCATTGCCCGGACTACCGGATCCATTACCGGCTGAGCGAGGACTACCGGCTGTTCGAGAGGCTCTGCCGGCGGGCGCGCGCGCAAGGCCGGACGCTCGTGCTCGGCGACTCCGTCATCTGGGGTCACTACGTGCCGCAGGACCGGACGCTCCCGGCCGCCCTGAACGCCGTCGCCGGCGGGCAGCGGTTCGCCAACCTCGGCGTGGACGGCATCCACCCGGCCGCCCTGGCGGGGCTCATCGAGCACTACGGAGACGACATCTCGCGGGCGAAGGTCCTCCTGCACTGCAACCTCCTGTGGATGAGCTCCAAGAGGCACGATCTGCAAACGGTGAAGGAGTTCTCGTTCAATCATCCCAGGTTGGTGCCCCAGTTCTCTCCGGCCATCCCGTGCTACCGGGAGACGGTCTCGAACCGCCTCGCCGTCGTGATCGAGCGCCGCCTGGAGCTGCACGCCTGGGCGAGACACCTGCGCCTGGCGTACTTCGGGGGGCGAGACATTCCCGCATGGACCGTGGAGCATCCGTACGACAATCCGCTCGGCGAGATCACGTTGGAGGTCCCGTCCGGCCGGGCGGCTGCGTCGCCGAAGTCGCAAGCGGTCCCGTGGATGCAGAGAGACATTCCCAAGCTCGACGCGCCCTGGGTGCCCCTGGCCGAGTCGTTCCAGTGGCGGTGCTTCCAGCGGACCGTAGAGCTCTTGCTTCAACGCCGCAACGAGCTGTTCGTCGTGGTCGGGCCGTTCAACGAGCACATGCTGACCGACGAAAGCCTGGATCGCCACCGGCGGCGCAAAGACGAGGCGGTCGCCTGGCTGCACCGGCGCAAGGTCCCGCACTGGACGCCGGCGGTGCTGCACAGCGAGAACTATGCCGACGCGAGTCATCCGCTCAGCCGCGGATACATGATGCTCGCGCGGGGGTTGTATGAGAGTGAGGCCTTCGCCCGCTTCGACGGCCGGAAAGGACGAGCCCGGTGAGTCTCTCTCGCACAGGTATTCTGGTGCTGGCAATGATCGCCACCCGCGTGCCGGCGGTTGGCGGCTCGGCCGGCGCGAGCAGCCGGCCGGCAAAGCGCCTGGGCAGGATCGTCTTCTCCAGCGACCGCGGCGGGGCGTGGCGGATCTGGACCGTGAAGGAAGACGGCTCGGAGATCAGGCAGTTGACGAAGGGCGACGGAGACTATCACGACGTGGACCCGGCCTTGAGCCCGGACGGCAAGCGGATCCTCTTTACGTCCACGCGCGCCGGGAAGGCGGGCGTCTGGTCGATGGCGGCCGACGGGTCCGGACCCGAGCGCATCTGCGACGGCGACCAGGCGGAATGGTCGCCCGACGGCAGGAGCATTACCTTCCGGCGAAAGGGCGCGATCCTGACTCGCGAGCTTGCCGGCGGCAAGGAGAGCACCGTCAGTCCGAAGGGCTGGTCGCGATGCTCCGGCCCGTCCTGGAGCCCCGACGGCAAGCGGATCGCCTTCGCCTCGATCCGGGGGAAGGCCAACGCGATCTTCCTCGTGCCGGCGGCGGGCGGCGAGCCCGTGAAGGTGTTTGACAAGAAGGGCGCGTGCGAGCCCCACTGGTCCCCGGATGGCGGCACAATCGTCTACGAGACCGAGACGCACGTGTACACGGTCCGCCCGGACGGCGGCGGCAGCCGCACGATCACGTACTACGGCGGCCTTCAGCGATACCCGCGGTTCAGCCCCGACGGCAGGGAGATCGTCTTCTGCCAGGGCGCCTCGACGAGGGGGCCCTGGGAGCTGTACGTCGTCCCGTCGGGCGGCGGGACGCCGCGAAAGCTCACCGACGGCGGGTCGGACATGTACCCGCACTGGAAGTGATACCGCGCGGCGCCGAGCGAACGCGCCCCCCGCACGAGGTGTCGGGGGTCGTACTCGCGGAGCGTTTAGCGGCGGGGCTTGCCCCGCGCGTCCCCTGGAGACCAGGGCAATGTCGGACATGAGTCAGACAAGGCGAGCGATCGTCTCGTTAGGCGTCGCGTTGTTGGCGGCGGCGACGTCATCGCCGGCGGCCCAGAAGCCGCCGTCGCCCTTCGTCCGCCTGTTCGACACGCAGGCCGCCTCGCCGGCGCCGCTGTCCGCCGAGGCCGTCGCGAAACGCACTCGCTGGGCGGCCGTTCCGGAGAACGACCTCACCCGCAAGTTCGCCGGCGACGCCGTCTTCCTCAACGACAAGCTCGCCGTCGTCCTCCGCAGGAAGGGCGCCGGCGCCGAGCTCCACTCCCGCACGCCCGCCGGATGGAAACGCCGAAGCCTGCTGGCCCCCGGCGCGGCGCCCGGTGATGTGGCCACGGCGCTTCTGTCCGTCAGCATCATCGAAAATGCCCCGGGGGCCGTCATGCTGGAAGCGACCTTCCGGACCGAAGCGGGCAAGTCCGTCATCGGCCGCTTCCGCCTGACGACGGGCATGGCCATCGTCGAGTTCCGTCCGGGCAGAGGCACCGGGCGCCTGCTCGTCCGCGACCGGATCCGCCACGTAGTCGCGCCGGACCTGTTCTACCATGACTTTGTCGTTTCCCCGGCCGGCGCGAAGCACGATCGGGTGGGCATCCCCGCGGAGAACATGCTGCTGGGATTCCTCGGTGACCGCGAGGCGATCGGCATGTGCGTGTGGCGATCCGTGGAGCAGAACGCCGACGCGATCGTCGCCGGGGCCGGAAAGCAGCGCGCGATCCGCGCCTGCCAGATCGAGTGCGGCAAGGACCGCCCTCTCTGGTACGCCCTGCTCGAGGCGAAGGGCATCTGGCATGTTCGGGAGATTGCCGACGGCGATATCGGAAAGAGGACGCCCCTGGCGTGGGCCCCGCCCTTTCCCGCCAAGTGGCGCGGCGGCTTTGTCTGGCCGGACTCCGGCGGCGCGTGGTCGCAGGCGTTCGACGACGCCGGCCCAGGCGCCCCCGCCGAGGGGTCCCGCTGGCGCCGACTGTCCTCGGGCCGTGGGCACCGTTGGGTAGCGGTCAAGCCGGGCTCTGAAGCGGACACCGAGCCGCCGCCGGCCTTCGTGTTCGAGTCCGGTCGTCCGGTCGTTGCTCCGGCTGCGTGGCTGTCGAAGGGCGGGGCGCCTTCCGGCTCGAGCAGCGATCCGCCGACTCCCCGCCGGCTGATCGCGTATCCCCTCGATCGCAGCCGTTTGACGCCGCTGAACGTCTACTGCCCCATCGATATCATGCGCAACACGCTCGGCGTGGGTGTCTGCCAGTACGTGCTGGATACCGAGGGCCTCGCCAACGGCACCACGCCCGGGCAGGTCGGCAACCGGCTTGAGCGGATCTTCAGGAAGAAGCGCGACAAGCAGCAGGCCGAGGAGATCAAGCAGGGCCTCGCCGCGATGGTTCGCCACGCCCGTCGGATGGATGCCCGAATCGTCGGGTACATCGCCGCGGCCCGGCGCCTCGCCAAGCTGTGCGAGGCCCGGAAGAACGAGCCCCCCGAAGCCTGCTCCCGAGCGGCCGATCAACTGGAACGGACCCTTTCGAACATGGTCGTGATGCAGTCTTTCGAGCGGACGTGGTTCGCCGATCCGGCGGCGGAGAAGAGCCCCTCCAGCGAGGTGAGAACCGTCGAGGACCTCTCCCGAAGGATCGCCGAGCTGATCGCCACGCCGAACGCCGCGGCCAATGCGCTGCGGCTCACCTCGGCGCTGCCCCGCATCGAGGCCGTTCAGGATCGACATCTTGCCATGGGGCGACGGGCCTTTCGGGAGGTGAAGCAGCAATGCCGGACTATCGAGGCCTGCGAGCCGGGCGCGGCGAGCTTCGCCGCCATGATTCGCAGAGAAGTGGAGAAGGTGCTGCGGAAGAAGCCGCAGGCTGATGAGTGAGCAGGGAGTTGCATGATGCGGTTGAGATATGGATCGCGCTGGGTCCTGGCGGCGGGGCTGGGCCTCGCTGCCGGGGCGCTGCCACGGGCGGCCTCGGGGGCGCCGAAGAACCTCTTCGCCAACCCGAGCTTCGAGATGGGGCAGGCCGGCTGGGGGATGGACAAGGGCGGCGGGACGGTGGGTTCGTTCAAGGCGGACCGCAGCGACGCGGCCGCGGGGCAGCACAGCGCGCTGGTGACGGTGGGCAAGGTCGAGGAATGGGGCGTGCAGTTCGGGCAGAAGGTCCCGGCCGGCAAGCGGGGCGGGACGTATACGTTCGCCGTGCTGGCCAGGGCCGTGAGCAGGCCCGTGACGGTCGATCTTCAGATCGAGCGGCCCGCCCGGCCGTACGACAGGGCGGCCAGGACCGGCAAGCTCACGCTCGCGGCGGACAAGTGGACCGAGCTGCACGTGACGTTCAAAGTCGAGAAGGACTTCCGCGAGGGATGGTTCGCTTACGTCAGTTGCACGCAGGCGAACTGCCGGTTCCGCGTGGACATGTTCCGTCTGTACGAGGGCAGGTACGTTCCCTACGAGAAGCAGGCGGAGAGCGAGGCGGCCTCGGCCGGCGTGCAACTGTTCGACACCGGCGCGGCGTCGTTCAAGGGGACGGCCGACAGGCGGGGCTGGACCCGCGTGCCGGCCGGGAAGGTCGATCACGCCTTCAGGGGCGATGCCGTCCTCCTCAACGACAAGCTTGCCGTCGCGCTGCGCGGCAAGGGGCGCGGGGCCGAGGTCTACTCGATCGGCGGGGCGGCGCCGAGGATGCGAGCCGTGCTGGAGCCGGCGGGAAGCGCGGGGCTCTCGGGCGTCAGGATCGCGGCCAACACTCCGGGTGCCGTGACGGTTGACGCCTCCTTCCGCACGGAGGGCGGGCGGACGGCGACGGTGACGTACACGTTGAAGATGGGCCAGGTCTACGTCGAGACGGCCCCGCGCGCCGGCGCCGCGGCCCTGCGGGTCCACGCCCCGTGCCGCTTCGCCGTCCTGCCGGACTTCTTCGCGGATGACATCGTCGTCGACGCGTCGCAACTGCCCGCCGGGCGGGCGGAGCTGCCGGCCGATCACTTCCTGCTCTGCATGCTGCCCGGCCGGGACGCGATCGTGATGGCCGTGCGGAACGTGGTCGAGGGCGACGTCATCCTCGCGCCGGCCGGTGGGGGGAGAGAAGACACGATCGAGTCGGCCGAGATCCCCTACGGCAGGAAGGGCAAGGTCTGGGTGGCGGTGCTGGCCGCGGCGGGCATCTGGCACAGGCACGACGTGGCCGCGAGGGACGCCGACAGAGTGGTACGTCTGGACTGGACCGCCCCGCACCCGGCGGCGTGGCGCGTCGACTGGCGGAAGGACGACGGCCTGACCGACAGTTGGGCGATGATCGCCGAGCGGCCCGGCGGGGGGTACACGAAGTACGGCTGGTTCGGGTCGGTCGGCAACCTGCCGGCGAACCGCAAGCGATGGACCACCGTGCTGGGGAGTTTCCGGTATCCCTGCTGGATGGACCGCGCCGGGCGGGGGTACCTCCAGCCGCTCAAGAAGGGGCTCCGCTTCCGGGGCCCGGCGCTGATCTACCCGATCAGCCGCGCTCGCGAGACATCCCTGGAGACATTCACCGTCGTGGACGTCGTGAGATCGACGCTGGGTGTCGGGCCGTGTGAGTACATCCTGGACCTCGAAGGCCAGCACAGCGTCAGCAAAGGCATCGCTACGTGTGCATGCCGGAGCACGCTGAACCCGATCTACCAGAAGGGCACCCAGAAGAGGCAGCGTGCGAGGATCGAGAAGGCCCTCAGGGACGTCATCACCTTCATCAAGTTCATCCGGCAGCGGAT
The DNA here is from genome assembly GCA_964427875.1 of uncultured Planctomycetaceae bacterium. GTDB lineage: Bacteria > Planctomycetota > Phycisphaerae > SM23-33 > SM23-33 > CAYRVX01. The sequence goes on from CAYRVX010000055.1 coordinate 6,004, forward strand.
CGAGGGGTACGTGGATTTCGGCCACGCCGTGCGGGAGTACCTCGCCGCCCAGAAGGCCGCGCATCCGGAGCTGGCCGGGCACATCGACGAGCTGGACGCCGCCGCCCGGGCGATCGACGCGAGGTTCGCGGCCAGGAGGGCCAAGATCAGGACGCCCGCCGACGCCGAGGAGCTCGCCCGCCGGTTCCGCGCGACGCTGCTGGACTACGAGGGCCCCGACGCGTACAAGAAGTGCAGGTACTTCACCGAGGCGTGGGTCGCCATCGGCAGCAACCAGGACGAGCTGGTCGGCGAGTGCCGCTGGGCCGTGAAGGTCCTTCGCCAGCGTGCGACCCTGGCCGTGGCGCACGAGCCGAAGATGGCCGAGGTCGCACGCGAGATCCGGCGCCGCAGCCACAAGGCCCTGAGAAACCCCGCCGGCCACGAAGGCGCGAACCACTGACCGCTCCATGAGCATGAAGCACTTCCCCAAGAGGCTGACCTCCGGCGTGTGGGCCGCGGCGGGCCTGCTGGCAATACTCGCCGTCGGCTGCGAGCGAGGCGGTGCGCCGAAGCAGCCGCGGCTCAAGCGGATCACGACGAAGACGGGCATCGAGATGGTGCTCCTGCCCGCCGGGGAGCTCGTCATGGGCGGCGCCGGCTCGCCCGACGAGCAGCCCGCCCGCCGCGTCCGCGTTCCGGCGTTCCACGTGGACGTCTTCGAGGTGACGCAGAAGGCCTACCAGCGCCTGGTGGGCATGAACCCCTCGAAGTTCAAGGACCCCAACCGCCCGGTCGAGCGGGTCAGTTGGCGGGCCGCGGCGAGGTACTGCAACCTGCGGTCGCTGCGGGAGGGCCTGCGTCCCTGCTACAGCAGCGACTTCCGCGCGTGCGACTTCGACGCCGACGGCTATCGCCTGCCCACCGAGGCCGAGTGGGAGTACGCCTGCCGCGCGGGGACCTCGACGGCGTATTCCTTCGGCACCGACGCGGCGCAACTGGGGCGATACGCCTGGTACAAGGCCAACTCCCACAAGACGACGCACCCGGTCGGCCGGAAGGGGCCCAACCCGTGGGGCCTGCACGACGTGCACGGCAACGTGGCCGAGTGGTGCAACGACTGGTACGACGAGGCGTACTACCGCACGGCGGCGGCCGACGCCCCGCGCGGCCCGGCCGCCGGTAAGGAGCGCGTCCTGCGCGGCGGCAACTGGCGGGCCACGCCCGAGGCCTGCCGCTGTGCCGCACGCAACAGCGAGGAGCCCGGCTTCGCCGACGTGTGCTTCGGCTACGAGGCGTACGGCTTTCGCTGCGTGCGGAAGGCGACCGAGTGAATCCGCAGTTCGTGCCGGCCACTGAAGTGGCCGGCCCTTGTTGGCCTTCTCAGGGCTTCGGGTTTTTGCGCTTCGGCTCGCGGGGCTTGTAGTCGGGGTTGGGCTTGGGCACCTTGGCGCCGGCGGACTTGAGGAAGGCCGTCAGCCTCGCGTCGAGCTGCTTGACCTTCTCGGGCATCTTCTCCGACAGGTCGGTCTTCTCGGCGAGGTCGTCGGTGAGGTTGAACAGCTCGAACGGCCTGCCGTCGTAGCGCTTGATGAGCTTCCAGTCGCCCTGGCGGATGATGCTGTAGGGCGGAATACTCCTCCCGCGATAGTGCGGGAAGTGCCAGTAGATCGCGTCTCGCTTGAGCCGGCCGGTCTGGCGGAGCAGGGGCGTCAGGTCCTCGCCGTCGATGGCCCTGCCGGCCGGCGGCTCGACGCCCGCCGCGGCCAGGATCGTCGGGAAGTAGTCCACGCTCGTGACGGGCACGTCGCACGTGCCGCCGCGCCGGACGGCGCCCGGCCAGCGGACGATCACCGGCACGCGGATGCCGCCCTCGTACGGCCAGCCCTTGCCCGCCCGCAGCGGCGCGTTGTGCGTCGGCCCCAGCAGCCCGCCGTTGTCGGACGTGAAGATCACCACGGTGTTGTCCGCCACGCGCGCCTCCTCCAGGGCCTTCATGATCCTGCCCGTGGAGTCGTCCACGCTGTGGACCATCGCGGCGTACGTCGGGTTCTTCTGGTTCGTGGGCGCCTTGGCCTTGTACTTGTCGATCAGGTCCTTCTTGCCCTGGATCGGCGTGTGCACGGCGTAGTGGGCCATGTACAGAAAGAACGGCCTGGCCTGTGCTGAGCCTGTCGAAGCATGCTTCCTGATGAACGCCGCGGCCTCGTCCGACTCGCGGTCGGTCAGGTATTCTCCCTCCCGCCGCGGCTTGAGCGTGGGGATGCCCTCGGAGAGCCGGCGGTTGCGGTACGGGTCGAAGTAGCTCGGCGGCTGGCCGTAGTCGCACCCGCCGATGTTGTAGTCGAACCCCTGGCGGGTCGGGTAGTAGTCGTCCGGGCCGAGGTGCCACTTGCCGATGTGGCAGGAGGTATACCCGGCCGGCTTGAGCGCCTCGGCGATCGTCACCTCCTGGCGCTCCATCCAGATCGGGTTCCGCGGGCAGAGGACCTTGCTGTTGCGCCCGCCGACGTACTCCGGCTCGCCGGGCTTGCGGGCCTTGCCGCCCTGGAAGCGTGCGCGGATCCAGTCGGTCACGCCGACGCGCGCTGGGTAGCGGCCGGTCATCACCGCCGCCCTCGTCGGCGAGCAGACCGCGCAGGCCGCGTAGCCGTTCGTGAACTTCATGCCCCCCGACGCCAGGCGGTCGATGTTGGGCGTCTCGTAGTACCGGCTGCCGAAGCACGCCAGGTCCGTCCAGCCCATGTCGTCCACGAGGATGATCACGAAGTTCGGCGGGCGTTTCTTCCTGGCCGCCGCGGCCGCGCCGGGGATCGCCGCCAGCGCCCCGCCGGCGGCCGCCACGCCGAGCCCGCGCAGAAACGTCCGCCGATCCATCAGAAACCCACGGTCACGTCTCGTCGCCATGTCCGATTCTCCCTTCCGTCAGGTCCCGCGCTTCGGCCCGCGCGGCCGAAGGCTTCTCATCGACGTGATCTTCCGACGGCCTGATCTTACTTCGGGCCCCTGCCGGTGTCAAAGGAAGGCGTGGCCCGGGCGTGCACCTTGCGAGTACACTGAGGACCCAAAGCGTGAGAACAGGGAGCTCCGCCATGAGAAGAATCACAGGGATTGCGGCGACGTGGGTGATCGTATCGGCCATAACGCTCTGTGCCCGGGCACAGTCGGCGAGGGAGATGGTCGGCGCAGCGGGCGTCAAGGGGGGGCTGATCGTCCACGTCGGCTGCGGCGACGGGAAGCTGACGGCGGCGCTTCGGGTGAACGACCGCTGCCTGGTGCACGGGCTGGACGCCCGCGCGGAGAACGTCGCCGCCGCGCGGGAGCACATCCGGTCGCTCGGCATCTACGGGGCGGTGTCCGTTGAGGGGTTCGGCGGCCGGCGGCTCCCGTACACCGATAACATGGTCAACCTGGTCGTCTGCGAGGACCCGGGCGTCCCCGCCGGTGAGATCGCGCGCGTCCTCGCCCCGGGCGGCACGGCGTATGTCAGGAAGGGGCGCGAATGGGGAAAGACCGAAAAGCCCCGCCCGGGGGACATCGACGAGTGGACGCACTTCCTTCACGACGCGGGCAACAACGCCGTGGCCCGCGACGGGCAGGTAGGCCCGCCGCGCCGCATCCAGTGGCTCGCCGGCCCAAAGAGGTCCAGGGACCACGACTCCCTGGCCAGCCTCAGCGCGATGACCTCGGCGGGCGGGCGGATCTTCTACATCTACGACGAGGGCCCGACCTCCCTGATCCACCGCCCCGCCCGGTGGAAGCTCGTCGCCCGCGATGCGTTCAACGGGGCGCTGCTGTGGAAGCGCGACATCGACTCCTGGATCACGCACCTGTACTACTTCCGGTCCGGCCCGGTCTGGCTGGCGAGAAGGCTCGTCTCGACGAACGGCCGCGTGTACGCGACGCTCGGCCTCGAAGCGCCGGTGACCGCGCTGGACGCCGCGACCGGTAGGACGCTGCGGACCTATGCCGGCTCCGAGAAGGCCGAAGAGATCCTCTCCCACAAGGGGGTCCTGCTCGTGGCCGTGGGCGATCCGGAGTTCATGAACAAGCAGGCAAAGCAGGTCTGGGCCTACTGGGAGTACACGCTGGAGGGCGAGCCGAAGATCGCCAGGTCCGTTCGCGCCTACCGGGCCGGCACCGGCGAGCCGCTCTGGAAGAAGGACGGGAACGACCTCGCGTACCTCCTGCCCCTCTCGCTGGCCGCCGCCGGGAAGAGCGCGTTCTACATGGACAACAAGCACCTCCACTGCGTGGAGCTGGAAACGGGCAGGCAGAGGTGGCGTGCGGCATTTGCGACGAAGGGCCTGTTCCTGCGGAACTATGCGCCGACCGTCGTCGCGACAGATGACGTCGTGCTCTGCCTGACGATGGACCGGCTCGCCGCGTTCTCCATCGAAGACGGCCGCAAGCTCTGGGAGACGAAGGGATACAAGGGCTTCGCCTCGCCCGGGGACCTCTTCGTGATCGACGGGCTCGCGTGGACGCTTCCCGTGACGGCCACCGTCCGGATGGACAGGAAGGACGTCCTGGGAGACGGCGGGACGCGATTCCTGGGCATCGACGTCCACAGCGGGCAGGTGAAGAGGTCCTTCGCGAAGGCGGACGTCTGGCCGGGCGGCCACCACCACCGATGCTACCGGAACAAGGCGTCGCAGCGCTACCTCATCACCGGCCGGCGCGGGCTGGAGTTCGTGGACCTCAAGGGCGACCGGCACGTGACCAACTGGTGGGTCCGGGGCGAATGCCAGTACGGCGTCATGCCCTGCAACGGCCTGATCTACGCGCCGCCCGACCCGTGCAGGTGCTTCAACTTCGTCAAGGTCGACGGGTTCTGCGCCCTGGCGGCGAGGAGCTCGCTGGACGGCCCGGCGAGGAAAGAAGCCGACAGGCTCGCCAGGGGCCCGGCCTATGCGGCGGCTCAGAAGAGGCCGAAAGCCGAAGCGCCCCCCGCAGCCGAAAGGAAGCCCAAGGCCGCCGGGCTCGTCTGGCAGCCGCCGCCCGGGCCGCGATCTGGGGAGTGGCCGACGTTCCGCCACGACGTAACGCGGAGCGGGGCCACCCCCTCGGGCGTGCCCGCTGCGCTTCAGAGCAAGTGGGCCCGCGATGTCGGGGGCAAACTCAGCAGCGCCGTCGCCGCCGCCGGCAGGCTGATGATCAGCTCGATCGACAGGCACACGGTCCACTGCCTCGACGCCGAGACCGGAAAGGCGATCTGGCGGTTCACGGCCGGCGGGCGGGTCGACTCGCCGCCCACGATCTTCGCCGGCCTGGCGATCTTCGGCTCGCGCGACGGCTGCGTCTACGCGATCCGCGCCGAAGACGGCCAACTGGCGTGGCGATTCCGCGCCGCACCGGCGGACCGGCGGGTCCTCGTGGACGGCCGGCTCGAGTCCGTCTGGCCGGTGCATGGAAGCGTGCTCGTTCTCGGCCCTTCGACGGGCTCAGGGCAGGGAGTCGTCTACTTCGCGGCCGGGCGGTCCTCGTACCTCGACGGGGGCATCCGCCTGTACGGCCTCGACGCGGCCTCGGGAGCCAAGCTGCACGAGGCCGTGGCGTCCGCCTCACCGGCGGAACCGACCCGGAAAGGCTTCGACGAGAAGATGACCCCTGCGCTGCCGGACGTGCTGGTCTCGGACGGCGAATCGATCAACATGAGACAGGTCGTGTTCGACAGGGCCCTGAACCGCCGCCCCGCGGCCGGACTCGACACGCTGTTCACGGTCACCGGGCTACTGGAGGACTGCTGGGCGCACAGGCACAACTGGTCACTCGGCAGCCGGGCGGCCATCAGGATTCAGCGCCACAACGGCGCCTTCAGGGGCGGGCCGGGAAATCCGTTCGGAAAGCTCATCGTGTTCGACGGCGGCTGCGCGTACGCGGTCCAGTCGCTCTACACGTTCCTGAAGCACTCCCCGGGGATGTGGCCTTCGGCGCACAAGGGGCACCTCCACCAGAAATACGCAACGTACGAGCCGGGGGAGTTTCCCGTGGGCGTAAGGCTCTATGCCCAGGAGAACAGGCCCTTGCCGGCGGGCCGGGACCCGCAGGGCAGGAAGAAGCGCCGCGGCAAGCCGTTCACCAGCACCGTGAGCCACAAGTGGGGTGCGGAGGTCCCCCTCCAGGTCCGCGCCATGGTCCTGGCGGGGGGGACGATCTTCGCCGCCGGCTGGATGGACTCGGTAGGGGCGCTCGGAAAGGCCGATGCCGCCGGCGAAGACGCCCGGACCGCGGTGCTGTGGGCCCTGTCGAGCGAGGACGGCAAGAAGCTCGGCGCCCGCAAGCTCGACTCCCTTCCGGTCTTCGACGGCATGATCGCCGCGTACGGCAGGCTCTACATGGCAACGACGGACGGGAAGGTCGTCTGCTTCGCAGGGCACGAACGATGAAGGGCCGGCGGCACCAGCCTTCACAGGCATTTCCCAGTGAATGCTGTTGGCCAGCATAGAAATTTTTGAAAAATTCTGAAATAATCAGTAACCTGGCGGCGTTTGGCGCATATAATACCAGGGAGAGGCACGGTTGGGGCGCGACTCGATCGCAGGAGCCAAAAGCCCGCGGAAAACGGCATAAGTGTTTTTACGAAACAAAGCCATTTTTCGGGAAATCAGCTATAAAACCTTGTTAGATAGGCATTTATAGCAACATCTCCCGAATTTTGCCTCCGGCGACATCCCGTCGGCGGGAGCGAGCCCGGCGGCGTCAGAAGCGCCAGGGCTCCCGGGGCGTCCGGTGGATCATGGGCATGGCGTTCGCCTCGTCGTCGTCGATGAACTGCTCGCGCTCGAGGTCCCACTTGAGCCTCCGCTTCAGCAGCACGGCGGTCAGCGTGAGGTGGCAGAACGAGGCCGTCCGGTGGCCGACCTCCGCCGGGGCCACGTTCCCGCCGCGGTTGCGGATGGCCTGGATCCAGTCCTGTCCGTGGCCGGGGCTGCGGCCGAGGTGAATCTCACCCGGCTCGATCTTCGACGTCAGGATCTTCGGGTCCGAGGCCGACAGCGCCCCGCCGTGGATCGCCACGAAGATCCACCCGTCGGTGCCCTCGAACCGGATGCCCCGCCGGCCGTTGGAGTCCACGATCATCCTCAGGCCGTTGGCGTAGGTGAACTCGATGTGGTACTCGTATGGCACGTCCCAGATGGGATCGTTGAGGCACTTGCCGCGTCCCTCGATCTCGACGGGCCCGACCAGGAGCGGCCCGGCCCCGAGCAGCGCGATGTCGTTGACGTGGGCGCCGCGGTCGGTCAGCTCACCGTCCGAGTAGTCGATGACCCAGCGGAAGCTCCCGTGGCACCGCCTGGGGTGGTATGCGGCGTACGGGGACGGGCCCAGCCACGTGTCGTAATCGAACCCCTCAGGCACCGGCACGGGCCCCGTCGCGCCGCTCGTGCGGTAGCCGGTGGGCAGGTACGTCCGGATGGTGTGCACTCGGCCGATGCGGCCGTTGCGCACCAGCTCGCAGGCATAGCGGCACTTGGCGTTGGACCGTTCCTGGCTGCCGGTCTGGAGGACGCGTCCGTAGCGGCGGACGGCGTCGGCGGAGGCCCGCCCGTCGGAGATCGTCGAGGCCATCGGCTTCTCGCAGTACACGTCCTTGCCCGCCCTGGCCGCCATCACGCTCAGCAGGCCGTGCCAGTGGTCCGGCGAGGCGATCACGACCGCGTCCACGTCGTCCCGCGCGAGGACCTCGCGGAAGTCGCTGTAGGCGGCGCAGCCCTTGTAGCCGCCGCGCTTCCTGGCGGCGTAATGGCCGTCCACGCGCCGCCGGGCGCCCTCGCGGCGCCGGCTGTCGACGTCGCAGACGGCGAGGTGCTGCACGTCGCGGTACCCGAGGAACCAGCCCATCAGGCCGCCGCCCCGGCCGCCCACGCCGATCGACGCCAGGCAGATACGCTCGCTGGGGGCCACCGACCCGTCGGCCCCGAGCACCGACGAGGGGATCACGTAGGGAACGCCGAGGGCCGCGACGGAGCCGCCCGCGGCCTTCAGGAACCTCCGACGGGTGAGTTCTGCTTTCATGGCGATACCTCACGAACAGTTCAGACATCAACCGGGCCTGTTTACTCCAAGGGCTGCAACGTGCAGCGCCTCGTCTATTAAACAACCCCCGGCCCGTATCAGCCATATCCTTCTTCATTTCGCTCAACGGGATCTCGCGCTCGGCCGGGGCATGCCGCCGGGGTGGCCCGTCGCGCCGGGGAAGGGCATGGGCCGGGCCACATCCTCGGGAACTCGCCCAGGTGCAGCTCGGCGCTGCCGCAAAGCTCGTGCAGCAGCGTCATGCAGCGGCAGTGCTCCTCGAAGCCGACGTTCGTCGAAAGGCTGTGGTCGAACATCGGGAAGTAGCCGCCGGCCTCCAGCTCGGTCATCGCCCGTTTGCCCATTCTACGATCGCAACAGGCGCAGCTCGACGACGCGGTAGATTCCAAGCGTCCCGATGCGCAGTCGCGCCCGGCCGGCGTCGTTTCTCACGGACGGCGAAGTCGGCTTCGGCTCGTCGGGCGCGTGGGTCCCGGCGGATGCGGCCCGCGTGCCTTCCGGCAGGGGCACGTTCAGCTCGATGCCGTCGACGGCGGCAGGCCTGGGCGCCCTTGCGCCCAGCGGCACGTTGTAGTTGACCACGTGCAGGACGATCCGCCCCGGCCCTCGGAAGGCGTTTACCTTGACGTACGGCGCGAGACGCTCGTCGGGGCACGAAAGGACGCTCGCCCCGCGGCCGAGCGCGCGGACGGCCGCCTCCATGCCTTCGCAGTGCGTCACCTTCGCCGGCCGCCAGGGCTGCGGCTTGCGCTCGCCCAGGGCCTCGCCGCGCGTGGCGAAGCCGCCGACCACGATCAGCCGCCCGCCGCCCTCGACATACCGGCGAAGCGTCCGCAACTGAGCGTCGGAGACGGCGTGCAGCTCGGGCGCCAGGACGGCCTCGTAGCGCCGCAGCGCCGCTTCGTCGAGTCGCGACTCGGAAACGTAGTCGAACAGGACGTGGGCCTCTGTCAGGGCCTTCGTCAGTGCCCGCACCGCCGCCAGGTGCGCGGCGTTGCCCAGCCACCGCTGTTCGGGACAGGCGAGCACGGCGATTCGCGCGTAGGAGTCCAGGCCGGCGTAGATGTCCGGATGCGCCTCGAAGAAACGGCGGTACTCGTTGAGCGCGTCGTGGTACACGTCGAAGTACGGCCGGAGGAGGAACCCCCCGCCGCCGCTGAACGCCCCGCACTCGGCCATGCCCAGCCTGGCCGCGCTGGCGTTGAGCATGAGCCACGGCCGGCGTCGCGGCCAGCCCGCCCGGCTGAGGACGATCGGCCGGACGCGGCGGCGAAGGCACTGCACGAACTTGTGCTCGAAGACGTTGTCGTTGCAGGCCCGCAGCTTGACGCCCTCGAAGACGGGCGCCAGCACCATGCCCGGATGCGTCCCGTAGTCGCCGGTGCTCTTTTCGAACATGACGAAGTCGGCGTCGCGCAGGCCTCGCTGGATGCATTCCGGCCGGCCGCCGTTGGGAAAGACCAGGAACTCGCGCCCCAGCTCGCGGGTGCCGACGGCCTTCAGCGTCGCCAGCTCGTCCCGCACCGTGTCGCACCAGAAGCGGTTCATCTCGGCGTACAGCGGCGTGTTCTGCTCGGGGGGGAAGCCCACGGTCTCGAGCGGGACGTCGCCGAACAGCTCGCGGGCCCGGGCCGCGGGGAAGTTGTCCTTCAGGTGCTGCCGGAACGCCTCCAGGCATCGCGGGCACTGGCAGCGCTGCGAGTTGGCGTTGTCCACGAACGCCCCGTCGTAGCCGCACCGTGCGACGAAGCGGACCACCTCGCACAGCCAGGTCCGCCAGCCGCCGCTCCGCCAGCAGGCGGCGTAGCGGTGGTTCGTCTTGAACGGCGGGTAGAAGCCGCCGCGGTAGTCGTAGCGGTAGTAGATCCGCCTGCTGCCGTCGGGATGCCGCTGGAGCCAGTCGCGCGGGTCGTCTTTCGGCCGGGCCGCAAGGCCGAGCCGGCGGTACTCGTCCCAGTGGTCGTAGAACTCCCAGAACCCGGTGCGGCGCTCGTGGTCGCCGTTGACGGTCATCCCGCAGACGTAGGGCACGACCCATCGCACGCCGGCTTCGTGGAGGCGATCGACCATTTGCTTCAGGCCTTTGATGCGCTGCCGGACGGCCTCGGGCGAGATGCGGGCGATGTGCCCGTCGGTCCCGTAGGCCTGGTTCTCGCCGCCCAGCGCCCGGATCGGCCCCCAGCCGTGGTTGAACGGCACGTCCTTGCCGAGGTGCAGCAGCGCGGGCGGCGCGGTCGCGACGGCGGAAACGTACTCGGCGCTGCCCAGGTGCTTCGCGCCGTAGTCGAGCACGTACGTGAACGGCAGCGACGTCCTCCATCCGCCGGACGGATCGCGCGAACGGGCCCGATCGATCTTGGCCCCGGTTGCCCCGCGGAACGGCTCGAGCCTCGCCGCCGTCTTCTCAAAGCTCGCCGGCGGGCTCGGCGCCTTGGGGTCGTATCGCCAGTTGCCCGCGAAGAGCCTGGCCCACTCCGCCCGGGGCGCCAGGAAAGGCGGCAGGTGGCGGCCCAGCTCCAGGTGCACGTCGTCGAGGTACAGGCCCTTGGTCTTCGCGCGGGAGACGGCGACGGACCAGGCCGCGCCGTCCCGGCCATTCGGCACGCGGACCTGGACCTTCGTGCGGCTGTCGAAGTCGCCGTCCTCCTCGCGGACGACCTCGCCGCGCGGGCCCCGGACCGTCAGATGCAGGCCTTCCCGCGTGGTCCTGGCGTGGACGAAGATGTTGAAGTAGCGGGTCCCCGCCGGCACGTGGAAGTGCAGCGGCCCCCACTCGCGGACGGTCTTCAGCGGCGCGTCCAGCCCGCTGCGGTAGGCGTGCGGGACCCCCGCGGGCAGCTCGACCTCGGCGAGGTTCCAGCCCGAGCTCGTCTCCAGCGTGCAGAGGCCGTCCCGGTCCATCGGCGCAGCCAGCACGGCCTTCTCGCCCGGCCGAACGGAGGCCGACGCCGCCACGAACCCGTCGGGGCGCACAAGGCGGCACCTCAGCCGATCCGCATATGACCGGCCGTGGGCGATGCAGGCCGCCCGGCACTCGACCCGCCGGCCGCGCGCCGCGCGAATCGCGACGTAGTTCACGTGCCGCAGCGTCGGTGGGCGCTGCGGCTTCGCCGCCGGCGCAGCATTGCCCGCCGCCGGGCCGCCCACAAGCACGAGGCATATCGCCACGAAGGCAGTCTTCATCCGCGATCTCCCCAGCCGCCGTGCCCGTTGGGCCGCGGGCCTCCGCCGGTCAGCCCGGCGTGTCGGCGTTCGCGGCGCCGCCGGCCTTCCAGGGCGGCGGAGCCAGGTCGCCGGCGGCGACAACGCGATAGACGTAGGCCGGGTTGCCCTTTCCCCAGATACTGACGCGCTCGCTGCCCCAGAACCGGCACTTCCCGTCGTCGTCGCTCGGCTGGAATACCCACCACTTCTCCGGGTCCGCCGGGCGGTAATATCGCCAGTCCGCATCACTGCCGAAGAGGACCCTGCCGTCGTCGCCCGTGAAGTGCATGTGGAACCCCCTGCCTGCGAGGATGACGTCCTTCAGCTTCGCGCAGATGACGTCGCCGATCCGCAGCGCGATCTTCGCGGGTTTGCAGGGGCGGCACTTGCGCGGGCTCTGCGCGATCAGATTGCCGTTGACACAAACCCAGCACAGGTCGTCCGCCTTTGCCCGAATCGTCCCGGAGACCTGGAGCAGCCCGCTGAGCTTCGCCTTGCCGACAACGGCCTGAACCGGATCGGCCTCCAGCTTCAGGAACCGCTGGTAATACCCCGCCGCCCTTGCCAGGCACTTCGCCCTGCCTCGCAGCGTCGCTTCGGCCGCAAGCGACTTGTACCAGTCGCCCAGCTCGAGACACGCCTCCTTGGGGGCCTGGTCGACGCCTTTCTGCGCCAGGGGGACGTAGGTCCGCAGCTTCTCCGAGACGTCGGGCGTCAGCAGCTTCGCGGCCTCGGCCAGGTCGTCGAGCTCCGCGGCGTAGAGGCGAATCAACTGCTCGCGGGCCAGAAGGTTCTTGGGATTCGCCGCCACCTGCCGCTTGCACTGTGCCAGCCGCTGTTGAAGGGCCTTCTGCTGCCTTACGTCCTTCAGCTTCCGGGAGACCTCCTCCCTGCGATCCGGCGCATACTGCTTGGCCCTGTAGGATGCCTCCGTGTAAAGAGGGACGGCCTCCGCCACGTCGTCCGTTACGGCAAGATCGTCCGCCACGGCGATGAGGTGGTCCAGGTATGCCTTGGCCGCCGCTTCCTTTCCCTTTCGGCCCGCCGCCCGCCAGTCGAGCTTGAGGACGGCCAGGAGCTTCCGGCCCCACGCGAGCCTGTTCTCCTTGCCGGCCGTCCACAGGACCCGGGCCGCCTTGATTGCCGTAGGATACCCCTTTGCGTTCTTGATGCCGAGCTCGTAGGCCTTCTCGTAGAGCCGCACTTGCGCTTCGGGCTTCTTCTCCAGGCCTTCTGCGGCCTTGAGGAGGTTGCCGGCCCAGGCGGCATAGTCCACCGGGGACGGCTTGAGGTCGTTGACGAGGTGATCGACCTCATCCGCCCGCAACGGGGCTGTGGAGAAGGGCAACGTCAGCGTCAACAGTCCAAGTATGCGCCGTTTCATCTGACACGTCCCCTCTGTGCGGCATCGCGCGATGAAGCGCAGCCCGCGGCCGTCGCGGTCCGCTACCGTGATTCTACCACCGCGGCACGCGTCCGCAAGGCTCGGCGCGCCGGAGAGCCCGCTGAAGTCCGCGGCCACGTGATACGTCCCCTCCGTGCCGGGCATGCCCTTCTTCGCGACCGCGCGGATCACCACCGTCCGGTCCTCGTCGCGGAAGTGCGTCACCTCCGCCTCCGGCGGGATGCTCACGGGGAAGGTGCCCTTTAGCCCCATGCCCAGGACGACCGCCCAGCCGCAGCGTCACGCCGCGCCAGAAGACGTCCTCCTCGGCCGTCGCGAGGGTCGCTTCCACGTTCCTCGGCAGCGGCGCGGAGATCCGGTCGGTCTCCTCGGCGCCGAGCCGAAAGGGCAGGGCGGCAACCGGCAGAAGGACGGCGGCGCAGCAGATTCCTTGTCTCATTTGCCGTTGCATAGCCGTCTTCCTGCGCAATCGAGATGAGGTCGCCGGCGCGCCGCCCGACACGCAGGCCGCGCGATATTGGACCATACTGCGCATCATGGGTTTGACAAGTGGCAAACAGCGGACTCAAGCCCATGCCCCTCCGGGTGCGGAACTGCTATACTGTTCCGGCAGCGCGGCGCGCGGTTCAGGAGCAAGCGTTATGTGTCTGGCCGTACCGGGCAAGATCGTTGAGGTCACGAAGGACGAGGCCGATCCCATCGGCGGGCATATCGCCACGGTGGACTTCCAGGGCAGCCGCGTGGACGTGTGCCTCGCGATGACGCCGGAGGCCCGGGTGGGCGATTGGGTGCTCGTGCACGCGGGCTTCGCGATCACGCTGATCGACGAGGACGACGCCCGCGAGACGTGGGAGTACCTCAGCTTCCAGGGGGCGGGCGAGATTCCCGAGGAGCTGCGGGCCGCTCGGCCGGCCGGCGAAACGGACGGCAGCGTTGGATAGGGCGAAGATCGAACAGCTCGTCAGTCGGATCACGGAGGCGGCGGCCGGCCTCGAGCGCATCCAGCTCATGGAGGTTTGCGGCACCCACACCGTGTCGCTGTTTCGCAGCGGCGTCAAGAGCCTCCTGCCGGAGCAGGTCCGGCTGATCAGCGGCCCGGGCTGCCCCGTCTGCGTCACCAGCGCCGGGTACCTCGACGCCGCCTGCCGGCTCGCCCGGCGAGACGACGTGGCGATCTGCACCTACGGCGACATGGTTCGCGTGCCCGGCCGCGCGGGCAGCCTCGAGCACGCCCGCGGGCGCGGCGCCGACGTCACGGTCGTCTACTCCGCCCGCGCCGCCGTCGAGGCCGCCCGCAGCCGCGCCGACCGCAACGTCGTGTTCCTGGCCGTCGGCTTCGAGACGACGGCGCCCGCGACGGCCGCCGCCGTCCTGGAGGCCCAGCGGTCCGACCTGGCGAACTTCCTCATCCTGCCCGGCCACAAGCTGGTCATCCCGGCGATGGCGGCGCTGCTCTCGGGCGGCGGCGTGCCCATCGACGGCTTCCTGTGCCCCGGGCACGTCAGCGTGATCATCGGGGCCCGCGCGTACGGCCCCATCGCGGAGGACTACGGCAAGCCGTGCGTCGTGGCCGGGTTCGAGCCGGTCAACATGCTCGAAGGCATTCTCGCCCTGGTCCGCCAGGCGGCGGCCGGCGAGGCGTTCGTCGAGAACGTCTACGGCGTCGCCGTCAGCGACGAGGGCAACGAGATCGCCCGGAAGATGATCGACGACGTCTTCGCGCCCGCCCCGGCCGTCTGGCGGGCCATCGGAACCATCGACGCCAGCGGGCTCGAGCTGCGAGAGGAGTACCGGCGATTCGACGCGCGCGAGCGCTTCGGCGTCACGCTCGGGGAGGACTACGAGCCCCCCGGCTGCCGCTGCGGCGAGGTCATCCAGGGCAAGGTGACGCCGGCCGACTGCTCGCTTTTCGCCCGGCAGTGCACGCCGGTCGCGCCGGTCGGCCCGTGCATGGTCTCCAGCGAAGGCACGTGCGCGGCGTGGTACAAGTACAACCGGCGTGAGGCCCGATAAGGAACAGAATGCCCGAGGCGCCCGACGAACATCCGAACGCCGAGCAGATCGTACTCGCCCACGGCGGCGGCGGCGAGCTGACCCGGCTGCTGCTGGCCGAGCGGATCGTGCCCAGGCTCGCAAACGACCTGCTCGACCCGCTGACGGACTCGGCCGTGCTCGACCGACCGGGCGGGCGGATCTGCCTGACGACCGACGCGTTCGTGGTCCAGCCGCTGGAGTTTCCCGGCGGCGACATCGGTCGTCTGGCCGTCTGCGGCACGGTGAACGACCTGGCCGTCATGGGCGCCGTGCCGAAGGCGCTGTCGTTGGCGCTGATCCTCGAGGAGGGCCTGCCGATCGCGGCGCTGGAGCGGATCGTCGATTCGATCGCCGCGGCCGCCGCCGAGGCCGGCGTGGTCATCGCCACCGGCGACACGAAGGTCGTCGAGCATCGCGGCTCCGGCGGCATGACCGTCACGACCGCCGGCATCGCGGAGCTGGCAGACGGCGTCGACCTGAGCGCCGCGGAGATTCGCCCGGGCGACGCGATGCTCGTCTCCGGGCGGATCGCCGAGCACGGCCTGGCCGTGATGAGCGCCCGCGAGGGCGTGAGCTTCCGGACGAGCATCGCCAGCGACGTGGCCCCGCTGACGGGCGTCGTGCAGGCCATGCTGGCCTCGGGCGCTGGCGTGAAGTTCCTCCGCGACCCGACGCGGGGCGGGCTGGCCGGCGTGCTGGCCGACCTGGCCGACGAGACGCACCTGTCCATCGAGATCGACGAGGCCGCCGTGCCGCTGTCGCCGGCCGCGCGGCACGCATCCGAACTGCTCGGGCTCGACCCGCTCACCGTGGCCAACGAGGGCAAGGTGGTGGCCGTTGTCGCGGCGGGCGACGCCGAGAAGCTCCTGAATGCCTGCCGGGCCCACCCGCTGGGCGCAGACGGGGCCCTGATCGGGTGCTTCGGCGAGAAGTCCGACTGGCCGCTCGTCGAGCTGCTCACCCGCGCCGGCGGCCGGCGGATCGTCCAGCGCCCCTACGGCGAGGAGCTGCCGCGGATCTGTTGACGTTGGGAAGGCGACATGCACGAGATGTCCATTGCGACCGGCCTGCTGCAAAGCGTTCTCGACGCGGCGGCCGCCCACGGCGCCGGGCGCATCGAGGAGGTCCATCTCCAGGTCGGCGCGATGAGGCTCGTCGTGCCCGAGGCGCTGGAGATGGCGTGGTCGATCGTCTCGGAGGGCACGGCGGCGGCGGGGGCCCGGCTGAACCTGAAGGAGGTCCCCATCAAGGCGAAGTGCCGCGCCTGCGGCAGCGTCTTCACGCCGGAGATCGGCGAGTTCCTCTGCCGGCAGTGCGGACAGGCCGACGTGGACATCGTCGAGGGCGACGATATAATCCTCAGGTCGATCGTCTGCCAGAGCGAAGAAGGGACTTCATCGCCATGAAGATCAACCTGGTGAAAAGCGCCCTCGACGCCGGCAACGCCCTGGCCAAGGCCAACCGCCGCCGGATGGATGAGGCCCACCTGCTCTGCGTCAACGTGCTCAGCGCGCCCGGCAGCGGCAAGACGACGCTGCTCCAGAAGTCCCTGCCGCTGCTGGGCGAGAGCGTCCACGCGGCCGTGCTCGTCGGCGACCTCCAGACCACACGCGACGCCGAACGCCTGGAAGGCGTGGCCGCACAGGTCACGCAGATCAACACCGGCCGCGGGTGTCACCTCTCGCCGGCACAGGTCGCCGAAGGGCTCGACAGCCTGGACCTGAAGGCCATCGACTACCTTTTCATCGAGAACGTCGGGAACATGGTCTGCCCGGCGGCGTTCGATCTCGGCGAGCACCGCCGCGCCGTGCTGCTGAGCGTGCCCGAGGGCGACGACAAGGTCGCCAAGTACCCCGTGCTCTTCCAGAAGGCCGACGTGATCCTCCTGACGAAGGTGGACCTGGTCGGCGTGCTGGAGTACGACTTCGGCCGCGTCCGCGAGGACCTCTCGAAGGTCAACACCGCCGCCCCGCTCATCCGCCTGTCCAACGAGACGGGCGAAGGCCTCGACGAGTGGCTCGCCTGGCTCCGCGAGCAGAAACCGTAGGGCGCCGAATCCCCTGGGGGCACGGCACGCGGGCATCGAGCGTCACTTGGTCTTTCCGAAGCAGATGACTCGGCCGCTGGTCGTGCACAGGAACAGGCGGCCGGCGGCGGCGATCAGGCCGTCGAATACGGGCGGGGAGTCGAGTTTCCGTTCGGCCAGCATCTTCCCGTCGGCGGCCGAGTACCCGCGGAGGACGGCGCCCTTGCGGCCCTCGAAGGCACCCATCGGGTCATTCGGATCCACGACGTCCGGCGGGCCCGCGACGAACAGGTGCTTGCCGGCCAGCACCATGGCGCGGATGCGGACGGGCACCCAATGGTGCCACACGGGCGGCCCCTTGCGGGTGAAGCCCCACCCTTTCGTGGTGCCCCGCGTTCTATAGTCGAGAACCGGCTCGTCGTCGTTCCGGTCGGCGAAGAGCAGGTAGCCCTTCTCGGCCGGAGTGAACAGGGGGCTCTGGAGGTTCCTCGACGGATAGGCCTGCACGGCGTAGGTCCTCTCGGGACCGACGACCAGCAGTTGGCCGGTCTTCGCGCCGCGATGGGCGATGTAGTAGCCGGGCCAGGTCGCCGAGTACATCCAGAACGTGCGATTGTACCAGGAGTCGTCCAGGAAGCCGCCGGTGGAGAGAACGTGCAGCCCCATCTGCCGCTGGCCGAGGCTCCAGCCGCCGAACTTCTCCTTCAGCTTGGCCACCAATCCCTTCTGGGTCCGCTCGAGCCAGTTTCGCTGATGGGTCTCGTAGTCGGCCTTGGGGTTCTCGTCGGGAACAATGAATGGCTGGTTGGAGAGGTCCATGCCGACGGTCTTGTCATCCGCGGGCGGCATGACGTAGGGGGCCTCCTGCTCGGCGAGGGCGCGATCGAGCCTGTACTGGCCCAGGTAGATGAAGTCACCTTCGCTCACGAGGATGTCCGAGATCGCGCCTTCCATGTGGTATCCGGGGATGAACGGCTTGTTCACCGCGTCTTTGCGGGTCGGCGCCCACGTGTCCAGGCATGCTTCGTGCACGGCCTTGCCCGTCTTGGGGTCGAGGGCGAAGAGGCGGATCCCGCCGTCGAGATACGTCGACCGCCCGGCCGTGCAGTAGGCCAGGCCGCCGGTCATCAGGACGCTTCCGTGCACGCGCCAGGGCGACTCCAACTGGCCGAAGGCGACGATGAGACGCTCCGAGGGTGCCGCTCGGAACCGCCAGGCCAGCTCGCCGTCCGACGCCCGCAGGCAGTAGACGCGCCCGTCGGCGCAGCCGAAGAGGACGAGGTTGCCATGGACGGTCGGGGGAGAGTCGATCCTCCCGCCCGCCGTGAAGCGCCAGAGCGTCCGGCCGTCCTCGATGCGAAGCGCGTGGAGCGTGTGTTCGTCCTTGGCGGCCACGTATAGGCGATTGTCGGCCACCACCGGCGGCGTCAGTGGGCCCGGAAGACTCACTTTCCACTGGGCGGGGACCTGGGCGGGGACCTCAGACGCCGTGGCGCCGCTTCGCCGCGCATCACGACGGTAGGTCGGCCAGTCCACTGATTGCGGATTGCGGATTGCGGATTGCGGATTGCGGACCTGCCTTGCCGGCAGGCGGATTGCGGATTGCGGATTTGCCGCCTTGCCATAAGCCGGTCCCCGCTCCAGGCGCTCCGCCGAGGCCTTGGCTTCCGCAGACCCCGCGGAGGAGGCCACGGCGTTGAAGCCCGTCAGCTTGACACCCGGATAGCAGAAGCACGGATGCGGACCGGCGTAGAGCAAACCGTTGCACGGCATGATGCCGAACCTGCACGGCCCGCGGAGCCAGTCGTGCTGGGTGTTCTTCTCGCCCGTCAGGCTGACGAACTCCACGCCGCGGTTGGGCGTGATGAGATACCGCTCGGTGGCCTTGCTCTGGTAGCAGCGGAGGTGGTGGCCGAGCGTGAAGACGTCGTCCGTCTTGAGGGGTTCGGTCAGCTCGCCCGTGTTGAGGTCGCGGCCGACGATCTCGCGGCCCTGCCAATGCCACGCCCGGCCGTTCGCAACGAAGAGCTCGCCCCGCCCACCGATGCGGCCCTTGGCGGTCCAGAGCACCTTGCCGGTATCCGCGGCGAGGGCCTGGAGCCCCGACCTGCCGGCCGCCACGACGCGATCGCCGTGCACGACGAGCAGGGAGGCGGGCGTCTTGCCGTCGGATCGCCACAGCTCCTTGCCGCTGCCGAGCTCAACGCAGAAGACGGTCTGCCCTGCCTGGTAAAAGACCTTGGAGCCTTGGGCGGCCAGGGTCAGCGGCTGAATTCTCCCCGTCACTTCCCAGAGCTTTTTGCCGGTCTTCGTGTCGATGGCCACGATCGCGCCTCTGCCCTTGCAGAGCAGCAGGACGCCGCCAAGGCAGCGGATTTCCTGGGTCTCCTCGGTTCCTTCACAGGTCGTCAGGACCTCGCCCGTCGCGGCATCGAGGACCGATACGGGCGCGCCGCGCCCGAGCGTCACGAAGAGGCGGTCGCCCTCCGCGACGAGGCAGCGGGGGACCGTCGGGGGGGCGCTCCGCAGCGCCCTGCTCTTCCACCGGTCCGATCGCCACTTCGTCACCGGCCGCTTCCACAACAGCACGCCGTTGAAGGCGTCTCGCGCGATCAGGGTCCATCGCTCGGGCAGCGACGGCGGCGTGACGCCGGTGAGCCCCTCGTCGAACACGTAGAACAGCCGCCCCTTCGCCGACACCATCGCGCAGAGGCTCGATGTGAACTCGTGGCTGCGGGCCCACAGCGGCCCGCAGACCCATCTCAGCCGAGCCGGCGGCCCCACCCGCGTGTCTCGCGCGACGGCATTGTTGGAGGCGTCGTGAAGATAGTGCGTCCACTCGTCGATCGCCTTCGGCCAGGGCTTGCGGCGTGTCGTCCATTTGCCCCCGTCCTTGACGTAGGCCACGCCTTGCGGCGCCAGCACGCGCATGATCTCGGCCATGGGCACGGCGGCGACGTTCTCGGCGACCACCAGGTTGACCAGGTTGTCGGCGTACGGCAGAGATCGGCCGCCAAGCCGATCGACGGCAACTTGGCCATACGCTCCCTTGGACTGGACAAGCTTGCGCGCGTTCCTCACGTTCTCGGGGTCCGTATCGAGCCCATGAACCAGGTAGCGGTCGTTGACGCGCATGGACGCCGTCAAGGTCCCGTCGCCGCATCCGAGGTGAACCACCAGCCCGCCCTTGACGCCCGTGGCGGTGAGGATCTCCTCCGCCGTCTGGGCACGTGCGGCGCCGGCGAGTGCCGCCGTCATGAGGAACGCCGTTGAGATTCTGTTCTGAAAGCGCATGCGGAAACTCCTCACAGGTCCCTGTTCGTATGAGATTGCATAGCGCGCCGGTCCTTGCGGATCAAGCCTCTTCTCGCGCCTGGCGGGCGGGCCCGCGGCCCGCTACCGGCGCCTGGCGATCTCGACGTCCTTCTTCACATCCTCGAGAAGTGCGCTGAAGTCCACCCGCCGCGTGCGGGCCAGGAGCTGGGGGCGGTAGAGGCCCGCGGCGACCTTCGCGTAGCTCTCCCAGTGCTTGACGGCCCGGGCGAGATGCTCCACGGCCGCGGCCTTGCGCTTCGCGTCCTTCGATTTGCGGAACGCACACAGCTCGACGGCGCCGAGGATCTTCTCGGCGTAGTAATCGCCGAGGTGGGCCATCGCCTCGATGTCCAAAAACGTCTCGCGGAGCTCCTTGCCCGTTTTCGGTGCCGCCGCGCGTACGTCGGCCGCCAGGGCGAGCGCCCGGCGGGCGTGCTCATGCAGCCTGCCGGCCACCTGCACCGGCGTCGTGCCCTCCGCGGGCTTGTTCGAGAGCTCGGCATCCACGTATTCGGGAATCGAGACGATGCCGCTTCGCTCCATCGGCCTGACCTTGATGAAGTCGTCCACCGTGTGGAACCCCTTGCCCCGGTCGAGGCAGCCCTCGACGGCCCACATGAAGTCCCAGTTCCGCCAGTGGAATCGGTTGACCAGCGGGATGATCCTCGACGCGCTCTGCCAGGCGTCGTACAGCGCAGCCGGCTTCGACAGCTCCGGGAAGTGAGCGGCGAGGGCCTTCTCGAAGAAGCCGCGGTCGAGCCTCGGGTCATAGCCCAGGCGGCCCCAGAGCATGAACCGGTACCAGTGCTTGCGGATCTCGAGCCGGCCGCGCTGCCCGGGGTCGACGTCGGTGTGCGTCCGGCCCCACACGTATCCGTCGGAGCCCATGTGGTATCCGGCCGTCAAGCCCGCGGGCAGGCTGCCCAGGAACTCGCGCGCGTAGTCCGGGTCGCCCCAGCGGAAGTTGAAGATGTCGTCGTTGCGGAGGTTCCACCAGCACTTGAGCTTGTGCTGTTTGAGCTCCTCGCGGAGCCCGTCGGCGAACGGCGGCTTCGTCGATGAGTACATGTGCGCCCGGGCGTACTTGAAGCTCAGCTCGAAGCGGTCGGGGTACTTGCTCGCAAAGTCCTCGACGATGGGCCCCGCGCCGCTCTGCCAGTAGCGGTGGATGAAGCGGACCTCCCGCGCCGGCAGGGCCTTCTTCGCGTCCAGCACGCCCGTGCCGTAGGCCTTCCAGAGCCACTTCTCCTTCGAGAACTCGCCCTTGCGGTGCTGCATTCTCTCGCCGGCCGTGACGCCGATGCCCGCCAGGAGCGGATACGTCTTGATCGTCTCGCCGACGCATGCGCGCAGATAGGCAATGGTCTTCGGGTTCGTCTGGGCGTGCGTGATTCCGTACTTGCCCTCGGCGCCGTTGACGTAGACGTTCCACGTGATGAAGTAGACGCCGATGCCGCGGTCTCCGGCGTGCTTCATCACGCGCCGCCAGAAGGCGATCTTCTCGTCGATCGGGATCTCCTTGACGACCTTGAGGTTCTCGGCCTTCCAGTATTCGGCGTTCCAGTCCCGCCCGAGCCGGTAGCCGACTTTGAGCGTCGTGGCGCAGACGTCGTCGAGCGCGACGTCCGGGTAATCGGGCAGCTTGACGATGGAGGGAAACGGGTGAGGGTTCCAGAGCGTCAGCGTGTTGTAGCGGTGGCGGGCCATCTCGTCGAGGAACTCGCGCCAGAAGGCGAAGTCCCACATGTGGACGATGTTAGTCTGTGCGGCGTCGCCGGTGTCGTCGTAGCTGGGCGTGCGCGCGTCGAGCGGGATGTTGAACTTGATCCCGCGCCGCCCGATGGCCGGGGCGCAGACGATGCTGGCGTCGCCGGGCAGTCCCTTCTCCAGGCGGATCATCTCGGCGAGCGCCAGGCCGCCGTACATCGCTCCGGCCGCGTCGGCACCGATCACCTGGTAGTCGGACTTCCCGGCGAAGCGAAGGGCATATCCCTGAGGCCGGATCGCGGCCCGCCGCGACTCGGCGCCGTTGTCGCCGGCAACGGCCAGGCGGATCCGTACCGCCCCCGCCGGTGCCTCGGCCGTCCCGAGCGGCGCATCGGTCACCGAGAAACCGTTTGCCTCCAAGGCGCCGCGTATCTCATCTGCCGCGAACGCCACCGGCGCGACCTTCGGGTCCCTCAACAGCACGACCTTTGAACGTCCCGCCGCGGGCACTCCGGCAACGAGGAAACCGCCAAGCACAGCCGCCGCCACAAGCCTCTCAACAGTCATGTACATGATGCCTCCCGAGAAACGCGTGCTTCTCTCTTCTGGAATCTCAATCCTCTGAGCCTCCGGGCCTCTGCGGCAAGCACGCTCTTCGCCCTGCCGCGCCGCATACGGCTCGCCGGCGTCGCGGAGGCCCGATTCATCGGCCTTCGGGATTGTCACGGCGGGTGTCTCGGCTGTCAACCCACGGCCGGGCGCTCCTGCTCGCCGAGGGCGGCCGTTTGATCGGCCCGGCGAGAGCGCGTAGAATCGCGCCGGCCAGGCGGCGTCGGCGCCGTCGTTGGCGCTGCGTGCGAAGGGCCGCCAGGGAGTCTCACGTGAGATACTTCGACCTGCCCGGCACGGACATGTCCCCGGCGGTGATCGGCCTCGGGACGGGGAGCTACGGCACGGCGATCCCCGAGGATCGGGCGCTGGGGCTGATGGACCTCTACGTCGAGAGCGGCGGCAACTTCATCGACACCGCGCACGTCTACGCCGCCTGGGTGGAAGGCGGCGAAGGGGCCAGCGAGCGGACGATCGGCAAGTGGCTGGCCTCGCGCGGCGCCCGGTCGGACGTGCTCATCGCCACCAAGGGCGCCCATCACGACATCAGGACCCACGCCGCGCGGATGAACGCCGAGGCCGTCCGAAGCGACCTCCACGAGAGCCTCGACCGCCTCCGGACCGGCCACGTGGACCTCTACTGGCTGCACCGCGACGACCGGGCCGTGCCCGTCGGCGAGGTCCTCTCCTGGCTGAACGAGCACATCGAGGCCGGGCTCATTCGCGCGGTCGGCTGCTCGAACTGGCTGGCGGATCGCCAGCGCGCCGCGGCCGCCTGGGCAGAGGACAACGGAAAGCCCGGCTTCTGTGCCAGCCAGGTCCGCTGGTCGCTGGCCGACCTCCACCTGCCGCCGGGCGACTCGGGCTCGGGCATGTGCTCCATGGACGAGGAGATGTTCGCCTGCCATCGGCGGACGCGCGTGCCGGTGGTGGCCTATTCATCCCAGGCCCGCGGATTCTTCTCCGGGCGGTACGGCCCAGGCGCCGACGCGACTGCGCCGGGCTTTCGAGAAGAGGTCCAGCTTCACTACGGCACGCAGGCGAACCACCGGCGTCTCGCGGCCGCACGGCGCATCGCGGCCGAGCGCGGGTGCAGCGCGAACCAGGTCGCCGTGGCCTGGCTGCTGCACCAGCCGTTCGGCGTCTGCGCCCTGACCGGCGCGCGAACGGGCGAGCAGCTCGCCGATTCCTGCGCCGCCGCGGACGTCTCGCTCAGCGAGGCTGACCTGCGGTGCCTGCGGGAAGGCGAGGACGCGGACTCCGCAGAGACCGTGTGAATCTCTCCCGCAAATGCCGTACCATTGACCGCTGCCAGCCGCTGCGCGAAACGTACGCGGCGATCCCGTTCGGAAAGGAAAACGGAATGACCGACTCAGAGACGTCAGGCGGCATCGCCCTGCCCACCGTGAGAATCGAGCCCGTGGACAAGCCGCACAATGTGCTGGCGCTGGGCTGCTGGGCGTTTGGCGGCCGGGAATGGGGCGGCCAGGACGACGCGGACTCGATGGCCGCCATGGAGACCGCCTACGCGGCGGGAATAAGCCACTTCGATACCGCCATCGCCTACGGCGGCGGGGCGTCCGAGCGCGTGGTCGGCGGGTTCCTCGCGGGCAACGGCCGCCGGGAGAAGGTGTTCCTCGCCACCAAGGGCAACACGGCCAACGCCCGCGGCGAGGAGATCACCGATTCGCTCGACAGGAGCCTGGCCAACCTCGCCGTGGACTGCATCGACCTGTACTACATCCACTGGCCGCGGAAGGGCAAGGACATGCGCCCCGTAATGGAGGCGCTGGAGGCCGCCCGCCGGCAGGGCAAGATCCACGCCGTCGGCGTGAGCAACTTCTCCGTCGAGCAGATGGCGGCGGTCGGCGAGGTCGGCACGATCAACGCCCACCAAATGTGCTACAACCTCTTCTGGCGATACCCCGAGGCGGACGTGATCCCCTACTGCCGCGAGCACGACATCGCCGTGGTGACGTACAGCACGATCGCCGAGGGCATCCTGACGGGCAAGTTCCCGCGCGAGGTGCGGTTCGGCGAGGACGACCACCGGCGCCACGGCGTGCTGTTCGATTCCGAGGTCTGGCCGCACGTCTACGACGCCGTCGAGCACCTCAAGGCGATCGCCGCCGAGGCGGCCCGGCCGCTCGTCGAGCTGGCCATCCGCTGGGTGGCGAGCCGCCCGTCCGTCACCTCCACGCTCGTCGGCGCGAGAAACGCCGCCCAGGCCGCCCAGAACGCCGCCGCCATGCGCGGCGAGATCTCCCGGGACGTGCTGGAGAGCATGACCGCCGTCAGCGACGAAGCCGTCCGGCACGTCCCCGACGTGGGCAACATCTTCCGGTGGTATCCGTAGGGGGGCGTCGTCGGTTCACCCCGCCTGGAGCAGTGACTCCAGCAGCTTGTCGCGCTGGCTGAAGTCCGGCACGATCAGGTCCGCGCCGGCGCGGATCAGGCGGGATCGCTTGGCCAGGCTCGGTCCGAAACGGCGGACCTCGTCGCCGGCCAGGCCCACGGCGATGCCGCTTCGCTTGCGGGTCTCGCGGATCTCGACCGGCCCGTCGCCGAATGTGGCCACTTCCGGGCCGGTCAGGTCGTGCTCGGTGAAGATCCGCTGGAGAACGACTCGCTTGGCCTCGACCCTGACGTCGCCGACCGCGCCGAAGATGCGGCCGTCGAAGAGGTGGGCGTAGCCGAGCGTCTCGGCCTCGGCGGCGACGTCGGAGCGGTCGGTGCCGCTGGCGAGGTACAGCTTCACGCCGCGGGCGCAGAGGGCCTCCAGGAACTCCCGCGCCCCCTTGATGAGGAAGTCCGCCGCGTCCAGCTCGCCGCGGCGGAGCTTGGCCACGCGCCGCCGCACCATCGCCATGAGCTCTTCGTTGTACAGGGCCTTGTATCCGTGCATGTCGAGGACGTCGGCCTTCTTGACGCAGCCGAACCGCTCGATGAGCCCCACCAGCCCCTGCATCTGAACGAGCGTCTGCGCGCCGGTGGTCTTGTCCACGAAGGCGCGGACCGCGTCCACCACCCTGTGGTACAGGGCCTCATCCGCGTCGTCGTATCGCGGCCCGAGGATCGCCCGGACCATCATCGGCTCCATGATCTCCTCCCAGCCCTGCCGGAGGGTCGAGATCGTGCCGTCGTGGTCGAAGATGGCGTGGCGGACGTTGACGTCGTCGGGCAGGTCGCGGACGATCTCGATCTCCGAATCCCCCAGGTATCGCGCCTTGCGGGGGTCGTCGGCCAGCTCGGGCAGATAGACGTAATCCGGCTCGGGAGAGACTTGGCGGATCTCCTCCGGCGTGGCCGTCCCCGTCGTCTGGAGCTTGCGGACGGTGATCGACGCGGCGATGTTGGCGAGCTTGGCGGCCGTCAGCGCGTCGCCGCCGGCAGCCAGCACGGCCGCCAGGGCGCTGGTGGCCGTGTCGCCCGCCCCGACCGGGTCGGTCCGCTCGATGACCTGGATGCCCGGCACGTCGTGGACGGCGGCCTCGTCGGCGACGACGAGCCCGGCCTCGCCGCGCGTCACGAACACGGTCCGCCCGGTGCGCTCGCGGAGGCGTGCGGCCAGGTCACGCGCCGCGGCCGCGGGGATTCGCTCCTCCAGCGGCCGGGGCCCGCCCGCCAGGCGGGCCGCCTCGTGCGCGTTGAGCTTCAGCAGGCACCCCTCGTACAGCTCGGCCCGATGCCGCGAATCGACGAGGAACCGGCACTGCGGCCGCGACGCCACCACGGCGTTGATCCGCTCGATCATCTCCGGCGTGGAGACGCCGGCCGGCACCTGCTGGTTCAGGATCACCGCCTCCGACTCGCCGGCGGCACGGTCCAGCTCCGCCGAGAGGGCCTCGACGTCGGCCTCGATCGGTGTGTTGAAGGGCCCGAAGTCGATCCGGTTCTGCTCCTCCTCGCCGACGCACGGCTTGGCGTACACCTGTGTCTGCCAGCCGCCGGAGCCCGTCAACATGCCCCGGGCGTCCACGTTGAGCCGCTGGAGCATCTCCAGCATCTGCCGGCCGAACAGGTCGTCCCCTACAAGCCCCACCGCGCGCACCTGTCCGACGCCCAGGTCCACCAGGTTGGCCACCACGTTGCCCGCCCCGCCCAGGCCGTACCGCTGCCGACGAACGCGGCGGACGGGCAGATGAGTCTCCACCGACAGCTCGCTGTCGTCCGGATCGATCAGCCAGTACGCGTCGATGCAGAAGTCGCCGAAGACGGTCACTCGTGCCTTCGGGATGGCCGCCAGGCACGCCTCCAGCCAGTTCTCTTGGCTTCCAGATGAATTCATCCCTGCACGCTCCTGACGCTCCGGCCTGCTCGGGGGCGAGTGCAGCCCGGAGGGTCTACTTCGCGGACTTGCAGACGGCATACAGGCGTCTCATCGTGGTGATGTAGAGCACGCCGTTGGCGGCGGTCGCAGGGGCGCTGACGGGGCTGTCCAGGTCGATCGAGCTGATGACCTTCTTCTCCCTGCCGGCGGCGAATACCCAGAAGTCGTTTCGCCGAGTGCCCACGTAGACCTTCCCGTCGGCCACCAGCGTCGAGCCCCAGATGGTCCCCTTGGTCTTGTGGGTCCAGCAGGCCCGGCCGGTGTCGGCATCCAGGCAGTGGACGAGCCCTCCGCAATCGGGGATGTACACCAGGCCGTCGTGGATCGACGGCGTCGAGCAGCAGTGGCGCTCGACCTCGTGGGACCACACCAGGCCGCTGCGGGTGACGTCGCCGGCCTTGGACGCGTCGATGCACTTCAGCCAGGCCCGGCGCTTGCCCCACCAGATGTCTCCCCCGGCGGCCACGTAGACGCGCCCGTCGTGATACACGGGCATGCCCTTGATGTTGCTGGGGCTCTCGCGGCGGTTGCCGATGTAGCGGTGCACGTTCTCCTTGGGCGCGTTGGGGTCGCAGTCGAACCACCAGACTTTCCTCAGCGTGGCGGGCGTCGCATCCGGCGGGTCCGGCGCCGCGGCCGGCGGCAGGGCCTGGAAGGCGTAGCAGATGCCGTCGCCTCCGCCGTAGAACACCAGCCTGCGCCCGCCCGGCTCGCCGAGGGCCGGCGAGGACCACGTGCAGTGGAAGATACGCGGCCCGATCCGCTCACGGTCCCGGGCGACGAGGCGGCCGGTCTTCTTGTCGAGCACGATGAGGCTGGGCCCGTCCGGGCGGCGGATGCGCCGGTGCGTGTTGTCCACGCCGTTGCTCGTGTTGAGGTAGAGAAGCGCCCCGTCCAGGAGGATGGAGGCATGTGCGGCGTCGTGCGGGTAGGTGCCCGCCTCGGCGTGGGTGTCGAATCGCCAGATGACGTCGGCGTCCATCCTGCCCACTTCCAGCGGGCGGGCGCCCTTCGGGACCATCAGGCGGCCTTCGTCGCGGAAGGGCCCGTCGTTTCCGTTGGCCTGGCCGTTCAGGTCGAGGCACACCACCGCGCCGCGGTTGGTCACCACGTAGGCCCGGTCGCCCTCCACCGTCGGGGGCGAGACGATACCGCCTCCGGGCCAGTCCTTGTACGGGTCGCCCCTGATCTTGGGAATGACGAGCTGCCAGCACAGCCGCCCGTCCCGCTCGTCCAGGCACATCAGCACGCCGCGGTCGCCCCGGTGCCGGCGGTCGCGCGGGACGCCGTTGTTGGTGCCGATCAGCACCTTGCCGCCCGCGACGATCGCCGAGGCGTACGTCTCGGTGCCCATCCGCGCGACCCACTTGACGTTCTCGCCCGTCTCCGGATCGAAGCTCTCCGGCAGGTCCGTCTCGCAGGAGACCATGTTCCGGGAGTATCTCCGGCCCCACTGCGGCTGGTCCTTCGCCGTCGCGGCGGCAGCCGCGAGCAGGAACAACAGGACGGCGCCCTGCGACACCCACTTGCGCGTTGCCGGCTGCGGCACGTTTCGCGTTCTCCTCTGCTTGCGGGGCAGGTCAGTTTCACGGAGACGGGCGTCCGGCGTCAACGGGCATCGCCCTGCGGCCCCGCGCCGTCTACCACTTCCTTCAGTTTAACCGGCGGGTCGCCCGTGTCGAAGTCGTTGTCCTTCCAGGTCATGTCCTGCTTCTTGCACTGGTTGAAGCGATAGGCCGCGTGGTCGCAGCGGCGGATGACGTTCCGCTCGACGCGGATGTGCCGGCTGCCCTGGTCGAAGAACATCCCGTCCACGGGTGCCCCGACGGCGCCCTCGGCCCGGCGGATGTCGTGGATGTAGTTCTCGCGGTAGACGCATCCGGTCTGCGGGCCCAGCGAATAGATGCCCGCCGCGTCGGCCAGGTCGCGCATCACGTGGTGGATGTGGTTCCGCTCGATCAGGTTGTTGTCCGTGTAGTTCGGGTATCGCCCCCAGGTCCAGCCGATGTGGATGCCCGCGTAGCCGACGTCGGCGATCAGGTTGTTCGCCACGCGGTTGTGATGACTCTGGGCGACCCAGACGCCGACGGCCGAGGGGTGCACGAGGCTGGTGTGCTCGATGCGGTTGTTCTCGATCACGTTGTGGCTGGCGGCCTCGGATCGCGGCAGCTTCGCCCGCTCGACCAGGCGGACCGGCATGCCCACGAGCACGCCGCCTCCGCCGACGTCATGAATGTGGCAGCCGGTCACGCGGTTGTGGTGGCTGCGCTCGAAGACCTTGATCGCCGAGCTGCCGATCAGCGTGATCTCGCAGTTCTCGATGGCGCAATGGGCCGCGTCCCTCAGCTGGACGACCTGTCCGCAGAGCGGGGCGGCCTGTGCGTCGGTGTAGCCGGGCCGGAAACTCCTCGGCCAGTTGGGGCGAACCTTCAGCACAGGTTTGGGCCAGTCGGGCGCGACGTCGTAGATCCCCATGGGGTACCTGGCATGACGGAAGCTCAGCCCGCGGAACGTGACGTATTGGACGGGCCGGTCCGGCCGGCCGGACAGCACGAGCAGCTTCTCCAGCACCGGCGCGACGAAGTCCATCCTGGACGGGTCTTCGCCCCTGCGGCAGCGGTAGATCAGAATGCCCATGCCCCGATCGAGATACCACTCGCCGGGGGCGTCCAGGGCGCTCGGCGTGTTCTCCACGCGATATCTGACCTGGTTGGAGAAGAAACCGATCGGATACCGGCACGGCGTGTTGAAGTGGACTTCCTTTCTCTCGTCGTCGATCCGCCGGATCGTCTGCCAGGAGCATTCCCAACTGTGATAGGTGATGACCTCGACGTCTTGCCAGTTGATCAGGTTCTCGAACTCCCCGGCGCGGAACGCGAAGCCGCAGTACGCCTCGGGGTGTTCCGCCCGCAGCCCTCGCATGCCGCGATAGCCGCCCCAGTGTCTCTTCGCCCGTTCGCTGAACCCCGACAGCGGCCCGGCCGTCAGAAAGTAACCTTCGTTCGGCGTTCGCGCTCGTCTCAGGCGTTTCCCGTCGGCGAAGAGCTGGCGGAAATGCCACTTGCGGGCGAAGGCCTCCGGCAGCACGGCGATGGCGGAGTCTTTTCCCGGCTTCCGCCAGCCCCTTACGGGCCGCCCGCCGCTGAGGACGACCTTCTCGCCCGCTGCGGCCGCGTAGACGATCGGGGCTGTCCTCGTGCCGGAGTCTTCCGCCGTGAGCGTCAGGGGCTCGGCCAGGAAGTATCGTCCTCCGCGCAGCAGGACCGTCACGCCCCCCGCGGGAAGCCCGCCGGCCTTCTTGAGCCTTCGGATGGCGTCGCGCGCCCCGGCCGGTGTGGCCAGGGGCGCGGCCCGCGTGCCGGGGTTGGCGTCGTCGCCGCCCGGAGCAACGCGGAGTACGCGCTGATCCGCGGCCGCACGCCAGGCCCATGCGCAAATCAGGAACACCAGGATCCCGCGCTGCGGCTTTCCCATGGGTCGCTCTCGTCATCCTCGCCCGGAAGCGCGAGGCGCCAATGGCGTCGCAATCCTTGCGAACCGAGGCCGGAGTATATACGCTTGCAGAAACGGCCGAACAGGAATTCTTGCGCGAGGTGAGACGTGAAAGGGAATTCGGGCTGGTTTCTCGTGGGTGCGGCTTGCTGGTTCCTGGCGCTTGCCGGCTGCGCCGAGGACACGAAGGTCGCCTTCTCGGTGCCGCCCCCGCCGACGGGCCTTCGACCGCTGCCGGCGGTGATCACGGCGCCGCCCGCTCCCCCGGTGCAGGTGCAGGTGCAGGTGCAGGTGGAGGCCGCGCCTCCCGAGGGCACGAGCGTACAAGGGCGCCCGCTGCGCTGCACGGTCCACGGCCGCGGCGAGGAGACCGTGCTGATCCTGGGGGGCATACACGGCAACGAGCCGGCCGGCGTGCCCCTGTGCAGGCAGTTGGCCGCCTACCTGGATCGGCACCCGGCGGCCATGGCCTCCAGGCGCGTCGTCGTCGCGCCCGCCCTGAACCCCGACGGGCTCGCCGCGAACCGCCGGACGAACGCCCGCGGCGTGGACCTGAACCGCAACTTCGAGACGAGCAACCGCGTCGCCATCCAGCGTCACGGTCCCCGGCCGCTGTCCGAGCCGGAAGCGCGGTATATCGCCGAACTGATCCGCCGGTACCACCCGGCGCGGATCGTGACGATCCATCAGCCGCTGGCGTGCGTGGACTGGGACGGCCCGGCGCGCGGCCTCGCCGAGGTGATGTCGCGGTCCTGCGGCCTGCCGATGAGGAAGCTCGGCGCCCGTCCGGGCTCGTTGGGCTCCTACGCCGGCGTGGAGCAGCGGATCCCCATCATCACGCTCGAGCTGCCCGCCGGCGCCAGCGTGCTGAACCCGAGCGGCATGTGGCGGATCTACGGCCACTCGCTGCTCGTGGCCATCCAGTTCCCCTCGACCGTCGCCACCGGCGGCAAGTAGCGGTCCCGCGGTTGGTCACTGCCCCCGGATGTCGTGGCACCAGAGCGTGTCGTGGTATCGCAGGTAGAGCCGGGCGTTGTGGATGACCGGATGGGCCCAGAAGTCGCGGCACCTGCGCCGCACGGGGCGGAAGCGGCCTCGCTGCTCGAAACCGCCGGGCGTGGGCGCCAGCAGCACCGCCTCGCCCCCCTGGCTGACGCAGTACAGCAGCCCGTCGGCCCAGACGTGCGAGCCGCGCTCCAGGTCCTTCTCGCGATAGAGGACCTTGCCCGTCTGGAAGTCCAGGCACGCCCAGCCCGGGAAGGTGCGGTGGTAGCCCGAGCCGTACACCCGGCCGTCCACGAGGCTGAAGCAGCCGCTCATGTCCATCATGGGCGACTGCCAGGCCTGCTCGGCCCGCGTGCCGTCGCTGCCGACGATCAGGCGGAACAGCTCGGCGCTCTTGCCGTCCGGGCTGGCGACGAGCACGCGGCCGTCGTGATACAGAGGCGTGGTGGCGATGGCCTGGTAGCGTGTCGGCCGCGGATGCGACCATTGGAGCTTGCCCGTGTCGGCGTCCGCGCCGAAGGCGTGGCGGCTCGAGCAGTTGACCAGGTGGCGGCGCCCGCGGTAGCGAAAGAGGATCGGCGAGGCGTAGGAGGCGTTGTCGGTCCCGAGCGGCTCGGACGCCCAGACGGTCTTGCCGGTGGTCTTGTCGAGCGCGGCCATGAGCGCCTTGCGCCCGCCGGGGGTCACGATGAGGCGCGGCCCGTCGGCCAGCAGGCACTCGCTCATGCCCCAGGTGATCGCCTTTCCTTCGAAGCGCCGGAGCACGTTGACGGCCCAGATCTCCTTGCCCGTCTCGGCATCGAGGCAGGCGGCGCGGCCGTGGGCGTTCATGTGGTACAGCCGCCCGCCGTCGAAGAGACAACACGCCCTCGCCCCGCGATGCGACCGGAGCCACGCCTGGCCGTTGGCGACGCGCCACTTGAGCTTGCCGTCGAGGTCAAAGGCGAAGATGTGGCACTGGCGCTGCCGGGCCGAGTCGCCCGTGATGTAGAGCGCCCCGCGCGTGACGATGGGCGAGGACCACCCGCGCCCGAGGCCGTCGTACTTCCACAGCAGCTTCGGCCCGCCCTCCGGCCAGCGTTCCAGCAGGCCCTTCTCGTCGCAGATCCCGTCGCGTCGCGGTCCGCGCCACTGGGGCCAGCCCGGCTCTCTCGAGGCGATCACCCCGTCGGCGTGCGCGGCGGCTCGCTGGGCCTCTCCGGCCGCTGCGCCCGCGGCGGCGGCCGCCAGCGCGATGACGAAACCTGCTCCCAACGGCCCCGCGTGCCAGTTGATCATGGACGCTTGCACCTCATCCCTCCCGCGTATTTCAACAGGCCTTGGTGGAGGTTGTTCCTGTCAAGGCGGGCGCCTGTCGGCGGGTCGAGAACAGGCTTGCAAGGCCGGCCCGTTCGGCGCATGTTCGCTGGCATGGTCCAGACAAAAGAGAGGTGAATCATGGCTAGACATGTCTTTTCGCGGAGACTCATGGCGTATCTGGTTGTCCTGGCGCCCTTGGCATTTCCGCTCTCCGTCTCCGGCCGCGAGGTCGAATCCGCGAGGGAGCTTGTGCGGGGCTCCGGCGTCAAGGGCGGATTGATCGTCCACGTGGGATGCGGAAGCGCCGAGTGGACGACTGCTCTCCGAGTGAACCGGCGCTACGTGGTCCAGGGCCTGGAGCCCGATGCCGCCCGCGTGGCCGAGGCCGGAAAACGCCTGTGGGACCGCAAGCTGCTGGGCCCCGTCACCGTGATCCGATGGAGCGGCAAGCGTCCCGAAGGACGCCTGCCCTACGCCGACAACCTGGTCAACCTGTTGATCGTCGATCCCCCCGGGGACCTGGCCACCGACGAGATCATGCGCGTGCTGGCCCCCAGGGGCGTGGCGTATGTCAGGTCGAATGCCGGCTGGAAGAAACATGCAAAGCCCTGGCCGGAGACGATCGACGAATGGACGCATTTCCTGCACGCACCCGACAACAACGCCGTCGCCGAGGACACTCGCGTCGGCCCGCCGCGGCACATGCAGTGGGTGGCCGGGCCGCGATGGGCGCGCAGCCACGATCACCTCGCCAGCGTGAGCGCCGCCGTCTCGGCGGCCGGGCGGCTGTTCTACATCGTCGACGAGGGGCCCATCGCCTCGGTGAAGGCCCCGCCGAAGTGGATGCTGGTCGCGCGCGACGCGTTCAGCGGCGTGCTGTTGTGGAAGAGAGCAATCGGCCCCTGGGAGGATCACCTGCGCCCCTTCCGCAGCGGGCCGGCCGAACTGCCCAGGCGGCTCGTGGCGGTGGGCCAGCGCGTGTATGTCACGCTCGGCTACGGCAAGCCGGTGACCGCACTGGACGCGGCCACCGGAGAGCCGGTGCGCACCTACGAGGGAACCGGGAACACCCACGAGATCGTTGCTCACGAGGGGAACCTCTACCTGGTGGTCAGCGCGCCCCTGGAAGAGGACAGCCCCACGACCGGCAAGGTCCTCAGGCGTTTCCCCGTGTGGCGAGGCGCATACGGCGAATACGTCACGCAGTATATGCCCAGGCACATCCGCGCGCTGAACGCGGAAAGCGGCAAGTTGGTGTGGAAGAAGCAGGACCGCGAGGTCACGAACATCCTGCCGCTCACGCTGATCGCGACGGACGGCCGCGTGTTCTTCGAGAACCCCGATCACGTGGTGGCCCTGAAGGCCGCCTCGGGAGAGGTGCTGTGGCGAGCGGAGCGGCCGGCCGTCCGTCAGCGCTATGCGTGGCTGACGCCCACCCTGGTCGTGAAAGACGGCGTGGTGCTGTCGGCGGACCGCTCGCCTCAGAAGCCGGTCGATACGGGGGGTGAAGACAAGACCAAACTGGAATGGCGCGTCTCGGCGAACCACATCCTGACCGGCGGGGAGATCATGGCCTTCTCCGCGGAGTCCGGAAAGAAGCTGTGGACCGCTCCCTGTCACGAGGGCTTCAACTCCCCGGTGGACGTCTTCGTGGTCGGCGGCAAGGTATGGAGCGGGGAGCTGGCGTGGGGGAAACAGCCCGGCACCACGAAGCTGTACGACCTGCATACCGGCAAAGTCGTCGCGACGCGCAGTCCGGACCAGAAGATGTACACCTTCGGGTTCGGGCATCACCGCTGCCACCGCAACAAGGCCACCGCGAAGTACGTGATTCACTCGCGGGCCGGCGTGGAGTTCTTCGACGTGAGCGCCGACCGCGTCATCGCCGAGCACTGGGTCCGCGGCGGGTGCCAGTACGGCATCCTTCCCGCCAACGGGCTGCTCTACGCGCCGTCGCACCCCTGCGCGTGCTACGTCACCGCCAAGCTCAACGGCTTCAACGCCCTCAGCGCCGAGCGAGCTACGCCCTTCTCTCCGCAGCCCGCCCGCCTGGAAAAGGGACCCGCGTACGGGATGTCCGGCAATCCGCAATCCGCAATCCGCAATCCGCAATCGGTGGATTGGCCCACCTACCGGCACGATGCGGCGCGAAGCGGCGCCACAACGGCAGCGCTTTCGCCCCGGTTGGGCCCCCTTTGGGAAAAGGCGCTGCCGGGCCCGCTGACCGCCGTCGTCGTGGCGGAGGGCAGGCTCTACGTGGCGCAGCGAGAGGCCCATACGGTGCATGCCCTGAACCCGGAGGATGGATCGCCGCTCTGGCGTTACACGGCCGGCGGCCGCGTGGATTCGCCACCCACCGTCCATCAGGGCCTGGTGTACTTCGGCTCCGCCGACGGGTGGATCTACTGCCTGCACGCCAGGGACGGCGCGTTGGCGTGGCGCTTCCGCGCAGCGCCGGAGTCGCGACAGATCGTATCGTATGGTCAGTTGGAGTCCGTCTGGCCGGTTCACGGCAACGTGCTGGTATGCCCGGGCCCGAATGGCCCCGCCCGTCCCGTGGCGTACGCCGCGGCCGGGAGGACCTCCTACGTGGACGGCGGCGTGTTCCTCTGCGGCGTGGATGCACGGACGGGTGAGCTGCTCGTCGATCGCCGCATTTCGCATCGCGATCCCAAGACCGGCCTGGAGCCGCAGGACGTGATTCGCGGCGTGCAGATGCCCGGCGCCATGCCCGACGTCCTGGCCACCGACGGAACGAGCCTCTTCATGAGGCATTCGCGCATGGACCTGAAGGGCAACGCGCTGCCGGAGGACGTCGAGCACCTGTTCAGTTCCGCCGGCTACCTGGACGACACGTGGTGGCACCGCACGTACTTGCAGCTTGGGACGACCATGCGCGGCGGCTACGGCGGCTGGGGGGCCGCGGGCAACGCCCGCATCTCCGGCAGGCTCCTCGTCAAAGGCGACGGCCGGGTGTTCGGCTTCGGCAGGAAGGGCTACACGATCACCGGCAGCCATCTCGGATTGCAGTCGGAGCACCACCTGTTCGCCGCGGACGCCAGGCTGATCACCCCCGCCAGGAAACAGAAGCCCAAGGCCAGGCGGCGCGGACCCAGGACCCAGGTGAAGTATCACTGGTCGAAGGCCATCGGCTTCTACCCGCGAGCCATGCTGTTGGCCGGCGATACGCTGTTCGTTGCCGGGCCAAGCGATATCGGCGACTTCTTCGCCCAACAGCCCGGCAAGCCCGTGCGCCTGTGGGCGGTCTCGCCGGCCGACGGGAGCAAGCTGGCGGAGTACAAACTGAAGGCCTCTCCCGTCCTCGACAGCTTCGCCGCCTGCCGCGGCCGCCTGTACTTCACCACGGCGGACGGCCGCGTAGTCTGCTACAAGGGCAAGTGAGTACCGCTCGCGCACCGTTCAGCAGGCGGCATAGACCGCCGTGTCGTTTCGAAGACGTGGGCACCTCGGCGGTCACGCCTTTCGCCGGCGCCGCAGGAGCAGGCCCACGCCACCCAGACCGATCAGCGTCAGCGTTCCCGGCTCGGGCACGGCAATCCAGCCGTCGTCGAACGGGACCCTCACCTCCGGGCCGAACAGCTCGTTGATATGGACCATCTCGCCCTGCCAGAGGGCATAGACGTTGATGTCGCCCACCACGAGCGTCGATCCGCCGCGGACCCGCAGGCCGTACAGCCCGCCGCTGCCATAGAGGTACAGTGCCTCGTTGGAGCTGCGGTTGCCGTTGTCCTCCAGGTCCACCAGCAGGACCGTCGTAGGCTGTTCGTCCGTGCCCACGACCATCTGGGCGAGGCCGAAGTTGTCTTCCGTCGCGCCGCCGAGGCCCAGGTCCGCCCCGCCGACCTCGAACATCTGCGGCCCCGTGCCGTTGAGCCGCAGGATGGCCGTGTCCAGGTCCACCGCCGAAACGTCCTGCTGCGCGAACGTGTAGTGCGCGCCGATCTCGATTGCGGCGCCGTTCGTGGCCGAGAGGGTCGTTTCGCCCTCGAGGGCCAGGGAGCCGCCCACATCGAGCAAGGCGTTCGGGTCCTTTAGGTACAGATGCACGTAGCCCGTGAACTGAGGGCTGCCAACCTTCAGCGTTCCCTCGTTGCTGACGCGGATCTCCAGCGCCGAGGTCCCGTTCGTCGGACCCATCACGCTGCTCACGCCCGAGAGGTCCATGACGCCCTGGTTGGTGGCCTCGATTTTCTGCGTCCGGTAGCCGTAGCTGTGGACGTCGTCGATCCTCGTCAGCGACGACAGGTCCAGCAAGCTGCCCGCGCCGTTCGCCGAGAGGACCGTCAGGTTCTCGTTTCCGCGGCCCGCGCAGGAGTACTCCGTTGCCGTAACGTCACCCGTCGCGACGCCGAACACCCGCCCGCCGCTGACGGCGAGGGTCGAATCGTCGATGTCCTCCAGACCGCCGTTGACGAACGTCCGCGAGGGATTCAGCGACAACGCGCTGCGCGTGAACGTCTTCAGCAGCGGGGCGTTGAGCGTCGCGCCGTCGGCCAGTGCAACGGAGCCGCCGTGCAGCGTGTGAAGCGCCGGTGTGTTCACCGTCGATCCGCCGGCCACGTCGAACGCCGTCTCCGACGCCGTCGCAAGCGCCCCCAGCGTGTAGCCGGGGACGTCCACGTCGAAGCGCGTGTAGCCGCTGATGCCCGTCAGCGACGGCAGGAGCACGTTGCCGTCATCGCTCACGTGGATCAGCAGCGCCGAGGTCCAGCTCGTCGGGCCGGTGAGCGTCCCCACGCCCGAGAGGTCGATGATGCCCTGATTGGTCGCCTCGATCTTCTGCGTCCGGTAGCCGTAGCCGTGGCCGTCCTCAATCCTCGTCAGCGACGACAGGTCCAGCAAGCTGCCTGCGCCGTTCGCCGAGAGGACCGTCAGGTTTTCGTTTCCGCGGCCCGCGCAGGAGTACTCCGTTGCCGTAACGTCGCCCGTCGCGACGCCGAACACCCGCCCGCCGCTGACGGCGAGGGTCGAATCGTCGA
>CAYRVX010000056.1:0-43383 GCA_964427875.1 uncultured Planctomycetaceae bacterium
GATGGTCCACAACGGCATCGAGTACGGCGACATGCAGCTCATCTGCGAGGCCTACGGGCTGATGAAGGCCGCGGGCATGGCGCCGGCGGAGATGAGCGAGGTCTTCCGGCGGTGGAACGAGGGCGAGCTGGACAGCTACCTCATCCAGATCACGCGCGACATCCTGGCGTACACGGACGAGCAGACGGGCGAGCCGATGGTGGAGAAGATCCTGGACACGGCCGGGCAGAAGGGAACCGGCAAGTGGGCGGGCATCACGGCACTGGAGCTGGGCCAGCCGCTGACGCTGATCGGCGAGGCGGTCTTCGCCCGCTGCCTGTCGGCGTTGAAGGAGGAGCGCGTGGCGGCCTCGCAGAAGCTCAGGGGCCCGCGGGCCGCGTTTAGGGGCGACCGCGAGAAGTTCGTCGAGGACGTCCGCCAGGGGCTCTACGCCAGCAAGATCTGCTCGTACGCCCAGGGCTACCAGCTCCTCCGCGCGGCGGCGGCGGAGTACGGCTGGCAGCTCAACTACGGCGGCATCGCGATGATGTGGCGGGGCGGGTGCATCATCCGCAGCCAGTTCCTCGGGAAGATCAAGCAGGCCTTCGACCGGCGGAAGAAGCCGGTGAACCTGCTGCTGGACCCGTATTTCCGCTCGGCCGTCCGCAAGGCACAGGGCCCCTGGCGGCGGGTCGTCCGCGAGGCCATCCGGCTGGGCGTCCCCGTGCCGGCCTTCAGCAGCGCGCTGGCCTATTACGACGGCTACCGCTGCGAGCGCCTTCCCGCCAACCTGCTCCAGGGGCAGCGGGACTACTTCGGGGCCCACACCTACGAGCGCGTGGACCGCCCGCGGGGCGAGTTCTTCCACACGAACTGGACCGGCACCGGCGGCGACACGACGGCGAGCACGTATAACGCGTAGAGGGGAAGACGAAGGAAGAATGAAGAGGCAGCTCGAATCGCTCACGGGGCTGGAGATATACGGCTCCAGCATCGTCGGCAGCGAAGGCGCAACGTACTTCCTGGGCCGGCGGGGCAGGAGGAAGCTCGTGGGGTGCCTCGGCGTGCCCGGCCTGGCCAGCGCGGAGAAGGCCGGCGAGATCGACGGCAAGAGCGTGTGCGTCGGGCCCTGCGACCACGACAACGCCGTGAGGCTCCGCGAGCTGCTGCCGTGGGCCCGCCCCCGGTGCATCGGCCTGGCCGCCAGCGTGGGGCTCGGCGACCGGCTGGGCCTGGCGACGCCCGGCCACATCCGCGCGGTCCGCCGAAGCGGCAAGGGCCTGGCCGTCGTCCTCGCCCAGCAGTCCATCCGCGAGATGACCCGCACGCGCCGAACGCCCGAGCAGGTGATGGACTCGGCGAGCTACGGCGTTCTTCAGGAGGGTTTCGCCGACGGCTTCGGCTCCGACGCCGACCACCTTCAGAGAATAGAGGACATCGACGCGACCGTCGCGGCGGGCTTCACGATGTTCACGATCGACCCGGGCTCACACGTCGTCAACGAGGCCGACGAGATGGCCGCCAACGCCCTCGCCCGCGGCGTGGGGGAGCTGGACTACCAGACGCTCCAGACCGCCCCGGCCGACCTGAAGGCGGCCTACGCCGGCAGGAGGTTCGACCTGGCCGGCGGCGGAAAGCTGGAGATGGACGAGACGGCCTTCGCGCGGGCGGCCGTCAAGTATGGCGCGGCCATCGCGCACACGGTCAAGATGCACCGGCACCTCTGCGAGGCCGCCGGCGGGGACTTCGAGCTGGAGGTCTCCGTGGACGAGACGCTGAGCCCCACCACCCCGGCCGAGCACTTCTTCTTCGCCGGCGAATTGAAGCGCCTGGGCGTCGAATGGGTCTCGATGGCCCCGCGATTCATCGGGCGGTTCGAGAAGGGCGTGGATTACATCGGCGACCTCGACGCCTTCCGCGCGAGCTTCGCCGAGCACGTGGCCGTCATGCGGACCGTCGGGCCGTACAAGATGTCGATCCACTCCGGCAGCGACAAGTTCAGCATTTACCCGATCGTCGCGGAGCTGACGGACGGGCTGGTGCACGTCAAGACGGCCGGCACGAGCTACCTGGAGGCGATTCGCGCCGTCGCGCGGATCGAGCCCGGCCTGTTCCGCGAGATCTACGACTTCGCCCGCCAGTGCTACGAGGAAGACAAGCGGACGTACCACGTCTCGGCGGACGTGTCGAAGGTCCCGCCGGCCGCGGAGCTGTCCGACGAGGAGCTCGCCGGGCGCATCGACCACTTCGACACCCGCCAGGCGCTGCACGTGACGTTCGGCTCGGTCCTGACGGCCGGCGGCGGCGAGCGCTTCGGCGACCGCATCTACGCCGCCCTGGAGGCCGACGAAGAGGCCCACTACGCGGCCCTCGAAAGGCACCTCGCCCGGCACGCGGCACCGTTTGCCCGAAGCTGACTGCTCAGCTATACTGGGGACGGTTGAACCGCATCGGAGATGTGACATGACGACAGAGATGACCATGGTTTACTGGAAGGGGGAGAAGTTGTGGCTCGGCAAACTGCTTGAGCATCCCGAGATCATGACGCAGGGAGAGACGCTCGAGGAGCTCGAAGCTAACCTCAAGGAAGCTTATCGCCTGATGGCCATGGATGAAGTCCCGGAAGACTATCAGATGAAGACCATCCCGATATGAAGCGGAAGCAGTTTGTCCGTCAGTTGATGAAGGACGGATGCGTGCTCGTTCGATCGGGCGCGAATCACGATATCTATGTCAATCCGAAGACCGGCGGCAAGCAGCCGGTCCCTCGACACGCGGAGATCGACAACGCCCTGGTGAAGCACATCCGGAAGCACCTTGGACTGGGGTAGCCTCGGCGAGCGACCCGGCGCCGGGCCACTTCGGCTGACCCGTGGCACCGTTTGCGGGCTGTGCGAAATCCTGACACCGGCTAGCCCTGCCGGGAGGAGACGCGCGATGGACGTCGAGCAGGCCAAGGAAAGTAAGGGCCCGGCGGAACAACCGTTTCGGGAGGTGAAGCGGGGGATGTGGCGGGCCGTGCTGTTTGTGGCCGCCGTCGTGCTCGTCTGCTGGATGCTCCTGCATGCTCACGTCATGAGAGACGACTTCACGTGGTACGGGCTGCTGCCGATCGTGGGGCTGCTGGCGTGCTTCGTCCTTTACTCGCGGAGCACGCGCAACGAGATCATTGAGAGGATCGACGAGGGCATCGCCGAGATGCGCCGTTCGATGCAGAGAGCATCGGCGGCCAAGAAGGACGAGAATGACCAATGATGGACACGACCAGTCTGTTTGACGTGGCAGGTAAGTGTGTCGCGATCACGGGCGGGGCGGGCGTGCTGTGCGGCGAGATGGCCCGGGCGCTGGCGGCGCGGGGCGCGAAGGTGGCCGTGCTGGATATCGTGCTCGACGCGGCCGCGAAGCTGTGCGAGGAGATCGTCGCGGCCGGCGGCACGGCGGCGGCCGTCCACTGCAACGTGCTCGAGAAGGCCTCGGTGGAACAGGCCTGCGGGGAGGTCGTCGAGAAGCTCGGGCACGTGGACGCGCTGGTCAACGGGGCCGGGGGCAACCGCAAGGACGCCACCTGCGTGCCGCCGGAGACGACGTTCTTCGACGTCGACGCCGACGCGCTTCGCTCGGTGTTCGACCTGAACTGCATCGGCACGATGCTGCCGAGCCAGGTCTTCGGGCGCGCGATGGCCGAGTCGGGTGAGGGCGTGATCGTCAACATCTCCTCGATGACGGCGCTGCACCCGCTGACGCGGATCGCGGGGTACTCGGCCGCCAAGGCCGCGGTTAGCAACTTCACGGAGTGGCTGGCGACGTACATGGCGCAGAACCACTCGGCCGACATCCGCGTGAACGCGATCGCGCCGGGCTTCTTCCTGACCGAGCAGAACCGCTTCCTCCTCACCGACGAGCAGACGGGCGAGCTGACGACTCGCGGCAGGCAGATCATCGACGGCACGCCCATGGGCCGCTTCGGCCAGCCGGCGGACCTCGTCGGCACGCTGATCTGGCTGATCAGCGACGCGTCGAGGTTCATCACGGGCGTGGTCATCCCCGTGGACGGCGGCTTCAACGTCTACACGATCTGACGGGGGGATCGGGGTCGGGGATCATTGCCGAAGACGCGCGGGGCAAGCCCCGCCGCTAAAGTTCTCCTTGCGAAGCGTTTAGCGGGCCAGCTTGCTCGCCGCGCAGGCCCTTTCGCGTCTGCGCCTACTTCGGGTTCGGCACGTACGAGCCGCCGCGGCAGCGCTTGAGGTAGTTCAGCCCGTGGACCTGGCCGGTCATCTCGAGCTCGCGGCGGTAGACCGGGTCGTGCCAGCCCTCGATGTCGATGCTGCCCTCGAAGCCCGCCATCCGCAGGATGGTGATCACGTCGGTCCAGTTCGTGTCGCCGAAGCCGGGCGTGCGGTGCCAGGCGAACTGCCTCGGCCCGTGCACGCCGAACTCCCGAACGATGTCCCACCGGACCGTCGCGTCCTTGCCGTGGACGTGGAAGACCCTGCCGACCCACCGGGCCAACTGCGGCAGCGGGTCGATCAGGCTGACCATCTGGTGGCACGGCTCCCACTGGAGGCCGAGGTTCTCCATCGGCACGGCGTCGAACATCATCTCCCACGCGGTTGGGTTCTGCGCGATGTTCCACCCGCCGCGCCGCCAGTCGCCGTCCATGTCGCAGTTCTCGAACGCCAGCCGCACGCCCCTGTCGGCTGCACGCCTCGCCAGCGGGCCGAAGACACGCTTGAACGCCCCCATCGACTCGTCGATGGGCTTGTCCTCGACGCGCCCGGCGAAGCCCGCGACGATGTCGCAGCCGAACAGGCGCGCCGCGTCGATGCACTTCCGCCAGCCGTCGCGATTCCGCTTGCCGAGCTCGTCGTTCTTGAGCGGATTGCCGAAGATGCCCAGCGAGCTGACGACGGCGTCGCTGCCGGCCAGCGCCTCGTTGACCTCGCGGGCGAGCCTCTTGAGGTCCGCCCCGCCGAGCGTCTGCCAGAACATGATCGAGAACGACTCGAACCCGTACGGCAGGATCTGGCGGATGTACCCGGCCGGGTCGCTGTCGCCGCCGGCGTTGACCAGCGTGCCGATCCGAATCCGCATGCCCCCCGGGTCGGGGGCCGACGCCTTGCGTCGCTTCTTCGCCATGGTGCAATTCCTTCTCAGTGGGCGTCTTTTGCCGGCCGCCCGTCGCGGCCGCGCGGCGTGACCGATGAGCCGCGATCGCTGCGATCCCCTCCCGCCGCCGCGGGCTTCAGGCCGTCGGGGGTCTTCGGCCACGACGACGGGGAGGCGATCTTCCCCTCCAGCGCGCGGACGAAGCGGGGCGGGCCGATGGCGCGAAGCTGCTGAAGGCACTGACGCGCCTCGGCGTCCTCCTTCACCTGGCAGGCCATCCACCCGCGCCAGAGCCAGTTCAGGGGACGGCGCGGCTCGAGCTGCGTCGCCTGCCGCGCGCAGAGCAGCGCCTTGCGGTAGTCGCCGAGCTCCCCCAGGGCCCGCGCCGCGAACAGCCAGGCCAACGCGTTGGACTTGTCGATCTTCTGGAGGACGTAGTAGTAGTCCGCGATGGCCAGGCGGTATTTCTTCATCCTGTGGTAGGCCGTGCCCCGGCCGACCCGCGCGGGGGCGAACGTCGGGTCGATCTCGATGGCCTTGCCGTACGACGCCAGCGACTCGCCGAACCGCTTGAGGTTCGCCAGGGCCGCCCCGCGATTCCGCCACGCCGCGGGGTACGACGGGTACAGCGCGATGGCCTTGTCCGCGCAGGCGATGGACTCCAGGTTCCGGCCGAGCCCGCCCAGGCACGCCGCCTTCCCGGCGAGGGCCATGGGCTGCTCCGGCCGCCGGCGGAGGGAGGCGTCCGCGCAGAGGAGGCCCTCGCGACACCGCCTCCGCCGATGCAGCCAGCCGCCCACCTGCGAGAAGATCAGCGCCACGCCCTGCGTCGTCGGCACGGGCCGAAGGTAGAACGCCACGTCACACTTGCCCAGCTTCTTGCGATGGTATCCCTGCGGGACGATCCTCCCCCTGGCGGTCAGCTCGATGTCGTACGTTTCCTTGCCGTCGGCGTACTGGACGAACGTGTGCCGGTGCGCCGGGACGAGCCGCATCGGCAGCCCCACGCGCCGGCCAAGGCTCACGTAGAGGACCGCCAGGGGTTGGCACATCCCGCCGCGCTGCTGCAACGCCTCGTGGAGCAGGGCGGGCGCCCCGGGCGTTTCGTCCGGCACCACCTGGAACCGCTCCGTGCCGAAGACGTACTGGGCCATGATCCCCAGCTTCTCCCGCGTGCCGGGCGGCGCCGAGAGCTTCGGGTGGAACTGCTCGGCGAGCGTCTTGGCCATGCCGTCGATCGTCAGCAGGTGCGCCTTGACGTTGACCGTGCGGTCGAACGCCGCGGCCAGCTCCAGCTCGACGCGGGCGTAGTCGATCTCCCCGTCGCCCAGCGCGA
Source organism: uncultured Planctomycetaceae bacterium (assembly GCA_964427875.1). Taxonomy (GTDB): domain Bacteria; phylum Planctomycetota; class Phycisphaerae; order SM23-33; family SM23-33; genus CAYRVX01. Next base: position 6,425 of record CAYRVX010000056.1, read on the forward strand.
GAACGCGTTGGATGACCCGCTCGGCCGCGGCGGTCGCCGGGGCGGTCGCCGGGACGGTCGCGGGGGCGTCCTGCGCGCCGGTCGCCGCGGCAGCGTGCCAGAACCACAGGGCCAACCCCGCCACGGCCGTCACCGCAGCCGGTCGATCGCGCCACCGTCTTCGCCGATTCACCATCCGGACTTGCCCAACTGTCTCTGCCGCTTCCTCGAGCCCTGCCCGCTCCCGGCGGCCGCGGCGCGCCGCATCACTTGGCCACCTTGTATACGATCGTGACGGCCTGGCGGCAACTGCCAATTCGCACGGACAAGCCCTCGCGCATCAGTTCCCGGCCGGTGGCCTTCGTCTTGCCCTTGACGTCGAAGTTCCTCAGCTCGTATGTCCCGGCCGGGTCGAGGCCGTGCAGCTTGAAGCGGGCCGATTCGCGGACGCTCTTGGGTCGCCGGAAGGCCTGGACGAGGCCCTCGCCGGCCTCGGGGCGGTTGAACTGCCAGGCCATCCACACGTCCTGAGCGAAACTCCAGGGCGTCAGCGGGTAGTAATCGCCGTACAGGTTCGGGACCACTGCCTTCCACTCTGCGATGAGCCTCCGCAACAGCGCATAGTCGTAGTTGTCGCGGCGGGTGTCGTAGCCCAGGCCCGTCATCGGGGCGAAGCCACTTCGGAAACCGTAGGTGTCCACCCGGTCGGCCGGGTACACCGGGGCGCCGAAATACGGCACCCAGAACGCCAGGCCGTAGAGCTGCGTCTGCTTGGCCGTCAGGTTGGGGTATTCCATGTCGCTCTTGTGCAGCGGCACGGAGCGGCGGAGCGTCTCCAGGTCGTTGCGCCGGCCGCCCGAGGCGCACGTGTCGATGAGCAGGCCCGGGCGCCGCCGCCGCAGCTCGTCCCAGAAGGCAAGGTACCCGGTCACGTGCTTGATCTCGGTGATGCCCTTTCGGTCGGGCTTGTCGTGGCCGCGCCAGTAGCCCAGCGGCGAGGTGTTGAAGTCCTGGCGGTAGATGTCGATCCCCTCGTCGGTGAGGAGCTTGTCGATGTGCTCGGTCAGCCACTTGCGGGCCTTTTCGTTGCCCAGGTAGAGGAGCTTCTGGGCGCCGTCGGCCCCGAGCAGCCACTCGGGGTGCTTCTCGTAGAGCCAGGTCCCCGGCGTGACGCGCTCGGGCTCGAACCACACGAGGATCCTGACGCCCTGGCGGTGCGCGTAGTCGCTGATGGCCCGCAGGCCGTTGGGGAAGCGCTTCCGGTCCACCTCCCACGTCCCGACCCTCGGCCAACTGGTCCCGTTGACGTACCACCCGGCGTCCATCCACCAGAAGTCGATCTTGACGCCGTTCTTGAGATACCCGTGTATGAACTGCTTCTGGTTGGCCTCGTTGGCGTTCTGCATCTCGCTCAACTGGTTGCTGCTGGCCGCCGGCATCAGGGGGGGCGGGAGCTTGCCGTCGAGCCGCGGGATGTTGTGGGCGATCATCCACCGCCGCCAGACGTTCTGAGCGCCGAGCCGGTCGCCCCGGTAGAACTGCACCACGATCAGCGGGGTGCGCGCCTCTTCGCCGCCCAGGAGCTTGAAGCTCGTCAGTTCCTGTCCGGCGCCGACGTGCAGGCCGGTCGTCGCGTCGCGCGCGAACGCCGCCGCCCACTGGCCGGGCCAGCCGACCGCGACGATCGCGCCCGCCCCGGCCCACTCGATGTTGAAGTACGGCCACGTGCGGTCGCTGCCGCGCCCGCCGGACGGCGCGAGCCGCAGCCCGGCCTTCGGGGCGAGCCGCGTCTGGAGCGGGCGGTAGTCGTCCGGCGACGCCTGGCTTCCGGCGTGATGGTGCAGCACGAACTCGCCCTGCCGCCCGCGCGTGAACCACGCGTCCAGCGCCTGGATCCCCGCGAGGATCGGCGTGTCCTTCGCGCCGGTGTTCTTGAAGTGCAGCGTCCACTCGACGGTCGGATAGTCGTGGTACTCCACGGCCACGCAGCGGACGAGAAGGCCGGTCCGGCCATCCGTCCAGGTGATCGTGTGCCGGGTGCGGTGACCGTCGATTCTCTCGGTCTCATGCTTCCGCGTCCACGACGCCAGGCACTTCGCCGAGGCCCGCCCGCCGTACGTGAAGGAGAAGGGCGGCCCGTGGGGCCTTGCCTGCCCGGCCCCGAGCCAATGGCGCTGAAACCACGCGTCCCTGATCTTCAACTCGTCTTTCGTGACGACCGCGGCCGCCGAACGTGAACAGGCCATAGTCGCTGCTCCTGCCAACAAGGCGCTCACGATCCAATGGCCCCCCTTTCCAGCACCATCTCGCATTCCGTTCATGTGTCTCCTTCCGCTCGGCCTCGACCGCGCAGAGCTCACGGCTGCCTGCCGGTCGCGTTGAACTCCGCCACGGCGTCGAACATCGCCACGACGTTCTCCGGCGGCACGTCGGACATGATGTTGTGGACCTGCTGAAAGACGAACCCGCCGCCGGGCGAGAGGATCTCCAGGCGCTCGAGCACGTGGCGGCGGACCTCCTCGGGCGCGGCCTTGGGCAGGACGGTCTGCGTGTCGCAGCCGCCGCCCCAGAAGCAGTGCACGTCGCCGAACTCGGCCTTCAGCTCGGCGGGGTCCATGCCCGCGCAGCTCGTCTGGACGGGGTTGGCGGCGTCGAGCCCGGCCTCGATCAGGTCGCCCATCAGCGGCCGGAGGCCGCCGCAACTGTGCAGCATGACGCGGATGTCCTGTAGCTCCTTCGCCCGCATCCACATCGTTCCGTGCCGCGGCTTGAAGAACTCCCGGTACATCTCCGGGGAGATCTGCGGGCCGGTCTGCATGCCCAGGTCGTCGCCGAAGAGGATCACGTCGATCGAGTCGCCCACCTCGCCGAGCCAGCAGTCCAGGTTCATCAGGTGGATCTCGGTCAGGGCGTCGAGGAGGCGGTGGACCTTCATCGGCTCGGCCGCCAGGAACAGCAGGAGGTTGTCGATGCGGCAGAGGAACTGCGACCACTCCATCAGGTTCCCGCCGAAGAGGCCGATGATCGCGCGATCGGTGGCCTCGCGGAGCTTCCCGGCGCCGGCCTCGAGGTCGGCGGGGTCTTCCCCGGCCGCACCCGGCGGCGTCGGCACGGCCCACATGATGTCCTCCATGACCTCGGGGAGGTTCGAGAGGTCGTCGGGTATGCCGTCGACGTACGGCCAGTAGATCTGCTCGAAGTAGAGGCAGCCGGCCCTCTGCACCGCGATGGCCCGCCCGGACGGGCCGTGGAGGTACCAGTCCTCGCCGCGGCGGCGGACGTCGAACCAGGAGGGGATCAGGCAGTCCGTGCCGTCCGGCAGTTGCCAGGGCTTCCACCAGCTCTCCTCGGCGCAGAAGCCCCTGCCCAGCTCGGTCGTGTCCACGTCGAAGCGGTCCAGCACGTCGTCGTCGATGACGGCGAGCTGCTGCACCACGTCGTAGACCCGCAGCGGCCGCGCCGGAAGGCCCAGGTGCTCGCGCAGCCTGCGATAGCCCATCGCCATGATCCCGCTGGAGCGGTGCCCGCCGAAGTCCACGGGTACCTTCTCCGGCTGGACGTGGTCGAGGGCGTTGAGAACGTGTTCACGTCGTGGCACGGACATGTCAGTGCTCCTCATGTCGTGACCGGCCGCTCGTCGAGGATACACGCGCGGGCCGGGAACAGGCCGGAACGGCCTTCTCTTGGCTGCTGTCGTCAATCTCCGGGCTCAATAACACCCTCATATACCCCCCCCGCCGCATCCGACGCCAGCACGACGCACGGCAGGCCCTGTGGCGCCGTCTTCGGCCCGGTGACGTTATTGACGGGCTTCGCGGCGCGAATGATGTCCCGCGGGGCCCCTTGGGTGTGCAGGCCGTCCGCCGTGAACTCCTGCAACGAGATCACCGAGAACTTCGCCCCGTAGCCCACGCCGCGGCGCGGCGGGTTCCGGGCCGTGTATACAGCAACCGGCCTGCCGGCGACCCAAAGGACGATCGGCCGCGTCAGGTCCCTCTTTCCCGTCAGGACCCCGAAGGGAACGCTGTGCCAGCGTTTCTCCGCCGACAGGACCCGCAGCGAGAAGATCGGCTCGCCGTTCGTATCGAGGCTGGTCTTCGTGGCCGCGAGGAGCTTGGGGGCGTTCCGCGCCCCCGGACGGCAGAAGTTGATGTGGTCGTCGGCGGTTCGGGTGCCTTGGGCGACGATCTCCGGTGCCGCCCAGTCCAGGTCGGGCGCGTGCAGCGGATGCCTGCGGAAATACAGGGCCTGGCGCTTTTGGTCGGACCACATGACCCCGATCGCCGCCCCCAGGGCCACGGCGGCGCAGATCTCGTCCCGCCCGAGCCCCTCGGCCAGCACGACGGGCTCGGACGGGGGCCAGCGCAGGCTCGCCGCGCAGCGCCGCGCGACGATTGATCGGCCTTTCTTCGCGGCGATCGGGTAGGCGACCCAGAAGCAGCCGCAGTCGGCCCGGTCGATCGTGACCGTCTCGACGGGGGATGCCTCCTTCCATTGCCTCGGGCGTGCCGCAAGCTCGTACGTGCGCCTCGCGGGGTCCCACTTCAGGTATGCGACGGCCAGACGCCTGTCCTCCACGAGCGCGGCGACGGCTCGGTCGCCGTCGGCCCAGACGTCCGCCCTTCCCGGCAGGGACTTCAGCGCCGCGTCGAGATGCTCCTCGGGCCGCCATCGCCCGGGGGCGAGTCGCCGCCAGACGCGCCCGCCCGTCGCGCCGGCCGGCAGGTACGCCCACCAGTGCCCCCTGGCGTACCACAGCTTGCTCTGGGGCTTGTCCTGCGTGGGGTCTTTGGTGTGACACTGTATCACGGCGGCGGTCGGCGCGGCCGCAACCGCCGCAGCCGCAGCGACCGCAACGCCGACAAGGCAGTGCCGGAGCTTCGGCATGACAGCTTTTCCTGTGCTGGGCATTTGGCGTATTATGCAGCGCGTGCGTGTTCCTGGGAATCTCAGCAGATGTTAAGAGAAACGCTCCGCCCCTTCCAACACGGCCGTGGGAAATGATGCCATGAAACGCCTCTGCCTTCTCCTGTGCCTCGCCCTGGCCTCGGATTCGCTCGCGAAGCAGTGGCAGGTGAACTTCGCCGACAACCCCTCGTTCGAGGCCGACGACAACCGCGACGGGCAGCCGGACGGATGGCAGGCGGCGAGCTTCCGGTCGCCCGCGAAGACCGCCTGGGACAGGGGCGTCGGCCATTCGGGCGGCGCGAGCGTGCGGATCGCCGACTCGGCCAATCCCGACGCGGCGGAGTGGAACGAGCGCACCGGCCGGTGGATCTCCACGGCCAGACGAAAGGTCACGCCGGGCAAGCGCTACGCGCTGGGCGTGTGGATCAAGGCGCGGGGCCTCACGGGCCAGGCCTCGGCCTGCATCGCCTGGTGGAAGGGCAACCGGTGGCTGGCCGAAAGCTACACGCGGCGCATCACCGGCACTGAGGACTGGCGGCACGTCTCGGTCCGCGCGCCCGCCCCGGCGGAGGCGGACGCCGCCCAGGTCTACCTGTGCCTCTCGCAGAGCAAGGGCACGGCCTGGTTCGACGACGTGGCCATGATCGAGGGCGATCGCCTGCCCCGGGACGTTCAGCCGGTGGACATCTCCGGCGCCTGCAACGTCGGCCTTCGCGACGAGAAGGAAGGCGACGGCAAGGGCGGCTGGACCGACCAGGGGGCGAACGATCTCCGCGGCCTGCCCACCGGCGAGCTGGTCCTGCGAGGCGTGCCGTTCCGCGTCGTGGCCCCGAAGGACAACGGCGGACGGAGCTGCATCGTCCTGCGCGGCAAGGGCACGGGGCACCTGCCCGCCGGCGTCACGATCCCGCTCGGGCGGAAGTGCCGCACGCTGTACTTCCTTCACGCCTGCGCCTGGCCCGCTCAGGGGCGCAGCGCCGGCCGCTATCAGCTCCTCTACGACGACGGCTCGACGGCCGAGGCTGCCCTTCGCCCGTCACGGGACATCTTCGACTGGTGGCGGCCGGAGGAGCACGACGCCGTCGCCGTCGCGTGGGAAGGCAGCAACCCGCAGCGCGCGACGGTCGGCCTCGGCGTGTTCTGCCTGGTCAATCCCAAGCCGGACCGGGTGATCCGATCCGTTCGCGCGGTGGCCGGCGGAGGCGATCCGGTGCTGATGCTCGTGGCGCTGACGGCGTCCGACGGCCCGGCCGTCCTGACCGATCGCCCGATTCGCTACGAGTTCACCGACAAGACCGGCTGGTACCCCTTCAACTTCCCGCTGGACGACACGAACCTCGATCGGATCGACCTGACGGGCTTCCTGGACCCCCCGGCGGGGAGGCACGGCTTCCTGACGACGCGCGAGGACGGGCACTTCTACTTCGCCGACGGCGTGCGGGCGAGGTTTTTCGGCACGAACATCTGCGGCCCGCACGCGTTTCCGGAGAGGAAGGACGCCTCCGCCATCGCCGCCAGGCTCGCGAAGTACGGCGTCAACCTGCTGCGGATCCACGCCATCGACGGGCAGTGGGGCCGGCTGATCGACTACGGCAAGGGCGACAGCCGCCACCTCGACGCCGAGGCCCTGGGGAGGCTGGACTACCTCTTCGCCCAGTTGAAGAAGCGGGGCATCTACGTCTACTTCGACCTGCTGGACTACCGCCGCTTCCTGCCGGGCGACGGCGTGCGCGACGCGGAGAAGTTCCAGCACGGCTGGCGCAACAGCATCAAGGGCGCGACGATCTTCAACGACCGGCTCATCGAGCTCCAGAAGGAGCTCGCCACGAAGTTCCTCACGCACCGCAACCGGTACACGAAGCTGCGCTACGTTGACGACCCGGCCGTGGCGGTCGTCGAGATCACGAACGAGAACTCCGTCTTCTACTTTCACAACACCTCGCTGACGCTGCCGTGCTACGTCCAGGAGCTTCGCGGGCGGTGGAGCCGCTGGCTCGTCGAGAGATACGGCAGCCGGGAGAAGCTCGCCGCGGCGTGGACCGCCGCCGGCCGCAGCGCCCTGCTGGCCGGCGAGGACCCCGCGCGCAACACCGTGCACCTTCCGCTGAAGGACCTGTACAGCGAGGCGCGAGGTGAGCAGTACGTCGGCCACAGGGGCCCGCTGCGCATCCGCGACATGCGGCGGTTCCTCTTCGAGATCGAGCGGCGGTACTACAAGCAGATGCGGACGCACCTGAAGTCCATCGGCGTCAAGGTGCCGATTACCGGCACGAACCAGACGTTCTGCCCGGCGAGCAACTTCGCCGACGCCTCTAATGACTTCATGTCCCGCAACAACTACTGGCTGCACCCGAACGTCCGCGCCAAGCCGTTCGTCACGTTTCGCAACCTCGCCGTCGTCAACTCCGACCTCGCCAAGACCTCCAACCCCATCACGGAGATCGCCTCCAGCACCGTCGTCGGCAAGCCGATGATCTCGCCGGAGTTCAACTTCCCCTGGCCGAACGAATTCCGCGCCGAGTGCCTGCCGCTGATGACCGCCTACGCGTGCTTCCAGGATTGGGACGGACTGCTGTTCTTCAGCTACAGGCCGACCGGCGATCGGCTGGAGCACTTCGGCAACCAGTCCGACCCGGTCCGGTGGGGCCAGTTTCCCGCCGCGGCGATGATCTTCCACCGCCGCGACGTCGCCGCCGCCCGAAACACGGTCTACGTGACCTGGGGCGAGGAGGACATCTTCGCCCCGCGGCGGACGCACCGGCAGGCGGCGTCCAGCCCGTTCCGCTACCTGCCGTACATCGCCAAGGTCCGCAACCACTACAAGACCGCCCAAGGCGACCTGCTGAAGGTCGACGGCCCGGCCAGGCCGGCCAAGAGGTACGCCAGCGACACGGGCGAGCTGACGCTCGACAGCAACAGCGGCCTGTTCACGATCGTCGCGCCGCGGGCCAAGGCGGCCGTCGGGTTCCTCGGGCGACTCGGGCCGGTCGACCTCAAGGGCGTCACCGTCGAGTGCGAAACGCCCTTCGCCGCCGTGCTGGTCACCTCCCTCGATGCCGAGCCGATCTCCTCGTCCGGGCGGGTCCTCGTGACGGCCGTCGCGCGGGCCGAGAACACCGGCCAGGCCTTCCATCGAAACAGAAGCGCGATCCCCGAGAAGGGCCGCCCGCCCGTCCTGGCCGAGCCGGTCCGGTGCCGGCTTTCGATCCAGCTCGCCGGGCGCCCAACCGCGTATTGCCTCGACGAGACGGGCAAGCGCCGCACCAAGCTCCCCGCTGACTTCGACGGCAAGCGCCTCCGCCTCCGCACCGACAACGCCCGCAGCCCCTGGATCGAGATCGAAGTGCCGAAGCCCTCTCCGTAGACACCCCCCCCGCCCACGGGCAGTACTACTCTGCGAAGCGGCGCTTCGCTGCGAAGCACGAGCGCCCCGTGGGACGTCGCACGATTCACCGCCGACCCCCAACTCGCCCCCCTGCCCTTGCCTTGGAGGCTACCTTCCCTTTCTCTTGCGCCCGCCGAGCGCCTTCCGCACGGCCGCCTTCATCTTCGACAGGCCTCTCCGGGCGACCTTCGGCGCCGGCTGGGCGTAGTACGCGGGATTGAACAGCTCCAGGCTGAGCCAGCCGGTGAAGCCGATCTCGCGAAGGTCGCGGAGGACTTGCCTCAGCGGCGCTACGCCGTCGCCGGGATAGACGCGGTGGGCGTCGGTGATCTTCGCGCGCGGGGGGCGCGCGGGGTAGTCGTTCATGTGCAGGACGGGCAGCGCCTCGCCCCGCAGCAGCGTTAGCCCGGCGTAGTCGCTGCCGCCCTTGTAGATGTGGTAGACGTCCAGCAGGATGCACGCGTCGCGCCGGCCGGTCTCGACGGCCACCATCGCCACCTCGCCGAGACGGCTCAGCGGCCGGGAGAAGCCCCACAGCTCCAGCACCGGCACGACGCCCGCCCGCTCGCCGACCTTCAGCAAGGCCCGGTACCGCTCGGCGGCGACGAGCGGGCTCAGGCCCCGGCGCTTCGTCGCCCCCGCCGGCGGCGAGGCGATGTGCGTCCCGCCGATCTGCCGGACGACGGCCATGTCGCGCTTCGCCTGCTCCAGGCCGGCCGCCCGGCGCCTCGGGTCGTCCACGATCCACTCGGCGAAGCCGACGGCCCCGGCCACCGTCAGCCCGGCGTCGGCGATCCGCCTGCGGAGGTCCCTCAGCGACCCGCCGGCGTCGCGGTAGGCCTCGACGTCGTCGATCCAGGGCTCGATGCCGCCGTACCCGGCCGCGGCGGCCAGCTCGACCTGTTCGACGATCCCCAGGCCGTGCCCGCGAATCGTCGCCGTGTTCAAGCAGTATCCAAACGGCTCGTCCATGTCTCTCTCCTCGTAGAGGCGGACGTCATCTCTTCTCCCGGCGGCTGATTACCAGCCCAGCACGGTGACCATCACGTGCCAGCCGACGCCCGAGCTGTGCACGCCGGGTGTCTTCTCGGCCAGGTCCGCCGGGCCGATCTCCCCCGCGTTGTACGTGCCGAACAGCGGCATCTCTGGGCCCAGTGCCTTCTGAATCGCGGCCAGCTCGTCGGAGACGTTCTTCAGTTTGCCCTTCCTGCCGGCACAATCGAAGGCGATCGCCGCCGCGGGCCGGCAGCCTTCCTTGCCGAGCTTTCGCAGCGCTTCTGCCGCGGCCTCGTTGGCCGTGGCGATGACCTTGTCGTTCTCCTTCGCCTGGCGCCCGGCCATCGCGATCCGGAAATCCCCCGACAGCATCAACCCCACCGCGCTGTCGGCGAGCATCCGCCCGCGGAAGTAGACGAACGTCTGCCCGGCGTTCTTGTTGGCCGCCCCGCCCGTGATGGGGAACCCATCGCCGGTGACGCCGCGGATGCCCGCCACGAGCGGGCCGTTCTTCGGCGAGTGCGCATCGGCCAGCACGATCATCAGGCGGCTCGCGGCGGTCCTGGGCAGCTTCCTGGCCAGGGCCGCCCCGGCGGCCGAGAGCTTCTTCTCCAGCTCGGCCTTGTGCTCCGTCAGCGTCAGGCCGGCGATGCCCATCTTCGCTTGGCACGCGGCGGCGACCTCGACGTCCCTGCCCGCGACGGCCAGCACGGCCACCGATTCCCCGGCCGCCACGCCCGATTGGGTGAACGAGCCGTAGGTGGCCCCGCCGTAGACGACGGCCTTGGGGAAGACCGAGTGCACGCCCTCCAGCACCTTGGCCTTTCGAGACTCGTCCTCGTAGCACTCCGAGACGATCACCGCCTTGACGGGGGCCGAGCCGAGCTGGGCCCTGACCGCCGCCGCGGCGGCCTTGCCGGAGGCCAGCGGGTCCTCCTTGTCGCACGAGGCGGCCCGGAAGAGGATCTCGCGAGTCGGCGGGGCCAGCGCGACGCCTTCCGGCGCGCCGACTCCCGCCTCCGGCTTGCACCCGCCCGCGCCGTTCAAGGCCGCGATCGTGACGAGCAGGCCTGCCCACTTCCCCACCGACCATGCGCTTGCGCGAGTCGTCATCTTGATGTCTCCTTCTCGACGGAGAACCGGGGCTGTCTCAGTGTATGAAAACCGCGGACCAGGACGATCAGGGGCGCTTCGCAGGGCCGAGACGGCCCTGCGACACATGGGCGGGACGCCCATGCCACGCCCGGAGCGGTTTTCATACACGTTCTCAGTGTTTCGAGCTGCAGAATCCCCATTCGATCTTGTTGTCGAACGGCGGATCTTCCGGCCACTTCGCCCCCTGCCAGCAGCACCACGCCAGGCGGTTTCGCTGCGACGGCCAGAGGCCCGCGGCCGAGCCCCAGTCCCGCAGGCCCGTGCCGTCCGGGTCGTGCACCAGGAGAGAGAAACAGAACTCGCGTCCGGGGTCCGGCTGAACGTCGGGCATGGCCTTGAACGGGATGGAGCATTCGTAGTACGTCACGCCGCCCGAGCGGGTGACCGCGACGGCCGCGGCGGGCAGCTCGAGACCGTCCAGCAGGCGCCCGGACTTCACCTCCGGCATCCGCTGGCCCCTCCGCAGCAGGCAGAAGCACTTTCCGCCGCCTTCCGCCGCCACCAGGAGGAGCTCGTACCGCTCGGCCGCGGCGGACGGCAACGCTGGTGTCTTCGCCTCCCGCGGCGAGACGGCGATCTGCACGGCGTCGACGGCGCTCGCCACATTATGGATCGGGAGACGAAGGAGCTTGTCCTCCTCGACGGCCACGAGGAGGGAGAAGGTCCGCCGGCTCCAGTAGGTGCTGACGGTGGTCTTCTTGCCGGCGGTCGTGAACGCGGCGGGGATGGCGTCGTCCCAGTCGTCGAGCTTGCCGTCGATCTTCGGCCTGAAGTACGGCGCGCTGGCACAGACGATCCGCTGCCGCCGCGTGACGTCCGGGCCGTCGCCCACGGCCTTGATCCACACCGGGTATGCGTTGCTCGGCGCGTCGGCGCCCCGCTCGATGGCGAACGCCACCCGCGCGGTCCGGCGCGGCTTGATCTTCACGGGCTGCACCGTTCGGTTCATTTTCCAGGCGTCCGGGAAGCCCGCGACGATCACGCCCTTGTACGTCCGGTTCCGCAGGTTCCGCACCCGCACGTACGTGACCGGGCCGCTGGACGGCGGGACGGTGAGGTTCTCGGCTCGGATGGCCACGTGCGGCCCGTCGCCGTCCGCTGGGCCGCCACAGCCCGCCGCGAGGACGAGGAGGCAGCAGATGACTCCCACGACGCCGACCCGTCCGCTCATTCCATTCTCCCACTCTCACAAGAAGTCTCTGCCGGATTGGCCGACATCGTACCGCCTTCGGTGCTCGTGGGCCAGAGCGAAGCTCAAGACCCGCGGCGGTGACAAAGAACCACCCGCGAGTCGACACTGGCCGACCGCTGGGGTCTGATCTTCCGTAACGCGTGGGCTGGCGTGACAGGAGAGATCACCAGATGAACAGCTTGAAAAGGACAGCGTCGAGCTTGGGTGCGGCTCCGCGCCAAGGCAGAGAGCCGCAGCCAGTGGAGCAAGCGTTCCCGGCAGCGAAACGGTCTCACCATAGGTGAGGGTTGGCAAAGGCGCGGCCGGAACCGCATTTCAGGTACCGCTGGAAGGCATCGGCCTTGGCATCATCAGCGAAGCGGAGGGCGACCACGGACGTCGAGGGGACGAACTTGCTGGTGTGTGGCGACTTCCGGGCGTTGTGCTCGTCCAGGCGCCGCGGAAGGTCCTGTGTCGATCCGACGTATCGATGATCGGGATGGGAGAGGCTGCGAAGCAGGTACACGTACCGGATGAGTTCTCTTTGGCGAGGGCGTGCTGGCCCTCCTTCGCCCGCAGACGACGCGGGCTCCGGCGGGCATCCGCCATAGCTCGCCGCCCCGAGAGCGGCGAGCGTCGGCGGATGGGCGATACAGGACTTGAACCTGTGACCTCGCGGGTGTGATCCGCACGCTCTGGCCAACTGAGCTAATCGCCCGCACGCTCGCGGCGGTTGGCCCACCGCGCCGTGCATCCGTATTATACTTCTTCGGCAAGCCGCTGCAACTCGTTTACGGCGTCGGCGAAATCTCTCGGCCAGGGGGCCCGGAGCGTCATCCTCTCGCCGCTGCGCGGGTGGCGGAACTCGATGGCCTGAGCGTGCAGGGCCTGACGGGTGATCAGCGGGCCGACGGCTTCGTTCGGTCGGCCTTCGAGCTGGCTGCGATAGATCGGGCCGCCGCCGTACACGCGATCGCCCACGATGGGGTGTCCGGCATAGCTCATGTGGACCCGGAGCTGGTGTGTCCGGCCGGTCTTCGGGTACAGCTCCATCACCGAGAAGCTCGCGCTGCTGCGGCCGACGCTCCGCAGCCGGCGGAGCACTTTGTAGCGAGTGACGGCCGCCTTCGTTGTGGCCGGGAACGGCCGCCCTGTCAGTCGGTGAACGCTGTACTTCTCGCGAATCTTCGGGTGTTTGCCGATCGGCGAATCGATGACGTCCTCGTCCAGCTCGAAGACGCCGTGAACGATGGCCGAGTACGTCTTGGCGATCTTGCGGAGCTCGAACTGCCTCCCGAGCCGCCACAGGGCCAGCTCCGTCTTGGCGATGAGCATGATGCCCGTGGTGTCGCGGTCGAGCCGATGGACAATGCCCGGCCGGAAGACCTCTCCGCGGCTCGGCAGCTCCCTGATGCCTGCCGGCCGGCCGGGCAGCTCGCGCCAGCTCTTCTGGAAGTAGTAAGCCAGCCCGTTGACCAGCGTGCCGGTCCAGTTGCCGCGTGCGGGATGGATGATGAGGTCCGCCTGTTTGCTCAGGGCCAGAATGTCGTCATCCTCGTAGATGATGTCCAGAGGGATCGGCTCGGGGGGGATCTCGCGCGGCTTGACGACCGGCAGCATCATGTCGATCGTATCGGCCGTCCGGATGACGTAGCTGCACTTGACGATCTGTCCGTTGACGGTGACGTTGCCCTCGCGGATGTATCGCTGGAGCGACGTGCGGGAGAGGTCCCTGCCCAACCGACCGGAAAGATACTTGTCCAGGCGGCGGTTCGGCAGCGCCCTGCGGATGTTGATTCGGACGTGGCGCAGGCCGTCCTCCTCGGCCTCCAGCGGGGTCTCGTCGGCATCGAGGCCGCTGGCGGGAAGCTCGTCGGGATATTCCGATGCGTCTTCCACGGGCTCGTGACCGAGACACGGGCGAGAGCGACGGCGGGGTCATCGAGCCGGCCACTGAAGTGGCCGGCCCTTGCTGGTCTGAAGGCGGCGGTCGGCCCGACGACTCACGCCGTGCCGATCAACTCCTTGATGACGTCCACGGCGCTGGCTGCGTCCGGAGCGTAGCCGTCTGCGCCGATCTCGTCGGCGAAGCTCCGGGTGACCGGCGCGCCGCCTATGATCGTCTTGGCCTCGACGCCGGCTGCCTTGACGGCCTCGACGACGCTGGTCATCTGCGGCATGGTCGTGGTCAGCAGTGCACTCATCGCGCAGACGGCTGCGCCGTTCTCCTTGCACGCTTGGACGAAGTTGTCAGGCGCTGCGTCCGTGCCGATGTCCACCACCCTGAGTCCGCCGCCGGTCAGCATCATGCCGACGAGGTTCTTGCCGATATCGTGCAGATCGCCCTTGACGGTCCCGAGGACGACCGTGGCCAGCGGCTCGACGCCGGCCTCGGTGAGCTTGGGCTGAAGGACTTCCAGGCCGGCCTTCATCGCCCGGGCCGCGATGAGGACCTCCGGCACGTAGATCTCGTTGTTCTTGAACTGCGTGCCGACCACGCCCATGCCGGCGATCAGGCCCCGTTCGAGGATCTCCTTGGGCGGCAGGCCCTCGTCTATGGCCTGCTGGGTGATGTCAACGACCCCGTCCCGGTCGCCTTTGGTCAAGGCGTCGGCCAGCGCTGCCAGATCTGCCATCAAATCACCTTCCAGTTCTCATCAGGTTCGTCGCGGCTTTCACCCGCCGCCGAAACTCAGATCGATCCTATGCTCAAACACACTCGGCGAGTAATCCTACCGTAGAGAAGTGCCCGAGGGAAGGACCGTTTTCCTCGCGCCAGGTCAAGGAGCGGTCTTTTTCTCCGTGGATCTGGTGGCCGGCTGCGTTGCAGGGCGCGAAGCCGGCAGGGTCGCCGGCGCGGAAGCCGGCAGGGTCGCCGGCGCGGAAGCCGGCTGGGTCGCCGGCGCGGTCGTGGCCATGCGGACCGGCGCCTGCAAGACCGTCAGCTCCCGCAAGGCCACCTCCGCCAGGCGCGTCACCGGCTGACCGGCCAGGTCCGCGAACGACTTCGCCTTGCGATACGCCTCGGCGGCGCCCTTGAACTGCCGGACGGATTCACGGAGCTTGCCGATCCCGTAGTACGCCTTGGCGACCGCCAGCTCCTGCTTGGGGAACTTCTCGATTGTCAGCAAGTACCACTGTCCGGCCTTTTCGGCCAGGGCGATGCGCTCGGAGCCCTCCTTCGCCGCCAGCGACTGAAGCGCATAATGATAACCAAGCTCCACTCCTGCCAGGGCGGCGATCCGCTCGTTGTCGTCCTGCTCGGCGAGGTCCGCCAAGGTGCCGACCCGTTCGTCCGGCTTGAGGTCGCCCGAGAGCGCGAGGTCCCATTGGCGCTGGAGGCTGGCCTGCTTGGCACGAGACCGCCTGCTGACGAACACATATCCAAACAGGACCAGTGCGGCCAGCAGGACCCCCGTAGCCAGGTGGCTTCCTCGCTTCTTCAGGAACTCCGCGACCTTTCCGATTTCGAGTGCGAGTACGTTTTCCTGAAGCTCGTGGCGGCGTCTGGATTTCATCGCATGCCTATTCGGGCGCCGGTGGGCTGGCGGACCCGCCCACTGGTCCACATGGCCACCAGGATCTCGGTCGAACGGAAAGTTCCGTCCGTGACGGTGACCCGGCAGCGCTCGGTATCCTTCTCGAAGTCCAGCATGATGTCGCCCTGGACGAACATGTCGGTGACGAGCGTCCAGCGGTTGATCGGCATCTGCCGTTTGTAGAATCGCCCGACGGCGAACTTGTCGGCCGATCCCTTGTACACGTGATCCACGTATCGGGCGCCCGCGGCGCTGAAGTTCCGACTCTTGCCCTCTTTCAGGTCGAAACCGATCGGGATCGGCAGGTCGGAGATCGGAGGGCGGCCCATCGCCACCAGCTCCGGGCTCGGACCGGCGCTGCCCGATCCGCCGGGCGATATGCCCGCTTGCTGATCGGAGTTGTTACACCCCGCCGGGGCCATGCACAACCCCGCGGCCATCAGCCATGATATTCCATGCCGACTCATCGCGACCTCCCTGCCGTCTTGGGCACTGTTCCAGCCGTCACAGCCGGCACGGAGGCACGCGACCTCGATCGGCTGGAAGCGTTTACACTCGTTCAAAGCCGCTGTCTTGTCAAGGGTTTTCAAGGCAGCTACGCTTGTCTCTTTATCGGCCGGCGGCTCCGCCCGGCGACAGCCGATATTTGCGCCGCAATGAAACCTGTTGTCAAACGGCACCGCGGCGCGTAGTGTGTTGGCGGGCCGCAGATGGAGAAACGGTTTGATCGTCGTCCTGAACCTCTTCGACATCATCCCAGGCAGGCAAGCCGAATATGCCGATTACCTCCGACGGGTGCAGCCCGTCCTCGAGCGGTACGGCGCGAAGGTGCTCGTGTACGGGCTGAGCCGCATCGTCTACATGGGCAGTTGCGATCAGCAGTATTGCGGGCTGATCGGCTATCCGGACCTGGAATCGCTCAAGCGTCTCAGCCACGACCCGGAGTTCCACGAGATCCGCTCCCTTCGGGACAACTCGACCACCAACTACATCTTGATCGCCCTGGAGGACTTCGAGACACTGAACCACGCCGTCGAGTACCTCCAGAACGGCGGCGGGTGATACGGCCCCTCGGACCGGGCAGCCGGGGCGGTCCGCCGGCCAGGGGCCGTCGTCCTACCGGCATGAAGGAAAACGTCTCATGATGCGAAGTGATAAGGTCAAGAAGGGCGACGAGCGCGGCCCTCACCGCAGCCTGCTGAAGGCCACCGGGCTGACCGACGCCGACATCCGCCGGCCGCTTATCGCCGTCGTCAACAGCTACACCGACATCGTTCCCGGCCACGTGCATCTCGACGCCGTCGGTGAGCTCGTCAAGGGCCAAATCCGCAAGGCCGGCGCCACGGGCATCCTGTTCAACACGATCGGCATCTGCGACGGCATCGCCATGGGGCATGCCGGCATGAAGTACTCGCTGGCCTCCCGCGAGCTCATCGCCGACTGCGTCGAGGCCATGATGGAGGCCCACCAGTTCGACGCGATGGTCTGCATCCCCAACTGCGACAAGATCGTCCCGGGGATGCTCATGGCCGCCCTTCGCCTGAACGTGCCGACGATCTTCGTCTCGGGCGGGCCCATGGAGGCCGGAAGGGTCGCCGGCCGCGACATCGACCTGATCGACCAGTTCTACGCCGTCGCCCAGCACCGGATCGGCAAGATGACCCTTCGCGAGGTCCGGCTCTTCGAGGACAACGCCTGCCCGACGTGCGGCTCGTGCAGCGGGATGTACACGGCCAACAGCATGAACTGCCTCTGCGAGGCAATAGGGATGGCCCTGCCGTGCAACGGGACGTGCCTGGCCACCTCGCCCGTACGAAGCGATCTCTATCGCGCCGCGGCCGAGCGGATCGTCCGCATGGCCCGCCAGTGGATCCGGACGGGGCTGGCGAAGACCTATCCCCTGCTCCCTCGGCGGATCATGAGCAAGAAGGCCTTCCAGAACGCCTTCACGCTGGACATGGCCATGGGCGGCTCGACGAACACCGTGCTGCACCTGCTGGCCATGGCCAACGAGGCGGGCGTGAAGTTCGACCTCAAGGACATCGAGCGCGTCTCGCGGCGAACGCCGAACATCTGTCGCGTCGCGCCGTCCGAAACGCCGGAGGGAAAGCTCTACCACGTCCAGGACGTCCACCGCGCGGGCGGGATCCACACCATCCTGCACCAGCTCTGGCGCGACGACGCCAGGCTCATCCACGCCGACTGCATGACGGTCACCGGCGGGACGGTGAAGAGGAACCTCCAGCAGTGGTCGCTGCGCAGCGGCAGCCTTTGCCCGGCCGCCAAGCGCATGTACCGCGAGGGCTGGAAGGCCACCGGCCGGTCGGTCGAGCAGGTCCGCGCCATGCTGCGGGGCGAAAAGCCCGCGGAGCTGGCGACGAAAAACGCCGGCAGGCTGGACAAGACGGACGTCATTCGCTCCATCGACCGCGCCTTCACCGCCCGGGGCGGACTGATCGTGATGTACGGCAACATTGCTCGCAACGGCGGGATCGTCAAGCTCGCGGGCGTTCCCCCGGCCCTGTACAGGCACGCCGGGCCGGCCATCATCTTCGAGAGCCAGGAAGCCGCCTGTGCGGGAATCCTGGGCGGGAAGGTCAAGCCCGGTCACGTGGTGGTCATCCGCAACGAAGGGCCCCGCGGCGGCCCCGGCATGCAGGAGATGCTCGCGCCCACCAGCTACATCAAGGGGATGGGGCTGTACGACAAGTGTGCGCTGATCACGGACGGGCGGTTCTCCGGCGGCTCGGTCGGCGCGTCCATCGGCCACGTCTCGCCCGAGGCCGCCGCGGGCGGGGAGATCGCCCTGCTGAACAGCGGCGACGTCATCGAGATCGACTTCCCGGCCGGGCGGCTCAACGCCCGCGTGAGCCAGGCCGAGTTCGCCCGGCGGAGGAGGCGCTACAAGCCGCGCCCGGCCCCCATCACCCACGGCGCGCTCGGCCGATACGCCGCCCACGCCACAAGCGCCGACACCGGCGCCGTCCTCGACTGGCCGGGAAAAACGAGACGTTGACCGCCACCGGATCGCCGCTGTGCGAACAGAAGGCCTGCTCGCTTCAGCGAGGCGGGTGCGACCGAATGACTTGGCACGTGATTGGTCTCGCGCCAGGACTGACTGACTTGTCCGGAGACCAAAGGCATGTGGTCGCAGCTGATTGAGGACATTCAGCTCGAGCTGAAGTTGCTTCGGCGGCTGCTGGAGCAGTGCGGGCCGATGCGTCAGGCCGTCGCCAACGAGACGGCTACGGAGACGGAGAAGCTCGCCGCCGCCTCGCTGCTTCAGTCGTTCTACAACGGCGTGGAGAACGTGTTTGACCTTCTTGCCGAACGGATCGACGGCGACCGACCCACCGGGCCCGACCGCCACGAAACACTTCTTGCGCGGATGAGTGGGCCCGCGGAGGCCCGCCCCGCCGTGATCTCTCAAGAGCTCCGGGACGGGCTCAAGCAGTACCTCGAGTTTCGCAACTCCTACCGGTACAGCCACTACTTCCGCCTGGACTGGTCGTTGATGGCCGCCCTGGTGAAGCAGTGCGGCCAAACGCTCGATCGCCTGGAGGCCGAGCTGGACCGGTTCGTCCGCGAGCACGGCAAGCGGCGTTTCCTCGGCCGTCCCGAACCGGAAGGGCTGCCGGCCTACTGGTTCTCCCCGCCCGATGGCACCGCGCGGCGGAGGGCAACGAAGCTCACCGGCCCGTGCCTCGTCTCGGCCGTCGTGGGCGTCGTTCTGGGCCTGGCCGCTTCCGCCGTGGTCCAATACGCGCGCCGCTCGACGGCGGTGCCGAAGGAGGCGCCGGCGGCCGAGATGCGCAGGCTCACGGCCGCCCTTGCCTCGCAGATCCAGCCCTGGCGATCGGAGCCGCAGATCGGCCACGCGGCCGGCGTGCTGGCGTTCTTCGACAGACAGGACTGGCGGTTCACTTTCCTCGGCAGCGATTGGCGCACCTCGCCGGCCGTGACCGGACGCTGCCCATCCCTCGACGCCACGGCGACCTTCTCCTTCGTCAAGGGGGAGCTGGCCAAGATCGACATCCGCACGTCCTGGGAGCATTACGTCTTCGGCGCCGGCGGCGGGCGGCTGACGCGGGCCGGGCAGTACGAGCTGTCGTCGGGCCAGCCGCAGTGGCTCGCCGAGTTCGCCGCGGACGGCCGCCCGGCATACCTCGCCGATTGGCGCGATGGCGAGGCCGGGCTCATTCGGCGGGACAGGTTCTATCGCGACGGCAGGCTGCTCGTCGATACCGTCTCGCGCGCCGACGGCACGGTCGAGAAGGTCGTCGTCCGCACCGGCGCCGCCCCCAACGCCGCAGCCGTCTTCGCCGCAACCAGCCCCGGCCCCCTTGCCCGCGACGCAAATGCCGCGCCCAACATGCCCGACCTCTCCGCACAGCCCCGCTCCCAGCCGTCTGGCGGCACGGATTGACCCCGCCGACCCCCCTGCCGCCCTGCGCCCAGAGACACATTGGCCGTCGAGGCAGGTTTCGGTACAATGGAAGTCGTCACACAAGGACAGCCACATGACCGACGACCTGTCAGGGCAAATCCAACGTGCCGCCGAAGTCCTCAAGTCCTTCGGTGCACGGGAAGTCTACGTCTTCGGCTCGGCCGCTACGGGCGAGATGGACGAATACTCCGACATCGACCTGGCCGTGGCCGGCCTGCCGCCGGAGGTCTTCTTCAGGGCCTATGCGCGGGCCTCTGAGCACTTGCCCGGCAGGGAGACGGACCTGGTCGATCTCGATTCGGACACACCTTTCACGCGATACCTGAAGGAAGAGGGGGAACTGCGGCGTGTGGGATAGGCTGGGCAAACAAGCAGCGGTTGAGCAGGAATCACTGCATCACTTGATGGATTCATTCAGGCCCATGTTGGAGGAGGTACAGGCCGGACGGGACCCTACCTACTTTGAACTCAACGCGCTTGCTTCGTTCCTCCAATCCTTCTACAACGGGATCGAGAACATCCTGAAGCGGATTTCGCAGCTTGTTGACGGGGGAACCCCTCGCGGGGAGTCGTGGCACGCTGACCTTCTGGCGGGCATGGGCACCGCCAACGAGAATCGCCCCGCGGTCATCTCGGACGGCTTGCGGGAGAAGCTACACCAGTACATGCGCTTCCGTCACCTCTATCGCCACGGGTACGGGTTCCAGCTTGAGTGGAAGCCAATGGCGGAGCTGGTGAAGGCCTCCGAGAAGTGCCTGCGCGAGTTTGAGTTCGAGTTGGAGGTTTTCCTTCGGGCTGGCGAAGAGGCCGAGGAATAGCGAATGATGGACGACGCCCGACAGTGTACCCCTTGGCGGTGCATCATGGGCTGGCACCAGGCCGAGAACTTCTACACCGTCGCAGTGTACTACGCGAATGCGGGGCACCAGTTGTTCGGAGCGTTCGAGCACGATCGCTATCCTGGGCAGGAGTTCCCCTGGCTATTCTGCTGGCGGCACGCCTTCGAACTGCTCCTCAAGGCCGTGCTGGATAGGCATAAGCACTCGGCCAGCCAGTTCGAGCGAGTCCTCAATACCTGTGGTCACGGCCTGCGAAGCCTCTACGAAGAGGCGAGCAAGGCAGTGCCGGGGCTCTGTGACCAGCGCGTCGATGAGATTGTCACCTTCCTCGACAAGACTGATCCGGACGCTATGTCGCTGCGGTACCCGCACAGCAAGAAGGGAACAGATCTGCTCAACCAAACGGGATTCTATCCTGAGAAGAAACAGAACGAGTTCCAGGAAGCCTGGCAGGCCGTCGATCCTCACGGGTGCAGCCTCCGCGAGGGCGTATTCAGGTCCGCAAAGAGGGGATCATGAAATCAGTCCACCTGTTGTACGGCAAGGAGGGGATGGAGATCCGGGTTCCGGACTCGGCGGAGGTGCTGGTGGGGCAGGATATTCCGGCCGTGGGCGATCCGGACAGGGCGGTGGCCGAGGCGCTGGCGAATCCGATCGGCTCGCCGCCGCTGGCGGAGATCGTCGCCCAGAAGGCCCCGAAGACGGTGGCGATCACGATCTCGGACATCACGCGGCCGGTGCCGAACAAGGAGTTCCTGCCGCCGATGCTGAAGGTGCTGAACGACTGCGGCATCTCGGACTCGCAGATCGTGATCATCATCGGCACGGGCATGCACCGCCCGAGCACGCCGGCGGAGCGGGAGATCCTCGTCGGCGGGGACATCGAGCGGCGCATCGAGGTGATCGACCACCGGGCCGACGCAGCGGAAACGCTCGTCAGGGTCAGCGAGGACCCACAGGTGAGCGTCTGCCGGCGCTTCGCCGAGGCCGACCTGCGAATCGTGACCGGCTACATCGAGGCGCACTTCATGGCCGGCTTCTCCGGCGGGCGCAAGTGCGTCTGCCCCGCCCTGGTCGACCTCGAGAGCGTCCAGCGCTTCCACGGCTTCGAGACGCTGGCCCACCCGAAGGCCGACACCGGCGTGCTCGAGGGCAACCCGTGTCACGAGATCGCCCTGAAGGTCGCCAGGATCGTCGGCGTGGACTTCCTGTTCAACGTGGCCATCACCCAGGACCGGCGGACGGCGGGCATCTACTGCGGCGATCTCCTCAAGGCGCACGAGGCCGGCTGCAAGCAGGTCGCCGGGTGGACCACCGCCGAGATCGACGGGCCCTACGACCTGGTGGTCACCAACGGCGGCGGGTTCCCGCTGGACCAGACGTTCTACCAGACGGTCAAGGGCATGTGCACCGCCCTGCCGGCGCTGGACGCGGGCTCGACGCTGCTTCAGGTCAGCCACTGCGGAGAGAAGCTCGGCTCGGAAAGCTACATGGAGCTGATGATGAAGTGGGACAACGACTGGCGGGCCTTCCTGGGGCACATCGAGGCCCACAAGGACCGCACCGAGCTGGACCAGTGGGAGTTCCAGATGCAGGCGAAGGTCCTGGCCGTCATCGGCGCGGAGAAGCTCTGGTTCGTCAGCGACGGCATTCCCGCCCGTGTGCAGATGCACATCGCGGTCAACCCGATCCTCGGCGAAGGCAACGCCCAGGCCCGCGCCCAGCGCGCCGTCGACGAATACGTCGCCGCCCACCGCGACGCCCGCATCGCCGTCATTCCCGAGGGGCCCTACACGATGCTCCGCGTGCGGGCGGATTGAGCGCCGGGAAGAGAGGATCGTCCGTCCACGGATTACACGAATCAGGGGGCAAGAGCCGGGTTACGGTCGCGCAGGATCCGTACACAACGCAGGCCCCCCCTTCGCGGGATTCTACTCGCCCCTTGACGTGCAGTGAGTTCTGGTGTACTCTTGTGTGTGACGTCGGGGGGAATGAGCAGCTCAGTTGAGGGAGGAGAGGCGTAGTACCGGCCTTACCTGTCGTGCTCGGTGCAGGTTGCCGAAGCAAGGCCAGGGAAGGATATCGGTATGGCACGCTTCTTCAGTCGGCTTGTTATCGCGGTTTCCCTCCTGGGTTGGGCTGGCTGGCCGGCGCCCGCACACGCCAACGGCCCATCGCAGAACGTCGAGGTCATCGTTGAGCACGATCTGTACGCGACCGGTGAGATCGCGGCCGGCCTCGGCCAGTACCTGGCGGACATCGTCACCCAGGGGTACAACCCGATCCTGACGACCACCTTCACGACGGCCTCCTCGTCGGCGGACCTGCGGGCCCACCTGGCCGGCCAGTACAGCACGCAGGGCCTCGCGGGGGCGGTGTTCATCGGGCACCTGCCGGTCCAGACCGTCTACACGAGTGCCGGCGGCGGCATCAACGGGGAGTTCCACCCCTGCGACCTCTACTACACGGACCTCGACGGCTCCTGGACAAGTTCCGGAAGTCACGGGTTCCTTCCCGACACCCACACCGACGGGAACGGCGACGTCGGGCCCGAGATCTGGATGGGGCGCCTGACGACATGGAACCTCACGCTCCTGCATTCCGGCCGCACCGAGGCGAGCCTCCTGAACGGCTACTTCGCCAAGAACCACGCCTACCGCAGCGGTGTGCTGGCCACCCCACGCACCGGACTGGCGTACACCGACGATGACTGGGACCACAACGCGCGAAGGGAAGCCCTGTCGCTGGCCGTCGAGGGCGCGGTCACCGACGTCTGGAACGATCCGGCCACCCCGCAGGACGAGACGACCGCCGCCGACTACAAGTGGCGGCTGGCGAACGAGACCTACGAGCACGTCCTTCTGTCGTCGCACTCCACCTCGCAGGGCCATGCCATGAGCGGGTCGGTCCGCAACAAAGAGCTGTTGGCGCTGGACCCCCAGGTGCTTTTCTACAACCTCTTCGCCTGCTCCGCCGCCAGGTACACCGAGTTCGGCTACATCGCCGGCGAGTACGTCTTTGGGGCCGGGGCAGGACTCGCGGCGGTGGGGTCGGCCAAGACCGGCGGCATGATGTCCCACATCATGGACGAGTACTTCGAGCCCCTCGGCGACGGGAACAGCTTCGGCGAGGCCATGCTGCAATGGTGGGATGCGGCCGTGGACCCGGGCGGCCATACCGACTCGGAGCGGGCCTGGTACTACGGCATGACGACCATCGGCGACCCGCTGCTCGTGACGCAGCCCTACATTCCGGAGCCCGCCACCGCCCTGCTGCTGGCAGCCGGGGCGGTCGGGTCGGTCCTGCTCGGCAAACGCCGGCGCTGAGGCGGCCACCGGGCCTCCGGCATTCGCAGGTCGTCTCGCCCGGCCGCGGCGGACCAGGCGTCACCACTGCGCGGTGATGGTCATGGTCTGGCCCTCTCGGACGGTGGCCCTGGAACTGAGGGACACTGTCAGCGTGGCGCCTTCGCACTCGTGCGCCGACCGGATCGCGCGGTCGCCGACGGCCACCGAGACCTTTGACGGCTTGGCGCCTTCGGGCAGCTCGAAGATCAGCGTCTTGACGCAGAGCGTCCCGCAGCGCACGTCGATGCGCTCCGTCTGCTCGCCGTCGCCGCGTTTCTGCGTGAAGAGCCCCCATCCTTCGGCGGCACTGAAGAATGAGACGTGGTCGCCGGCCTTCCAGGCGGGCCTGAAGCCGATGACGCCGGCCGGGCCGTCGCAGACGAAACCCTGGCAGGCCAGCAGCATCGACCAGACGCTCATCGGGCGGGCGTAGAACTTGCCGCACTCGTCGTCGCCGAACGGGTTGCCGCTGTAGCCCCAGGAGGCGGTGTCGCTGGCGGTCAGGCCGGTGCGCAGCCGGCCGTCGTAGCGGATGGACGCGGCCCGGACGACGGTGAAGCCCTCGCGGAGCAGCCCCGCGTAGACCATCGCCGCGGCGGCGGAGTACTCGAAGCCCGACATCACCTCGTCGGCATAGCGCATGTGCCCGGCGGGCCGCTCGCCCTTCGGCCAGGTGATCATCTGCATGCCGGGGTCGTCGTCGTGGACGAACTTCCGCGGCGCCTGGCGATAGCCGCGCAGGCGCGGCCGGAAGTTGTATTTGAACAGCGAGCGCAGGGCCGTCCGCACGTGCTCCGGCGGATAGAGCGGGCCGAGGTCGAGCTGGTCGGCCCACCACTGCCCGAGGACTTGGTCGATGTGGCAGCCGTCGCGGTAGTCCTGCTGCGCCCGGTCGTCGGGGACCTGGATGTAGTACTCGCCGTTGAACAGCGCGGCATCCTGCTTTTTCGAGCCGGACCGGCGGACGCTTCGGTAGCGTTCGGCGGCCGGCCGGTCGCCCTGGAGCAGCGCCATCTTCTCCGCGGCGGCCAGGGCCGCGAGGTAGAGCGTCCCGAGCCAGGACGTGCTGCCGCCGAGGTTGCCGTCCAGCGTGTTCCACTGCGCGCCGGCCAGCACGCCGTCGCCGTCCTTGTCCCAGGTGGCGATCACGAAGTCCATCGCGCGTTTGACGTTCGGCCAGTGGCGCGCCAGCCAGGCGCCGTCGCTGCTCAGGAGGTGCTCGCGGTACGCCCCGAGGATGCCGCCGCACTGGCCGTCGAAGGCGGGGTGACTCCGCGGCTGGCGATGCGGGATCGCGCCGTCGGCGCCCTGGAAGCGGAGCTCCTGCTCTCGCAGGATGCGCCCGAGCTTGGGGAACAGCCGCGCGTGGGCCTGGGCGTAGTGCCACACGTGGTTGCAGTTGCCGTGGCAGCATCCCCTGCTGCGGCAGCAGCCCTCCCAGCCGCCGAAGTAGCCCGCCTTCGTCCAGAACGTCGTCTGGCTTCGGATCACCACGAGCTGCGAGCTGAGGCGGTCGAGCAGCCAGACCGGCAGGTTGGAGGCGTAGAGCGTGTCGTGGTACAGGCGCGTCTGCTTGCTCAGCTCGCCGAGCCGCCGGACGACCTCCTCGGCGACCGCCAGCGCGTTGGGCCACCAGTCGGCGTACGTGTTCCCTGGCCCGCCCCACGCGCCGCGCCCGTGCCGGGCGTTGGGAAAGTGCCACGTCAGGATGAAGCAGACCGTCCGTCGCTCGCCCGGCGCCAGGGTGAAGGAGCTGGCGAGGGCCCCGTCAACCGTCTTGCCGTCGCCGGTCGGGCCGGCCTTCGCGGGGCCGGACAGCGCCCCGTCCCCGCCGAGGTCGGCCGCCAGGGCCTCCGGGCTCTCCCAGGCAGCCGAGGCCGTCGCCTTCTCGTCGAGGACGGCAAGCGCCATGTCGCCGAAGCCGGGCGCGTCAGCCGGCTTGCCCGTCGTCATGTGGAGCACGGTCGCGCCGCCCTTGCGAATGACGAGGTTCCTGTTGGCCCCGTAACCGCCGCAGGCGCGCCCCTTGATCGCCGCGTCCCCCCGGAACCCCGCGGCGTTCTGCTGCGTGGCGAGCAGGGCCACCTCGACGCCGCTGCGGTGCGGGTTGGCGACGGTTACGTTGTAAATCGCGCACGGGATGCCCGAGCTGCGCACGTCCAGGGGAATGAGCGGGTTGAACGCCTCGAGGCTCACCCGCACGCACAGGCCGTCATCCTCGAAGTCGAACCAGCCGAACGGGTATTCCCCGCGAAAGCTCAGCGCCTTCATCGCGGCGAACGGGCCGACGGGCTCGGTCTGTAGTGCGCGGAGGACCGGCCGGCCGCCGGCGGCCTTGGCACGCACGGCGAAAAAGCTGTCCGGCACGGCCACCTGAGGCATGTTGTTGAAGACCTGCCAGGCGGGCCGCCTGGCCTTGCCGTCGATCTGTATCGAGCCCGTTCCGATCCCGCCCACGGCCAGCCGGATCGCCCCGAGATGCTCGCCGCGGTACACGCGCGACTGGCCTCGGGCGAGGAGGTTCTCGTCGGTCATCAGCTTGGCCAGCAGCTCCTTCCGGTCGGCGTCTCGGGCGCGGCGCCGTTTCTGGGCCTCGGCGGCGGCCTCCCGGCGCGTGATCCGCCTCTTGGCGCCCATGGCGTCCATGTGGCGCTCGATCTCCTCGACCGCCAGGGCCCTGGAATAGACGGCCACCTCGTCGATGAGCCCGTCGAACTGCTCGGCGCCCCGCGAGGTGGACGAGCCGATCTGGAGAGGCAGCCCGCGCGCAGCCCACGTGAACGCCCCCGAGCCCGACGCGCGGCGGCAGCGAAGTCCGTCCAGGTAGAAGCGCAGGTCATCGCCCTCGCAGGTGACGACGAGGTGGTGCCACTCGCCGCGGCGCAGCGCCCGGCCGACCGGCTCAAACCGCACCACCTGCCGGCCGTTCCAGAACGCCAGGCACGAGTAGTCCCGCCAGAGATGAATGCTGAAGCGGGTCGCGGCGTGGCTGCTCCGCTTGGCGATCAGGCACGGGTTGTAACCCACGTTCGGGGCGAAGTCGCCCCGGAACCACAGCTCGACGGTCGTCTTTGCCAGGTCCAGCGCCGGCGTCTCGCCCATCGTCACGAACCGCCCCTCGCCGAGAGCCAGGGCCCTGCCCCCTTTCGGCCCGTCGGCGAACCGGGCCGCTCTGCCACCCGGTTTTCCGTCCAGGCCGCCTTTGGCGTCCTTCAGGTCGCCCTCCAGGCGCCAGTAAGCCGCGAGATCCGGCTCGCGGGCGACCATCTCGGCGTAGCGAGCCGTGCTCGCCTCGCCGCCCGACAGCGCCGCGCTGCACAGCGAAAGGCACAGGCAGATGATCCAGATCGGTCGATGTGTCATTTTTCTCTCCCGGATGGATAAGGTATCGCGGCGGCCCCGTCCGGCGCGGACACCTCGATTCGCACCGCCGGCAGGGGCATCTCGCCCGACCAGAGCCTCGCGTTGAGCTTTCTGAGGGCCGGCTCGGGCGCAGTGAAGTGCTTCGACGTGACGACCCCGCGGAGCTCGTATCGGCCGGGGGCCAGCACCCGGCGTCTCGCGCCGATCGCGAGGTTCGCCGCAACGGCCGGGGAAGCTTGCTCGCCTTGTCCACCAGCCAGCCCATCAGCGACACCGCGAGATACAGCGCGGCGACCATGCCGGTCAGCAGGACGGCGACAACCGCGAGCGTCTTGGTTCGCGTTGGCATTCCGCTCTCGCGTCGGACGAGCGCAAGTCCGCGGCGGTGCGCTTCTATCGCACCTTCGGTGCGAGGCGGCCACTGAAGTGGCCACCCCTGCGGCCAGCCCCTGCGGGGGCGGCTCGGACGTTGGGTTATTCTTCCCGTTCTTCCGGCGGGAGCGCCGGGAGCTGGAGGTGATAGGCCGCCTCCACGAAGTCGATGCTGCGGATCTGCTCCATCACTTCCTCGCTCGGCGGCTCATCCAGGCTGATGCCCACCAGCGCCATGCCGAGCTTGATCTTCCGGGAGAACGTCATGTCGGCGATGTTGATGTTGTTGTCGCCGAAGATCGTCCCGTACCGCCCCACGACGCCGGGCTTGTCCTCGTTGACGATGATGACGACGTGGCCTTCGGGCTTGAGCTCCATCCGGTAGCCGTCGATGGCGATCATCCTGGGGAAACGGTTTCCGAAGATCGTCCCCATGCCGGTGCGCTTGGCCTGATCGGTGGTGATGGTCACTTCCATGAGGTTGGCGAACTCGCGCACCTTCGCGGAGGTGATCTGCTCGACCTCGACGCCCCGATGCTCGGCCAGGACGGGGGCGTTGATCACGTTGACCGGCTGATCCATCCGCGGGGCGATCAGCCCCACCAGCAGGTACGTGGTGATCGGCGCGACGTTCATCTCGCTGATCGCGCCGCGGTAGATCACCTCCACCTTCTCCAGCGCGCCGGGCGTGATGCCCGCCAGAATGGCGCCCAGCCGGGCGGCCAGCTCGGTATACGGCCGGAGGACCGCGGGCAGCGCCTGGTCGAAGCCGGGGGCGTTGATCGCGTTTCGCACCTCGCCGCCGCGAAGGGCCTCGACGAGCTGCTGTGCGGCGTCGAGGGCGACCTGCTCCTGGGCCTCTTCCGTGGAGGCCCCGAGGTGCGGCACGCACAGGACGTTCGGCTGCTGGATCAGCTCGTTTTCCGCCCCGGCCGCAGGCGGCTCGGAGAGGTACACGTCCAGGGCGGCCCCGGCGATCCGCCCCTCCTTGATCGCCCCGAGCAGCGCTTCGGGGTCGATGATCCCGCCGCGTGCGGCGTTGACGACCCGTGCGGAAGGCTTCATCGCCGCGAACTGCTCGGCACCGATCATGCCGAGCGTGTCGGCGTTCTTCGGGACGTGCACCGTGATGTAGTCCGCCCGCTTGCAGAGCTCGATGAGGTCCTTCACCATCTCCACCTTGCCCTCGGGGCAGGTGCCGGCGAAGAACGGGTCGTACCCCAGGACGCGCATGTCCAAGGCATACGCCCGCTTGGCGACGGCCCGGCCGATCCGGCCCATCCCGACGATCCCCAGCGTCTTGCCCGCCAACTGCGTGCCCTGATACGCCTTGCGGTTCCACTCGCCGCTCCGCAGCGACGCGTTGGCCGGGGCGACCTTCCGCGAGAGCGCCATCATCAGGGCCAGCGTCAGCTCGGCCGTGGACAGCGTGTTGCCCCCCGGCGTGTTCATCACGATGATGCCCTTGGAGGTGGCCAGCGGGACGTCGATGTTGTCCACGCCGACACCCGCGCGGGCGATGCACTTCAGCTCGCCCGGCTCGGCGAGGACCGCGGCGGTGACCTTCACGCCGGAGCGGACGATCATGCCGTCGTACTGCCCGACGATGCCGGCCAGCTCTTCGGGCGGCAGGCCGGCGTTGACCTCGACCTCGACGTCGTCCTGGGTCTTCAGCCAGTCAATGCCGACCCGGCTGAGCTTGTCTGCGATAAGCACCTTGATCATGGTCGGTCTCCTTCACTGCCAGTCCCGCAGGACCTTCGCCGCGGCGGCTACGCCGGCGCCGATCTCCACGTCCACGCCGCTGTCGGCCAGCGTGTACTCCAGCGCCGCGATCATGCCGATCGTGTCCACCGGGTCCACGTAGCCGAGGTGGCTGATCCGCATGACCTTGCCCTTGAAGGCCTCCTGCCCGCCGGCGACGGAGATGCCGTACTTGCCCTCCAGCTTCTTGCGGAAGCCGTCGTCCACGCCCTCGGGGAAGAACAGGCCGGTGACGGAATCCGCCGGCTGCCTGGAGATCAGCTTCATTCCCAGCGTCTCGGCGGCGGCGCGGGTGGCCTTCGCCAGCAGCGCCACCCGGGCCCAGACCCTCTCGATGCCGATCTCGTTGATACGGTCGACGGAGACCTTCAGGCCGCGAATGAGGCTCACCGGGCCCGTGTACGGCGTGTCGCTCTTGGCCAGCGACTTGCGGTAGGCCTTCAGGTCCAGGTACACGCACGGCGCGTCGATCTGATCGACGTTCTTCCAGGCCTTCTCGCTGAGAGAGATCATCGCCAGCCCCGGCGGGAGCATGAAGGCCTTCTGGCTTCCGCAGCCGACGACATCGACGTGCCATTCGTCGGTCTTCAGCGGCAGCGCGCCGGCGGCGGTGATGCAGTCGGCGATCAGGATCGCGCCCGTCTCGGCGACGGCCTTGCCGATCGCCTCCAGGTCGCACACCGTCGCGGTGGACGTCTCGCTGTACACCGTGACCACCGCGCCGTACTCGCCCGTGGCGAGCCTCTCGGTCACCAGGTCGGCCTCGAGCGCCGTACCCCACTCCAGCACCACTTCGTCCACGTCCAGGCCGTATGCCCTGGCGACCTCCGCCCAGCGCTGACCGAACTTGCCGCCGTTGGAGACGAGGACCTTTTTGTCTCGCGGCACGGCGCAGGCGATGGCCGCTTCCATGCCCGCCGTGCCGCTGCCGGCAATCGTGATCACGTCGTTGGTGGTCTGGAGGATCTTCTTCAGCCCCGCGTTGACCTCGGCGAACATGTCGCGAAACTGGTCGGTGCGATGGTGAAAGATGGGCTTGGCCATCTCGTTCAGGACCTCCGGCGGAACGTCCGTCGGACCGGGGGTAAAAAGGCGCGACTTGATCATGGGAAACCTCCCACAGGTCGTTAAGCGGCGGGCACAAGCCGGCAGAGCCGCAGCCCCTTGCTACGGTTGCCGCACCGCCGCGGATTTTTATACACCAAGCGTCGCCGAGACGTCTCCCCTTTCCGCGGCCGACGCGTTGGAAAACGTACTCTACCACCCCCCCGCAAACTTGTCAACCGCCAAAAACGCGGAAAAGGGGACAGGCTGCTTTTTCGCGGCCAGAGAAAAGGGGACAGGCTACTTTTTCGCAGCCGCGGGGCAAAAGGCGGTTCCCGCCAGGCACACGCCCGCGGGATGAGAACCGCCCAGGCAGGCCAAAAAAGTCAACGATCCGCATGCGAGCTAAACTGAGCGCATCGTTCAATGGTTTAGCGGACCAGCCCTGCCTGCCGGCAGGCAGGGCCGGCACGCTAAACAGATACCCCACGCCCCCCGGTTCCATTTAGCTCTTGTGCGGATCGTTGAAAAAAGCAGCCTGTCCCCTTTTCCGCCGTGGTAGAGGAAAACTTGGCAAATATTTCCAGGTATTGCTTCGGCCGGGGTCGAGTCTGGCCGAAGAACTAAAGGCCGGACACGATGGCATCCTGCGGGGGGGGCTTGTTGCAGGAGCCATCGTGATCCGGACACTGTTTCCGGCCCCGCCAAGCTGCTGACAGGCGGTAGCCCGTTATTGAGTGGTCGACGGCCCCGGCCAGGATACACAGCCCCAACGTTTTGTAACCTTGGCATTTGAGTCGCTTCCTGCCTGGCCGGGGCCTTCTTGATTTGATGGGCCGCGATGGCGCCCCGCCCCGGCCCGCCTGGCCGCCCGGGCAGCGCCGTGCCCGCGGCGATTCCGCGATTGAATGGGCCAACGATGATGCGACGGAGAAGGCAATGATAACATACAAGTGCTTTGTCTGCGGCACCGGAATGGAGTCGCCGAGCTGCCTGATCGGCGAGACCGAGAAATGCCCGGAGTGCGGATTCTCGAACTGGGTGCCCTACCACAGTACCGACGGAGTTGAGGGGACTCACTCGCCGGACGAGAACGCACGAGGGTGCTCCAAGGGCACCGAGAGACTGACCAGACGGATACTCGGCATGATCCGGACGAGCGCCGGACGCATTCTCCGCCGGCGGGGCCGAAGACCCGTCATTCACCCGCAACGGACCCTGCGCCACGAGACCCCACGGCGGCGCGCGGGATAAGAAAAGGGGACAGGCTACTTTTTCGCCTGAAAAAAGGGGACAGGCTACTTTTTCGGCTTGCCTCCCCGATTCCGTGGCTCAAAAAGCAGCCTGTCCCCTTTTCTTTCTCCCGCATTCTCATTCCGTGGCTGCGAAAAAGTAGCCTGTCCCCTTTTTTTGCGGGCGCCCGACAGGAGCAGGCTCAGCGCGCGGTCGGCGGAGCCGGCCTCGCGCGCCGGGAGAACTTGGGCCTTCGGCACGCCGTACAGCTCGGCCGCCCGAGCGACCAGGGCTTCTCGGACGACCAGCAGCAGCGCCGCGGCACGGCGGCGGGCCAGGCGGTCGACCGCATCGCGCCAGCCGCCGCCGTCGAATTCCAGCGGCCCGAACTCGTCCACGACGACGAGGTCCGCTTCGCGCGTGCCGGCGTCGCTGAGGGCCAGCCGACCGAGGCGGACACCCGCTTCGTGCAATGCATATTCGCCGACGCTCCCGGCCGCGCCGGACACGCCTCGGCGCAGGAACGTCTCGCGCCGGCCGGTCGAGAGATCCTCCACGTCGAAGCCCGCCAGTGCGCCGTTCTCGTAGACCCCCGGCGCAACGATCCCTGCGACGGCGAGCCCCGCCCGGCGGCACAGACGAATCATTTCCCGCAGGCCCGTGGTCTTGCCGGAGTGCTTCGCGCCCGTCCAGAGGAGGATGAGGCCGCAGCCGGTCATGGGGTCAGAGCATCTGCACGGCCGCCAACACCCACACGCCGAGGGTCACCACCGACAGGGCGGGCAGGGCGTAGGCGCGCAGGGCGATCCGCCGCGAGGACCGGTCCATGAGCCTGCGTGCGAGCCGGTCGCCCATGGGAACGACGACGGCGTTGCAGACGGCCGCCAGCGTGCCGTTGACCGCGACGTAGTGGAACACCTTCGGCCAGCCCTCGTCGGCCCACCACCGATAGCGGAACACGTAGGTGGTCAGCAGGGCGAAGGCGGCGAAGCCCACCCACGTCGCGGCCGCGCCGATGACGGGCTTGTACTTGCCCCGCGCCAGGCTGTAGGCCGCGTCGAACGCCGCCCCCAGGAAAAGGATGGCCAGCAGGTGACACGCGAAGAACGGCGCGTTGAGGAACTTGTAGAGCATGGCCAGCGCGGCGATAGCCGTCGACGAGCCGCCCCAGGGCACGCAGGCCCGCGCGGCTGCGAGGATCCCCAAGGCGACGACGGCCAGGATGACACACGCGGCGTCGTTCATGCCGGCGGCGTACAGCCGGCCGCCCAGCACCGCCTCGGACAGCCCCCACAGGCCGCTGAAGAACAGGATCGCCAGGATGTGCTCTTTCTTCATTGCGCGTGCCCTTTCGCTGCGGTGGTCCGGACGCCGCCGATTATGCGCCGCAAGCGGCGTCCGTCAACGTTTTTCTGCCGTGCCGGACCGCCGGCGGCGCCTCAGCAGTCCCATTCCGCCCGCCAGCAGCACCAGCCCCGCCGACGCCGGCTCGGGAATCACCAGGTCCGACGTACTCGTGGTGACCAACTGGTAGTAGTCCCAGCCGCTCTCCGGCCGGGCGTACTGCTCGAGGATGCCCGAGACGCTCTCGAACGTCTGGGCGGTCGAGACGTAGCGGTGATAGCCGTCCATTCCCACCTCGTCGTTCATGTAGTCGGCGGCCCAGCAGGTCGCGGCCTGGGCGATCAGCTCGTAGTTGTCCACGGCCTTGCCGAGGTCCATCTCGCCGACGGTCACGTTGGCAACGGAGAGCCACATGGCCTCGTACTTCTCCGGGGCGTGGTCGGCCACCAGCCAATCGCCGTTGGGCTGCTCGATCGGGGCGGCGATCTCGGACGGGGCGACGGCCTTCGGTCCCGGCACCGCAAGGCCCGTGGCCCTCACCTGGAAACCCGGACTCGTATCGCCGTGGTACGTGATGAGCGTGTTGCCCCGGAACTCCTCGATCAGGACGCTGGACAGCTCGACCCAATCGCCCAGTGAGACGCTGTGGTACAGGTCCCCGGCGGTCCAGTCCTTCACCTGGATGGCCCCCCAGCCGTCCGGGTAGTTGGGGTCCTGGAGGGTGAGCTTGAGCTGCCCGCCCGACCACTTGTGGGTGACGATCCCGCCGGCGCAGTCGACGACGGTGTCGGCAGAGGAGCTCCCGCCGCCGGGATCGGTGGTGTACTGGATGTCGTGGATGCTCATGGCGTCACCCGCTGCGGGCGAGGCGACGATTGCGCCCGCCAGGGCGGCTGCCGCCCACGTGCTCAGAAACCTGCGGATCATGGCTGTCTCCTTCTTCTGGGGGGCTGACTCCTTTTGTACAACAAACCCTCAATCATTGACGCAAACGCGTGTATCTTTGAGCGTTCCTTCCGCCCCGCCGGGGCTTGTTTCCTCATTGCTCCCATTCCGCCGGCTCGCGCCCCCGGCCAAACCTGCCTGCCGGCAGGCAGGTTCGACGTTCGTCAGTAAGCATTGAGCATTGAGCATTAGACATTGAGCATTTCGTTGCGGCCGCAGGCTGCGCTGTGCCTCCGCGGCTACTCCATCGGATAGGGAAACCAGTCGGGATCGTCTCTCGGGGGGCATTTCATGTCGGCCGGCCAGTGGGGCTTCCAGACCGTCTCCACCCACCGGACGCTGTAGTCACAGTAGAGGATCGCGCCGCCCGTCCCGGCAGGGCCCCAGGCGTGACGGACGGCGAAGTCCTTGGGATAGCTTCCGCAGTGCTTTCCCGCCGTCTGGTTGGGGCGGCTGCCGCCGTAGCCGCGGTCCGGATCCAGCAACTGGTCGAACAGCAGCACGACGCGCTCGGGGGCGACAATCCGATCCGTCTGGAGGAAGCTCGGCATCGGCTTGCCCTCGTCCCCGGGGGCGCGGTAGCAGTTCTCGTCCAGCTCCAGGCACGAGTTCATCGCGTAGGAGAAGTAGCCGTCCCGCAACGGCCGGTAACGGTACCTGCCGCCGGAGAGCTTCGCGGCCGGACACTGGAAGATTGTCTCGGTCTTCGGGTGCTGCCCGCGGCCGTACTCCCGCCAGGGGCGCTCGTCCATCAACGGGGGCAGGAGGTCGACCCATCCGAAACGGTCCGCCGGTCCGCCGTCGCGGTCCAGGCCGTCGCAGTGCGGCCAGTAGCCCTTGTTGAACGAAGCGTACGTCTGGAAGGCCAGGCCCCACCGGCGAAGCTGACCCTTGCAGAGGACCAGGCGGGCCTCGCGCCACGCGCCTGCCAGGGAGGGCAGGAGCATGCTCGCCAGCACCCCTATGGCGCAGGCGACCACCAGCAGCTCCGTCAGCGTCAGCCCGCTGACGCCGCGCCGCCGGGCCCGGCAGGCCGGAGACGCATGATCTATTTGCGACAGTGCCATGAGCGTTGTGCCCCGGTTCGACGGCCGGGCACGCATGAGGGTTGAGCGCTATGCACGCCCGAACATAACGCCCCGCCCCACGCTTGTCAACTCGGAAACAGCCAACGGGTGCATTAGCGCTTTGGGGATTCCCGGGCCGGAGGTCCGAAAGGACCTGCCTGCCGGCAGGCAGGTTTGGCCGGCGGCCCAAGCCGCCCGCGTCGGGCGCAACACCCGCACAAGAAAACGGGACAGAGAAAAGGGGACAGGCTACTTTTTTGGGCTTGCCTGTCCGATTGTCATCCCACGGGCGTATGCCTGGCAGGATCCCTCTTCCGCCCCCCGGGTGCAAAAAAGCAGCCTGTCCCCTTTTCGCTCGTTTACAATTCCCGCGTTCGACCGCTTCAGGAGCCTCGTACCCGGTTTAGGCAGGAGAGCCACGGCTATGAACGCACAAATGCGACCGATGACGGCACGGATCGCCCTGCACGTCTCATGCTGCACCGCCCTGCTCGCCCTGGGCGCCGGCTGCGCGGGCGCGGGCCGCGACCCTGCGGGCCTTACGCGCCTGTTCAACGGGAAGGACCTGACCGGCTGGAACGTCCTCCGCGACGGCGATTTCGACAGGGCGGGCAAGGCGCACGCCCGGGACGGGCGGCTCATCCTGGCCGCCGGCGAGGCCATGACCGGCGTCCGCTGGACCGGGGCCTTCCCCGCCGACGACTACGAGGTCAAGCTCGAGGCCATGCGCGTCGACGGGAGCGACTTCTTCTGCGGCATGACCTTCCCGCTGGCCGGAGGCCACGCCACGCTGATCCTCGGCGGCTGGGGCGGATCGGTGGTGGGCATCTCGAACATCGACGGCGTGGCCGCCAACGAGAACGAGACCACCAACATCATCGAGTTCGAGAACAAGCGATGGTATCGCATCCATCTCCTGGTGACCGAGGGCCACGTGGACGTCTGGATCGACGACGAGAAGGTCATCGAGCAAAAGACCGCCGGCAGAAAGTTCGCCGTCTGGCCCCAGCAGGAAGCCGCTCGCCCCTTCGGCATCACCACCTGGTACACGACCGGCGCCCTGCGGAACATCACCTTGCGGCAACTGACGACCACCGGACCCCAGTAGCCGGTAGCCCGTAGCCCGTAGTTGCCGAGGAACCCAGGCCGAGGCCCCTCTCCTTCCCGCGCCACATCAAGCCCGCCAGCGGCAAACGATCGAAGGAACGCGACGTCGTCAAAATAGGGACAGTCACCTATTTTCCAACCAGAAACAGGTGACTGTCCCTATTTTACGCGGTGACACTGCGAGGCGTACTTCTGGTCTTCTCCACGATGGCCGGTACACCGGTACAGTTCAGGGCGAGCGAGGCGCAAAGATCGCTGGTCCGCTAGAGTCCCCCTCCCTGGATGTTGGCGAGCGCGTCCTGCAGGTCGGGGGCCTCAGCTACCCAGCGCGCCTCCCTCACAAGATGTTCCGTTGCGGCATGCGAGCCTTCCAGCTCTGCGATGCTCTCGCCCACGGCAACAATCGCCTTCACATACGCTTCTCTCAACAGCTGCTCGGCTTGCAGGAAATGCGGCTGGGCCGAGGACGGATTGTCAAGAATGTTCAGGTAGAAATAGCCCAAGTCCAGATGCGCATCCGCGTTGTCAGGACTGAGCTCGAGTGCTCTGTGGTATGCTTCCTCAGCGTCTTTGAGTTCGTACAAGCCTGGGCTAGACACCAACAGGATCAGGTTCGCCTTCAGGACCAGGATATCCGGCGAGAACTCCTGGGCCTGACCAAGCTGCTCGATCGCACGTAGGGCCGCATCGTACTCCTGCCTTCCAATCATCGCTCTTATATCAGCGTACTTATCCTTCACTGTTGCCATGTCTCTCCACCTCAGGGTTTGCCCTTGATCTTCTGACTCAGCCTTCCGCCCTCTTTGATCAACTTCAGCATGCGCTTGGCCTTCTGTCCCCGTGGTCCTGACTCCTTAGCCAGCTTCGCCAAGCTCTCAAAGGTTTCGTTTGCCAACTTAAAATAGGGACAGTCACGAATGGCACTGCCGTGCGATTTGCGGGATGATGGCAGAC
>CAYRVX010000057.1:0-42634 GCA_964427875.1 uncultured Planctomycetaceae bacterium
CCGCGCCGTTGCCGGAGGCGGCGGGTGACACAGACGGCCCTGCGGCCGAACAGCCCTCGGAGGGCCCCAGCGGCGCAGCATCCCCCGCTGACGTGCCGGATGCCGAGCCGGCCGTGGACCCCCCTCCGGCAGATGACGGCCCCGCTGCCGATACCGGCGGCTCGGACCCAGGTGGCCAACCATCCTCCGCGGATGCCCGAGACGATGCGCAAGCTGCCCCCGCGCCGTTGCCGGAGGCGGCGGGTGACACAGACGGCCCTGCGGCCGAACAGCCCTCGGAGGGCCCCAGCGGCGCAGCATCCCCCGCTGACGTGCCGGATGCCGAGCCGGCCGTGGACCCCCCTCCGGCAGATGACGGCCCCGCTGCCGATACCGGCGACATCGAGATCAGCGATCCGCCTGGGGATTCCTCCATGCCGCCGGCGACGAGAATCCCCGAGGATTTCTGGGCCGATCCAGTTGGGATCGTGATCTTCGAGCCCGTCCCGTGGGATCGCGAGGCCCTGGCGATCACCGAGGATTTGACCAGGGGATCCTCGGTAATCCCCGACAATGCCGCAATCAGCCCCGAGCCCGCGACCCTCTTGCTGCTTGCCCTGGGCGCGATGGCGTTGATCCGCCGACGGAAGTGACGGGAGCGCTACGGCCGGCCTTCTTCCAACAAACTAAAATAGGGACAGTCACCTATTTACGACCTAGAAACAGGTGACTGTCCCTATTTTTCCTCTATTTTTCCTGGGGGAGACCATCGGCTGCTGGGGGGGGCCACGCGCTCATGTCATTCGCTCCTTGATGCAAGCTCGTCAAGTGCATGCCGCTTCTCGGCGGCGAGTGCACCATCACCGAACGCCTCCGCGACAGCCAGTTGTGTTTGCACCGTCAACCAGGCTATGAAATAGTCAATCTCGACACGCATCCCGATAAGGTCGGCGGGATCAACGTCAACTCCCAACGAAAGCAGGGAGCGCCGGTAACCCGTCAGGTCGCAGTGGCCGTCGAAGATGATTTCCTTGAGACGGTGCCAGAACTCCTCGCGGAAGTCTGCCTCGTTTCCCTTCGACAATTCCATGAACCAGCGCACGCCCTTAGCAGCGTCTTCCAAGCTGGCGCCGTTAGGTAGGAAAGGCAAGGCAACCTTGGCGAACATCTGGTCCGCGTACTCGCGCGCCAAGTGAGGCGGAACGTACTCCCCTGCTTTGGAGCCGAGCAGGCCGAACATGTGCCAGAGCTGGAAGGACGCGATGACGAAGTGCCCATCGGCGCTCAGAACGCTCGGCGGCTCCGGATACTGGCCTTCATACCCGAATAGAACCGCAACGCTGCATGCATAGAAGGTCTCCCGGAGCCCGCCGAGTCGCTCAGCTAGACCGGTTGTGAGTGTGTCCAGCGCATCGGGGCGAGCCAGCGGTGCAGCAGCCGTATGTGATCTGCGGTTGTCCAGGGCCTCTCGACGGCTTGGGGCATGGCCTTCTCCAGCGCCGGGAGAAGTCGCTGGGAGTTCGGGCGGCGCTTCGGAGGCCGGAAGCCCCGATGTGGGTTTGGGCGGAGGCATCCCCTGCTTGGCAGCTATTGCCTCGGCAAGCTCCCACAACAGCGGCCACGTCAAGGCCTGTACGTCCTCGCGGATCTGATTGCCTCCGTAAATCCAGTCGTCGGAGACTTGGCGGGCCCTGTTGTAGAACGCACATGCGTCCTCGATGTCACCGGCATCCAAGGACCGCCAACTTGCCTGCATCAGTCCCGCCCATCCCTTGTTCCTTTGCGTGTCCCTGCTGCTACGGACCAAGACCGGGATGATGACAACCACGACGACGACCACGATGAGAGCCAACCATTCCATCGCCCGTGGCCTCGTTCGTTAGCGCGCGCCCTTTCCTGAATACGACTTGCGAGAAGGGCCTGCTGGTTCGCTGACGAATGCCTGTTCTCCTACAGACCGAGCCCTGCCTTATTTCTAGCGCTTCAGGCAGCCTGTCAAGCGAAATCCACAACGGAACGGGGCGTTTCCGCACCTCTGCTGTGGTGAGATTCACGGAAGTACGGCGCGCCCCCGGACGCGCGGGCGCGCGGCCGGGCCGGTCTCCTTGGTGCCGCCCGTCCGAGGGGGATCAGTTCGGCCACGCCAGAGGGAAGGACGGTGGCCCGTGTACGGGGAGGGATGCCACGGTAATACACCGGGAGCGAATCCCATGAGCGAAGCGATTTCGACCTGTGGCGACCGAAGCCGAAGCCCGTTTGACCCGCTGGAAGCGGTGACCGTCCGCCAAGCGGCGGCGCTGCTGCACGTCTCCCGCCCGACCGTGGAGAAGCACATCAAGGCGGGCGAACTGCCCAGCGCCCTGATCGGCCGTTGCCGGCGAATCCGTCGGAGGGACCTGGAGACCTTACTTGACCGCCGGACGGCCTACGACTGGCCACGGCATGAACCGCAACCGTCCCGCGCTGTTGACCCGCCGATGGAATGGCTGGACGAGAACGAAGCCATGCCGTTCTCAGGGAAACCGAAACGTCCGTCGCGCGGAATTGACGGGAGGCCCCGAACGGCGTAAGCTCTGCCCATGCCCACGAAGAAGAACGAGGCCACGCTGCAAGCCGCGCGCAACGGGGGCAAGCTGGAAGTCCGCCGCGATGACAGAGGGAAGATCTGGAGCCACGTCCGCCAAAAAGAGACAGAAGATGGGGCTGTCCACTAAGAGAACGATTTGGGTGGGTTGGTTTCAGGAGCCCGGCGCCGAGGACGATGTTAGCAGCTCGATTCTTCTTGGATCGCAGCTCACAACCAACGGTTTCGATGGGAAGACTCATCGGGTGAGTATAGTACTGGAACAGGATCGGTACTTCCTTGCTTGGCGGGGGCCGATAGGCCCGCCCATGGTTCGCAGTATCCTATATCTCGATGAAGTGAAGGTCCATGAAAGTGGCACCGATGCGGCATTGTTCGAGACATGCGGAAAGAGCCTACCGTCACTCGGTTATTTCTGGCACGCGATGGAGAATACTTCCCAGCCGCTATGGATCGCCTGGACGGTCCATGGTGGTGGTTCCTGGACGGACGGCCTTCCGATCCCGCCGGCTCGGTGTGAGATGTGGCTGGTCGCGCTGGACCGCGGGATATTGGAGAGCGGCCTGCCCCGGTTCCCCCGGGCCTGGAGAATCGAGCTTGAGAGGACTTGATGTTCACCGATCTTGCCGCCGCCCGGCGGGATTG
Organism: uncultured Planctomycetaceae bacterium; assembly: GCA_964427875.1. GTDB lineage: Bacteria > Planctomycetota > Phycisphaerae > SM23-33 > SM23-33 > CAYRVX01. The sequence continues at coordinate 3,209 of CAYRVX010000057.1, forward strand.
GTTCCGCTGCGTTACGCCTGACAGATGGATGCCCGTAATGAGCGCTTGTTCAACCTGCCGTGGGGGACAAGGAAGACGTCGGTGGAATCCTGGACCGCGGTTGTCGTTCGGCGCAGGTGGCCATGAGCCAGCAGGCAGAAGGAATAGGCTTCACGGGGTCAAGGGGACACGCTAGAATCACCGCGAACGGGTAGCCCGCGTACGGGCAGACGGCCGGGCGGCGCTGGGGCGCGTTTCCTACCTTCGCGCGCCGGCCCCGACCGGCCAACTACGCCGAGGAAGGTAGACCGGAAGTAGGTGCGCCTGACGAACTCGATGAACTGACGCAGCTCGCCAAGTGGGCGCAGGAGATCACCGTGGCGAGACCTGCCGTAGCCGCAAGATTGCACCGAGGGGATGGTGATGCAGAATGGGCGCGGTAGCTGAACTCTATAGAGAGTTGCTTGAGTATGTGCAGTTGTTCCTCCGCAGTGTCGAGGCGATGCAGGAGTTCTACGATCCGGGTAGCCGAGCCAATCGCTTTCGGGGAACATCTACGTCGGGCAAGGGGGAGACCCTCGCTGAGCTGATCGGGGAATTCAGCATATTCGTCGATCCCAGATACCGTCCCGTGTGGAAGTGGGTGGGGACCGTCGGTGAGCACGAGCCTCCGGGACCGGATGAATATGACCCGGCCGATATCATCGATGGCGAGGGCGGCTGGGAAAGCAGTATCCCTTTCTGGTGGGTTGATAGGGATGCCGCCATGAAGCTGGAAGCGGCTGCGCAGAAGATGGACGCGGCAATTGGCCGGGCGAACAAGGCCTTGGGACCGGGGCGCGACCTGGGCTCGCTGGCGTCAAGGATTCGGGCGGGAATGCCAATATGGAGGGAGTCCCAGGTACCTTGGGAGTTCTACTGGACAGATCTGCAACGCATACTTCAGAAGGTGAGGATAGCAGTAGGCGAGGCGGGAGACGATCTCCATTCACCCGCGATCCCCGATTGGCTGGTGGAGTCCGAAGCGATAGCTCATGGGACGCTTGGGGCGCGGGCCTCGGCGAAGGGCCCCCTGAGCGATCCGGGATGGCCGAAGGTCGACCGGATGGTGAAGAAGGCTCAATGGCAACTGACAGGAGGATCAACTCCCGAAGACTTCCAGGCTGTGGGGCTTCTGTGTCGAGAGATCCTGATATCGCTGGCCCAGGCGGTATATGACCCGGTTCGCCACAAGGCGGGCCATGAGAGCACGCTCAGCGTGACCGACGCAAAAGGGATGCTGGACGCCTACTTCTCGGTTGAACTCAGGGGGCGGAAGATGGAGGGCCGGCGCAGGATGGCCAAAGCAGCAGTTGACCAGGCTAACGAACTCCAGCACAAGAGGACTGCGACGCGCGGAGACGCCACGTCATCCCTGAAGGCAACGGAAGCGGTGATAGACCAAGTTGCGGTGGTGGCGGGACGAGAAGAAACTTAGCAACGCCGCGTGTCACCTGGTGATGTTCTCTTCGCTGGATCCGCGCCCCCGCATGCGTTCGGTATCCCTACGCCGCTCTACAGGATGCGTTCGAGGTCCGGTTCGGCGAGTGGTCAGCGATGAAGCGGGGCGCTTCGGCCGGCCTTCTTGTATTGTTCGAGCAGGGCCGTCAGGCGCTGGACGACTTGGGGGTGCTTGTCGAAGAGGTTGTTCTGCTCGGCGGGGTCGTTGAGCAGGTTGTAGAGCTGGCCGGGGGTGCCGGGCTTGGGGGCGGTGCCCTTGGGGGGGACCCAGCCGCCGGAGTCGCGGTTCTCCAGGATCAGCTTCCACGGGCCCTGGGTGATCGCGAAGACGCCGAAGACCGAGTGCGAGACGATCGCCTCGCGGATCGGCCTGTCGAGCTTGCGGCCCAGCAGGGCGGGGAGGATGTTGTAGCTGTCCTGCCCGGCGGAGGCGGGCAGCTTGGCGCCGACGATCGCGGCGCAGGTGGCCGGCAGGTCGGTCAGGCAGATCGGCTCGTCGGTCGTCGCGTGCGGCTTGATCCTGCCCGGCCAGCGGGCGATGAACGGCACGCGATGGCCGCCCTCCCACGTGTGCGACTTGTAGCCGCGGAGGTCGCCGGCGGACCTGTGGCCCTTGACGCCCGGCCTGGGGCCGTTGTCGCTCGTGGCGATCAGGAGCGTGCTGTCGGCCAGGCCCATGCGCTGAAGGGCCTCGACGATCCGCCCGACGCACCAGTCGACCAGGGCGACCTGGTCGCCCCTCGGCCCGGCCTTGCTCTTGCCCTTGACGAGCTCCGGCGGCAGCCAGGGCGCGTGCGGCGCGGAGAGGGCGAGGTACAGGAAGAACGGGCGGTCGGGGTCCTTCTTTCGGCTGCGCTCGATGAACTCGACGGCCTTGGTGACGAACGTCGGGTCCACGTTCTCCAGCTCGAAGCCCGGGGCGATCCAGCCGGGGCGGGGGCGGTAGTCCGGGCGCCTCCTCTTGTCGACGCGGATCGGCCTGTCGGGAATGCCCACGGTGCGGTCGTTCTCGATGTAGCAGAACGGCCCGTCGATGGTCGAGCAGGCGGCGGTGTAGTAGGCGTAGTCGAAGCCCAGCTCGTTCGGCCCGCCGTGGATAGGCTTCGTGAAATCGACGTTCATGGCCTTCTTCGCGTCCCCATCCTGCCAGGAGCCCCTGAAGTGCTCCCTGGCGTCCTTCCACGTGGCGACGGACCCGTTGTGCCTCGTCCACCCCAGCCCGAGGTGCCACTTGCCGACGCACGCCGTCGCGTAGCCGTGCTTTTTCAGCAGCGACGCGACGGTCTCCCGGCTCGGCTCGATGAGCGGGGGCGTGTAGCCGCCGACCACGCCGCTCGTCAGCCACGTCCGCCAGCAGTACCGCCCGGTGAGTACGCCGTAGCGCGTGGGCGTGCAGACGGCCGAGGGCGAGTGCGCGTTGGTGAACCGCAGGCCCTCCGTGGCCAGGCGGTCCATGTGCGGCGTGGGGATCTTCGAGTCGGCGTTGTAGCACGTCACGTCGCCGTAGCCCATGTCGTCGGCCATGATGAAGACGATGTTCGGTTTTTCCACGGCGTCTCCTCCCCAGGCGGCGCGAGGCAGGACCGTCGCGGCCGCACCGAGTCCCAGGCCCTTCATGAAATCGCGCCTCTTCATGCCAAGCCTCCCTGGCGGCTGCGGCGGGTGTGGTCGGTTTTCGCTGGCGATGTCCGGTGGCCTGGCCACCGCTGGGTTTATCCCGGCGGGGCCATGACTTGTCAACCGAGGACGACCGGCCGTGGAGCAGTCGTCGCCCCGCCGGGCCAAGCCCGACGGCGGCGTGGATGACCGCCAATCCCTGCTTGATGCCAGTCATCATCCCGTCGGGACGAGCCCGACGGTGATGCCAGGCCCGCACCTGCCACCGCCAGCCGAGCGCAGCCGCGGCGCCCGGGAGATCGGTTCCTCATCGCGGCCTTCTCCCGGACCTCCGTGACACGATCCCGAAAGATCATCGCCTTTGAGATGATTCTCCCTTCACCCCGTTGGGGCTTCTTGGGCCGCAGGCCGCAGCCCGGGCAGCCGACAGGATTCGACATTCGACATTCGTCATTCGTCATTCGTCATTCGTCATTCAGCGTTTGGCTGCGGCCTTCTCCTGTGCCTTTCTATACTCCTCGAGCAGCTTTGCGGCCTCTTCGGCATTGCGCTGGAGGGCGTGTTTGCGGGCCTCGTTCAGTTGGCGGTACTTGCGTCCCTTCCACTCCTGGTAGGCCTTGGACCTCCCGTCGAGCGGGGCGTCCTCGAGGAGAGGCCAGTCGTCCGTTCGGAACGGGCTGGCGGGCAGGTTGCCCATGTTCCAGACGAGGTTGCCCTCCGGCCAGGTCCCCCAGGCGTAGCGGACGGCCGCCGGGTCCTTCACGCGATCGGACCAGACCTCGACGGTGTCCTCGACGCACCGGGCCTGGGCCGGATAGAACTTCCGGTCGGCCCCGGCGATCACGAAGCCCTTCAGGGACTTCCACTCGGGGTACGACTTGGTCTTGAGGTACTTCCCACGGCCGACGGGCCCGCCGGCCTTGTGGAAGTAGAGGATGACCTTGTTGCCCTCCTTCTTCATCGATTTGTAGAGCGGGCCGGAGTATGCGAGCCTCCGGCCGTGCTGCCTGGCCAGTGCCCACCGGGCGATTCGCCTGCCGATCTCCTGCTTGTTCTGGGAGTGCATGTTGTTGTCGCCGATGTCGAAGGTGACGACCAGGCCCGTGCTCCGCGTGGCCAGGTGGGTCTTCAGGTGCGTCTCGCGGATATGGGCGGCCGGGCTCAGCAGCGTCTCTTCCATCGGCTTGTCCGAGGCGGGCCTGCCCCAGGTGCAGATCTGGACGATGCAGATGGGCAGGTCGCCGTCTCCCCAGGCCCGCCGCCAGTCGGCAATCAGGGCCGGGTACGTCTTTGTGTACTGGTTCGTCCGCTGCGGGAAGATGTTGTTGATGCCCTGGTAGAACACGGCCCCGCGGATGGCGAAGTTCGTGAGGGGCCCGATCGAGGCGTTGTAGCAGCCGGCCGGGTTGTTGCGGGCGTACTTGGGGCTCTTCCTCGGCTCGGGCTCGCCCGGGGGCTTCTTGCCTTCCGCCTTGGCCTTGGCCACTCGCTTCTGCCACTGATCGAGCTGTTTCTTCCTGTCTTCCTCGGCTGACCACGATGCGATCCGGCCGTCCCAGTGCTTCAGCAGCTCCGCCGCGGCGGGGATCCTCTCCAGCGCGGGCCGCGAGATCCACGTCTCGACCGTGCTGCCGCCCCAGGAGTTGTCGATGATGCCGACCGGCACCTTCAGGACCTCGTGCAACTGCCGCGCGAAGAAGTAGGCCACGGCGGGGAACTTCCCGACCACGTTCGGGTCGCTCGGGAGCCACTGGCCTTTCTGTTCGGGCTGCCATCCCGAGACCTCGACGGGGAAGTCCTCCTGCGGGGCGGTAAGGGACCGCTGGGGGATCGTGAGCACCCGTATGCCGGGGCGGTCCGCCGCGAGGAGCTCCAGGTCGCCGTCCTTGGCGTAGTAGACGTGCATCTCCATGTTGCTCTGCCCGCTGCAAAGCCAGACCTCGCCGACGGCCACGTTCTCGAAGGCGACCGTGTTCGACGCTCCCTTGGCAACGAGCCGGCCCGGCGGGGCGCCGGTGTCCAGCGGGTCGAGCTTCAGCAGCCACTTGCCGTCGTCGCCGGCGGTGGCGGTCTTGGTCTGGCCGGCGAAGGCGACGGTGACCTTCTCGCCCTTGTCTGCCCAGCCCCAGACCTTCACCGGCTTGTCTCGCTGAAGGACCATGTTGTCGCCGAAGACGTGCGGCAGGCGGACCTCCGCCCGCGCCGACGGGCACAGGCCTGCGAGGACAACCGGCAGCAGAGAGGCGCAGCCCCGGGCGGCGGCGAAGCACGGCGAAGCGTTCAGTGATCTCATCCTGAGACTCCTCTCACTGCACTCGTTTCAGTCGCACGGCCTTGAGGTCGAAGACCTGCTCGCCGGGCTTGCTGAGGGCCCTGATGGTCAGCCGGGTCTTTCCCTTGGCCAGCGCGATCGGCCCGAGGGCCAGCGGCGCCCAGACCTTCTCGTAGACTTCTCCTCGCTTGACGCGGTCGGGGCTGGGCAGCGGCTTGGGGTCGTGGGCCTTGGCGACGACGCCCTCGACGGCCTTTCCGCCGGCCTCGACGCGGACCCTCGAGCCGACGTCGACCTTCGGGCACGTGTACAGCAGCGTGACGGTGAACCGCCCCGGCCGGACCACGTCGATGTCCCACCACACGCGGTCCTCGGTGCTCGTCCAGTTGGTGATCCAGTCGTTGGCCCAGCCGCGTCCCTGCTTGTAGCGCACGTTGCCCGCCATCTTGCACTCCGGGGCCAGCAGCGTGACGGTCGGGGCCTCGGCGTAGCCGACCGGCAGGGCGGGGGGCATGCCCTCCAGGCCCTTGCTCACGTCGGCGTGCCAGGCCTGGTAGGCCTTGGTCAGCCTCGCGGCGACGTCCGGGTGCTGCTTCGAGACGTCCCTCTTCTGGCCGGGATCGGCGGCCATGTCGAACAACTGGGGCTTGCCCGGCTGGCGCCTTCGCCGGCCGGAGACCTGGAGCCGAAAGCGCTGCGTGCGGACGGCCCCGCGCTCGAAGAGCATGCGGTCCGGCCAGCTACTGACCTGGTTCACCAGCAGCGGCAGGAGGCTCTTGCCGTCCAGCGGAAGGGTCCTGGGGCGCTTGACGCCGCAGATCTCGGCAATCGTCGGCAGCAGGTCGATGTGTGCGGCGATCTGCTTGATCGTGGTCCCGGCCCGGACGCGCCCGGGCCAGCGGACGAAGCACGGCACGCGGCAGCCGCCTTCCCAGTTGCTTCCCTTCCGCCCGGCCATCCCGCCGTTGAACCGCGGCCCGTTCGGCCCGTTGTCCGTCAGGAAGATCACCACCGTGTTCTCCGCGAGCTTCATCCCATCGAGCGTCTTGAGGATTCGCCCGAGGTTGTCGTCGATGTTCTCCACCATCGCGTAGACGCAGGCCGTCCGCGCGTCCAGCCCGCTGTCGGCGTACTTCTTCCAGTACTTCTCGGGCACCTGGAACGGCCCGTGCGGGGCGTTGTAGGGAACGTAGCAGAAGAACGGGCGGTCGCGATGGGCCTTGATGAACTCGATGGCCGCGTCGGTCAGGACGTCGGTGATGTAGCCTTTTGTCTTGACCTCCCTGCCGTTGTGGTCGAGCGTCGTGTCGAAGTAGTTGTTCCAGTGCCCCGCGCAGAAGCCGAGGAACTCGTCGAACCCCTGGCCGTTGGGGTGGTGCGGCCAGTACGACCCGTTGTGCCACTTGCCGAAGCACCCGGTCGCGTAGCCGGCCTGCTTGAGCACCTCGGCGATGGTGACCTCCTCGGCTCGCATGATCTCCTGGCCGCGCGTCACCCCGTGCGTGCCGGTCCGCATGTGATACCGCCCGGTGAGCAGGCTCGCGCGGGTCGGCGCGCACAGCGGGCAGACGAAGAAGCGATCGAACCTCGCGCCCTCGGCCGCGAGGCGGTCCTGCACCGCCGTGTTGATCTTGTCGTTGCCGTGGGAGCGGATGTCGCCCCAGCCCTGGTCGTCAGTCATGATGAGGACGACGTTCGGCCGGCGGGCTGCGGGCGAGCGGTCCGCCAGCGCACGCGCTCCCCGGGCCAGCGCCCCAGCCGAAAGAGCGGCCGAGCCGGACGCCCGCAGGAAACCTCGTCGTGTCAGTTCGTTCATGGGCCTCTCCAGGTCTACAGTGTGAGCACCTGCCTGCGGCCGCTCTTCGCGCCGCCCCGGCAGACGTAGAGCTTCCTCTCAGCCGGGCACTGGACCACGGTGGCCAGCGTGGAGAACTCCCCGAAGACGCCGTCGTAGTCCTCGTTGCAGATGGCCCCGTCGCCGCGCGTGTCGTCGGAGAGCTGCTTCCAGCAGTCGTCCATGGTGATGGGCCGGTCGAGCTTCGCGAAGTTGTCTCGCAGGCGATCGCACCGCCACTGCGAGCCGGCCAGGCCCTCCGGCCGGGCGGTCTCTCGGCGCTTGATCGCTTCCGACAGGCAGTGATTGGTGTGCACGAAGACCTCGTCTTCCACGCGCGTCCGCCGGCAGTCCTCGCTGGAGGCCTCCACGTTGAAGGCGGCGTTCTCGTCGGCCATGTAGAAGTCGTGCCCCGCGAGGCGCGGCGTGGACTCGACTGCGACGGCCGCCTCCTCGGCGGTCCCGCATTGCAGGGCCCGGGTGATCGTGAAGAGGTAGTTCACGCCGACCCGCGCGGCGGTCGTGATGTTGGTGTTGCCGACGGCGAGGCCTTCCGAGCTCATCCCGATCAGGCACAGGCAGCCGACGGTGGTAACGCCGAGCGTCTCGGGCGCGTCCTCGGGTCGGCGGCGAACGACGACGACGTGATCGAGGGCGTCGGTGCTCATGTCCCACGTCTGGCCGACGATCGGATGCCCGCCGGCCAGGGCGGCCGGCACGAGGAAGGCCGAGCATTCATGCGCCGGCGCATCTGGCGGCGAGGGCCTCGGCCAGTGCAACAGCACGTAGTCGCGGAAGTCCGTGTAGCCGTTGCCGATGAGCAGCTCCTCGACGGTCACCCCCGCCGCCGCCGCGATGCCGCAGAACTCCTCCCAGATCCGCGAGTCGTACTGGCGATGGCTCTCGACCGTCCGGGCGGCGCAGGCGAGGACGTCCTCTCGCGAGGGATGCGCTTCCGGGCGGCGCTTGCGGAGGAACTCCGTCACGCGGCGAACGCGGGACTCGATCAGCTCCCGGATGCCCTGGCGGAACTGCTCGCCGAACGACTGGCCCATCGCCTTCGGCGAGCCGGAAAGCTCGACAAGCGACAGATTCGACAACGCCCTTTCTCCTCTTGCGGCCCGGCCGGGCTGCTGCGGGTGCTCCGCCCGCCCGCCTCATCCGTACGTTACCCGTTCGCCGGGGGAAAGGCCATTCCCGGCCGGGCGCGGCCGCACCGTTCCTGACCGACGGCCCGAGCGTGTACAATACGCTTGACTGGGTCCCCGTGCTTGCCAGCTATGAGGAGGTCCACCGTGGCCGAGCGATACAACGTCGCACACTTTGACGAGATCGCGCCGCAGGCCTGCCCCTGCGGCCAGACGAGGCGCGCCTTCGTGGGCGACCCCGACGGGATCGCCACGTTCCACGTCGTGCAGATCCAGGCCGACTCGCAGGTGCACTACCACAAGCGGCTGACGGAGATCTACTACGTCCTCGAAGGCGCCGGCCACGTGGAGCTGGACGGCCGGCGCCTGCCCGTCCGCCCGGGCAGCGTGATCCAGATCAAGCCCCTCTGCCGCCACCGCGCGGCCGGCGACCTGAAGGTCATCGTCGTGGCCATCCCCGCCTTCGACCCGGAGGACGAGTGGTTTGATTGATCAGTCCATGTCCGGCTTGCTCGGCGGGAGTTTCGGGGCGACGCGGACGTAGCCGATGTCGGGGAGGCGGCTCATGTCCGTGTGCGGTGACGGCATGGGGCGGACGCAGCGCTTGTAGGGAGGCGCCTTGGCCGAGACCATCGCGCCGACGCTGGTTCGCAGGCGCCACAGGGCCGTCGGGCTCGTCCGGTCGAAGCGGATCGTGCCCGCGTCGGCCTCGTATGTCTTGTGGACCTCGCCGTGCGTGTCCACCATCTTCCGCATGCCGCCGGCCACGGCGTACAGCGGCTGCCTGTGGGCGTCGCCGAGCAGCGTGAGGTACTCGGTGTCCTGCTGGCCGCGGCGGAAGCACTTCAGGCGCACCGACGGCACGATGCCGCCGGCGTGGGGGATGAACAGCCCGGTCGGGCTGCCCTTGCTGAGGTTGCCTTGTGACCCGATAGTCTGCCACGGCAGCACGCCGATGGAGCCGTCGGACCAGGCCTTCAGGCACCACAGCACCGGCTGGAGGTTCGCCCCGGCCGGGTCGTTCGCCGAGCCGTACTCCGTGAAGCAGGTCCTGCTCCAGAGCACCTGCTCGTCGTGCTTCATCCGCACCTTCTGAACGTTCGCTCCGCCGACGCACTCGATGTCCATCACGCCCCAGGACATGTTCCGCCCGTAGTTGGTGCGGGACACGTCGCCGCGGTACCACATCTTCGCCTTTCCCCGCACGGGGTCCACCGCCTGGTGCCAGAGGACCCCGTACCACCGCAGGGCCCAGAAGTCCTGCGTGTTGACCGGCTCGTCGAAGATCCACGGCGCCGCCGACCGCCGCCAACCGCCCCGCTTGTAGTACACCTTGTTGTTCAGGTAGAACTGGAAGATCGTGTCGTGCCATTCCTTCTTGTCGCAGTGGGCGGCCATGTCGGCGAAGGCCTTCTTGAGCGTCTCCTTGTAGTCCGGCCGGAAGGCCTGGTCGACCCAGTAGTTCTTCAGATAGGCGCGGTACACGTCGGCCGGCCAGTTCTCGTTGAAGTGCAGGTAGAACACGTCCACCGGCTCGCGGGCGCGAGGCAGGTCGGCGAACGCCGAGCCGTCGAATAGCGGGGCGAAGGACTTGTCCCACTGCGCGAAGTCGAGCTTCTCGCCCGTCCACTTGGGCGCCATGCTCGGCGTGCCGCGCCAGGGGTAGTACAGGCGATTCATGCACAGGCGATGCTCGTGGGCCAGGCGGTAGTAGGCGAGGTTGCCCGTCGGGGTGACCGTGCCGTAGGCGTTCATCTCCGGCACGAAGGAGAGCTTGTTCGGCAGCGTGAAGTCCCAGACGGTCAGGTCGACGGCGATGGTGAGGCCCTCGCCGCCGCTTCGGATCGTCAGCTTGCCGGCCTTCCTGCCCGCCGGCGTCTTGTGCGGCACGTACACCTCGCAGAGCAGCGAGACGTTCCTCGCACCGGCGGCCTGCGGGTCGTCGGCGAACGGGACGGAGAAGCTCTCCGCCGGCAGCGGCAGGACGACGTCGCCCAGCGGGCCCGCGCCGGTCGCGACGTAGTCGAACCGGCTGACCGTGGCCTTCAGCCCGGCGTCGGGCTCGAAGCTCAAGGCTGCGTTCACCCTGTCGGCTTTGCCCTCGAGGTTCACCTGGAAGCAGACGGCCTCGTTGCGGGCGGCGTGGAGGCGGACGAGCTTCTTCGCCGCCGAGTAGATGTGATTGCCGCCCTTGTACCCGGCCGGCTGGTCGGGGATCATCCTGCCTGTCTTCGGGTGGATCTTGTCCACGAGGTCGACAACGGCGACCTTCAGCCCGCCGACGGCCGGCAGGAGCTTCGACGGCGGGAACGGCTTCAACTGCGTCGGGCGAATGGGGAAGGTGCGCGGGCTCCCCGAGAGCCTGATCGATCGGGTGACGACCGCCCCGACGTTGCCCGCGCCGTCCACGGCGGAGATGCCCAGCGCTATCGCCTGGCCGGACTGGAAGGGCAGGTCGTGAATATGCATGCGGACCTTCTCGCCCGCCTTGCCGGCCATCGGGATCAGGTAGCGGGGGATCGCGCCGGTCTTCCCGCCGGCGGCGTACCGAACGTGGAAGCCGAGCGTCTTCCCGCCGCCGGCGTCCTCGGGCGTCGTCCACGTGACGAGCGCCTCGCCGGCCGGCAGGCCCGCCGTCTCGGCGGCGACGTCCTTCACGGGCCCCGGGGCCTGCCCGTCCGTGCCGCTCGTCCAGACCTCCAGCCAGGGGGCCGAGCCGCGCGATTCGCGGCTGTGGATGAAGCGGTTGGGGAAGTACGTGTAAGTAAACTTCCCGCCGCGGTACGACCAGATGCTGCCGACGTCGTCATAGGCGCCAAAGCCGCAGCTCAGCCCCGCCACGCGGGCCGCGACCACGTCGGCATCGACGGCCACCGACTGCCAGCCGTTCTCGTCGGGCCCCGACGCCTCGGCGAACCGCCAGATCGTGTGGCCCTTTCCGAAGGCGGCATCCATGAGCGTGCTGCCTGGGTAGGTCCAGTCGCGCTTGCCCAGCTCGGCCTGGACGAAGCAACTGCTGCCCTCCTGCCGCCGGTACCCGCTGGCGGTGCCCTCGACCCACGGCGCCGCCACGGACGAGACCGTCACCCGCAGGAGCGGGGCCTTCGGGCTCGCCGTGCGTACGTGCCACACGGCGCCGGTGATGATCTTGCCCTTCAGCGGGGCCGGGTCGATGTCGAAGAGCACGTGCTCCTGCTGGCCCTTGAGCTTCAGACGGCTCGACCCGCCGTTGTTGCCGAACTTCTCGTCCTTGACCGTCGCCGTCCAGTTGTCGCGGGTGATATCCACCTTGACGGCGCGGCCCTCCGGCGGCCACCTTAAACCGGGGACGCTAACCGTTTTCTCTCCGCTGCTGCCGGCCGGCGCGGGCGTCTCGGCGGGCTTCTCGCCGTCGGGGCGGTCCAGCAGGACGAAGAGGACGTGGTGCATCGTCTTCGCCCAGGCCCGCGCGAAGGTGTTGAAGCCCTCGTTGTGCGTGTGGACGCCGTCGCCGGCGAGCAGGTTGCGCCGGTCGCCGGAGGCCTGGAACTCCTCGAAGCAGTAGGCGATCGGGATCTTCTCCCGCCGGCACGTCGCGATCAGCGCGGCGTTGTAGCGCCCCTCGGGCTGCGAGGCGGGGTCTTTGAAGCCGCGCGGGGGGATCGTGCCGATCACCGGCACCGTGCCGTGTTTCTCGCAGGCCGCGGCGATGGCCTTCAGGTCCTCCATGGCCGGCGGGATCGCCCTGGCGGCCTTCGAGTTGTTCGTGCCGTACAGGATCAGGCAGAGCTCGGGGTTCACCTCGGCGAGCTCCTGTTCGATCCGTTTGCGTCCGAAGCTCGTCCTCATGCTCGCGTAGCCCCGGCCGACGACGACGTATCGCCCCAGGGCCGCCTCGACGCCCCGCGGGTAGCTCGTCGCCCCGGTGAGCGAGTCGCCGAAGCACAGCACGCGCCCCTTGACGACCTTGCCGGCGCCCGCGGCGTGGATCCGGCGGACCCGCGCGGCGTAGCCGATGCGGTCGGAGGCCTGAAACGTGGGCTTGGCCCGGAGGAAGCTCCCGGCCGCCTCTGCCGAAACGACGCCGGACCAGGCCGAGAGGTTGTTCTGGAAGTCCACGGCCAGGACACGGTAGCGATACTTGCCCGGCGGGGGCTGGTCGAGGTACGCCGGTGTGCCGGATTCGCCGACCTTGTGGAACGTGCCGTCCTTACCGGCCCGGCTGATGACGTACATCGCGACGCCGACGTTGTCGGTTCCTCGCTTCCAGCTCAGGCGCACCCCTTTGCCGTCGGCGGCGGCCTTCAAGCCCGTCGGGGCCGGCGGGCAGGTGGTGTCCTCGCCGCGGTAGATGCAGAAGTCCCGCAGCGCGAGGGTCCCCTTGCCGCCGGGCGCCCGGCCGTGGAAGCGGATGTTGGCGTAGTCGGTCGTGTTGGCGACGGTGCTGTTGGGGATCGCGTTGTAGCGGAAGCGGCCGCAGTAGTAGAGCATCGGCTGCCAGCGCCCCGGGGCGAGAAAGCGGTACGCCTTCGACGTCGTGTTGTCGTCGGCCCGGCGATCGAACATATTGAACGGCACGGACCACGTGACCGGCGCGCCGCTGTCCGTCTTGCCGTAGGCGGCCACTTCGCCGCCCGGCGTCTCGCCCCGCGCCACGAAGGCCACCTTCAGGCCGCGGGAGTTGCGGATCTTCAGGTCGATCGTCCTCGCCAGGCCGCCGCCGGTGTCGCGGATCTCCATGTCGGCCGCGCGGGTGTACACGGTCACCGACCCGGCCTTCACGCCCTCGTTGTAGGTCGGTGGCGGGGCCGAGGGAGCCGCCGTACGCGTCACGCCGTCGGCGCGCTTCGGTATCGTCACGCCCGTGATCCGGCCGTAGTCCGTGACCTGGTGATAATCGTTGGAGCCCATGATCGCCCACGACCACTCGCCCATGGGCCGCCCGCCGCGAGCAGGACGCGTGCGGTTGAGGTTCACGGTCCACGTCTGGTCCTTGCCGACGTACGCGCCGAGGTCCTTCAGCGGCACGGCCAGCGTGACGCTCCATCCCTTGGGCTTCCGGACCGCGGCCTTGACCTCGACGCCGGCGTTGTAGGACGTGTCGTACTGCTTCGAGGCGGCCGTGCGGCGGGCGTCGTGGAGCACCCCTCGCGGGTTCACGATGAAGTGGAAGTACCCCTCCCGCCGGTCGCCGGTGACGAACAGCTCGACGCAGTCGTCCTGCCAGACGTCGCTGTCGCGCCGGGCGGCGCCGCGGGCGAGGGAGTCCGTATCGCTATCGGCGCACTGCCAGGCCACGTACAGCCGCGTGGCGTCGAAGAGGACCCTCGCGGTGGTCTTCGCCGGCCCGGGGCCCACGCCGGTGCAGTCGCCCAGCGGCAGCGCAGGGCAGTTGGCCCACGTGCCGGCCTCGCCCACGCCGTCGATCGGCGGGCCCTTCTCGACGATGACCGCCTTCGTCCGCCCGCGCTGCGGCGCCTCGCCGGGCTGGGCGCCCCGCGCGGATGCGGCCGCGGAGCACAGGATGATCGCCGCCGTCAGGGATGCCGCGAGACCCCGTGCGGTTTGCCTGCTTTCCATTCCAGTTCTCCCTTCAGAGGCGCGACAAGCACGCGCGATAGGCCCACCGCCCACGCTGGGGGCCTCCGATGCTACCGGCCGGGCGTCTGCGCGGCAAGGCCGCTTGCCCGCCCGCGACGCGGCGGGTCTGTTGACAGGCCCGCCGGCGGCGCCTATGGTGGCGCCCATCGCCGATGATCGATGCCGCTGTCCGGTCGAGGCCGGCTGCTCGGGATTCCAGGAGGTCGTCATGTGCAGGGATCGAGCCATAGTCTGGGTGCTGGAATACGTCCTCGGCGGGATACTGGTCGTCGTGCCGCTGGGAGCACTGGCGGTTCTGCGCCGCGCGCGGACGGATGCGCGCCTCTGGGCCGCAGCGCTCTTCGTGGTCTGCCTCGGCGTGATCCTCGTCTCCTGCGCCAGCTCGATGAGGCAGCGAATGCGCCTCGCGTCCCGCATAGACCGGCTGGCCGAAGCTCTCGGGTCAGACGCTGACTGCCGATCAGGACGCGGGACCTGAAGACGCCAAGCGGGGCCTTGCTTTCAGCTCCTTCCAGCCCGCCGCGTGACGGGCCAGGACCTGCTCGCCGTCGTCGGGGTTGATGACCTCGACGGAGAAGAACCCGTCAAAGCCGTCGGCGGCGAGCAGCTCGATCTGGCGCTGCACGTGGGCCCACTCGGCCTTGTCGTCGGCGAGCTCGAAGTGGCAGTGGCCGACGCGGCCCTTTACGTGGCGGTAGGCCTCGTCGGCGTCCTCGCCGTGGCGGATGCAGTGGGACAGGTGCCAGTTGACGCGCAGCGCCGCCGGGTAGCCCGCGCGGAACAGGACCTCGCCGGCGTCGAAGGCGCGGAAGTTGCCGTGGGTCTCGAGCACGAGCGTGACGCCGGCGGCGCCGGCCAGCTCGGCCGCGGTGGCCAGGTACTCGGCCTGGGCCTGGTAGTTGTCCGCCCGCCGGCGCGCCCCGGCGTTCGGCAGGGGATCTCCAAACACGCGGATCCGCCCGATGCCCGTCTCGGCGGCCAGGTCCACGTACCGGCGCAGCGTCTCCAACTGAGCGTCCCGGTCGCCGGGCTCCTCGCGGCAGAACCTCACGCCGGGCGACAGGCAGCACGCCTCCAGGCCGCTGTCCGAGAGCATCTTCGCCGCCTCCTTCCGCTGATCGGCCGCGGCCGCCAGCTCGATGCCGTGGCCGTGGTCCCACTCCGGGCGAAACTCGATCCCCTCATAGCCGTGCGCCTGCCCGGCCGCCAGCAACTCCGCCAAGGTCATTCCAGGACACACCGAGCTCATGAACGCCAGTCTCATCGTCTCCTCCCGAAGGTCAGCCGTTGGAGCACCATTCTCTGAGGCGCTGGGCCGAGAGCTGGACGGCCTCGGGTCCGGCGATCTCCAGCGTGGTCGCGCCGTCGAAGCCGACGTCCCGGAGCGCAGCGACGATCTCCGGCAGGTCGATCACGCCGTCGCCCAGGGGGATCGTCGCCATCCCGCAGCCGTACAGCGTGCCGCGCTTGGCCTGCCACTCGGGGCCGATGTCCTTCCAGTGGACGTGCCGGATCCGCCCGCCGAACGTCTTGACGTGGTCCAGCGGCTCGGCCCCGCCCAGCCAACTGTTGCCGGTGTCCAGGCAGACGCCGACGGTCTCCTCGTGCCCGATCGCGTCGAGCAGGTCGCCCATGCGGTCGACCGAGTCGGTCACCTTGCCGTGCGTCTCCAGCAGCAGCCCCACGCCCAGCTCCTGGGCCCAGGCGATGGGTGCCTGGAGCTTCTCGCGGATGGAGAAGAGCTGCTCGGCCGGCGAGAGGCCCTCCCCGAACTGGGTCTTCGGGTCGCCTTCCGTCGTGATCACGTGATCGATGCCCAGCAGGCTCGCCAGGCGAACGGCCTTGACGATCTGGGCCGTGCCGTACACGTCCGGGCTGGTCGCGTCCAGCAGGTTCCCGTGGGCGCAGACGCTGGTCAGCGTCAGGCCGGCCGCGTCGGCCATGTCGCGGATCCTGCCCGGCCGCGAGTCCAGACTGATCGACGCCGCGAAGCCGTACTCGACGCCCAGCGATCCGCCGTCGTGACTGTCGGTCAGGTCGGCGTACTCGATGCCCATCTCGGCGATGGCCTGGAACTGCCGCTCCATGGGCGTGAACGGCTCCACCAGTGCGAAACAGCCAATGATCATCTCGATCTCCTTCTCGCCGGATTCGTGCAGCCCGCCGGCGCGCTCCCGCCGGTCGAGGGGATTCTATCGGCTGCGGGCCCGCCGGGCCAGAGGCGAAGTTGACGACCGGCGGACCTCGGACGTATCCTTCCCGCGACCGATGCCATGACGGAGGCCGGATTCCATGGCGACACTGCGCACGGAGAGACTCACGATCCTCGCCTCGGCCCCTGGCCCGGAGAGCCCGCTGCCGGACCTTCGCGGCCGGGCGCCGGCGGGGACCCACGGCGCGCGGCAGGCCGGCGCGGCCGGCGACGAGCGCGCCTACAGCCGCGCCGCCCACGTCGTCGGCTGCCTGCCGTACGGCCTCCAGGATGCGTTCGACCGCTCCGAGGTCGAGCGGCCGTTTCGCGCCGCCGTGCTCGAGAACGAGCACCTGCGCGCGACGTTCCTGCTGGAGCTGGGCGGGCGGCTGTGGTCGCTCGTGGATAAGGCGACCGCCCGCGAGCTGCTCTACCAGCCGCGGGTCCTTCACTTCACAAATGTCGCCCTGCGCAACGCGTGGTTCGCCGGCGGGGTGGAATGGAACGTCGCCGTTCGGGGCCACGCCGCCCACACGTGCTCGCCCGTGTTCGCCGCGGACGTCCGCGCCGCCGACGGCTCGCAGGCGCTTCGCCTGTACGAGTGGGACCGGTTCCGCGGCCTGCTGTGGCAGATCGACTTCCTGCTGCCCGACGACGCGCCGGCACTGCTGGCCCGCCCCCGCGTGATCAACACGCGCGGCGAGACCGTGCCCATGTACTGGTGGTCGAACGTCGCCGTGCCCGAGGCTAAAGGCCATCGCGTGCTCGTCCCGGCCGAGAGGGCCTACCAGTTCGACTACGACCGGAACATCCAGCGCCGGCCCGTGCCCGACCAGGACGGCGTGGACGTCAGCTATCCCACGAACATCGCCTCGGCCCACGACTACTTCTACGACATCCCGCACGGCGGCCGGCCGTGGATCGCGGCCCTGGACGCTGCCGGCAGCGGCCTCGTGCACGCCTCCACCAGCCGCCTGCTGGGGCGAAAGCTCTTCGTCTGGGGCACCGGCGCCGGCGGGCGGAGGTGGCAGCGCCAACTCGGCGGCGGCGACGGCGGGTACGTCGAGGTCCAGGCCGGCTTGGCACGCACCCAGGCCGACTACGTCCCCATGCCCGCCCGCGCTGAATGGTCGTGGCTGGAGGCCTACACGCTCATGGAGGCGGACGCCGCGGTCGTTCACGGCGCCGACTGGCCGGCCGCATATCGGCACGTCCAGGACCGCCTCGATTCCATCCTGCCCCAGGCGTACCTGGAGTCGATGCTGAGCGACTCGGCCGGTCTCGCCGACCGCCCGCCGCGCGAAGTCCTCCAGCGCGGAAGCGGCTGGGGCGCCCTGGAGCGCCGCCGCCGCGAGGGCGGCGAGCCCGTCGCGCCGCCGAGCATGCCCTTCGGCCAGGCGGAGGCGAGCGGCCCGTTCGCCCCGTGGCTTGCCCTGCTGGCGGACGGGGCGCTGCCGGAGGCGCCGACCGGCGATCCGCCCGGTGCATGGGTGACGCACCCGGCCTGGCGGAAGCGC
Organism: uncultured Planctomycetaceae bacterium; assembly: GCA_964427875.1. Lineage (GTDB taxonomy): Bacteria > Planctomycetota > Phycisphaerae > SM23-33 > SM23-33 > CAYRVX01. Next base: position 20,847 of record CAYRVX010000057.1, read on the forward strand.
CTCGCCGAGGCCGTCTCCCGCGGGCGAGGCGATCACTGGCTCGCCTGGCTGCACCTCGGCGTCATGGCGTTCCGCGCCGCAGACGTCGACGCCGCCGAGGCGGCCTGGCGCACGTCGCTCGCGCGGGAGCCGTCCGCCTGGGCGTATCGCAACCTCGCCGTCCTGGCCGAACGTCGGCAGGACGCGGCACGGGCGGCGGAGCTTTACCTCCAGGCCAGCCGATTGAAGGGCGACCTCCTGCCGCTCCAGGTCGAGTGCGGCCGGGCGCTGCTGCGGGCCGACCGCCTGGACGACCTGGACGGCTGGCTGGCTGGCCTCCCCGAGGCGGTCCGGCGGTCCGGGCGAATGGAGCTCCTGGCGGCGTGGGCGGCCTGCCATCGCGACGACCTCGACGCCGCCGAGGCCGTTCTCGAACGCATCGAGCTTGCGGACGTTCGCGAGGGTGAGACCTCTCTGACGGACCTGTGGTTTGTCATACAGACGAAGCGCATCGCCGCCGCCGAGGGCGTGGAGGTCGACGACGATCTCAAGCAGCGCGTCCGCCGGACACTCCGCCCGCCGGGGCACCTGGACTACCGCATGGGCTGAGACCGCCTCGCTTGGCCCTTGCCGGCGTCGCTGAGCCCGCCCGCGGCCGCTCTGTTGACGGCCGGCTGCGGCGGGGTATGCTCTGCCGGGAGGTGAGGCGATGGCGGAGATGACGTCGCACGAGCGCTTCCGGCGGATGTTCGAGCACCGCGAGGCGGACCGCGTGCCGATCATCGACTCCCCCTGGGCCGCGACGATCGAGCGATGGCGGCGCGAAGGCATGCCGGAGGATGCAAGCTTCGCGGAGTACTTCGGCCTCGACCACGTGGCACACATCGGCGCCGACAACAGCCCGCGGTATCCCGAGACTCTCATCGAGGAGACCGAGGAGTATCGGATCACCACGACGCGGTGGGGCCAGACCGTCAAGAACTGGAAGCACGCGGCCAGCACGCCGGGGCTGCTGGCCTGCACCGTGACCGACCCGGACTCCTGGCGGAAGGCCAAGCGGCTAATGAGGCCGACGCGCGACCGCGTGGACTGGGCCCGCCTGGCGGGCGAGTACCCCGCCTGGCGCCGGAACGGCCGCTGGATCGTCGGCCACCTGTGGTTCGGCTTCGACGTCACCCACGCCCGACTCGTCGGCACCGAGCGGCTGCTCGTGGCCATGATCGAGCAGCCGGAGTGGGTCGCCGAAATGTTCCACCATTACCTCGACGTGAACCTCGCGCTGCTGGAGATGGTCTGGCAGGCCGGCTACACCTTCGACGCGGTCCAATGGCCCGACGACATGGGCTACAAGCACAGGCAGTTCTTCAGCGTCCGGACGTACCGCGAGCTGCTCAAGCCGGCCCACAAGCGGGCGATCGACTGGGCCCACGCCAAGGGCATCTACGCCGAACTGCACTCCTGCGGCGACGTCAACCCGTTCGTTGGCGAGCTGATCGAGATCGGCCTGGACGGACTGAACCCGATGGAGGTCAAGGCCGGCATGGACCCGGCCGCCCTCAAGCGGGCCTGGGGCGACCGGCTCCTGCTGCACGGCGGGATCAACGCCATGCTCTGGGACGACCTGCCGGCCATCGAGGCCGAGATGCGCCGCCTCCTGCCCGTGATGAAGGAGGGCGGCGGCTACGTCTTCTCCTCCGACCATTCGATCCCGTCGAGCGTATCGCTGGAGGGCTTCCGCCGGATCGTCAAGCTGGCGAAGGAGCTGGGGGCCTACTGAAGCCGGCCGCCGCCGGCAAAAATGGTTAGCGTCCCTATTTTAGTTCAATGGATCGACGATCCGCACGCGCCGATTCTCTCCTGTGTTTCTCCGGCGCCCGGCCGTCCCTCCGGCGGGGGTCGCTGGTTCAATAACACGTCGGCCCGAAGAGAGACGATGTGGCTGCGGGCGATTTGGTTCGGCGTGCCTTGGAGAATTGCGATGAGAAGGAATGGAAGAAGGTTCAGCAGAAGGAGCTTGATGGGCGGCCTCGGCGCGGGCGCCGCGGTGTTCACGATCGTGCCGCGCCACGTCCTGGGAGGGCCGGGCGCCAAGGCGCCCAGCGACAAGATCAACATCGCCGGCATCGGCGTCGGCGGGCGGGGCGGCGGCGACATCCGCGCCGTCGGCGGCGAGAACATCGTCGCGCTGTGCGACGTGGACGACCGCCGGGCCGCCGGGACGTACAAGAAGTTCCCCGACGCCAAGCGCTACCGCGACTTCCGCAAGATGCTCGACGAGATGCACCGGCAGATCGACGCGGTGGTGGTCGGCACGCCGGACCACACGCACGCCGTGGCGTGCATGGCCGCACTGAAACGCGGCAAGCACGTCTACTGCGAGAAACCGCTGGCCCATTCGATCGGCGAGATCCGCCGGCTCCGCAAGGCCGCCCGCGACGCCAAGGTCGTCACGCAAGTGGGCAACCAGGGGCATTCCTCCCCGCGGATCCGCAGCCTCTGCGAGTGGGTCTGGGACGGGGCGATCGGCAAGGTCAGCGAGGTCCACGCCGCCTGCAACGCCTTCGGCGGAAAGTACAGCGCGGTCAACGATCTGCCCCGCCTCAAGGAGAAGCACGAGGTCCCGAAGGAGCTGGACTGGGACCTCTGGCTCGGCCCGGCCCGGCGGCGGGCGTACCATCCCATGTACGTGCCAATGTGGTGGCGGGCGTGGCTGCCGTTCGGCACCGGGAGGATCGGCGACTGGATCTGCCACGTGGTGGACCCCGCCTTCTGGGCGCTGCACCTCGACGCGCCGAGCACGATCCGGGCCGAGGTGACGGGCTACGACCCCAAGGAGCACGCCCTCGTCTACCCGCCGGGGGTGAAGGTCACCTACGAGTTCCCCGCCAGGGGCAAGCGCGGGCCGGTCACGCTCTACTGGTACGACGGCGACTGGCAAATGCCTCACCCCAAGCACCTCGAGGAGAAGCGCAAGCCGCCCGGAACGGGGGCCGTCCTGATCGGCCAGACCGGCGGGATCCAGCACGGCTCCCACGGGGCCGGCGGGGCACGCATCATCCCCGACAAGGCCATGCGCGACTACACCCAGCCGAAGGAGACCATCCCGCGAGTCAAGGGGCACCACTGGGACTTCCTCGACGCGATCCGCAGCGGCCGCCAGGCGGGGTCGCCCTTCGACTACGGCGGCCGGCTCACGGAGCTGGCCCTGCTGGGCGTGATCGCCATCAAGTTCCCCGGCCGCAAGCTCCAGTGGGACGCCGAGAAGATGCAGTTCCCCAATTGCCCCGAGGCCAACCGGTACATCGCCCCCCCGCACCGCACCGGCTGGACGCTGTGAGTTGTGCGCGTCGTCGGCGAGCCTATCGCAGCGTCTTGCCCTTGCCGGTGACCTCGGTGACGGTGAGCTCGTAGAAGACGGTCGGGTCGTCGGCGAAGATGCCGAGCTGCCTGGTCTCGCTGATCCTGTGCCAGACAGTCGTCCGCATGTCCTTGAAGTCCGTCTTGTAGTCCACGACCAGCCGGCCGTTGATGTAGGCCTTCACGCTGTCGTTGCGGACCTTGACGGTCGAGGTGTACTTCCGGTTGGGCTGGATGAGCCCGCGAGCCGTCTTCCGCGTCGGGTTGGCCGGGCCGTTGTGGTCTCCGTTGATGGTGAAGACGCACGTCGAGCCCGCGTCCTCTCCCACGAGCCAGGCGAAGGATGTCCCCGCCTTGGGCAGGATCAGGCCGACGGAATGGCGCAGCTTCGGCTGCATGAACGAGAACCGCACGTCGTATTCCTCCGGCGGCTCGTAGGGCAGCACGACCTTGGGCACCATGTGCCCCTTGACGCATCGAAGCGTGCCCTTGTACACGGCCCACTTGTCTCGCGGCCGGGCGTCCTGGTTGAGGTCGATCTTCGCCAGCAGGTCGATGACTCGCGACGGCCCCTTGCCGGCCTTCTCGGCCTCCGCGATCCGCTTCGCCGCCGCGAGCTTGGCCAGCCCTTTCAGCCCGGGCAGTGCGAGGCGATACCATTTTGCGGCGTGGGCCCACACGTGGTTGCGGGCCGGCGGGGGCATCTTCGCCGCCAGGGCCCACCACGCGTTGGCCAGCTCGTTGCAGTTGGCGGGCTTGGTGGGGCCGGAGAGGGACATGCCGGCCAGTTCCCTCAGCGCCCCGTCGCCGCCCTTGGCGAGTCTCGGCAGCCCGGCGGCCCAATCGCCCTTGACGAAGCAGGCGAACCGCCCCATCGCCAGGTTGGCCTTCGGGTCGTCCGGGTCCACCTTAAGGGCCCTGGCGGCGCCGGCGACCTTGGCGAACTCGGCCTTCGTGTGCAGGAGGCGCTTCTTCTGCTCGCGCAGCCGCTGCGTGGTGGGGGCGTGGCGGATTCGCAGGGCGAGGTACTCGGCCCTGGCGGCAAGCTGCGTGGCCGCGGCGTACCCGTCGGCGGCGATCAGCGAGTCGATGTGTTTCATGCACTCCGCGACGAGGAGCTTGCGGGCGTCCGTGGCCCTGGCCGTCCTGGACGCGTCCATCAGCAGCTCCGTCCTGTCGGTGAGGGCATCCACCTGGAACTTCGATGCCAGCGCGTCGGCGGCCGCCAGGGCCGTTTCCACGTCGCCGGCGCGGAGCGCGGCCTTCTGCGCCTCGAGGTACATCACGTACTGGCTGGCCGGTTCGCCCCCGGTCTGGCCGGCGTGCTCCAGCAGGAGACGGCCGAGCTTCGCCACGTCCTCGGTCCCGGTCCGGGCGTATTCGCTCTTGAGGATCGTCTTGAGGCGCCTCAAGGCGTCGGCCTGGGACCTCTCGCCGGGGACCGGGCGTCTTGCGGGCTGACTCGGCTGTGGCCCTCCCGCCGCGGCCGCGGGAAGGAACGTCACGAGCATCGACAGTGCGACAATGCGCTTTCGTAACATCGCAGCACCTCCGCCAGGAACACGGTAATCCCGAGACAAGGCGGCGCGGGTCCGCGAGCCGACCGCGGAGACGCGCTCCACGCGCCACATGATCTCGGATGGTTGGACGGCTGGCAAGGGCGGTGGTTCCCGCCGCGTCGAAACGCGGGCCGCTGCGGCGTCGGTGCGGCCGAGGCCAGCCGGCCTTCCCAAGCCGCGTGCTTCGCTACGACAGGCGCCGCAACCGCCGCCGCCAGAGCGCAAGGAACAGCAGGCCAAAGAGGAACACGAACCACAGCGCCTTCAGGGCCCCGAAGAAGCAGATGCTGATCGTCTGGACCGTGGACCACTCCAGCGAGCCGCCCCACAGCTCCAGCAGCCAGGCCGGGCGAGCGTGCATGACGACCAGGTAGAACGCCCAGGCGACCATGTACACCAAGGCCCCGATCACCGCGGCCCGCCACCCGGCCGCCACGGCCGCACCGACGTGCTTGTCGAACGTCTCGTTCATCGTCACGTCTCCCATTCCCCCCGCCCTTTATACCGGGCCAGGACGGAACTTATTCACGCTAAACGGTCTGCCGAGGGCGGACAAGGCGGAGCCCGATGGAAGCCGGAGGTCCGCCGGGCCGGACGAGACGAAGATATGGTATGATGTCCCGGACTGCCGGGCCGCGAGAGGAACCACACATGGATGACATGGAATACGCGGCGTTCCGCGAGAAGATCATGGCCCTGCCCGTCTGGGACACGCACAATCACCTGTCGGGCTCGAAACATCTGTGCGCGCAGAACATCTGGGACGTAGTCCACTACTTCTGGTTTCGGCGCGAGCTGACCGGGGTGGGGTACCCCGGCGACGCCGACGAGCTGCCCGAGGACCGCCGGGCCGAAGAGCTCGTCAAGGCCTTCCGCATCGCCCGCAACACCGCCTGGAGCCGAATGGTCCGGCGGACGCTCAAGGACCTCTGGGACGTAGAGATCACCGACGCCGGCAGCGTGCTGGCCGCCAGCAGGAAGATCGCCCGGACGGCCCGTCGGCCCGGCTGGGCGCGGGAGGTCTGCGACAAGATCAAGCTCGCCAAGCTCACCGTCGGGAAGATCTCCAACAACGGGCTCCACCAGATCGACGACCTTTGCTACGTCATGGGCGGCTATCCCATGCCCAAGGCCGAGCGCATCCTCGCCGCCGCCGACCAGAAGGAGGCCGCCGCCGCCGAGGCCGGGAAGATCGAGGCGGGCGTGAAGGAACTCTCCGGGAAGGGCATGCGGGTGATCCGCGCGGCCATGCCGGCCGGCACGAGCGTGCCCGAGCCGGCCGAGACGGGCAACTCCGCCCGGGACGTCGAGGAGTATCTTCGACACGCGCTGCTGCGGGCGTTGGATGAGCGGGGCTTCCACGTGCAGGTCTTCATCGGCATGGAGTCGCCGACGCCCGGCTATGAGCCGCGGACCAAGGTGCACCGCCACCACCCGGTCAACGACCCCCAGCGCGTGGTCCGGATGCACGACCTGTTCGACATGTACGCCGGCTGCACGTTCGAGATCTTCAACGCGGCCGAGGGCAACAGCATGGACGTGGTCAACGCGGCGAGGATCTACCCGAACGTGTACCCCGGCGGGCTCTGGTGGTTCGCGTTCCGCCCGAGTGTCTACCGCGCCAACATGCAGTACCGCGGCGAGGCCCTGCCCGCCCCGCGGTGCACGCTTCTGGCCACCGACGCCCGATGCATCGAGTGGGCCTACTGCAAGACGCTCCTGGTCAAGGAGCTTCTGGCGGAGTTCCTCTACGAGAAGATCCGTCGAGGCTTCCCGGAGGAGCTGGTGATGTACGTGGCGAGCTACTGGCTGCACGACTCGGCGAAGCATCTGTACCGCCGGCGTCCCGACTGACCGGCCCGCCCGCGCTGTGTGCCGGGAGATCGACCGATGGAGCCATCAAGGCAAGCGGCGAAGAGGCCACGCCGCTGGGGCCGCGCCCTGGGCTTCCGTGTCGCCGCGGTCCTTCTCGCGGTCGCGCCGTTCGCCCTGGCGGAGGCCGTGTTCGTCATCCTCGATTGGGGGCGGCCAAGCTCCGGCGAAGACCCGTTCGTGGGGTTCAGCTCGATCCACCCGCTGTTCGTGCCCGACGCGGACGGCCCGCGCTACGAGATCGCACGCTCGCGCCAGGCGTTCTTCCAGCCGGAGTCGTTCGGCGCCGTAAAGGCCGTCGATGAGTACCGCATCTTCTGCCTCGGCGGGTCCACCGTTCAGGGCCGGCCGTTCGGCATCGAGACGTCCTTCACCACCTGGCTGGAGATCAACCTCCGGGCGGCCGATCCCTCCCGCACGTGGCGGGTCGTCAACTGCGGGGGCATCTCCTACGCGAGCTACCGCCTGGTGCCCATCCTCCAGGAGGTGCTCGGCTACGGGCCGGACCTGGTCATCCTCTACACCGGGCACAACGAGTTCCTGGAGGACCGCGAATACGGCCACATTCGCGACATCCCGCCCTTCGTGTCGCGGCCGTGCGAGCTGCTGATGGAGACGCGAACCTACAACCTGCTGCGGGAGACGTTCGGGCGCAGCCCGGCGGACGAGCGCCCCGTCCTGGGGCCCGAAGCCGACGCCATGCTCGACTACAAGGGCGGCCTGGAGAAGTACCACCGCGACGAGACCCGGCGGCGCGGCGTCATCGAGCACTTCGGCTACAACCTGCGCCGCATGGTAGGGATGTGCCGCGAGGCCGGCGTGGCCGTGCTGCTGGTCAACCCGGTGAGCAGCCTGCGCAACTGCCCGCCGTTCAAGTCCGAGCATCGCGACGGCCTGACGGCCGAGCAGTTGCGGCGCTGGGAATCGCTCCGGCGGGAGGCAGGCAGGCAGCTCGGGACCAACCCGTTTCGCGCCGTCGATCTCCTGCGCCGGGCCTCGGCGATCGACGATCAGCACGCCGACCTGCACTACCTCCTTGGCAGGTGCTACGACGCCATGGGGCGGCCCGAGCAGGCCCGGCGGGCGTACATCCGGGCCAAGGAGCTGGACGTCTGCCCGCTTCGCATGCTCGAGCCGATGCACCGGATCGTGCTCGACGCCGCCCGCCGGAGCCGCGCGCCGCTTCTCGACGCGCGCAAGCTCATCGAGCGGCGAAGCAGGGACGGCATCCCCGGCGGCTACCTGCTGCTCGATCACGTCCATCCGAGCATCCCCGGCCATCGCCTGATCGCCGACGCCCTGACGGAGGAGTTGATCGGCCGGGGGATCGTGCACCCCGCAGCCGGCTGGAAGCGGCGGCGCTACGAGAGGGCCCGCCGGCACCTGGCCTCGCTGGACGACTTCTACTTCGCCAGGGGCCAGGAGCGTCTGGAGGCCGTCCGCAAGTGGGCCGCCGGCCGAGCCACCCTCGTTAGCCCCCAGACGCGGCCGCGCACGCCCTGAAGGGATCCGCACCGCGTTCAACAGATCGCCTTCGCCTGCGCGGACCGTATCTCTGTCGATCGAAGTACCGGATTCTCCTCCGGTTGGTTACAATTATCGGCCAAGGCGCTGTTGCTGCGGGTGGCGTGCGCGGCGGTCACATATCGAGAGGCGGATCGATGGCGCGAGACGTCTTTGACATGGAAAGGCTTCCCCCCTCCCTGGACACGTTCATCCGGGAGGGGAACCCCTGGTGGGAGGGCAAGCCCGGCAGGCTGCTGCCGCCGTATCGGAGGTGGGCCTTCCGCATCCTCGACAGGAAGCTCAAGAGCGGCCTGGCGCCGGTCGTCGTGCTCCGGGGGCCGCGGCAGGTGGGCAAGACCACGCTCCAGGAGCAGTTGATCGAGGCGTACCTCGAGACGGAGGGGATCGATCCCAGCAGGATCCTCCGCGTCCAGTTCGACGAGATCCCTTCCCTGAGGGGATTTCCTGAGCCCGTGTTGTCGATCGCGAGGTGGTATGAGAACCGCATTCTAGGCAAGACCTTCAACGAGGCCGCCGCGGCGGGCGGGCCCGCCTTCATCTTCCTCGACGAGGTCCAGAACCTCGAAGACTGGGCGCCGCAAGTCAAGGCACTGGTCGATCACAACACGGTGAAGGTGGTCGTCACGGGGAGCTCGTCTCTGCGCATCGAGGCCGGCCGCGACAGCCTTGCGGGGCGCATTACGACGATGGATCTGGGGACCCTGCTCCTTCGCGAGATCGCCGGTCTGAGGTTCGCCGAGGAGCCGGGACCGTTTCTGACCGGCAACGGCCTGCATCCACTGACCGAGCCGGGGTTCTGGCGGGAGCTTGCCCGCAGCGGCACCGAGCGGAGGGAGATCCGCGACCGTGCGTTCGACGCCTTCTCGGATCGAGGGGCATACCCGATAGCTCAAGCGAATCCCGACGTGCCGTGGGACGAGGTGGCCGACCAACTGAACGAGACGGTCATCCAGCGGGCCATCCAACACGATCTGCGAATGGGCCGGCGGGGCGTAAGGCGCGATCAGGACCTCCTGGAGGAAGTCTTCAGGTTGGCGTGCAGATATGCCGGACAGGCCCCGGGGCAGGCCGTCTTCACCCAGGAGACGCGCCAGGCACTTGCCGCCAATATCGGCTGGAGACGCATCCTGAACTATCTGAAGTTTCTCGATGGTGCGATGCTGATCAAGCTGGTCCCGCCGCTCGAGATGAGGCTCAAGCGGCGCAAAGGCAACCACAAGCTCTGCCTGTGCGATCACGGCCTTCGGGCAAGCTGGCTTCAGGAGAAGGTCCCCCTGACCCCCGGCGCGCTGCGGGAGCGCCCTGAGCTGTCCGACCTGGCAGGCCACCTGGCCGAGAGCGTCGTGGGCTACTTCCTCTCAGGCCTGCCTCACCTGGACGTCGCCCACTTCCCCGAGAGGAGCATCGAGCCGGAAGTGGACTTCGTGCTGTCCATCGGCGAGAACAGGGTCCCGATCGAGGTGAAGTACCGCCAGCGGGTGGACGAGCAGCGCGACACGTTGGGGCTCAAGGCCTTCATTGAGAAGACGGTCTACAGGGCGTCCTTCGGCGTGCTGGTGACGATGCACGACGACGTCGAGGTCCTCGACCCGAGGATCATCACGGTCTCGTTGCCGTCGCTGTTGCTGATGCGCTGACGCCGCGATGGTCGTTTACGCGCCCGCGAGCAGCTCGAGGCGGCCGGCGTAGGCGCGGAGGACCTCGCGGCGGAGCTGCTGGTGGTGGGGGGCGTTGAGGCCGGCGTCGTCCCGGATGATGGCCGTCGCGTCGCGGCGGGCCAGGCGCAGCAGCTCGAAGTCCTCCACGAGGTTGGCCACCTTCAGCTCCGGCAGCCCGTGCTGGCGAGTGCCGAAGAACTCCCCCGGGCCGCGAAGGCGAAGGTCCTCCTCGGCGATCCTGAAGCCGTCGGAGGTCTCCTCGAGCACCTCGAGGCGGCGCCTGGCGATGGGGTTTCCGGGCGAGGCGACGAGGATGCAAACGGCGTCCCGGCTGGAGCGTCCGATGCGGCCGCGGAGCTGGTGCAACTGCGCCAGGCCGAACCGCTCGGCATGCATGACGACCATGACGTTGGCGGCCGCGACGTCCACGCCCACCTCCACGACCACCGAGGCGACGAGCACCTTGGTCTTGCCGGCGTGGAAGTCGCGCATGACGGCCTCCTTCCGGGCCGGGGGCATCTGCCCGTGAATGAGCCCGACGCCGAAGTCGCCCAGCGGCCCGGAGGACAACTGCTCGTAGGCCTCCTCGGCGGCGGTGAGCTCCAAATCGACCGAGGGGTTGACCAGCGGGTAGATGAAGTAGGCCTGCCGGCCGCCGGCGACCATCTCGCCGACGGCGGCGAGGACCTCGTCGAGCTCGCCTTCCCTGGCGCAGCGGGTGAGCGTTCTCCCGCGGCCGGGCGGCAGCTCGTCGATCGTCGAGACGTCCAGGTCGCCGAAGACGGTCAGCGCCAGCGTTCGCGGAATGGGCGTCGCGGTCATGACCAGGTAGTGCGGCGCGTAGCCCTTGCCCCGGATGGTGCTTCGCTGGCGGACGCCGAACTTGTGCTGCTCGTCGATGACCACGAGGGCCAGGCGGCCGAACCTCACGCCCTCGGAGATCAGCGCGTGGGTGCCGACGACGAGGTCGATCTCGCCTTCCGCCAGGCCCTGAAGCACGGCCCGGCGCCGGGTGGCCTTCTGTCCGCCGACGAGCAGGTCGGTCCGCACGCGGCTGGCCTCGAGATAGGCCTGGATCTTGCGGTAGTGCTGTGCGGCGAGGATCTCCGTCGGCGCCATGATGGCGGCCTGCTTGTGCCGCGCGACGGCCAGCAGGGCCGCGTAGAGTGCCACCACCGTCTTGCCGGACCCCACGTCGCCCTGGAGCAGGCGGTTCATCGGCCGCTCGCGGGCGAGGTCGGCGGCGATCTCCGCGATCGCGCGGTTCTGCGCGCCGGTCAGCTCGAAGGGGAACCGCGCGCGGATCCGCCGGTCGATCCGCTCCGAGCAGGCCAGCGGGTGCGCCGGGCGGCTGACCAGCCGCATGCGGATCAGCGCGATGCCCAGTTGCATCAGGAGGCACTCGTCGTAGGCCAGGCGGCGTCGCGCCTGGGCCCACTGGTCGGTGTCTTCCGGGCGATGCATGGCCGCGACGGCGGCGGGGCGGCTCATCAGCCCCCGCGGATCGAGGTACTCCCGGCCGAACCAGCGAGGGATGAGCTTCGACGCTACCGGCAGGGCGTTGCGGACGACCTTGCCGATCTGGCGGCTGCTGAGCTTGCCCCCCGCCGGGTAGACGGGCAGCAGCTCGTCCCGGCTGAGGTCCGTCGAGTGCGGGTCCCAGATCACCTGGTGGTCGGGGTTGATGAACTGGAGCCGCCCCCTGTAGGCGCCCGGCCGCCCGCTGACGGCCAGGTGGATGCCCGGCTTGACCTGGTCGCGCAGGTAGCCGCCGTGGAACCACCGGACGGCGACGCGGCCGGTCTCGTCGGTGAGCGTGCATGCCAGGAACGGCCGCTTGCCGAAGGGCTTCTCCTCGACGGCGGAGACCTCGCCGGCGACGGTCGCGGGCGCACCGTCGTCGCGGAGGGAGGCGATCGGCTGGACGTGCCGCCGCAGGTCGAACCGCCGCGGGAAGTAGGTCAGCAGGTCCTCGACGGTCTGGATGCCGAGTTGGGCGAGCTGCTCGGCGCGGACGGGGCCGACGCCCTTGACGAACCGGACGGGAGTGTCCAGGCGTAGCTCACCGCCGCCGCCATTCACAGTGCGTTTCCGCCGGATGGGCTATCCGCTGGGGATCAGCAGCTTTTGCCCGATCTGCATCCTGCTGGGCACCAGGCCCGGGTTGGCCGCCAGGATGTCGCGATAGCGCTGGCCGTCGCCGTAGATCCGCGCGGCGATCCGCCAGAGCGTGTCGCCCTTCCTGACGACGTAGAACCGGGGCGTTTCCGGCTCGACGGGCTCGGGCGTGACGACCGGCAGGGGCTCCGGCAGCGGGGCCGGCCCGGGCCCCGGCAGCGGCGCCGGCTCGATCGCCGTCAAGGGGTACGCCGCCTCGGTTCCCGGCGGCTCAAGCGGTTCCAGGGGTCTCGGGCCCCCTGCCGTCTTCGTCGGCGAGGGGCCTTCAGTCGTCTGCGGCCCTTTGGGCTTCTCGCATCCTGCGCAGACCAGCGCGCCCAGCAACGCCGTCACAAGTAGGTATCGCATGGTATCCTTCCCTTGCTCTTGCCATTCCCAGTATCCGAAGACCGGATGAGATCATACCCGCCGCGGCGAGCGTGTCAAGGGCCGGAGAAAAAGCGGGAGCATTGGCGTTTTGGGGGCACGGGCGGTACAGCCCCGGAACGGGGTATATGTTGGTAGCCTCGGGCGCGAGCCCGTGGTATGCAGGCCGTTATCAGCCCAGCCCCCGCACGGGGGCGTTTGAGGCCTTCACTCGCCCCCGTGCGGGGGCTCTCTATTATGGCAACTCCAGCTCCACGGGCTCGCGCCCGAGGCTACCGGCAGTCGGGCCTACGGCCCTCCAGAGGCGACTGCTTGCCCAAAACGCTTATGCTCCCAGAAGAAGCCGAACGTCCTCCGCGGGCCTGAAGCTCCCAGGCCGGGTGGAATCGGGCTTTGCGGCAGGTCGGCACTCCTGTAGAATCGTGAAAGCGGACGGCCGAGCGAAGGCCGGGCTGGATTGCGAAAGGTCAGCCATGTACAAGCAGGGGACAGGCGGCTTCTTGCCCTTCTTGTGTCTTCTGTGCCTCCTGTGCTGCTGGGACGCGCATGCCCGGGCCGCCGAGGGCGGGGCCGTCGTCGGCGTCGAGGGCTCCAAGCCGCTGGCGCTGGGGACCCTGGGCGAGGGCGTGCCGATCCACCCCAACCGGGAGTACACCTTCGTCAAGGTGCCGAAGTTCCTTCAGGGCCTTGCGTTCACCTCCCACCAGCACAAGAACGCCGCCGCCGTCTCCTGCACCGTCAAGGCGTCGGGGGTGATCTACATGTGTCTTCAGGCGCCCGCGACGCCGCGGGGCATGAAGCTGAAGGACGACTGGGAAGCCTGCGGCAGGATGGACACCGTCATCAGCGGCACGAGCTACCCGTGGCGGATCTACCGGCTCAGCGCCGCGGCCGGGCGGAAGCTGACGATCCCCTCGCCGGACAGGTGGGGGGCCGTCATCGCGGCGAAGAAGATCGAAGGCCTGAAGGTCGCTCCGCGCGTCGAGCGGCGCCGCAGCGGCGGCGGGGCGCCCGCGGCGCCGCCGGATGAGTACGCCCAGTTGGCGGCGGACATCGCCAATCGCGGATGGTTCGAGAAGATCGCCCACCAGGCCCTGAGGCGCGAAGCGCTCATCCTGGCGACCGACCGCGACCCGGCAGACGTGGTGCTGCGCCGCACGGCCGCGCTGCTGGCGGACCTCACCGGCCGTGACGACGCGCCGGACCTGTCCGAGCACGCCGCCGAGCTGAAGCGGCTCCAGGGGGCCAACGCGGCCGTGCCGGTCGCCGACGCGGGCGCCAGGCGGCAGTTGTTCGAGAAGGCCCGCAAGCTGCGGCGCGGAATCGCGTTCGCCAATCCCCTGCTGAGATTCGACAAGCTGCTGTTCATCAAGCGTCACGACGCGGGCGGGCCGTTCCACATGTGCGACCAGTACTACGGCTGCAACGCCCGCCCGGGCGGGGGGCTGTTCGTCCTTTCAGACCCGTTCGGTGCGGCTGCGAAGCTGACGAACCTGCTGGCCGACGCGGTCGTCCAGAAGGGGCGCCTCGGGGGGCAGAAGCTCGCCGGCGGGGCGTTCCTCTCGCCGGAGGTCTCCTTCGACGGCAGGACCATCCTGTTCGCCTACACCCAGGCCAGGGCGAAGAAGACGTACACCTGGGGGCCGGAGATCAGCTACCACATCTTCAAGTGCACGGCAGGGGGCGGCGGCTTGGCGCAGTTGACCGACGGGGACGCGGACGACTTCGACCCGTGCTTCCTGCCGGGCGGGCGCGTCGTGTTCGTCTCCGAGCGGCGGGGGGGGTACCTGCGGTGCGGGCGGCACTGCCCGACGTACGCGCTGTGCGTGATGGCCCCCGACGGCGGCGACATCCGCTGCCTGAGCTTCCACGAGACGCACGAGTGGCACCCCAGCGTCGGCAACGACGGCATGCTCGTCTACACGCGCTGGGACTACGTCGACCGCGACACGAACGTGGCCCACCACATCTGGATCAGCTACCCCGACGGCCGGGACCCGCGCTCGTTCCACGGGAACTATCCGGCCGAGCGCAGGGACCGGCCGTGGATGGAAATGTCCATCCGCGCGATCCCCGGTTCCCGCAAGTACGTCGCGACCACGGGCGCCCATCACGGGCACGCCTTCGGGTCGCTCGTGGTGATCGATCAGTCCCTCGAGGACGACGGGGCGATGTCTCAGCTCAAGCGCCTGACGCCCGAGGCGCCCTTCCCGGAGGCCGAGACCAACACGCGAAGGGGCACGGTCTACGGCACGGCCTGGCCGCTGAGCGAGAAGTACTACCTCTGCGCGTACGACCGGCAGGCGCGGAACCACGGCATCTACCTGCTGGACGCGTTCGGCAACAGGGAGCTGATCTACCGCGACGAGTCGATCGCCAGCATCGACCCGGTCCCGCTTGGCCCGCGCCCCATGCCGCCGGTCATCCCGGACCAGCGCGTCGCGGCGGCCGAGCCCGCCGAGCCGGCGCCGGCCGATGGCCCGGAGACGGGCACCTTCGCCCTCATGAACGTCTACGACGGTGACTTCGACTGGCCGGCGGGGGCCAGGATCACGGCCCTGCGGATCATCCAGGTGCTTCCCAAGACGACCGCGCCGCCGAACCGCCCGCGGATCGGCGTGGGCAACCAGACCAACGCCCGCGCCGTGCTGGGCAGCGTGCCCGTCGAGCCCGACGGCAGCGCGCACTTCCAGGTGCCCGCCGGCAAGCTGGTGTACTTCCAGGCGCTGGACGCGAACGGCCTGGCCGTCCAGTCGATGCGCTCGGGGACGTACATCCAGCCCGGGCGCCTGCTGAGCTGCCAGGGCTGCCACGAGCCGAAACGCCGCGCCCCGGCGGTCCAGCGGGCGGTGCCGCTGGCGATGCGCCGCCCGCCGTCGCGAATCTCCCCGGACGTCGACGGGTCCAATCCGTTCAGCTACGTCCGGCTGGTCCAGCCCGTCCTCGACCGCAAGTGCGTCCGCTGCCACCGCCAGAAGAAGGCGCTCGATCTGACCGGCTCGCCCGGCAAGAACGGATGGACGCGGTCCTACGTGAGCCTGGCGGGCAAGTACGCCTCGTATTACCACGTCTCAAACGGCTCGATCCGCTCCGGCGTACACGGGGGCTCGCGGAGCATTCCCGGCAAATCCGGTGCCATGGCCTCGAAGATGCTGGCCTGCCTGGACGAGCGCCACTACGGCGTGAAGCTCACGGCCGAGGAGTTCCACCGCCTGACGCTGTGGCTGGACTGCAACTCCGAGTTCTTCGGCGCCTACGAGAACACCGACGCCCAGGCCCGCGGCGAGATCGTCCATCCGGCGCTGGAGTGAGCAGAGGAGGCCGTCGCCGACCTGCCGAAGTGAGCCCGCGGGCGGCGCTACCGGCCGTTCCTGCCGGACGCGCCGCTTTCCGGACGGGGGATCCACGCCCGGATGTTGGCCCGCTCGATCTGGTCCATGGCCTTTCGCTTGGCCAGGAAGCGGTTGTATCGGTTCAGCTCCTCGGCGGACCAGGCGTGGGCCTCGGTGAAATCGCCGCAGTAGGGCACCAGCAGGTCGATCCAGCAGGCGATCTTGTCCATCTCCTCGCCGGAGAGCTTCACGTCGTTGTGGCCCCTTTCGAGCATGGCCGTCAGCTTGCTCGTCGCCGCGCCGCGGTGATACGGAGGCAGCATGGACGGTTCCGACATGCTGTCGATCCAGTTGACCACCGGGTGATTCCACTCTCCGTTTGACCCTCGGGCATGCGTCAGGGCCAGGTAGGCCCTGCTGAAGAGCCGCTTGGTCTTGCCGACCTCGACGGCCTCGCCCGAGAGGCTGAACGGCTTGTCCTTCCGGCCGGTGTGGCAGCGGACACAGTGGCGGTTCAGGATGGGCTGGACCTCCCTGGCGAAGCTGAAGCCGCGAGGCGGCCCGTAGAAGTTGGTGAGCCCGTCGGGCCCGCCCTCCAGGGCCATGGCGACGCGGCGCCCGGTCGGGGGCGCGCTGCTGCCCGGCTCGTGGCAGCCCACGCAGGACTGGTTCTCGCCCGGCATGAGCGTGGTCCAGCTCCGCATGGTCTGCACCGCGCAGTTGTTCGCATCGAGCGCCTGGAAGTAGAGCGGCGTCCGCGCGGGGACCTCGAAGAACGCCGAGCCGTCCGCGTGAACTTTAACACTGCCAAGGACCTCCTTCACGTCCCAGGAGCCGTGCCCGATCGCGATCGGCGTCAGGACGTTGCTCGAGCCGCCCTTTCCCGACTGAGACAGCCTGCCGAACGAAGCCGCCTGATATCGCACCGCCACGACGCGCAGCCGCTTGACCGTGCCGCGTGGAACGCCCTTCAGGCCCGGCCCCTCGTGGACGTCCTGCAAGTAGACCGTTCCGGTGCCTCTGCGGTAGTCGGCCAGGCTCGGCCGCACGTGGGGCCGCTCGCGCGCGGCCAGCGGGATGATCTGCTTGCAGCCGATGCCGGCGGCGGGCTCGTCTCCCTCGACGAGCAGCTCGCGGCCCCCGTGGGCGTCGATGAAGTAGCTGTTGAACCGGCCGAGCTTCCCCTCCGGCGTCGGCAGGGCCAGCGTCACCAGGAAGCGCTGCTCGTCCAGGGGGTAGGGGTACTGGAACTGATCTCCCCCCTCGCCGTACTTGTCCTTCCGGATGGGCTCGGTCTTGCGGACGGGCGCGACGAGCTGCACGCCGCTTTCCTCCTGGAGGCCCCTGGCCGGATCGATGACGGCCAGCTTTCCGGCTGCGGGGCGGTGGTGGCCCGTGACGATGGCCACCACCTTGGTTGTCCCGGGGATCTTCCGCGCGTGAAGGATGTTGGTCGGGAACCAGGAATTGCCGCCGTAGTACTCCCGCTGGTTGGTGCCGTCGGGGTTCATCTGGAAGAGCGGCTGGGGATAGATCTGCCCGCGATCGACGTATTCCCAGCGCGTGTACAGGACCCGCCCGTCGTCGCTGACCGTCGGGAAGATCGTGTGGACCTGGTCGAACCCGACGCGCCGCATGGATCGCCTGTCCCGGTGGAGCAGGTAGAAGTTGCTCACGACGTTGACGTTGCAGGGGGTGGTCTGGAAGCAGCGCGTCGAGTTGAAGAGGATGTTGCCGTCGGGCAGGTAGACGCCCTCGTAGTCGGCATACCCCAGGCCGCGGGTCAACGGGCGCACCTGCTCGCTGGCCAGGTCCATCTCGTACAGGTGGAGGTCGTCGTCGTCCCTCGACTTCTTCCAGGCGAAGAGCATTCGCTTGCCGTCGTAGGAGACGTCCGGGTTCCGCAGGAAGCCCTTGCGGTCCTCGATCAACGTGCGGAGCTTCCCGTAGACGCCGTCCATTTCCAGGACGTTCAGCGAGGAGCCCGGCAGGAAGCCCGCCCGGCTGCCCGCGGAGTCGCTCGGCCCCTCGGTGTACTTCCAACTGCCCCGGTTGTGACGGTGCTGGCTGAGCACGAACCGCCGCCACCGGGCCAGAAGCGGCCCCAGGCGCTTCCGGCGCCGAAGCTCGCACGCCCGGAGATACAGCTTCTTCCAGCGAGCGTCCCTGCCGGGCGCGGCGTCGCGGGCGAGGGAGCCGGCCTCGGCGCGGATCGACGCGCCGCCCGGGTGCAGCTCCGCCAGGACGCGATCGACCATCCGCCGTTCCACGACCGCGTCGGCGGCGCCGGCGAAGCACGGCAGCTTCGCCAGGACCGGCGCGTCGGCCTTCGACTCGCGCGCCCGCAGGTGCTTTCCCCGCCACTGCTCCTTCTGCGCCTCCAGCTCCTTCGGCAGGCGGATGCCCATGTAGTCCTGGAGCATCCAGTCGCGAACGATGGCCGCGCGGGAGGCGGCTTCCCGCAGGCCCGCGCCCGCCGGCGTTAACACGGCCTCGGCGGCGCCGGCCGGCGGGGGCGCCTCGACGCCTCCGAGGCGGATCAACCGGAAGTCGTCCAGGTACGCCTTGCCGTCCTCGACCACGAAGACGACGTTGATGAAGGGGTCCCACTTGGGCGTGGTGAACTCCAGGCTGACCCGCTGCCAGCCGTCTTTCTCGGAGGTCACGACGTTGGTCTGCTGCTGGACGATCCACTTGCGGCTGTGCGGCGACCACTCGTAGAAGTCGCCCTTCACGTACGCCCTGACGACCTTGCCGATCGGGCGTTTGCGTTTCCTCTCCGCGGCGGCCCGCTCCGGGTCGGTGTAGGGCACGAGCTTGTACCATGCCTCCAGGCGGTACTTCGTCTCCGGCAGGAGGGAGCACTGCGGCAGGTTCGGCCAGGATGTCCCTTTCAGGAGGACCGACTTGCTGCCGCTGTGGGCCTGGTCGGTTGTCACGCGCGGCCCGCCGGACGTCCACGTCAGCCCCCGCACCGGCCGGGTGACGGGGATCGGCTGGCCCTCGAAGTCCTCCAGTACGCCGATGCGGATCATGACGGCCGACTGCCCCTTGCCGTAGAGGTCCATCCTGTCCCGGACGTGCTTCGTGAGCTCCGGCGGCAGGGCGAGCAGGCGGTGCGTCGCCCGGAAGACGTGCCAGCCGTCGGCGTCCTTCGGCAGGTGCTTCGGGAGGTTGATCCGCACGTGGAAGTCGTTGTGGGCGTTGCAGACGGGCATGTACACGTCGCCGCCGCCGTCGACGCGGGTGCGGCACGGGCTCCAGCCGCTGTCTTCGTCCAGGTAGGCGATGAACCCCTTGTCGCGCCAGCAGCACTTGCCCCACCTGTCGCCGCGGTCCATGGAGATGAGGTTATTCGCCCAGCCGCGATATGCGCCCTGGTCGGCGCCGGGGCAATAGACGGTCCGCTCGTACCGCCAGGTCTCCGGCCAGAGGGTGTAGCAGCCGGGACAGAACGTCGGCCCCACGAAGCGGTCGTTCTTCGTGGGAGGCTCCCTGAAGCGGGCCTCGTAGCGGCCGACGATGTTGTAGCCGTGCACGGCGTCCACGCCGACGGTGAAGCGATGATGGACCGTGCGCTCGTCGCCCTTGACGCTTCGGACGAGCGTGATCGTCTCGCCGCCGCCTTCCCATCGGTCGCCGGCCTGGGCTGTCTCGGCGGTGTAGACGGCCCCGTGGACCTTGACGCCCTTGAGGAACTGATGTGTGCAGAGCGTCGGCCCGAGCTGCGTGTCGAGATGGTATCGGCCGGTCGGCATCTTCAGCCGGGTCCGGGCCGTCCCGGGCGTAAGGGCCAGCAGGTTGAAGTCGCCCGAGCGGACCAGCGCGACGTACTTCTCGCCGTCCATCACGACGCGCCAGTTGGACCGGACCGGGCCCTTGACGTGCTGGAAGGTGAACGTCCGCTCGACCACGCGGAAATCGGGCTTGTAGCCCTTGAAGCGAGCCGGCGGCCTGAGCTTCTCGACGAGGCCGTCCACCTCGTCGCGAGCGCGGGCCCCGCCGGCGGGCCGAGCCGCGGCGGCCAGGCATGCCGCCGCTGCAAGAGACATCGCCAGGACGGCCCCGAACGGCCTTCCCGCTCCTGCCATGCGGCGCAAACCGATCATGGGTTTACTCCTTACCGGCTTCTGGCGTCAGGGTGCGGGGAATCACTTGGGCTCGGACGGAAGCGGCTTGACGTAGATGCTCTTGAACTCGATGGGGTCTCCGTGCTGCTGGAGGGCGATGGGGCCCTCGGCGGGGATGCCCTTGAGGTGCGCCTGGGAGATGACCTCCCGGCCATTGACCGACACCGTCAGGCGGTCGCCCTTCATCGTCACCAGGAACGTGTTCCACTCACCCACGGCCTTGTCGGCGTTGAGCTTGGGGGTGTAGCTCTTGCGGAGCTCGTCGGTCTTCGCGCCGCCGCGGTAGCTCCACAACTCGCCCGAGCCCATGGACCAGGTCCAGATGTTGATCTGCGCCTTGCCGCTGCCGCGGAGGAAGACGCCGCTGTCGGCCTTGCGCGGCAGGCGCCAGTCGACCCGCAGCATGAAGTCCTTGAACGACTCCCTGGTCCACAGCGTCTTGCCCCTGCCGTCGTAGCGGATGATGCCGTCCTCGACGAGCCAGTGGGGCTTCTGCTGCTCGTCGAGCTTCCACGCGTCGAGGTCCTTGCCGTCGAAGAGCGCCGTCCAGCCCTCCATCGTGGTGAAGCCCGCCTTGCGCGCGAGCGGCTTGCCCGGCGACGTGTCCGCCTGAAGGTCCCCCAGCGCAAAGCGGATGCCCGACAGCAGGTGGCGGAGGAACTTGGCGTTCTCGAAGGTCGCCGGGCTGTCGCCCAGGGCAGTGTAGAAGACCCGTCCCCGGCCGTACGTCCTGACCCAACTGATCGGGTAATCCCCGTCGGCCCGCTCGGCGGTCATGCTCGCCGGCGCCTTGGCCGCGTCCACGCTCAGGAGCACGTGGACGGCGTCGCGGGCGTACGGCCCGGCCAGCAGGTAGACGTCGTCCCGGATCGAGAATCCCCGGCCCTCGAAGGCGGCGTTGAGCGGGCTCTTCGGATCGTCGAGCCGGATCGGCACGGTCTGATGGGCGTGCCAGGCGTGGCCGCGGTGCGTGCCGCCGATCATCCGGTTGAACTCGACCCAGCCGAGCGCTTCGGCCGTTGCGTTGTGGATGCCCACCAGCCCCTTTCCGCCTCGCACGAACTCGACGAGCGCCTTCTGCCGTTCCTCGAACGGCGACCGACCCGGCTGCTTGGCGTCGCGGGGCACCCTGTAGAGCTTGCCTTCCAGGTAGACGTTCGCCAGCACGATGGCGTCGAAGGGCTTCAGCCCGTCGGCGCTGATTGCGCCGAGGTCGCTGGTGATCGTGGCTTCGTACGCCCCGGTCTGCTTGCCCACGATCGCGACCGCCTTGGCGCAGTGGGGGGCCGACCGGTGCGGCACGAACTTCATGCCCTGGCTCCGGGCGGCCGCGTCCAGGTCGCGCTTCGACTCGGTCAGCACGAGCACCTTGCGCGGCTGCTTGCCCTTGGGCGCCGCGGTGCTCGGGGCCGCCGCCGCGATCCGCTTGAGGGTATCCTGCCCGACCAGCTCGTCCCAATCATCGGCCCGCAGCGGCGCGGGCGGGCCGGCTGCCATTGCCGCCGCCAGCGCCGCGGCTGCCAGGAATCTCAGTGAGTGGGTCATCGGCTTCTCCAGTTTCAATCCGCTGGGTGATCGGCTCGTTCGGCCGCGACCGCCGCAGCCGGTTCGCCTGATTCTATAACCGCGGCAGTCGCCGAGTGAAGTCGCCGGTTTTCGCCGCCTCACCGGCACGCCGGGGGTGCACGAGAAGATTGTGGTACACGGCCAGGGGGATCCACGATCGCCCCGCCGGGGCTCGTTCCCTTTGGCGTGGTCTCCCCGGGTTTGCCTTCGGCTGCACCCGGGGCTACGAACGGCCGCCCCGCCGGGGCTCGTTCCCTTTGGCGT
>CAYRVX010000058.1:0-42302 GCA_964427875.1 uncultured Planctomycetaceae bacterium
CCGCCGACCTGTTGGTTGCAAACCAACCGCTCTCCCAACTGAGCTACGTCCCCGCAACTCAATTGCGGATCGCGGACTCCCGCGGCCTCAGCAATCCGCAACGGATTGACTGGGCCTGGTTGGATTCGAACCAACGACCTCGCCCTTATCAGGGGCGCGCTCTAACCAGCTGAGCTACAAGCCCGCCTCTTGTCGAACGGACACGGACCCACCGACGTCGACAGGACCCAGCGCTCTGCACTTGCCAAACTCACCGCAGGCACCCGCCGTCGGTTCCGGCGCATCGCCTCCCGCCGGCAGACCTTGTATCATACAGACTTTCCGTCAGCGGTCAATACCTTCTCGGCGATCCGTGCGGATTTCTTTAGCTCCCGGCCGTTCGCTCCAGGACGATCGATTCGTATCCGTCGATCTTCACCTCCCCTTCGAGGCCCCGCCCGGTGAGCATGTCGGTGAACCTGCCTTCGCCGAGATCGACGTACTGCCCGTTGGGTTTGAAGTTCATCAGGAAGGCGAACTGGCGCCGGCCGTCCGTTCGGAGCTGGGCCGTGACGCCCTCGGGCAGGTTGGACTTCAGGATGCGCCGGATGCCGAGGCCCTCGATCAGCTTGCCGTACAGCGCCGCGAGGAATGCCGGCTCGTTGCGGGACGCGACGTAGTACGCCCTGCCCTTGCCGAGCGCGTTGACCGTCAGCGCCGGGCGGCCGGCGTAGAAATCGTCCTGGTAGGTCGCCAGCACGTCGGCCGACTCGGCGTGGATCAGGTCGCAGAAGACCTCGGCGCGGTACTGGCCGTGCAGTTCCAGGTCGTTCGGCTCGTTGAAGGCAACGCGGTTCGACTCGTCGTCGTAGAGCACGTCCAGCTCTTCCGACCAGATGCCCAGCACCTTGCGCAGCGGCCCGGGGAAGCCGCCCGTGAAGACCCGGTCGCTCTCGTCGGCGATGCCGCTCCAGTACGTCGTCACGAACACGCCGCCGGCCTCGACGAACCGCTCCACGCGTTCGGCCACGCCCGCCGGCACCATGTAGAGCATGGGCGCAACCACCAGCTTGTAGGCATCCAGAGGCGAGCCCATGTTGATGACGTCCACGGGGACCGACCGGCCCCAGAAGGCCCGGTAGTGATTCACGCACGTCAACTCGTAGTCGCGTTTTTCCCGCCGCGGCCCGGCCGAGGCGTCGATCGCCCAGCGGTTCTCCCAATCGTAGATGACGGCGACTTCCGGCCGGACCGTCGTGCCGACGACCACATCCAGCTTCGAGAGGATCTCGCCGACCTCCGCCACGTCGCGGAAGACGCGTGTGTTTTCGTGGCCGCAGTGGTCCACGACCGCGCCGTGGAACTTTTCCTGGCACCCGCGGCTCTTTCGCCACTGGAAGTACTGGACGGTGTCGGCCCCGTGGGCGACCGCCTGGAGGCTGAACAGGCGATGAACGCCGGGGCGTTTGAGCTTCATCACGGGCATCCAGTTCGTGCTGCTGGGCGTGGACTCCATGAGCAGGAACGGCCGCCCGCCGGTCATCGCGCGGTAGATGTCGTGGGTGAACGCCACGTGGGCGGCGATCTTCCAGTCGTCCTGGCGGTCGTGGAACAGGGGGTAGCTGTCCCAGCTCACGCGGTCGAGGTGCTCGACGAACTTCCAGTAGTTCAACCCGGGGTAGGTCCCCATGAAGTTGGTGGTGATCGGCACGTCGGGGGCGATTCGCCTCAAGGGGGCGATCTCGTTGAGCATGAAGGAGACGGTCTGGTCCGTCACGAATCGCCGCCAGTCCACCTGATGGCCCATGATGCTGCGCTCGCCGAGCTCGTGGGGCGATTCGATCTGGCTCCAGTCGGTGCAGGTGTGGCCCCAGAAGGCGGCCCACCACGCCGCGTTCAGCGCATCCAGCGTCTCGTAGCGCCTCTGGAGCCAGTCGCGGAAGGCCGCCTGGCAGAGGTCGCAGTGGCACTCGCCGCCATACTCGTTGGAGACGTGCCACACCCCCAGGGCCGGGTGCTCGGCGTAGCGCTCGGCCAGCGCGGCGGACATGACGGCGCACTTCTCGCGGAAGACCGGCGAGGTCAGGCAGTAGTTGACCCGCCCGCCGTGGCGGCGCCGCCGCCCGTCGGCGCCGACGCGAAGCACCTCAGGATACTTCGCCGACAGCCACGCCGGATGCGACGCGCTGGGCGTGGCCAGCACCGCATAGGCGCCGCTGCCGTTCAGCAGGTCCATCACCTCGTCCAGCCAGCCGAAGTCAAAGCGGCCCTCCGCCGGCTCCAGGTGAGCCCAGGAGAAGATCGCAACGCTCATGGCGTTGCAGCCGGCGAGCTTCATCAGCCTCATGTCCTCGGCCCAGACGTCCCTGGGCCACTGGTCGGGGTTGTAGTCGCCGCCGTGAAGGAGATGCGGGCACTTCACGTTGATGGGCGGGTAGCGGTTCGTCACGGATGTCTCCTCGAGTCAGCATGCCTCGTGGGTGAAGACCTGGAAGCGAGTCTGTACAATCTGATCCCGGGAAAAACAAGGACGAAGCGTTTTCCGCCGACCCCCCGGGGCGCAGCCCGGGGGCGTTTGGCGCTCAGGGGCGCTCGGGGGGTGCCTCTGCGGGGTCGCGCCGGTAGAGGCCCTGGCGGAAGGTCCATACCCAGGCGCCCTTCTGTCCGTGCGAACGGATGTAGCGAAAGACGTTCACCTGGTGCCCGCGGTCGGCGATGGGTGTGACGTTGCAGAGCTTCTCCCACACCCTGGCCACGTGCCATCGGCCGCGGAGGCGGTGCCAGGCGTGCTTCTTGGCCCTCCCCACGCGCCGGCGCACCTGCCTGTCCCGAAAGCGCCCGAGGAGATGGTAGTGGATCGCGTCCATTGACAGGGCGAGCAGCTCGACCTCCTGCAAGATGAGCATCTCCACGAGTGCCCGACCGGCACACTCCCGCTGTAGCGCATCGAGATGCACCGGCGGGTGCTTCAGCAGATTGCGGCTGCGGTTGTGGAGGGCCTGGCCCGTCCCGGCCGGCGGCGGACGCCTGTAGTCCCCGTCCACGTGCCTGCGGTGCTTCTTCTCGCGCCATCCTCTGGGATCGCCCGGCAGCCAGGTGCCATAGGTATGTCCATCCACGTGATACCAACCGTTCCAGGCATCCATGGACCCCGTCACTCCCAACGACATCCCTAAACCATCCCCAAACGCCCAAACGCCCCGGGGCTGCGCCCCCGGGGGCGCTCCCCCCCACCAATCCCTCTCTCCCTCTCTTCCTGTCTTCTTGGCTCCCCCCTACCGCTTGCGCTTCCTCTTGCGCCTGTCCCGCTGCTTCTTGGTGAGCCGCTTGGATCGTTTCTTGACCTTGAACTTGGGCGTCATGCCCATCATGCCGGCCTGGCCGACCTGCTGGGCGAAGCGCATGCGGTCGCGCATGCCCATGCCGGCCATCTGCTTCATCATGCCGGAGGCCATGTTGAAGTTCTTGATCAAGCCGGAGACGTCCTGCGGCTCGGTGCCGCTGCCCCTGGCGATCCGCCGGCGGCGCGACGCCTCGACGATCGACGGGTCGGACCGCTCCTGCGGGGTCATCGAGAGGATGACGGCCTCCATGGCGGCCAGCTCGTTTCCCTGGAGCCCCATGCCGGCAAGCTGGTCGCCGCCGATGCCCATCATCTTCACGATCTCTTTGAGCGGGCCCATCTTCTGCATCTGGCGCATCTGTGAGAGGAAGTCCTCCAGCGTGAAGAGGCCCTTGGCCATCTTCTCCTGCATCTTCGCCGCCTGCTCGGCGTCGAACTGGCTCTGGGCCTTCTCCACGAGCGAGACGACGTCGCCCATGCCGAGGATCCGCCCGGCCATCCGGTCGGCGTGGAACTCCTCCAGGTCGTCGAGCTTCTCCCCGACGCCGATGAACTTGATGGGCTTTCCGGTGACGGCCTTGACGCTCAGGGCGGCCCCGCCGCGGGCGTCGGAGTCGAACTTCGTGAGGATCACGCCGTCCAGCTCCAGGCGCTCGTTGAACTCGCGGGCGCTGTTGACGGCATCCTGGCCGGTCATCGAGTCGCAGACGAGGTAGATCTGGTGCGGGCTGATGGCGCGGGCGATGTCCTCGGCCTGCCTCATCATCTCCTCGTCGATGTGCAGCCGCCCGGCGGTGTCCACGATCATCACGTCGCGCTCGTTATCGCAGGCCCAGGCGACGGCCTTGCGCGCGACGCGGACGGGGTTCTTCTCGCCGTCGATCTTGAAGACCGGCACGCTCACCTGCTCGCCGACGATGGCGAGCTGATCGACCGCCGCCGGGCGCTGGAGGTCGCAGGCGACCATCATCGGGTGCTTGCCGCTCGCGAGGATCCGCTTGGCCAGCTTCCCGCACGTCGTGGTCTTGCCGGAACCCTGGAGCCCCGCCATCATGAGGATCGTCGGCGGGGGGCTGACGTAGTAGATCCGCGGGTCCACCGGGCCCATCAGCTCGGTCAGCTCGTCGTGGACGATCTTGACCATCAACTGCCCCGGGTGCAGCGACCGGATCACCTCCTGGCCGACGGCCTTGGCCACCACGTTGTCGCAGAACTGCCGGACGACCTGGTAGTTGACGTCGGCCTCCAGCAGGGCCGTGCGGACCTCGCGCATGGCGTCGTGGACGTTCTGCTCGCTGATCCGCCCCCGGCCGGACAGCTTGTGGAACATGTCCGAGAATCTCTCCGTCAGCGCCTCAAACATGGGATGCAGAGGATAGCACATCCGCCGGGCGGGCGGAAGGGACAAGGGCGGCGCGGGCGGAGCGGGTTTTTTGCGCTTTTCCCGCAGGTTCTCCGTTCGCAGACGCCCGTTCGCTGGTTTCAGACTTTGGAGCCGAATTGCCGGCCGCGGGCCGGCAGGCAACACCGAAGAGATACGACCAGACATGAGGAGATCACCATGACCCGAAGGTCCACGTGGCGATTCGCGGCGGTGCTTGTCGTGGCGGCCGGGCTGGGCCTGGCCGTGGCCCCGACGGCCTCGGCGGCGCCGAAAAAGCCCGCCCCGAAGAAAAAGAAGAAGCCCCCGACCCCCGTGTACGTCGACGTGGAAAGCGCCCCGGCGGACTGGAAGGTCCAGGGCGAGTACGTCGGCAGGGCCGGCGACGACAAGCTCGGCGTGCAGGTCATCGCGCTGGGCAAAGGCGCCTTCCAGGCCGTCTTCTACCCCGGCGGCCTGCCCGGCGACGGGTGGGGCGGCAAGGTCAGGATACCCATCGACGGCAGGACAAGGGACGGCAAGACCGTCTTCGAGCCGGGCAAGGGCCCCAAGAAGTACATGGCCGGCCCGCCCGAGCAGTTCAGCGCGCTGCGGGAAAACCCGCCCGGCGGCCAGAAGGCCTGGGAGGCGGTCATCGAGAACGGACGCATGCGGGGCCGGACCGACAGCGGCAGGAGGTTCGTCGCCGAGAGGATCGTCCGCAGAAGTGCGACGCTGGGCGCCAAGCCGCCCGCCGGGGCGGTCGTCCTGTTCGACGGCACCAACGCCGACGAGTGGAAGGGCGGCCGGATGGACAAGCGCAAGAGCCTCTGCGCCGGGTCGCACAGCAACAAGACGTTCACCGACTTCACGCTGCACGTGGAGTTCATCACGCCCTTCCGCCCCCAGGCCCGCAGCCAGGGGCGGGGCAACAGCGGCGTGTACCTCCAGCACCGCTACGAGGTCCAGGTGCTCGATTCGTTCGGCCTGGAGGGCTTGGACAACGAGTGCGGCGGCATCTACAAGAAGGGCCGCCCGAAGGTCAACATGTGCTTCCCGCCGCTGACGTGGCAGACGTACGACATGGACTTCACCGCCCCGAGGTTCGAGAACGGGCGGAAGGTCAGGAACGCCTTCGCCACGATCAGGCACAACGGCGTGGTGATCCACGACAAGCTCGAGATCAACGACAAGACGGGCGGCTCGCGGGGCAACGAGGGCGAGCCGGGGGGCGTCTACCTCCAGGGGCACGGCAACCCGGTCTTCTACAGGAACATCTGGGTCGTCGAGAAGAAATAGCGCTGCGGCGACGTGCGGTCTTTGCGGCGACGTGCCGTCGCCGGCTAAACGGAAGAGGGGGGCGCATGCGCTTGGGGGGATGTGGCGCGTGGGAAGCGAGTTTTTGTCTGGGTCCCTGTGGAATCGTACCTTTCCCGTGTTCGCAGTGGAGGACATCTTACCCAGGCGGAGGGAGACCCCGGCATCGCCGGGAAGTTCCGCCGGAGGCCCGTGGCCGGCCTCAGGCATCGGCCGGCCTGCTCGCCTCCAAGCGTGTGAGCTGCGGCTCGCACCTGCCCAAGTACCGTTGAAAGACACGGGAAGGGCAATCAAGCGGGCGAGGAGCGACCTGGAGGGCACGCACTCGCCCGCTACGTTTTTGCTCCCAGCGCGGCGCGCGCCCGGCCGGGACGAGCCGGGAGTCTGCTCCGCGGCGGTCCGCCCGCCGGGAACCTCCGCCCCCACCGGCCGTCAAAGGCTATGAACGACGGGTCCGAAAGGCCCGGCCGAACGCAGATGAGCGATACGCACGACATCATCGAGGAGTTCTCGGCATACCTGGACGGCGAGTTGGGCGCCGCCGAGGCCGCCCGCGTCGAGGCGGCCGTACGCTCCAGCCGCCACCTCGCCGAGCAACTGCGGGGCCTCGCCGGCACGCGCGAACTGCTCCGCGCCCTGCCGAGGGCCCGCGCAGATGAGGGCTTCGCCGCCGGCGTGCTGGCCCGGGCAAAGGGGCGCGCCCTCCTGCTCGCCTCGGGCGAGGAGGCCTCGAAGGCCGGCCTGTGGCTCGGGCGGATCTCAGCCGCCGCAGTGCTCCTGCTGGCAGCGGGCGTGGGAGCCGTCGTCTTTAGAGCGGTCTGGAAAGACGCGCCGCGGGCGCGCGTGGCCGCTCATCCCGACGGCGAGCCCCTGCTGCTGGCCAAGCTGCCCTCGCAGGCCGACCGTTGGGGGCGCGGCGCCAGACTGGCCGGGCGGTTCGGCAGACGGTCCTACCCAGATAGCGCCGACAACACGTCAGGCGCGTTCGCCGCATCGAGGCGGGTGCGTGGGAAGCCGTCCGCGGCCCCGGACGATGCACGGCCGCACGTCGAGGCCGCCGCGGGGATCGAGCAGTTCGCCCGCCTGAAGGGACCCCTTGACGCCTATGGCGAAGGGCCGGCTGTCGCCCTGAAGGAACTGCACGATGGTAAGGTCGTGCTCAGCCCCGCCGGCAAGGACGGCAGGGCCGCACACCGCGTCGAGCTGCGCGTGACCGACCTGGGCGCCGGCCGGCGGGAGGTGGAGGCGATCCTGTCGGCCGCGGGCGTCCGGCCGCTGGAGGTCGCGCGTGGTGCGTTGCCGAAGGACGCCGCCACGCGGGGGCCGGCATCGGCCGGCAAGCGGATCCGATTCGATGAGAGGAAGCGGAAGGGCGTCTACCACCAGGCCAGCGCCGGGCCGCGAACGTGGCAGGCCGCCGTGATGGACTCTCCCGACCAACTGGCCCGGATTGTCACTGCCGTGGGAGACATCAGGGCGGCCGTGAAGGAGACGGCCTACTACCAGCGGCTCTGCCTGCCGGCGACGGTCCTCTCGCGGTCCGGTACGGCCGTCCTGCCGCCCGTGTCGGCTGCGCCGCCCCGGCCGAAGGCCCCGGTCAGCGAGGCCGAGCGCAAGCGATACCACGCTGCCCTGCTGGAGCGCCTTCAGGCGCCGCAGACGTCTCCCGCCGAGCAGGCGAGAGCATCCGCGACCGCGCCGGCGCGGGACGTCCTTCGCCTGCTCGTAATCACGCTGCACCTGGAGGCGCCAACGCGCCCGGCGACGCAGATGATACCCCGACCCGAGCCCCGCCAGACGCCCGCAACGAACTCCGCCGCCCACTGAGGCGGAGATCGCGTCGTAAGACTCTGCAATTTGGTGATTTAGCGGCGGGCGGTACGCCCGCCCTTCCGGTCGCCGTTCCGGCGACCGCGGAGATGGGGTCATAAGTACGTTTCGGGCAAAGGTTTCACGAAACTCCACCGCTGCGGCGCCAGGCCTGACCTTCGCGGGTTGTCCTCGATATACCGCACGGCGGCGCGGAGCGTCTCGGGATCGTCGATGAAGATCTTCCAGGACTTGCGGGCCCACGGCGTCTTGCTCAGCCCCAGCGCACGCGTCGCAGCTCCCTTGAGCTGGTTCACGAGGTACTCGATCCTGTACCTCGACTTCAGCACGAGAACGTGCACGTGATCGTTCATGATCGAACAGGCCGGAACGTGCACCGCCAGGCGCTGAACGACCTCCGCGAAGCCCGAAGCGACGATGGGACGGGTCCCGTCGTCGAGGAAGAATGGCGGGCGGGAGAGCTTCCTGCCCGCGGCCCGCCAGTAGCGAACGAGCGTTTCCCTGTCGGGCTGCGGGTCCTGGCGGCCGTAGCGGATCTCGCCGAGGTCGCGGAGGTAGGGGTTGTAGATCTCCTTCGAGAATGAGCCCCGGGGGTCATTGGGCAGCCAGGTCCCATAAGTCGTAAAGATCGCGTGGTAAGCGACGATCATGGAAGTGCTGCTGTCACCTAATTTAACCGTTTAGCGGCGGGCGGCACGCCCGCCCTTCCGGTCCTTCCGGTCCTTCCGGTCGCCGTGCCGGCGACCGCTAAACGCTCCGCCGAAACGCCTTAACACGCAGGTCCTACAGATACTTCTCCACCAGGACGCCGTATTTGCCTCTGGCGGCGTCGGCGTCGAGGTGTTCCCGACTGGTCCAGATGGCCAGTTCCAGGGCGCCGCGGGCGGGGGAAGGCGTCTCGGCGATCTCGGCGAATCGCTTCAGGGCCGCCTTGATGAGCTCGAGGGCGTTCTGCGTCGCCTCCGAGAGGTTGGCGATGATCTCCTTGAGCAGCTCGTGCTTGTCCAGGTCTCCCGCGGCCGGGCGCCAGCAGTCGTAGTCGCTGCAGAGACAGACGACGGCGTAGGCGATCTCGGCCTCGCGTGCGAGCCTGGCCTCGGGCATGCAGGTCATGCCGATCAGATCGCCGCCCCACGCGCGGTGCATCTCGCTCTCGGCCCGCGTGGAGAAAGACGGCCCCTCCATGCAGATGTACGTGCCCCCGTCGTGGACCTTGGCCTCTACGGCGTCGGCGCAGGCCAGCAGGTGCCCTCGCAGGACGGGGCAGAACGGCATGGCCATCTCCACGTGGGCCGCGAAGTGCTCGTCGAAGAACGTCGCGGCCCGGCGGAACGTCTTGTCGATCACCTGCTCGGGAACGACCAGCTCCTTCGGACGGATGTTCTCCCTCAGCGAGCCGACGGCGCCGGAGGAGATGATGTGCGTGCAGCCGAGGGCCTTCATCGCGTAGATGTTCGCCCGGTAGTTGACCTGTGAGGGGTTCCGCACGTGCCCGGGCCCGTGACGGCTGAGGATGGCGGTGTCGGTCCCCCCCAGGTTGGTCAGCACGATCTTGTCGGACGGCTCGCCGAACGGCGTCTCGAGGTGAACGGCTTCGCCCTGCGTGTCGGCCAGCGCCTCGCCGAGCCCGCTGCCGCCAATGACGCCCACTCTCGCCTCGGCCATCTTCACCGGTCTCCTTCCTGCGGTCTCGAGGCGCCGACGTCCCGGAAGCGGCGCCGCAGGCCGCGTCTCGAACGGGGATGATACCGGCTCCTACCTTCCGCGGCCAGGGTTGAGCATGTCCCGCAGTATCCGGTCCAGCCCGCGGAGTGGAACGGTCCGCATCTTGGGCTTCTGGAGCGTCCCGCCGACGCGGATCTCGGCCACCTCCCGGGCGATGCCCTCCAGCAGCTCGCCGAGGCTGCCCAGGCGGGGCAGTTTCCGCGGCGGCCCGGACAGGAACGTCAGGTTCAGCGCCTCGCTCTTCATGTCCATCGTGCCGGAGCCGACGATCGACAGGGCCGTCCCGCGAAGGTAGATCTCGTCGAAGACGAGCGTGTCGTTGTGGAGGTGATACGCCAGGTTGCCCTCCGTGAAGGCCGTCTCTCCGGGCAGCGAGAGGTACACCACGTGGAGCAGCCCGAGCATGACCGGCAGCTTGTAGAGCTTGCCCCGGGAGATCCTGAGCACGCCGGAGGCCTGGCGGCGGGGCTTCTCGCCCGCGGTGGCGGTCAGTTGGACGTTGCCCGCCAGCAGGCCCTCGACCTCCGACCGCGCGCCCTTGGCGGCCGGGTCGGCCTTGAAGAGATCGGCCAGTTGGATCGCGTCCATCGAAAGGCTGACGCCGAACTCCAGCGGGTCCGCCAGGCGGATCTCCGCGAAGCCCGCCACCTGCCCGCCGTGGGCCCTGGCGGAGAGGTCGTCCAGGCGCATGAGCTGGCCGCCCGGCTTCTTGATCAGCCGGCCGTGCAGCTTCGTCAACCGCTGCCTGGCGACCCGGACGCTGTCCAGGTCGATCGCCGCGCTGAGGGCCAGGTCCCCGCCCCGCTGGGCGGCGGCGCCGTCGAGGCTGCCCGAGAGCCGCTTGTGCCCCAGGCCGACGTCGATGGTGGCGTCCTGGAAGGCCACGCGCCCGTTGACGGCCCAGCTCACCGCGCCGCCCGCGGCCGGGCGGCTCGCCGGCACGGTCGCCGGCTGACTCGCCGCCTTCCGATCCGGCGACAGCAGCCGCGAGACCCGGAAGTCCTTCAGATCGATCTGGCACGTTCCCCCGGGCCGAAATCGCCTCGCCAGCGGCGCCAGCGTAGCCGGCACCGCCGCCAGCAGCTCGCGATCGATCGGCACGTTCGTTCCGCTGAGCGAGAGGCGGGCCGTCTCGGAGGTCTCGCCGAGCTTCAGGTCGCCGCTGATGGCGAACTTCGCCCGGCCGTGCGCCGCGGATATGTCCTTCAGCTTCACCCCCTCGGGCGTCGCGACGGCCTCGCCGACAACGCCCTTAAGCGTGTAGGGGAAGTCCTCGTACCGCACGGCCATCGTGTCGGGGCGAAGCACGAGGCGGTAGTCGCGCTGTTTCTCGGCATCGGGCATTCCGCTGCGAAGCAGGAGGTCCACGTCGGCCCGCCCGCTGGCGGAGAGCTTCCGCCAGATCCTCTTGACTTCCTTGGGCACGGCCGCAAAGAGCTCCTCATCGAGCGGCACGCCCTTGGCCTTGACGCGGAGGTCCACGCCGGGCGAGCGGCCCTCCAGCAGCACCTGCCCGCTGAGGTTGATGGGTGTCCGGCCGTGGCGGCCGGCAAGCTCCTCGACGATCACGCGTTTCGGCCGGACGGTCACCACGCCGGAGGCCTCGCGGACCTCGTACGGAAAGGCCTCGGCCCGGAAGGCGGCGTTCTTGACGCGCGCGACGGCCCGGAAGTCCATCGGCCGGCCCTTCGACTGCCGCAGCGTCGCCGAGACCCCCCCCACCGTGCCCGTCGCGTGGAGCGCCGCGGCGGCCTTCCGCGTCCAGTCCGGCAGCGCCGCGATGAGGTTGGCATCCAGCGGCAGGTCCGTCGCCTCGATGGTGAGGAAGGTCTCGCCGGCCGATGCGCCCGGGGCGAGCAGGGAGCCGTCGATCGTGCAGTGCATCGGCCCGCGCCGCCCGCGCAGCGAGTGGATCGTCACGTCCCGCCGCCCGATGCGGACCTGGCCCTTGAGGCCCTCGAGGCGATAGGGAAAGCCCTCGTAGGCCGCCGACGCCTGGCCCGTCATCGACAGGAGCACGTCGACGTTCTGGGGCGTTCCGGCCTTTGCCTTCCACACGCGGATAGTCGCGTCCGTCGTGCCGCCGGGGCGAAAGGCGTCCCAGACGCCGTGGTACTTCTTTGGCAGCGCGGCCCGCATCTGGGCGTCCAGCGGGGCTTGCTTCGCCAGGACGGTCACGTCATACCGCCCCTTGTTGCGGAGGTCGATCTCGCCGGAGATGGTCATTTCCGCCCGGCCGCGGCGGCCGGTCACCTTCGTCAGATAGACCCGGTCTCCCGACGGGGCGGCCTGGAAGCCTATCGAGCCGGTCACCCCTTCCAGGCGGTAGGGAAACTTCGTGTAGACGAAGGACATGCCGCGGGGCCTGGCCGAGCCCTTCAGCCGGATCTCCCCGCCGCCGAGCCGCTGAAAGTGGACGGAGATGTCCAGCCTGCCGATCGGCTGGAACGTCTCGTTGAGGAACTTCAGCGTCTTGGCCAGCCAGCCGGTGGCCCTGCCGCCGTCCGGCAGGATCATGTTCTCCGTGGCGATGTGGAGGTCGAACGGGCTGTTGGGATCGTACCCGCCGTAGTGGCCGGACATCGTGAACGTCGCCCCGCCGGCCTGGGGGATCCGCCCGGTCAGCTCCCGCGCGGTGACCCCGCCCTCGTGAAAGACCAGGCTGCCGTGCACGCCGAGCAGCTCGAGCCCCCCCTCGGCCGGCTGGAGCTTGAGCGAGACGTCGTGCAGATGGGCTTCGAGGACGGCCTTGGCCGGCGCGGTGGCCGGGCGGCCCTTCAACACCACCTTGCCGCGAATGTCGTAGCGCCGCCGCCATTTGGCGTACCGCTCGGGCAGGATCCTGTCCGTGTGGGCGATCTTGGGGATGTTGCTCTCTTCCAGCCGCACCCGCCCGGTGGCCAGGTCGATGCACCAGATCCCCCGCAGCGGCTCGCGCCCGCCGACGTGATGCTCGGCCACCGTGACCCGGTACGTGCCGTCCGTCGGCACCATGGAGACGTTCAGGCGGGTCTGCCCGGTCAGCATCCGCAGGCGGACGTCGCGGATGGAGATCACGGGCAGCGTGCCCTTCAAGGCCCCGCCCTCCCCGCTGCGGCCGTGCCGACGCACGGCGGCGATCAGCTCCTCCGCGGTGTAACGGCCCTTCTGCGTGTCGTACTCCAGCGTCACGGTCGGG
Source organism: uncultured Planctomycetaceae bacterium (assembly GCA_964427875.1). GTDB lineage: Bacteria > Planctomycetota > Phycisphaerae > SM23-33 > SM23-33 > CAYRVX01. Next base: position 12,733 of record CAYRVX010000058.1, read on the forward strand.
GCGATGCAGACGATCTCCGTCGGCTCCAGGTGCCTCTTGGAGAACAGGCTCCACGGGCGGTGGCGCAGGACGACGGTGTCGGCGTGGAAGAACCGCTCCCGGCCGAGGGGCTTGGGAACGTCCACGCTCACGCCGCGAAGCTCGATGCCGCCGAAGAGGCTGAACCTCGCGGCGTCGATCGCGACCCGCCCGCCGGTAAAGGAATGGAGGTAGGCGGCCGCCCGGTCGCGGGTCCACGCGTTGATCAGCCCCGGCAGCAGCCAATACGCCAGGAGGCCCACGGTCAGCAGGGCCAGGATCACCACGCCCGCCCCGCGCCGCTGGGGGGAGACGTACCGCCACTGTCGCTGCCGGCGGCGTGGAACGAGGGCCAGGATGTTGCCTGCCGTTGTCTTCATCGCGACCGCGGGCACGCGGGCGGCGCGTGCGCCCACATTATACCTATCGACCCGAGACGCATGTTACTGCGAGCGGCAAACGCCGAACACCCGCAGCATCGCGGGACGGGCGTCTCGACCGTGCGTCCCACGGTCGTCTCGACCTTAAGAAGGCAGGGCCGGGACGGCCCTGCGACACACGGGCAAGATGCCCGTGCCACCGCGACCGTCACTCCCCGCCGCGGGCGGACCGCCCCGCCTGCCTGCCGGCCGCCGACAGCCCCAGCGAACCGGCCGCCGAGTCGATCGCGGCGGACAGGTCGGCGGACGTCATCTCCTCGTGCCATCGCAGCACGAGCCCGCCGCGGCGCTCGCTGCTGAACAGGGCCCGGGCCACCAGTCCCATGCGCCACCTGTCGGCCGGATCGTCTCGGCGCCTCGGCCCGGCGGCCGCGAAGCGGGCCATCCGCCTGACCGTGCCCCCCACCTGCCTCGCCGCCAGGGGCCAGTCCAGCACACCGGGCGGCGCGATCGATCCGCGGTCCACCAGGAAGACCTTGACCTTCCGCCGGCTGCCGGACGGCTGGATCAACAGGAAGCGGAACTCCTCGGCCGGCGCGACGTGGCGATAGGCTTCGCCGTCGAGCTCGGCCAGGCGGTCGATGCGGGCCTTGAGGGCGGCGGCTCGCTCGAACCTCAGCTCGGCCGACGCCGCCCTCATCTGCTCGCCGAGCCGCCGGACGTGCCCGCGCCGCCGCCCCGCGGCGAGCTCGGCGGCCGCGCCCGCGGCGCGGCGATACGCCGCCATCGAGACGCTCCCGTCGCACGGGCAGAGGCACCTGCCCATCTGCCCGTAGGCGCAGCGCTCCCCCCGCGGGCTGCGGCGAAGGCACCGGACATCCCGGCAGAGATCGAAGGCGTCCAGGAGGACGTCGATGAACCGCCCGGCCGACCGGCCGCTCTCGAACGGCCCGAAGTACCGCCCGGGCGAGGCGAGAACGTCCCGCGTCCGGACGAAGTGCGGAAACGCCTCCTCCGCCCGGACGTGGACGAACCACGCCGGCCGCCACGACAGCAGCTTGGGATACGTCCGGGGCCAGATCGAACGGGCGATCTCGAGGTAGGCCCAATCCATCTCGAAGTGCCCGCCGGCGAGCCTCCAGCGGACCGTCCGCGTGACGGTCCGCAGGTCGGCCGAACGCCGCCGCTTCTCGCCGTCCGGCTCATCCAGGCGCGTCCGAAGCCTCGCGCGAATGCTGGCGGCCGTGGCCAGCAGGATCGGGCGATCGAGCTCGCCGGCCAGCAGGAAGACGCCTCGGCTGGCCGGGATCCCTGCGAGCTGCTCGTCGGTAAGGGGCGGGCGGACCTCCAGCGAGCCGTCGAACATCCCGGCGAGACCGCCGATCTTTTCCGGCCCGGCCATTGGGGAATCCCGGTCCTCTCGCGGCGGCGCGAAAAAGCCCGTCAGAGCCACATCCCGGTAATGGTGCCCTCGTAGACCATCCTCTCGCCCACGAAGGCCTGCGTGGCGCCGACGCACCGGCGCGGACGTATCTGGAGCATCTTGCCCAGCATGATGATCCGCTCGCCCGGAACGACGGTGCCGCGGAACTTGACCCCGTCGACGCCCCCGAAGCCCAGAAAGCCCTTGTCCGGCATCAGGCTGGTCATCAGATAGCTGACGAGCTGGGCCGCCGTCTCGATCATCAGCACGCCCGGGAAGATCGGGCGCCCGGGGATGTGCCCGCGGACCCAGAACTCGTCGTCGCGGACGTCGCGGTAGCCGGCGATGCGCCCGGAGTCGTGATCCAGCAGGAACAGACCGTCCAGCAGCCCGAACTCGAAACGCTGAGGATTGAGCCTGTAGATCGCCTCGCGATCGGCCACCAGCCTGCTCATGTCAATCGTGGAGAGGTCTATCAGCGGCTCGGGAGGCATCGCTGCCTTTCCTTCGCAATCAAGCCAACTCGGGCGTCCGGCCCTGCCGCGCCGGCATCTTCTTCATACCCTAACAGGGCCGCCTCGCGGGGTCAACGGCAATCGGCTCGCGGGGCGCACGGGTGTGCGAGGACAAATCCCGGGAGGTTTCCTCTTGGCCCCGTACGGGGCGGTACGTGGGTAGCCCAGGGCGACCGGAGGGAGCCCTGGGTACGCGTCACCCTTTGTGCGGAGCCTCGTATGGGGCGACCGTGAGGTACGGTCACCCCTGCCGGGGTTCCGCGAAATACACGCCCTGCAAACCCAGGGCTTGCGGCAAACAGCGCCGCGGCGCCCTGGGCTATCAACGTCCGCTCCTCCGGAGCTAACAGATTACAGAAACAATCGTTACGGACCGCCAGGAAACATCCTCACACACGCGCACGGGGAAAACGGCGCCGCCGAAAAAAACCGAGCCCGCCCCGAAGAATTCGGCCTGGTCCAGCAGGATCCGGTGTTTGGTTACAGTCGGCTCGCCGGTAGCGGGTCCTTCGCCACGAGACCAACGTAGCCGGTAGCCAGTAGCCTGTAGCCAGTAACAGCCTCCGGATCTTGGGCTTACGCATGTGCCAAGGCCTGGGCCCAACTGGCTACTGGCTACAGGATACCGGCTACGCATGGTTCAAACGCTGTTACCTGCGTTTGAACCATGCCAAAAATTCTCTCGAAATGCCCTTGACTTCCCGGCCGTCGCGTCTATAATACGTTTGGGTTAAGGTCAGCTTGGCTAAGGCATTGTGCTGGCAAGGGGCGTTTTTACGAAACAAAGCCATTCTTCCGCTTGGCCGCTGTAAGACGCTGTGAATAAGGCGGTTGTGGGCGACCCTCCCATATTTCTTTATCGCAGCTTCACTTGCGCCGATGGCGGCCTCACGATCCGCTCTCGCCGGCTTCCTGGCGGCCCTCATCCTGCCGGTAGAAACGGTTGGCGAAGAACGATTCGCCGGTCATCATCAGCAGCAGCACCAGCAGGATGGGGATCGCCAGGTCCAACGCCTGCGTCACCGTGCGCCGACGCTCGACCAGGTCGGCCAGGTCCGATGCGAGCACCAGCCGGTCGGCAGGGAGGACCTCCCGGAGGTCCTCGGCGTCCACGGCGGCCAGGTCGCTCTCGCCGAAGTCGGCGTTGACGCTGAAGCCCCGCCGCAGCCGGGTCTGGCCCTCGGTGAACTCGACGGTCCAGTGCCCGAGCCGATCGGCCGGCAGGGTAAGCACCCGCTGGTGCAGCGAGCGGACAACGGGCTCCTCGGCTGCGCTGTTGGGCCTTCGAACGGTCATCATGGCGTTCTCCATGGACCGGGGGATGGGCACCGAGGCCGCCCGCCCCCAAAGGTAGGCGGTCTGCGTCTCGGTCCGCGAGGCCAGCAGCCGCGCCGTCCGTTGAACGAGGACCGGGAACTGCGCCAGGCCCGCCAGGTTCGAGAACTCCCTGACCGGAGAGAAGTTCCACAGCACGACCGACCCGTCTCCTATGCCTCGCGTCAGGATGGCGGGCTTCTCGTCGGTGAATCGGAGGATCACGTGCGCGTCGGAGGCGACGCTCGCCAGGCGGAACCGCCGCCGGCAGCGGACCTCCGAGAGCGGCGGGTTGGCGTCCGCGGCGAACGGCGAGAGCATCGGCTCGCTCTGCTTGTCGCCGCGCCACCCCAGGCGATCGGGCAGGATCTCCAGCTCGCCCATGGCGGCCGGCAGAATGCGCTGGGCCGCCGGCGAGTTGTACGACGAGGCCGAGACCAGCGAGCCGATGACGATCCACACGTGCCCGCCGTCCCGAAGGAACTTCTCCAGGTCCTTCCACTGCCGCTGCGACAGCGAGGAGACGTCCGCCAGGACCACCATGGTCTGGGAGCCCAGGCGGGGGCCGTCCAGGCGGTCGGCGGTGATCGTCTCGCGGCCGATCCAGTGCCCCCTCCCCGCTGCCGGCCCGGCCGGGGCGATGCCGTGCCCCATCAGGAAGCTCGTCCGGTCTCCCCGGCCGACGGTGGCCGGGTCGCGAACGATCAGCGCCCGCACCGGCGGGCCGACGTGCAGCGTGAAGTACCGCACGTTGTCCATCGCCAGCGGATCGTCCTGGCGGAACATCACCCGCCCGTGGGCCAGGCCGACCTCCCGCGGCGAGAACGTCAGCGTCACGGCCGTGGCCGCGCCGGGGCGAAGCACCACCGGCCGGCTGTCGAGCGGCTTGCCGTTAAGCTCGACCCGCACGTCCACCTCGCCGCCGATCTGCGCGCTGCGAAGGACCGTCTCGACGGCCACCTCGGCCCCCTGCGGAACGGAGGACTGCTCGAATCTGACGTCGCCCAGAGAGATGTTCGCGTCCTCCCCGCTGCCGCAGTTGAGGACGATGAAGTCGACGTCCTTCTCCCGGACCGCCTTCAGATCGCGCCAGCTCCGCCGGGTCATGTCCGAGACGACGTACACCTCCTTGCGCGTCATGTCGATCTTCCTGAGCATCGTGAGGGCGCGGATCAGGGACGGGCCGATCGGGCGCGTGCCGTAGCCGGCCTCGATTCCCGCCAACTGCTCGGCGACGAACTTCCGGTCGGCCTGGAAGCTCAGCTTCGCCGGCGCGCCTTCGGTGGGCAGGATCGCCACGCGGGAGCCGGCGGGCAGCGAGTCAACGACCTCTCTGGCGAACCGCTTGCCCGCGGCCAGCAGCGTCCTGCCGCGATGGACGTAGCGCATCGAGCCGCTGTTGTCGACGATCACGACGGCGGCCGCCGGCACGCCGCTGCCGGCGACCGAAGTCCACTGGGGGAGCCGCGCCCGGGCGATCAGCGCGGCCAGCAGCACGATCGCCAGCATCCGCATCAGCAGCAGGATCAGGTGCTTCAGCCGGAGCTTGGAGAGGTTGGCCCGATGGCTCTTGCGGACGAACCGCATGGCCGGGAAGACGATCTTCCGCGGCTTGGTCCGCATGATGAGGTGGATGATGACGGGGGCGACTGCGGCGCCCGCCGCAGCAACGACCATCGGGAACAGGAACGTCACCGCCAGCATGGTGGGTCTCTCGTGGCGATCGCCGCCTTCGGATGCCAGGGGTTTGCAATTCCGGCCGCCGCACCGCATGATAAACCACGCCGGCGAGCAATTCCACAGTCCGGAGAGACAGCCATGACGGCAATCCATATCGAGCAGGGCGACCTGACGACGTACGAGGTGGACGCGATCGTCAACGCGGCGAACAACGACCTGGTCCTGGGGGGCGGACTGGCCGGTGCCATCCGCCGCCGCGGCGGGCCCGCCATCCAGGCCGAATGCGACCGGCACGGCCCCGTCGCCGTCGGCCAGGCCGCCATCACCGGCGCCGGCGAACTGCCCGCCGGGCACGTCATCCACCAGGCCTCCATGCGCCTCGGCGAGGCGACCACCGCCGAGGGCCTGCGGAGCTCGACCGCGGCCGTGCTCGAGCTCGCCGAGGCCAACGGCGTCAAGACCCTCGCATTCCCCGCCACCGGGACGGGCATTGCGGGCTTCCCGCTCCGCCGGTGCGCCGAGATCATGCTGGATGAGGTGCGGAAGCACGTCGCGGAGGGCACCGCCCTGACGGACGTTTACTTCGTGCTCTTCGATTCGCCCGCCTGCGAGGTGTTCCGGGAGGTCTACAGAGATCCCACGTGAGCAGAACCCGCGACCGCGCCGCCGCCGCGATCCGTTATAATAAACGACAGGCGCCCGAGTGGACCTCGGCCTGTTCGCTTCAGCGATACAGGTCTGTTGGCATGTGCAACCCGGTGCCCACAATCGCGCGGTGTCACGGGAGAACATCATGATCGGAAAAGCTGCGAGCCCCCTGCTGCTTCTGGCGATTGTGGCCGGCGGGGCCCCGGCGGGCGAGGCCGGCGCGGCCCCGGCGGGCGAGGCCGGCGGGGCCCCGGCGGGCGAGGTCGGCGCGGCCCCGCCGGGCGGGGCCGAGGGGCCCAAGGCGCCCAAGACCGATAAGAAACAGCCGACCAGCAACCTCGACTACTGGCTCGAGCAGGCCAAGCCCGCCCAGGCCGCCTCGGCCCCGGCGGAGGCCGAGGCCGCCAACCCGTTTCAGAAGCCCAAGGCCCCCTTCTTCCGCAGGGACGCGCTGCCCGGCGTGATCGAGCTGAGCAACGGCAAGCAGTTGCCCGGCGGCGTGTACACCACCCGCGAGAAGCCCTGGATCGTCTGGTCGCAGGCCACCAAGAGCTGGCGGCGGATCTCCTTCGTCACGCTGCTGAGCATCACGGCCGTGGTGGAAGAGGAGCGAGTGGAGCTGCGTTGGCGCTGGAAAGGCATGGGCGAGCCGGAGAAGGTCTTCACCGGCAAGAAGTACCCCTTCCGGCGGGTGCACTGGAAGTTCAGGCTGATCGACGGCAGCGTCGTCGAGGGCTCCACCAAGGGCCAGCCCGTCTGGGTGGAGCTTCGCGGCAAGGTCGCAGGGCCCTTCGTCCTGCACGAGCGGATGAAGGGCAAGGACGACCAGACGCTGGACGACCTGGTCTACGTCCGGAAGATCGTCGTGTCCCGCAAGATGATGGACGCGGTGATCGAGGACGTCGAGAAGCAGTTCCGGCAGGTCAAGCCGGCCGGCAGGAAGAGGCCCGCCGCCGGGGGCCGGTGAGACCGGAAGATCGGGGGCCCGTTGGGCGGGAAGACCCGGGGACGGATTTTTGCCTGGTTTCCGACTAAACTGCCCCCGCTTGTGCGACCGAAAATACCGGCGCGGACTTGACAAACCCGGCGACGGCGCCAAAAGATGGCTGCCCGTCCCAACGGACAGCGGCAGAGAACGCAGCCCCAGGCCCCAGGGCCCCGGCTCACGCGGAAGACAGGTGATGGGCAAATCCGCCAGGAGAAGCACGAGAAAGGCCCCGGCCGCCGCCCGCCGCAGGCCGGCCGCAGCTTCCGCGGCAGGCAAGAAGCTCGTCATCGTGGAATCCCCAGCCAAGGCCAGGACCATCTCTCATTACCTGGGCGGCGATTACGTTGTACGCGCCTCCATGGGGCACGTCCGGGACCTGCCGACCAAGACGATCGGCGTGGACATCGAGCACGATTTCGCCCCGAGCTACGAACTGCTCACCGGGCGGAAGAAGCTCGTCACGGAGCTCAAGAGGGATGCGAAGGACGCCGCGGAGGTCTTCCTGGCCACCGACCTCGACCGCGAGGGCGAGGCGATCGCCTGGCACCTGGCGGAGTGCCTGGGCGTCCGCGGCCGCCAGGTCCGCCGCGTGATCTTCAACGAGATCACCCGCGGCGCGATCCGGCAGGCCTTCGAGAACCCGCGCGAGATCGACATGTCCAAGGTCAACGCCCAGCAGGCCAGGAGGATCCTCGATCGCATCGTGGGGTACGAGATCTCCCCCCTGCTGTGGCGAAAGGTCGCGCCGGGGCTGTCCGCCGGACGCGTGCAGTCCGTCGCCGTCCGGCTCATCGTCGAGCGCGAGCGCGAGATCGACGCGTTCACGCCCGAGGAGTACTGGAAGATCGTCGGCATCTTCACGCCGGACCTCCCGGCCGCCCGGCAGCTCGCCAGCGACTGGCAGGCATTTCTCGCCGGCAGGGACGAGAAGGGCGGCGCCCCTTCGCGCGACGAGCAGCAGCGGTTCCTCTCCGAGCGAAAGGCGTTTCGAGCGGAGCTGGTGCAATGGAGCGGCCGGCGGTTCAAGACCGGCGGCGCCGAGGAGGCCATGGAGGTCGCGCGGGCGGCGGGTCTGGCAATCGACGAGGTCCGCCGGGCACACGACGGCGAGGCGAAGGGCCCGGCGCAGGAGATCGTGACGGTCCGCGGGCACGTCGCCGACGACGCGCCGGCCTTCACCGTCACCGATCTTAACCACCGGGAGGGCACGAGCCGCCCGCCGGCGCCGTTCATCACCTCGTCGCTTCAGCAGGCGGCCTCGGCGAAGCTGCGGTTCTCGGCGAATCGCACGATGCGAACGGCCCAGCAGCTCTACGAAGGCGTGGAGATTCCCGGGCGGGGACAGGTCGGCCTGATCACCTACATGCGGACGGACAGCCGCCACCTGTCCCGCGAGGCCGTCTCCCAGGTCCGATCGCTCATCGGCCGGCGGTTCGGCCAGCGGTACGTGCCGGCGGAGCCGGCGGTCTTCGCCTCCGCGCGGCGGGCGCAGGAGGCCCACGAGGCCATCCGCCCCACCGACGCCGCCCTGGACCCCGAAGACGTCCGCGCGGCCCTGACGGACGAGCAGTACAAGCTCTACAAGCTCATCTGGACGCGGTTCCTTGCCTGCCAGATGCCGCCGGCCGTCTGGAAGGTCACCGACGCCGCCATCACCGCGGCCACCCGGGCCGGAGAGGCCGTCTTCAAGGCCGTCGGACGCTCCCTCGCCTTCGACGGCTTCCTGCGGGTCACCGGGCTGCCGAGAACGGGCGATCAGATCCTGCCGGACCTGCGTGCCGGCCAACGCGTCGAGGCGGTGCAGATCGACCCGATCCAGCACTTCACCCAGGCGCCGCCGCGATACACGGAAGCGGCGCTTGTCCGGGCGCTGGAGGCCGACGGCATCGGCCGGCCCAGCACATACGCCGCCATCATCCAGACGATCCAGAACCGCAAGTACGCCCGCCTCGCGAACCGCGTCTTCCACCCCACCGACGTCGGCAAGGTGGTCACCGACAAGCTGGTCAAGCACTTCCCGAAGGTCTTCGACGTGCGCTTCACCGCCAACATGGAAGATCAGCTCGACCGCGTGGAGGAGCAGCGCGAGGACTGGGTCCGGCTTCTCGACACGTTCTACGGCCCCTTCCACGCCAATCTCGAGCGGGCGGCCGAGGAAATGGTCCACGCGAAGGCCGAGTCGCAGCCCAGCGACTATACGTGCAAGGAATGCGGGCGACCCATGGTCTATCGGTTCAGCAAGAACGGGCGGTACCTCGCCTGCACGGGCTATCCCGAGTGCACGACGACCCACCCGGTGGACGAGAAGGGGCGGAAGATCGAGAGTACGGTCGTGGACGTGGCCTGCCCGACCTGCGGGAAGCCGATGCTCCTGCGAAGGGGCCGGTATGGCGTGTTCCTCAGTTGCTCGGACTACCCGCAGTGCAAGGGCGTGGTCAAGCTCGACAAGGCCGGCTGTGTCAAGCCGCTCGCCGCCCCGCCGCTGGCGGTGGACCTGCCCTGCCCCAAGTGCGCCAGCCCGTTGAACCTGCGACGCTCGAAGCGCGGCCCGTGGCTGGGTTGCTCGAAATACCCCAAATGCCGCGGCCGGGCCGCGTGGAAAACGCTGTCGGATGAGAAGAGGAAGGAACTGGAGCTGCTGCTGCTGAACCACGAAAAGGAGCACCCCCAGCCGACCGTTTGCAGGCTGGACGGCACGCCCGTCGGCGAGAAGCATCGCCCGGAAGAGATCGGCCAGGCCGATCCTGCCGACCCGGCCCCTCGGGGCCAGCGGAAGAGCGCCCCTGCCTCGCGCCCCCAGTAGCCCGCCGCGCCCCGCGGCGGCCTGTAGAAACACGCAAGCCCAGCCGGCGAGCCGACTGGGCTTGGGCCTTCTGCCGTCCGTAGTGAGCTCTTCGCGGGCCGCTACGCCGTCACGGCGGCCTTGGCCTTGCGCATCTCCTTCGCTCCAGTGGCAGGCTCTGACTTCTTCGTTCGTTTGCGCCGCCGCCCGGGCTCCGGGACGTCGGGCTTGGGAATTCGGACCGGGTGCTCGGCCACAATCTTGAGGATCTCGGCGACCGTGGGGGCGAACAGGTCGGCCCGGACCTCGTCGGCCAGGCCCTCGGCACGGTTGAAGACGCCGCCGGAGACCAGGATCTGCATCTCGCTGCACACGCCGACCCCGCGAATCAGGTCGATGAGCCTGCGGACGTCGGGCACGCCGCTGGGCCGCGTGCCGTAGACGCAGAGGATGTCCGGCCGCATCTTCCCGGCAAACTCGAGGACCTCGTCGTTGGGCACCCCGCTGCCGAGCAGCCAGACGCTCCAGCCCCTGGCCTCGAAGAGGTCCGCGATGATCTGGGCGCCGAGCTCCTCGCTTTCGCCCGCGCCGCAGGTAACGACCATTCGCCGACCGCTCTTCGGCTGCCGGGCCAGGAAGCCGTGAAGCTGATCGGCCAGCATGCGGTTGATCCGGGTGGCCATGTGCTCCGTGATCAGGGAGATGTGGTGGCCGCGGTAGAGCTTGTCGATCTGGTCCATCGCCGGCCAGATGATGAGCTTCAGCAGCTTGGCGGCGTACACGCCTCGATCATGTGCCGCGAATACCAACTCCCGTGCCTGACATCGCTTACCGAGAAAGAGGTGCTCGAGGTACTGCTTGAACAGTTCCGAGGTCTTCATGCTCGCTCGTCCTGATGTGTGCTGCCGGAATGCGTTCCGTGCACCTCCGGCGCCGCTGGTTCATGGGCCATGGTTCCGTTCCGGCCGTCCCGGGTCTTGACTTGTGTTAAGATGGGAAAGATATGCAACACAGATAAGATCGGACGCCCCCTGTCGAAAACTTGAGCAAAATTGAGAAAATGGAGAAGATATAGGATATAGGTCGATTGCATAGATTATATGGGCTGTGAGCGGCAATCCCCCGCGGCCGCCGGGGGCCTTCCTCCCGGTTGCGGGAACGGCTCTGTTGCCGTCTTCCCGGCGGCGCGCGGGCTCGAGGCCCTCGTGCCTCGCCCACCGTCACCCGGGATCTTGGCTTGTTTGCCCGTGGGCTTTGGCGTACCCTATCGTCATGCTGCGTATCGGGCTTGGTTATGACTCGCACCGTTTCGCCGCCGGGCGGCCGCTGGTCCTGGGGGGCGTGCGCATCGAGCACGAGCAGGGCCTGGCCGGCCACAGCGATGCCGACGCGGTCCTTCACGCCGTCACCGACGCGATCCTCGGCGCCCTGGCGGCAGGCGACGTCGGCGAGGTGTTCCCCGACAGCGACCCGAGATGGGCCGGCGTCGACAGCGCCGTCTTCGTGGCCGAGGCGATGCGCCTGGCGGCCGAGCAGGGCTGCAAGGTCGTCAACTGTGACGTGACCGTGCTGGCCGAGGCGCCCAGGCTGGGCCCGTACAAGCGGCGGATGGCCGAGCGAATCGCCGAGCTGCTCGGCGCGGCCCCCGAGGCCGTGAGCGTCAAGGCCAAGACCAACGAACAAATGGGCGCCATAGGCCGCCGGGAAGGCGTCGCCGCAATGGCCGCGGTGCTGCTGACCGCCGGCGAGCCCGGCCGTTGAGCGGCGCTTCCTGCGAGGTCCCCCGGATGCTGCGACTGTACAACACGCTGACCCGCGGCGTGGAGGAGTTCGAGCCGATCGAGCCGGGCAAGGTCGGCCTCTACACCTGCGGGCCGACCGTCTACAACTACGCCCACGTGGGCAACCTCAGGACCTACGTCTTCGAGGACGTGCTCAAGCGCGTGCTGACGACGTGCGGCTACGAGGTCCGCCACGTCATGAACGTCACCGACGTGGGGCACCTGGTCTCCGACGCCGACGAGGGGGAGGACAAGATGGCCGTCGGCGCGCGGCGCGAGGGCAAGAGCGTCCGGGAGATCGCCGAGTTCTACTGGCAGGCCTTCCGGCGAGACCTCGAGAGGCTCAACATCCTCGAGCCCGACGTCTGGTGCAAGGCCACCGAGCACATCGACCAGCAGATCGACCTCGTCAGGAGGCTCGAGGAGAACGGCTACACGTACATCATCGACGGCGACGGCGTGTACTTCGACACGTCGAAGCTGGCGGACTACGGCAAGCTGGCGCGGCTGGACGTCTCGGGCCTGAGGGCCGGGGCGCGAATCGAGCTGGCCGCCGGCAAGCGGAACCACACGGACTTCAGCCTGTGGAAGTTCTCGCCGACCGACGCCCAACGGCTGATGGAGTGGCCCAGCCCGTGGGGCGTGGGCTTTCCGGGCTGGCACATCGAGTGCTCGGCGATGGCGATCCGCTACCTCGGCGAGCGCCTGGACATTCACTGCGGCGGGATCGACCACGTCGCCGTCCACCACACCAACGAGATCGCCCAGGCCGAGGCCGCCTACGGCCACAAGTGGGTCAACTGGTGGATGCACGGGGAGTTCCTCACCTTCCCCGGCGGCGCCGGCGGCGAGGAGGCCAGGATGAGCAAGTCCAGCGGCGAGTTCCTCACGCTGGACGCCCTCGTGGACCGCGGCGTCGACCCGCTGGCCTACCGCTACTTGCTGCTGACGGCCCACTACCGCCAGCAGTTGGCCTTCACGTGGGAGGCCCTGGAGGCCGCCGGCAACGCGCTCAAGAGCATCAGGCGAATGGTCCTGGACCTGAAGGGATACCGCGATGGCACGGAGCGGCCCGTCGACAGCCACCTGGCCAGGTTCCGCGAGGCGGCCGAGAACGACCTGAACATGCCCCAGGCCCTGGCGGCCACGTGGGCCGCGCTGAAGGACGACGGCGCGTCGCCCGGCGAGAGGTACGCCACGCTGCTGGAGATGGACAAGGTGCTCGGCCTCGGCCTGGCCGAGATGCGGGAGGAGGCGATGGAGATCTCCGAGGACGAGATCCAGAAGCTCATCGACGAGCGGTCCGCCGCCCGCGGGGAGAAGGACTACGCCCGCGGCGACGATATCCGCGAGCGGCTCGCGGAAATGGGCATCGTCCTGGAGGACACGCCCCAAGGCACCACGTGGCGGCGGGCATAGCAGCAGCGGTATGGACGCACAAGACCGGATCCGACTGTTAACGCAGGCGCAGGAGAACGCAGGTCCTCCGCCGCCGCCCTTCGTGCGGCGCAGCGTGGACCTGCCCGTCCGCGATGAGATACTTCACGTCGCCTGCGACGTGCCCGATCGGCCCATGCGCCTCGCCGAGATCGTCCCGCTCGTCCACGAGATCGACGACCGGCTCATGGCGATCTACCTGCGCCAGGCCGCAAAGCAGGGCCTCAAGATCTTCTGCCGGAAGGGCTGCGATGCGTGCTGCCATCGCTACCTCGTCGTGTTCCCGCCGGCCGAGATGTACTACCAGTTGGAGAGGATCGAGTCGCTGCCGGAAGACCGGCGGCGCGGCGTCGGCCGGTGGCTTCAGCGCACGGCCGAGATGGCCAGGAGCTCGGGACTGATCGAGCGCCTCAACAACGTCGCCGCCGACGAGAAGCCGCTGGACATCATCAAGGACTGGTGGCTCAGCCGGGACGACGGGAGGTGCCCGTTCCTCATCGACGCCGCGTGCAGCATCCATCCGCACCGCTTCATCGCCTGCCGCGAGCACTACTCCCACAGCCCGCCGGAGTGCTGCGCCAGAGTCGAGATCAACCGCATGTCGACTCCCCTGACCCTCATCAACTCGCTCTGGCAGCTCGAGCAGGCCCTGACCGGCGAGCCGGGCGGCGTGCTGAGCCTGCCGCTCATGAAGCTCTGGGCGGACGTCCGGACGGCCGAAGCCAGGCGCACCTGGCCCGCCGTGGAGATGATCGACCACCTGTTTCGCATCTTCGCCGAGGCCGCAGCCGCCGCCCAGCGGCTTCGGGGAGGCGTCATCGTCGATCGGCCCGAGCCGGACTGACGGCCGCCCGCGAAGCCCCCGGCCGGGCCGATCTTCAGCGTGACCATTCCGCTTCCGGCGGATATGCTGTAGCGCATGGCTGCCGCGTCGAGATTCCGTGTCCTGGGCATCGATCCGGGCCTGAACATCACCGGCTACGCCGCCGTGGACGTCGCTCCCGGCGGGCCGGCGATCGTCGAGGCCGGGACCCTCCGCACCAACGCCAAGGCCCAGATGGCCGAACGGATCACCCAGATCCACGCCGACCTGACGGAGATCCTCGCGGAGCTCAAGCCGGACCTGGTGGCCATCGAGAAGCTCTACGCCCACTACAAGCACCCGCGAACGGGCATCCTGATGGCCCACGCCCGCGGCGTGGTCCTCCTGGCGGCCCGGCAGGCGGGCGTGGCCGTCCGGGACCTCGCGGCGACGGCGGTCAAGAAGAACCTGACCGGCAACGGCCACGCCTCCAAGCAGCAGGTTCAGCGTTCGATTCAGAGCCTGTGCGGCCTGGCGGAGCTTCCCCAGCCCCCGGACGTCGCCGACGCCCTGGCGATCGCGCTGTGCGCGATGCGGAAGCTCGCGCCGCGCTGCTAGGCTGGGTTTTTCCTGGCTCGCGGCCGGCGGAAATCCGATATCCTAATGACGATATGGCAAAGGGGCTTTGGGCATGAAGAAGGCTCTGGTCACCGGGATCACCGGGCAGGACGGGTCCTACCTTTCCGAGCTGCTGCTGGAGAAGGGATACGAGGTCCACGGCATCATCCGCCGGACGTCGGTCTTCAACACCCAGCGAATCCAGCACCTCTTCCACGATCCGCACGAGGAGGACGTGCGGCTCTTTCTGCATTACGGCGATCTCTGCGACGGGACGGGCCTGAGGCGGATCATCGAGCAGGTCCGGCCGGACGAGGTCTACAACCTCGGCGCCCAGTCGCACGTGCGCGTCTCCTTCGACCAGCCGGAGTACACGGCGGACGTCGTGGCCATGGGCACGCTGCGGCTGCTGGAGGCCTGCCGGGACTATCTCAAGAACTCCCAGGGGCACCTTCGCCTGTACCAGGCGGGCTCGTCGGAGATGTTCGGCAACACCCCCCCGCCGCAGAACGAGAGCACGCCCTTCCGGCCGCGCAGCCCGTACGGCGCCAGCAAGGTGGCCGCGTACTGGCACGCCGTCAACTACCGCGAGGCCTATGACATGCACGTCTGCAACGGGCTCCTGTTCAACCACGAGTCGCCGCGGCGCGGGGAGACGTTCGTCACGCGGAAGATCACCCGCGCCCTCGGTCGGATCAAGATGGGGCTCCAGGACAAGCTGTACCTCGGCAATCTCGACGGGCGGCGCGACTGGGGGTACGCCCCCGAGTTCGTCCACGCGATGTGGCTGATGCTCCAGCAGGACGAGCCGGACGACTACGTCATCGCCACCGGCGAGTCGCACAGCATCCGTGAGTTCCTGGACGCCGCGGCCGGCCTGCTGGAAATCAAGTGGGAGGACCACGTCGAGATCGACGAGCGCTACCTGCGGCCGACCGAAATCGATCACCTCCGCGGCGACGCCTCCAAGGCCCGCCGGAAGCTCGGCTGGGAGGCGAAGACCAGGTTCGCCGACCTGGTTCGTGACATGGTGGAAAGCGACCTCGAAGAGGCCAAACGGGAGCACCACATGACCTCCTACCGCAAGTCCTGAGGGCCCCCAAAGCCCCGCCACTGCGCTGGCGGGGTCCTTCCCCTCAAACCCATCTCCCCCACGCCCCCCTTCCCCCTACCGCTTCCAGTACCCGCCGAACGCGTCCACGACGTACTCCAGGTCCTCGTCGGTGAGGTCCTGATGGCAGCCGATGTAGAACCCGCCGCGGTTGATCCATTCGGCGACCTCGTATCGCCCCGGCGGGATGTCGAGGATCGGCGCGTACACCGGCTGGTTCGTGATCGGCAGCATCTGGCGCGTCTCGATGCCGCGGTCCTCCAGGAAGCCGGTCAGGTCCTCCTTGGGCCCCTCGCGGAGGACGATGGGGAACATCATGAACGAGTGCTCGCACCCCGGGCGGATCGACGGCAGTTGCAGGCGGTCCTCGAACCGCCCCAGCCCTCGCGTCAGGACCGACCCGTTGTGGCGGCGCCGGGCGATCATGTCCTCCCACGTCTCGAGTTGCGCCAGCCCCAGGGCCGCTTCCATCTCGGTGATGCGGAAGCTGTGCCCCAGCCGCACGAACGAGAACCGCCGCTCCATCACCATCCGCCGCCGCTCGGGGGACAGGTCGCTGTCGTCGTCCATGCTGATGTAGATCGAGTCCCGGCCGTGGTTCACCAGCGAGCGGACCGCGACGGCCAGGTCCGCGTCGTTCGTCGTCGTCAGGCCCCCGACGCCCGTGGTCAGAAGGTGCGCGACGTAGGTCGAGAAGCACGCCGCGTCGCCGAGCCCGCCCACGAACCGGCCCTGGTAGCGGGCGAACATCGTCTCGGCCGAATCCTCCAGGACCTTCAGGCCGCGGGAGGAGGCGATCTCCAGGATGGGGTCCATGTCCGCCGGCTGGCCGAACAGGTGAACCGGAAGGACCGCTCGCGTACGCGGCGTGACGGCCTCGGCGATCCGCCCGGGATCCATCTCGTAGTAGACCGGGTCCACGTCCACGAGCACCGGTCGCATGCGGTTGTGCAGTACGACGTTCACCGTCGCCACGAACGTGACGGCCGGGACCAGCACCTCGTCGCCGTCGGCCCAGCCGTGCAGCTCCTTCAGGGCCGCCAGCGTCACGTGCAGGCTGCTCGTGCCGCTGTTGCTCAGCACGGCGTGCCGGACGCCGTGGATGGCGGCGAAGGTCTCCTCAAACTGCCGCGAGCACGGGCCGTATGACAGCCGGTTGCTCCGCAGCACGTCCATCACGAGCTCTCTGCCGCGCCGCGTGATCTTCAGCGTTCCCAGACAGATTCGATAATCAGACATTCTGCTGCGCCCTTCTGATCGTGGTGCTTCCGTGCGCACCGGCGGGGCGTCTCAGCACACGGTCACGACCGCCCCCTCGGCGTTGATGTCGAAGTCGAAGAAGCGGGCGCGCTCGTTGGCGGGCTCGGCCGCGAGCATGCCGCGAACCGCGCGGGCGTCGTCGGGCGACTTGCAGACCATCAGCAGGAACCCGCCGCCGCCGGCCCCGAGCAGCTTCGCCCCGTGCACGTGAGGCCGCACGCGGTCCAGCAGCAGCTCGATCTCCTCGTTCGTGGAATCCGGGTCCAGGCGCTTGTTCAGCTCCCAGGCCGTGTCGATCAGCCTGCCGAACTCCGCGATGTCCTTCCGCGCCATCGCGTCGGCAACCATCGGCGGCAGGGCGTGGATCCGCCGGAGCGTGTCCATCGTCCGGCGGTCGCGATCGAGGTAGCGGCCGACCACGTGCTGGAGAATGTTCTTCGCCAGTCGCGTGATGCCCGTGTAGTACAGCAGCGTCGCCCCGCCGTTTGCCCGCGGGTCCAGCACGTCGCCGGGCACGTAATGGATGGACGGGTCGGGCACGAGGCCCGCCTCGGTGCGGATGACCTTCACGCCGTCGACGGCCCCGCCGATCTGGTCCTGCCAGCCGCCGCCGGTCGTCAGGGCCTGCTCCAGGCGCAGCACGCCGTGGAAGAGCTCCTTCCGCGTCAGCGTCCGGCCCACCAGGCGAGCGACGACCGCGAGGATCACCGCGGCGATGATGCTCGACGTGCCCAGGCCGCTGCCCTTTGGAATCGCCGCCAGTGTCGTCAGCTCGATGCCCCCGCCGAACCGCTCGAGGATCCGCCGCAGGCTGCCGGCGTCGGGCCAGGCGGCCGCGTCGGGCGAGAGCCCCGAGATCGCCAACGCCGCCTTCGCCAGGGCGTACGCGCTGTCGGGCGAACGGTAATCGAGCAGGTCCTCCAGCCGGTCGATCTCGATCCGCGTGCCCAGGTCGATCGAGCCGATGCGAACCACCGGCTCGCGGATCACCCGCGCGTAGGCCTGGATGGGCGGCTGGGCATTGAGGTTGACGGCCGCGTTAAGCACACATCCGCCGCATTCCAGGCAGTACGGCGGCGTGTCGGACCAGCCGCCGCCGAGGTCCAGCCGTGCGGGCGCCCGTCCCCAGACGATCTCGTCGCCGCGCAGGGCGCTGACGGGATGGTCCCTGCGGCGCGGGACGCTTGCGACGATGGTCCTGCCGAGGTGATCGAACGCCGCGGCCCGGGCGGTCTCGACCCACTCGCCCGCGCTCGCATCGCCCGAGACGCCCAGGCCGAGCGACTCCAGGTGCGCGCGCGTCGCGCCGGCGACGGCCTCGCCGAGGCCCGGCAAAACGGTCGCCAGCGGCGCCTCCCCGTCGGCGGCCAGCCTGGACACGGCGGTCGCGACCGTATGGACGATCCGCGAGAAGCCGAAGCCCTTCGTGCCCCCCGAACCGCCGTCGCCTTCCGAATGCCAGTGCGCCTCTTGGAGCAATTGTGCGACCCACGCGGCGGGCTCGGCCGCGCCGGCCAGCACCCACGCCAGCTCCGCGGCCGAAAAACCGCTGTCCTGCCGGAACATCCGCCGAAGCGACCGGCGGATCTGCTCCCAGCGGATCTCACGCCGCCTGGCGTGAAACTCCGCCGGATCGGCGAGAGACGCGATCTCCGCCGGGCTGTACCGCTCCGCCGCCAGCCAGGCCTTCTTCTCGTCGTCGCCGGCCGCGCCCGGATCGTACATCCACAACCACCGGCCGCATCCGTCTGGCGTGGCCGCGGCCGGAAATACGCGGGCGTTCCACAGGCTCCGCTCCTCGTCGGGAACGCCGTCCGCCCAGACGTCCGCCGGCGTCGCTCCCACGGCCGCGAGCCATTCGGCGATCGGCCGGTTGCACAGCGTCGCGCCCTGCCCGAGAGCGTCCTTGAACGTGTCCTGCACGCCGTAGCACCTGACGAACCAGGCGTGCCGGCCGGCGCGATCCCGCCCGGCGACCACGTCCAGGCACGCCCCACGCGGCAGCGAGAGCGGCTGGTTGACGTCCGCGCCCGTCACGACGTTCAGGCCCCGGAGCCTCAGCTCGGCGCCGATCCGGCAGCCCTCGACCCAGGCATTCTCGCCGATGACGCCGGCGCCGTCGGCGATCTCATTGGTGACGCTGAGGCAGGTGTTGCACCTCGCGAGGCCGCGGTCCGACCTCAGCAGGTCCACCCCGCTGGAGATGAGCTGGCGCGTCGTGCCGAAGTGCAGGAAGCCGCACTGCGGCAGCACGCGCACGTGGAACGGAATCTCCCCGAGGGCCTCACAGACGCGCCGAAGGACCGACTCCGGCCAGGCCGATCCGCTCGGGCGGACATTGGCGAGGTAATGCTCGAAGGTCGCCTCCGCGCCGATCGCGCAGCAGACCTCGCGATACAAGTCCAGGCCGTGCGCCTCGATCGCCGCGGCCAGCTCGCCCGACCACGCCAGACCTCCGGCGGCATCGGCGGCCACGCCGAAGGCCTTCATCAACGTGACGGCCGTGGCGGCGTCGAAGTGGATCACACCGATATCCAGCAGCGACTGGCCGTAGCGGTCAACCGCCCCGGCGTCGGCCTGGGCCTCGGCGGAGGGCTTCTGCAAGTACAGCCGGACCCGCCCGTCAGGATGGGCGCAGTAGACGCCGTGTTCGCTGGCTTGCTTCGGCGCGGCCCGGCAGCAGAGCCCGGTCATGCCTTCCGCGGCGAACTCGACACTTTCCGGATCGAAGCTCAGCAGCACGTCGCCCGCGGTGATCACGACCTGTCCGGCGTTCGGAGGCGCAGGCGGCAGGGCCAGGTACGTCGGCAACTGGCGGTCGAACAGGGTCGGCGCGATCGCGCTGTCGCTCTCGCCGGGCACGGGGACGAAGAGCTTCCCGCACGGCCCGTAGGCCGGCAGGCGCCTGGAGTCGCCACCCGCGTGGATGATGAGGACCCTCAGGCGGCGGAGGACGTCCAGCCAGGCCTGGGGATCGGCCAGGTGCGCCTTGCCGGCGGCCAGCTCGCGGCCCACCACCTGCGACAGGCAGTAGATCGTGCTGCCTCCGCTGCCGATGCGCTTGCCGCCCGGATCGGCCAGCACCAGCACGTCGCGTGCGCCGGCAAGCAGCCCCAGGCGACGACGAAGGCGCAGCCGGGCCTCGTAAGCCTTCGCCTGGTCGGCCGCCGAGGCCGTGGCGATCACGTAATCCCACTGCTGGATTCCGATCTGCATCTGTCCGTCCAGCGATCGGCAGCCGGGGGCGGCCCGGCAGAAGCGTCCGGGCCCTTCGCCCTCGTAGACTATTGCCGTGACTTCGACTCGTCCAGCCATTTCCTTTTTCGGGAGGAACGGCCGGTGGGTTTCGTAGCATGATCAGGTGGCCACGGCGGCGCCCGGGCCGGAGTCGGTTGGAGACAACAGCCCGTATGGCCGAAAATATGGATATGCAGAAGATCGCAGCTCATGGCCAGCCGCCGGCGGGAAGTTCCGGCTACGACGAGTACGTCGAGACACGAAGGGCCTTTTTCGACGCGCTCGCGCGACGACGCGAGATGTGGCGAAGACGGAACCTGGGCTACTACCGCCAGATCGAGCGGCAGTACCGCCTGATCGTGCCCAAGGGCGCCCGCGTGCTGGAGATCGGCTGCGCCACCGGCCACCTGCTGGCGGCGCTGGAGCCGTCCTGCGGCGTGGGGGTGGACATCAGCCCGGCCATGATCGAGCAGGCCCGCAGGGAGTTCCCGCAGGACAACCTGCACTTCGAGTCCGCACCCATCGAAAAGTGGGACCCCGGCGGCCGGACGTTCGACTACATCATCCTCTCCGACGTGCTCGGGCTGCTGAGGGACATCGAACTGGTCTTCCACCTCCTTCGGGCGTGCTGTCATTCGCGAACCCGCCTGGCCATGAACTTCCACAGCCAACTGTGGATGCCCGTCTATTGGCTGGCCGAAAACCTCCGCGCCAAGGCGCCGAACCCACTGCTGAACTGGGTGACGCGGGAAGACGTGACCAACATGTTGGAACTGGCGGGTTTTGAAGTGATCCGGACGTTCTCGCGGATCCTCCTGCCGATCCGGCTGCCACTGTTGGGGCCGGTCTTGAACCGATTCATCAGCAGGCTCTGGCCGTTCCGGTGGTTCTGCATATCGAACTTCGTGCTGGCCCGGCTGCCGATGAGGCCGTTCGAACAGCCCCCTCGCGTCAGCGTCGTCTGCGCCTGTCGCAACGAGGCCGGGCACATCGAGGAGATCGTCGAGCGGCTGCCACAGATGGGGGCCGGCACGGAACTGATCTTCGTCGAGGGCGGCAGCAGCGACGACACGTACGAGAAGTGCCTCCAGGTCCTGAAAGACCGCCCGGAGGTCAACATCCAGGTCCACCGGCAGACGGGCAAGGGCAAGGGCGACGCCGTGCGGGGTGGGTTTGCCAAGGCGACCGGGGACGTCTTGATGATCCTCGACGCCGACATGACCGTCTCGCCCGAGGACCTGCCCAGGTTCTACGAGGCGCTCGTCAAGGGACGGGTGGAGTTCGTCAACGGCTCCCGCATGGTCTACCCCATGAAAAAGCAGGCCATGCGCTTCCTGAACCTCTGCGGGAACAAGTTCTTCGCGATCGCGTTCAGCTTCCTGCTGGAACAGACGATCAAGGACACGCTGTGCGGCACAAAGGTGCTGACCCGGTCCGACTATCAGCGACTGGCCGAGGGCAGATCGTACTTCGGGGACTTCGATCCGTTCGGGGACTTCGACCTGCTCTTCGGGGCCGCCAAGATGAACCTCAAGATCCGCGACCTGCCGATCACCTACCACGAGCGGAAGTACGGCCAGACCAACATCAGTCGGTGGCGGCACGGCTGGCTGCTTCTGAAGATGGCCCTGTTCGCGGCGTTGAGGCTCAAGTTCACATGAGCGCGACAGGACAAGCCGGATCCAGGCGCGTACGGCACGAGTTGGCGCATGGGCGAATGCTCGCGGCGGGTGATCCGGAAAAGACCTGGGGTTGGGGCACGCCGGCCGGAAAGCTCCGGGCCAAACGGCGCGCCGAGCTGATCATCGCCGGCGCCCGGCTGGAAGCCGGGAAGCGGGCGCTCGAGATCGGATGCGGCACGGGGCTGTTCACCCGATACTTCGCCGAGACCGGCGCCGAGATCGTCGCCGTGGACGTGGCGCCCGAACTGCTGGAGAAGGCCCGTCAACGCGACCTGCCCGCCGGGCGCGTCACCTTGCTCGTAAGACGCTTCGAGGACTGCGAAGTCGAAGGGCCCTTCGACGCCGTTGTCGGCTCGTCCGTTCTGCACCACCTGGAGCTCGATGAGTCGCTGGCGAGAATCCACGACCTGCTCAAGCCGGGGGGATTCATGAGTTTCGCAGAGCCGAATATGATGAATCCCCAGGTGTTCTTCGAGCGGAAGTTCTCGCGCCTGCCGCTTTTCTCCCACGTCTCGCCTGACGAGACCGCCTTCTTCCGCCACCGCCTGCGCAACAAGCTTCGGCAGGCGAGCTTCGTGCGGGTGGAGATCGAGCCGTTCGACTGGCTCCACCCCGCCGTGCCGGAGCGTTTCATCCCGGCCGTGCTGCGAATCGGGCGGCTGCTGGAATCGCTGCCCGGCATCCGTGAGCTCGCGGGCTCCCTGCTCATCGTCGCCCGCCGCCCGTCACAGCGCCAGCGGCGAACGGATCACAAGAAAGCGCGTTCCGGCAAACGTCTCGATCGGCGGTAGGGCATGAGCAGGGACGCGCGCGCCGCCGAACCGACAACGCGGCATCGCTCGACATCCGCTCGCCTCGCCGCATCGAGCCCGGGAACGTCGAAGAGATCGTCGAGCGGCTGCCGCAGATGGGGACCGGCACGGAACTGATCTTCGGGGCCGCCAGGATGAACCTCAAGATCCGCGACCTGCCGATCATCTATCACGAGCGAAAGTGCGGCCAGACCAACGTCAGCCGGCGGCGGCACGGCTGGCTGCTTCTGAAGATGGCCCTGCGGGCAGCGTTGAGGCCCAAGCTCATATGACCGGGACGGGCCGGTCCGGATCTGAATCACAGCCCCGAGAGTGACGGGCGCTCCGGGGGAGATCGCCCGAACAGCGCCGCAACGACCAGCACGGGCGGGATGCTGAACATCGCTCGATCCAATCCCGCCCGAATGAGCCATTCCACGGGAAAATGCAGGACCAGAAAGACTAACACGACGCCGAGCACGTAGATGAGCGGACAGACCAGCAGCGTGGCGATTCGCCGCAGCCGCGCCAGCCATCGGCCCCGTGGGAGAACGGCCATCGCAACGAGCGCGGGAATCCAAAGTACCACCGCCGCCGTGTGCCCGAACTCCTCCAGCACGGCCTTGCCCACGACCGGCAGTCTCTCGCCGATATCGATATTGTCATATCGTATGTCGTTCAGGTAGGAAGGCACCCCAGCTCGCTGAGCAGCGGCTTTCCACAGCCCCAGCAGCACGATGGTGGGCACCGCGAACCGCGCCACCGCCTCGAGGGACCGCTTCCAGCCCAGCCGGGTGTCGAGCGCAAAAAGGCCGATTCCCAGACAGGACGCGACGAGCCAGGCCAAACCCTCGTTCTTGGTCAAGGCGGCCGTAGCCATGACAAAGCCGCCCAGCAGGAGCGTGCATCGGTCCCGGTCCCGGATGCCGGCCAGCCCCAGGGCCAGCGCCGACGAGGCGGTCATGGCCAGGATGCCGTCTGCGTAGCCCCCGTGGTGATACCGGCAGGCCTTCGCCACGGCAAACGGGACCAGCGCGACGACGCCGGCCCAGCCCGGCCCGATACGCCGGCTGAGCGCCACCCAGACCGCCAGCGGGAACACTCCCGCCACCAGGCCGATCGGAATGGCAAGCTGATAAACGGGCAGCCCGGCCGCACGGTGGAACCAGCCCAGGATGCTCGGGTGCACCAGCGGATACGGCCAATTACTGCCGGCCATCCTCAGCGACAGCGACGCGGTCCGGCAAGTGGGGAAGACCTTCAGATCGGCCAGTTGCCTCGTCCTGGCCAGCCACACGCTGAACGCATCCCACAGATAGCCCGGGTAGCCGCGGGAGAGCACCAGGCCCGTGTAGATGCTGGTCGCGACGACCATGGCGACAAGAACGCCCGCGATGCACCAGAAAACCCAGCCGGCATGTTCGTGCCGAAAAGCCCGGCCGGGTGTGTCGGCATGCCGCGCCAGCAGTTCAGCCAGGCCCCACAGCGCCAGCGCCGCCACGGCCGCCTGCCACGCCCAGCCGAACACCCCGGACACCGGTGTGCCCAACATCGCCGACGCAGTCCACGGGCTCGCCAGGGCTATCGCACCGGCAAAAGGTATCATCGCCGCGCCCAGGTCCCATCTTCGCCGGCGGAACAGGGCCAAGGCCGGTATCGCGCCGAGCACCAGCCAGTAGGCCAGGCAGATCAGGACAGGCATGGGCTACTTCCCTCCTTCACGCTTGCGCCGGACAAGAACCAGATTCTGCCCCCTCACCACCAGCACGTCGCCGAACCTCGTGCGGTCAACTGCGCATATGACGAGATCGCTGTCGGGTGAGAGGGTGAACGGCGGATACAGCGCCAGGCGAATCGCGATGATCCGATCGTACAGCCGAACGTCCATCGGCAAGGAGACGGTGGTGCCTTGTGGATAGTCCTTCCGCAGCCTTGCCAGGACGGGATACTCCAGCCCCACGGCCGGGCCGCAGCGATAGAAGTCCTCGTCGCTGTTGACCAGCCGGCTGGTGTCGCGCGCAATTTTCATGCATTCCCGGACCACGTCCCGATGAACGAAGAAAAGGACGACCACCCCCCCGAGGAGCATGAGTCCGGCGATCTGGTGGATCTGTGACTCATTCCGATCAAACAGGCGTTTCAGCTTTTGCCATTTCACTTCGGGACCCTCCCAGGGACGGGGCGCGAACGGGCCGTGACGGTCGCAGGCCCCGCAGAGGCCCGGGTGGCGGGCGTCGTCGTCGCCGGCCGCCTCGAGGGCCTCGTCGCCGGTTCCGGCCCGAACGCCGAGCAGACCGCCAGGAAGAACCGCCCTCGGATCGCGCGGGTGGGAATCACGCTGTAACGCGGCAGAGGCAGCCCGTGGAGCACTCGCACGTCCCGACCGTTCGCCAGCTTGACCTGGGGCGGCAAACCGATCTCCTCCTTCTTCATCGAGGCGGTGGCCTCGGCGAAGTCCCGGGCCTCCAGGAACAGCAGGACGATCAGGTCGCTTCGGGGCAGGACCGCGATGCAGGGCTCGCCGGGCGGCGGCGCGAACTCGTAGCGCCCCTCGCCGAACCGCGAGGGCTCGTCCGGCCGGAGGAATCCCGTCCGGCCGGGAGGCACGCCGCCGGCGTCCACGACGATCGAGCCTCGAAGCCAGCCCGGGCATTCCTCGATCGTGTAAGCAAGTTCGTCGGCCCATACCGGCAGGTGCTCCCACAGGACGCCCACGTGACGAAGCGTGATCGGCTGGCTTCGGAACACGAAGGACACGATCTGCCGGACGCCTTCGTGGTCGGCGGCCTGGCGCTGGAGCGCGCGGGCCGCGGCGGCGCTGGGCGGCCGCCGGAGTTTCATGACCGCGCGGTAGTCGAGTTGGTTCGCGCCGTAGACGCTGCGCGGCCACTTGGTCGCCTGGAAACCGTACACGTGGAGATTGGAGTCGATTCGCTGGCCCGCGGCGGCCAGATGCATGCCGTTGCTCACGAGCAGCAGCGCCATCATGCCCCCGGCGGCCTCCAGGCGCAGGCGCCGCGGGACGACGTCCTGCATGAGGAACCTTCCCCAATACGCCAGCGACAGCAGGTTCATCGCCGGCTCCAGCCAGATCAGGTCCTTCTGGTGGAAGCGAACGCCGATTATCACGTGCAGCAGCAGCACGCCCGAAGAAGCCAGACAGAGATAGAACCGCCGACGTTCCCCGATGCCCTTCCGGTACGCCGCCACCCCGAGTGCCGCCAATCCCGCAACGTGCACCAGGAAAGAAACCGGGCAATAACCCACAAGGCGCCACAGCCTCTCGGCGTAGAAGAGCAAATCGCGGAAATCCGTGTACAGCGGCCGGAGAAACAGGATCTTGAAGTCCCACAGCAGGTAGTGCCACGACAGAGACAGGCTGGGAAGCATCAGCAGGTGCAGGGCGAAGGCCGCCAGGGAGCCCGCCAGCAGCATCGTGAGGTACGCGGCCAGGACGAACGGCCGGGCCGTGGTCCTCTTCCGCGACAGCAGGCGCCATTGGAGCACGCACAGCCCGCCCAGAAACACCAGCATGAGGGCCGCGTGCTTGGTCATGCCGAACTCCAGCGTGAACAGCGCCTTTCCGTACGGGATCTCCTCGCGGGCGCTGAGGATGAGCAGCAGGGCAAACACGGCCAGGTTCGCGCCGCTCAGAGACGCTACGGCGACGCCCTGCCGCCGCGAGAGGGGCTTCTCGGCGGCGGCGTCGCGCCACGCGAGGGCGAGAAAGAACACCATCACGGCGACGGCGACGTAGATCATCGCCTGGAGCTTGGTCATGTAGGAAAGGCCCAGCAGCGCCCCACCGGCGAAAAGCCAGCCCAGCCGGTACGCCTGGCGCCTGCACCGGGCCGCCGCCGCCAGCGCCAGGACGCCGGCACTCCAGAAGAACACGCTGTAGAGCCCCGTGCGGACCATGGCCGCGTGATAATAGAGGCACTCCTGGCTCGCGAGGACGAGCAGCGCCGCCACGGCGGCCGCCCGCCCGCACCGCAGCAGCAGGCACAACGCGCCCCAGAGGCACAATGCCGTGCCGAGAGAGACCCACGGGGAAAGCCGCCGAAGGTAATCGGTCAGCTCCGCCATGCAGGCCAGCGGATTGAGGGCCGAGAGCAGCTCGCCCAGCGTGCTTGCCGAGACCAGCTCGAGCCGCCTGCCCACCCCCGCGGCGGGGCTCAACACCAGGTACATGCCGAACGCCGTGTGGTTGATGTGGTCCGGCGTCTTGCCGCTGTGGATCAGCACCGTGTCGATGGCCGTGGAAAGGTCCATGTCCCAGATGAAGTAGTACGGATACTTCCGGGACGTGTGCTGATAGAGACTCACCAGCGCGGCGATCAGCAGGGCCACGACGACCCAGGTAATAAGCCGCCGGCCGGGAAGCACCGGCGCCGCGGGCTCGATTGCCGGTTCGTCATTCGCCATGCCGTCGCTTCCTTCTCGGGGGGCCTCAGCCGCGGCGGAAAAGCTCCCGCAGCAGCAGGCGAAGGAACACCAGCCCCGTGCGAAGGGAGTGGGCCTTCGTCCGGCCGCCGATGCGAGGGCCCTCGATGGTAGGGATTTCGGCGATCCGCAAGCCTTCCCTGAAGGCCTTAATCGTCATCTCGTACTCGATGGTGAACCCGACGGAGGTGGGCGCGAGGCGCCCGAAGGCCTCCCGCGTGACCGCGCGGTAGCCGTTGATCGTGTCGGTGACGTACCGGCCGCGGTTCCAGACGGCGTTGGCAAGCCACGTGAAGGCCTGGTTCGCCCACTTGCGCAGGGGCAGGCGCGACGCGTCCTCCTCGTTGACCGATTCCGGCAGGAACCGGCTGGCGATCGCCATGTCATACCCCTCGTCCAGCAGGGCGTAGAGCTTCGGGATGTCCGCCGGGTCCTCGTTTCCGTCCGGGCTGAAGAACAGCAGGCCCTCGCCCGTGGACTGGGCCGCGGCCAGCCGGAACGCCTCGCCTCGCCCCCGCGTCCGCTGGGGGACGATCCGGATCCCCGCGGCGCGCAGGACCTCGACGGTCCCGTCGGTCGAGCCGCCGTCGGTGGCGAGCACCTCGTCGGCGCAAGCCAGCGGGATCTTGTCCAACAGCGCCCGGACGCCGTCGACCTCGTTCAGCGTCAGGATCACCAGAACGCGTTTCACGGCTGCTTCGCCCTTTCCCGGCGGTACCACTCGATGGTGCGGCGCAGGCCTTCATCGAGGCCGACCGCCGGGCGGTGGCCGATCCGCTGCCGTGACCGGGTGAAGTCCCCCTTTCGCCGCGGCTGGCCTCGAGGGCGATCGGGATCGAACCGCACCTCGGCCGGGCTGCCCGCGATGCGGATGATGCGGCCGACCAGGTCGGCGACGGTGACCTCCTCGTCGGTGCCGAGGTTCACCGGCTCGGGCGCCGGGTGCTTCTCCAGCAGACCCAGCAGCCCCTCGACCGCATCGGTCACGTAGAAGAACGAGCGGGTCTGCGAGCCGTCTCCCCATACCTCGATGGGGTCCTGCCCCTCGACCACCTTGCGGATCAGCGCCGGGATGACGTGGCTGGTCTCCCAGTCGAAGTCGTCGCGGGGGCCGTAGATGTTGTAGGGGCGCGCCACGGCGATCTTCATGCCGTACTGCTCGGCGTAGAACCGGCCCTGAAGCTCCAGCACGCGCTTGGCCCACCCGTAGCCCAGGTTCGTCACCTCCGGGTCATCGAGGAACCCCTGGTCCTCGGTGGTGGGCACCTTCGGGAAGCGCGGATACACGCAGGCGGAGCTGACCACGCAGTATCGCTCGACGCCGGCCCGCCGGGCGGCCTCCAGGAGCGTCAGCCCGATCGTCACATTCTCCGTGAAGAGGCTGCCCGGATGCGTGCTGTTGTAATGGACCCCGCCGACCACGGCGGCCAT
The DNA here is from genome assembly GCA_964427875.1 of uncultured Planctomycetaceae bacterium. Lineage (GTDB taxonomy): Bacteria > Planctomycetota > Phycisphaerae > SM23-33 > SM23-33 > CAYRVX01. The sequence goes on from CAYRVX010000058.1 coordinate 41,074, forward strand.
GTTGAAGACCGCCTCGGCCGATGCGACGGTGCGATCGGCAAATGGACGCTCGCGCAGGTCGCCCGCCAGGTATTCCACGTCGTTCGCCACGTGCCGGAGGAAGCGCTGCATCGAGTCGCCGCGCCGATCCGCCACGATCACCGAGGCCCCCAGCTCGAGCAGCCGCTCGACCAGGTGCGACCCGACGAACCCGCACCCTCCGGCGACCAGAACGCGTCTCTGCTGCCAGAAGCCGGCCATCTTGCTCTTCGCCTGACCGCGTCCTTCAGCGGGCGTCGGTCTGTCGCGGGAATGCCGATCGGGCCCCTTCTCCGACCGCCGACGGGGCCCGGGCGGAATATAGACCCTCCGCGCTCCTGCGGCAAGGTCAAAAGGCGGATACGCTTGCGCCGCGAGCGCCTTTGATTTTGCGGGTTTTCGTGGACAGGAGCGCCGGCCTAACATATAACGAACCCATGATTTCCCGCGTCTCCGGCAAGCTGGAGCATGTCGATTCTTCCGGCGCGTTGATCGACGCCGGCAGCGGGCTGTGGTACGAGGTGATGGTCCCGAGCTGTGCCCTGGAGCGGCTGAGCCGGCGCGTCGGCCAGGACGTTGTGCTGCACACGATACACTACATTGAGGGCGGCCCCGCCAGCGGCAGCCTCGTTCCCCGCCTGGTCGGCTTCCTCTCCGAGGGCGATCGCGACTTCTTCCGCGTCTTCACCACCGTCAAGGGCGTCGGCATCCGCAAGGCGCTCCGCGCCCTGGCGATGCCCGTGGGGGACATCGCGGCCGCAATCCAGGCGAAGGACGCCAAGCTCCTGGTCGCCCTGCCGGAGATCGGGCGGCGCATGGCCGAGCGGATCATCACGGAGTTGCAGGGCAAGATGGACGACTTCGCCGGCGAGCTGCCGGCGGCCGGCGGCGAACGCCTCGAGATGCCCGAGGCCGCGATCGAGGCCATCGCGGTCCTCGTTCAACTCGGCGAACGCCGAGCCGACGCGTTTGCCCTGGTCGAGCGCGTACTGGCCGTGGCCCCCAAGACTGATTCGCCCGAGACGATCATCCAGCACGTGTATCGCCTGAAGGCGGGCGGCACTTAGTAGCCGGTAGCCCGGAACTGGGAACTCGGAACTCGGAACTCGGAACTCGGAACTCGGAACCCGGAACTCGGAACTCGGAACCCGGAACTCGGAACTCGGAACCCGGAACCCGGAACTCGGAACTCGGAACCCGGAACTCGGAAC
>CAYRVX010000059.1:0-41363 GCA_964427875.1 uncultured Planctomycetaceae bacterium
TCGCAGCCCATGGGGCGGATGGCCGACGGCACGAGCGTGGGCGGGCCGACGACGATCACCTCGGCCCCGAGCTTCTTGAGCCCCAGGACGTTGCTCCGCGCGACGCGGGAGTGGGCGATGTCGCCGACGATGGCGACCTTCAGCCCCTCGATGCGCCCGAGCCGCTGGCGGATGGTGAAGATGTCCAGCAGGGCCTGCGTGGGATGCTCGTGCGCCCCGTCACCGGCGTTGACGATCGAGGCGGCCACCTTTCGCGAGAGCATGTGCGGCGCGCCCGGCTGGCTGTGGCGGATCACGAACACGTCCACCCCCATCGCCTCGATGTTCCGCACGGTGTCCAGCGTGGTCTCGCCCTTGGCCACCGAGGAGTCCTTGGCCGTGAAGACGATCGTGTCGGCGCTGAGCCGGCTGGCCGCCAGCTCGAAACTCATCCGCGTTCGCGTGGAGGTCTCGAAGAACAGCAGCGCCACCACCTTGCCCCGAAGGGCGGGCACCTTCTTGATGGACCGGGTGGAGACCTCTCGGAAGCTCTCGGCCGTGTCGAGCAGGTGGACGATCTCCTCGGCGGAAAGCTCGTCCAGCCCGATCAGGTCCTTGCGGGTCCAAACAAAAGGCCGGGATGAGCGTCCCGGCCGGACCTTAGAACCTGTTGATGAGGAAGACGCCTTCTTCGCCATCGTTTTCCTTCAATCTGACCTGGACACGTTTGGTGTTGGGCGCCGAGACCCTCCGCCCGACGAGATCGGCGGCGACGGGCAGTTCCCGCCCGCCGCGATCGACGAGGACGGCCAGCCGGATCACCTTCGCCCGGCCGAAGTCGTGCAGCGCATCCAGCGCCGCGCGGACCGACCGCCCGGTGTGCACCACGTCGTCCACGAGCACGACAAAGGTGTCGTCGATGTCGAAGTCGATCTCGGTGGCCCGCACCAGCGGGGCGCCGCGCCGGCGGGAGAGATCGTCGCGGTAGAACGTGATGTCCAGCACCCCGTGTTGGATGGGCAGGCCCTTCTTGTCGGCCCGCAGCCGCTCGACGATCCGCAAGGCGAGCGTCTCGCCCCGCGTGCGGATCCCGATGATGGCGACCCGGCCGGCCTCGGGCAGTGCGTCTGCAATGGCCTGGTACAAGCGATCGAGGGCACGCCGGACCTGCTGGGCTGTCAGAATTCTCTTCATGATCCGTCCACACAAGTCCCTGCCGGGAGCCCTCGGGACGATGCCCCTGTAAACGTCTGGATCAGCGGCCTTGGATGAGCGGCTCCGGACTTCCGGAAGGATGGTACCGACACGGCGGTTGAATTGCAAACCGGCCTTTCGGCGATTTCCCCCCTCCGGCAACGATCCTGGCCCCATTTCCGCCCGCGATTCCTTCCTGTTCCCAGAGGTGTGAAGTATAATGGGCGGCCGAAAGGATGGAATCGGCGGGAAATCGCCCTATGGCCCCAACTGAACGTGAAGCGAGGGTGGCACGGTCCGCTGGCTGGCGCTTGGCGTGTCTGTCATTTCTCCCCGGGTTGGCCTGTCCGGCACTGCTGCTGGCGGCGGCGCCTGCTGCGCCGGCTGCCGATGCCGATCCCCTCGTATTCTACCTGGTCACGTACGCCGACGGGTCCGTGCGTCGCCTGCCGGCCGTGCCCCGGACCGCGGAGGGGATCATCAACGTACTGCGATTCGCCCGTGCCGACCCCGGCGGGGCCGGCCGCGAGGCCCTCTCGGCGGACCCGAACTCGCCGAGGCCGGCCCAAGGCGCCCCGATCTACATTGGCGAGCTGAAGTGGAACGGAAAGGCCTGGATGGCCCCGGCGCGTGGCACGGCAGCCGGCGGCGATCCCGGCAGTGATCGCGGGCAGCGCGCCAGGCCGCCAGACCTGAACGCCTCGCTGCTGGACCTGGCGGCGCGGCTGGTGGAATCTCGCGAAGCCCTGGCCGGTGTCAAGCGGGACGCCGAGCGTGCCGAGCGAGAGGCGGCCGCGGCGGAGGCCCGGAAGATGCGCCAGGAGTTGGCGGCGTCCGCGGCGGCATTGGCCCAGGCCGGGAAGAAGCTCTCCGAGAGCGCTGCCGAGCGAGAGGCGGCCGTGGCGGAGGCCCGGAAGATGCGCCAGGAGCTGGCGGCGTCCGCGGCGGCGCTGCTGGAAGCCGGGAAGAAGCTCTCCGAGAGCGCTGCCGAACGAGAGGCGGCGGCGGCCGAAGCTCAGAAGACTCGTCAGGAACTGGTGCAGTCTGCGGCGGCGCTGGCGGAGGCCGGGAAGAAGCTCGCCGCCGTCACTGCCGAACGAGAGGCGGCGGCGGCCGAAGCGCGGAAGACTCGTCAGGAGCTCATGCAGTGCACGGCGGCGCTGGCGGAGGCCGGGAAGAAGCTCGCCGCTGTCACTACCGAGCGAGAGGCGGCGGCGGCCGAAGCGCGGAAGACTCGTCAGGAGCTCATGCAGTGCACGGCGGCGCTGGCGGAGGCCGGGAAGAAGCTCGCCGCCGTCACTGCGGAGCGAGAGGCGGCGGCGGCCGAAGCGCGGAAGACTCGTCAGGAACTGGTGCAGTCTACGGCGGCGCTGGCGGAGGCCAGGAAGGAGCTGACCGCGCTGACGAGCGCCATCCAGTCGGCCACCCGGCCGGCCGGTGCCGGCGAGGCGCCCTCGAACCCCGGCGCGGCTGCGTACGATCCCCCGGCGCCGGGTGGGTGGGGGGCGTTCACGGTCGCGCAGGTCGTCGCGGCGATGGCTGCGACCGCCGCGGGTGTCCTGCTGGTCGTGGTCGTCGTTGGGATGCTGGGCTCCCGGCGGCGGGTCGCGGGGGCCGAAGCCGGCCAGGCAGCGTCGGGGCGCTCGCAGGGGCCGGCGGCGGGCAGGGGCGCCGGATCGCCCCGGGGCCCGCTGGAGGACCCCGCGGAAGTGATGGATCGCCTCTGGGCCCTGCGAATCTCGCCACAGGACGTTTCGGGCGGACAGGACGAGGCGGACGAGCGGATTGAGCGAATGCTGGCGGACCTTCGGGCCCGCCTGGATCGGCTCGCCGAGCGCGCGAAGGAGCCCGGGGCCGACCCGGATGCCTTCCAGCAGGAGGTCCACCGCCTCCTGGCTCGCGCGGTGGATGCCACGAGGGCGATCGACCGCCAGTTAGCCGATGTCGAGGCCCGCCGGCGGCTTCGGCGAGACCTGCTGGCCTACCTGCTGGCCCTGGACGTTCCGCGCACCGTGCAGGACGTGCTGCTGGCGATGGCGGCCACATCGCCGTTTCGGCTGACCGCCGCCGACCTCATCGTGGTCGCGAAGGAGCTGTCCGAGCGGGGTCTGATCGAGTGCTCCGGCCCGCTCCATGACTGGCGCACGACGGTCGCGATCCACCCGGGCGGGCGGTCCGAGGCCCGGCGGATCGCTTTCGGCGGGGCGGCCGGCACCTGAGGAGGCCCTGGCTCGCTGGCGGCGCGAGGGGATTCTTCATCGCGGGCTGCATCCCCGCTCGTCGGATGCCGATGATAGGAACAGGCCGCTCCGCGCGGCGGCCGCGGGACATCGACGGGCTACTTGCTCCTGGCGGAGGGCGCGAGCGATGCGATCTGCGAACCAACAGCGGCGGCGTTATCGGCGGTCGGCCGCCTTGGCCGCGGGGGCGCTGATGTTGCTCTGGCCGGCGTGGGCGGCCTCGAAGGAGCGGGGGCGGACCGTCTACTACCAGGTCACGTATGCCGACGGCACGATGCGGGAGCTGTCGGCCGTCCCCAAGACCGGCAAGGACATCACCAGGGTGCTGCGGGTGCTCCGCGTGGAGCAGGGCCGGGGGGGGTTCGAGATCCTCTCCACCGGTCCGCAGGTCCTGACGCTGGTCAACCGCGGGCAGACCTACAAGACCGACCTCCAGTGGAACGGCAGGGCGTGGGTGGCGCCGGAAGATGCCCGCCCCGCCGCGCCGGGCAAGTCCGCCGCGAAGCGCGCCGATCCGTCGGCGGCCCTGCGGGCGAAGCAGGCGGAGATCGTTCGCATGCAGGGGGGCCTGGTGGCCCTGTTGCAGAAGCTGCTGGCCTCTGACGAGAAGCTGGCGGAGATCGAGAAGTCACTTCGCGAGTTGAAGCCAGAGGCGTCCAAGGCGGATGCGGCCGCGGACGAGGTGGCCAGGGCGCGCAAGGAGGTCTGGGCCTCTCTGGCGGAGATCGTCGAGGCCGCCAGGAAGCTCTCGGTGTCCCCGAGCCCGCGCAAGCCGGCGGCCCCCGCCTCGGGGAAGGTCACGCCGGGCGAATCGGCGCTGAAGAAGCGTGCCGGCGGCATCGTCAAGCCCATCGAGGACGTGGCGGTCCTGCCGTACCGCGCGCAGGTCTGGAAGCTGCCGTCCGCCGCCGGCCGGCGGACCTACCACGTCTCCATCGCCCACCCCGAGGCCGGGCGGTTCGGCGAGTTCTATTACGTCGCCTACGCCGACACGGACGGAGACGCCCGGCCGGACAGGCTCATCGCCCGCTCGCCCCTGGCCCGGACCGACGTGCCCGGCGCCTGGACGCAGTGGGGCTTCGCCACGTCCGAGAGGGACGTCTTCGTCGGCAAGGCCTGGCAGCGCGCCGACACCGCTCATTACCACGTCGAGGCCGTGCACGTGGATGACTTCTGGCGCGGCCTGTCCACACAGACCTACGTTTCCGTCGATACGTGGGGCATGCCCTTTCGGCGCTGGGGGCCGTGCGTGGGGAACATCCGCGTCTGGGTGGCTGAAACGGAGTAGGGGGTACGGTGCGTCGAAGAGAAGAGGGCCGCCGTGCCGGCGGCCGCTAAGCCGACGTGGCGGGATTATGTCTCCTCTCTCACTCCGGGCGCTCTTCCCCGGTCGAAGAGGTACGTCGGCAGGGACTTCCACAGGCCCAGGGGGTCGTAGAGGCTCTCGACTTCCCCGCGGCAGTTGTACCAGCAGGCGCGGCAGGAGTTTCCCTTCCCGGCGGCCCGCAGGCGCCGGTGAATGACGGCCGCACCGTCGCGGAACAGGTTGGCCACGGGGCGGTCCTTCCGATCGACGCAGATGGCGACGTCACCGGTCGAGTCGATGTTGAAGAAGGCCCTGCCGGCCATGCAGCCGCCCACGCCGCCGTTCAGGAAGCGGTCGAATCGCTCGAGGTAGTAGGGGTTGGAGAGGAAGTTCGGCCGGCGTTTTCGCAGCTCCAGCAGGCGGGGGCTTACGGGCCCGTCGTTGTGGACGAAGGCCTGCGAGCCGGTCTTGAGCCGCCCGTACGGCTGGATCATGAAGTAGGCGTTCCGCTCGGCGGCCATCTCGACGAGCTTTGCGATGTCGTCGATGTTGTCGTCCAGCAGGACGCTCATGACGTTGACGCGCTGCCACTTGTGGATGCGGGCTTCGCTGAGCAGTTCGACGGCCCGCCAGGCGTGCCGCCACGCGCCGTCCATGCCGCGGGCGGCGTCGTGGCGCTGCGGGGAGGCGAAGTCGATGCTGACCGAGACGCCCCACGCGCCGGCGGCCATCAGGTCGCGGGCGACCTGCCGCGTCACGAACCATCCGTTCGTGGTGACGAAGGGAAAGTGGTACTCGCCGACGGCGGCGACGATCTCCGCCAGGTCGGCCCGCAGCAGCGGCTCCCCGCCGGCCAGCGAAACGAGCATCGTCCCGTAGGAGGCCAGCTTCCGCGCCCCCTCGGCGTACCGCCCGACCGGCGGCTCGGGGGCCTGCCCCAGCGGGTCGTTCCAGTAGTGGCAGAAACGACAGCGGAAGTTGCAGCGGTACGTCACCTGCCACGAACACCACAGCGGATGCCCGCTCGTCCACGAGCGGAACAGCCGCCGCTTCTTGACGATCGCGGAAAACATCTTGGCCCTCTTCTTACCGGCTGGAGGGCCGTGCGTCAAGCGAGTTGCCGACCAGCGGCGCCCCCGCTTCGTCGGGATGCGTCGCTGCGGGCCTAGTCGCGTTCTTGACAGCCGCGCGACGTATACCTATAAGTAACGTTTTATGCGCAGTGGCCGGCGGTAAAGGCTGCGTAACCGGGCACGGGCCCGTGCGGCGGCCGATCGGTGCGAGATGGACGAGAAACCACCACCGCGGAACCTGCTGAGGTACGCCACGGTCGGGATCGAGTTCCTGCTGGTGTTCCTGGCGTTTCTGTTTCTGGGATGGCAGCTCGACCGTTGGATTGGCTGGACGCAGCCGGCGGTGACGATCCTGGGCGCGATCGTGGGCTTCTCGGTGGCGATGGGCCGGTTGTGGAAGCAGGGATGGGGGATCATGAAGAGCGCTCACCGAGAGGACAGCGACGGCGGCCCGAACGGTGCGGGATAGGAACGGCGTACGATGGACCGGTTGCAGCCGATGCGGATGAGCTTGACGGCGCTGCTGTGTTGGCTCGTGCTGACTGGGCTGGCCGTCGGTCTGGCCGGCGCCTGGCCGACCTGGCACGCCGCCGGCTGGGACGGGCTGTGGGGCCTGCTGCTGGCGGGGGGAATCGTCCTGGCGGCGACGGTGTTCAGCGCCTCGCTGGTGAGGTACTCCGCCGTCGGCGGACCGCGGAAGGCGGCGCTGACCTTCGTGGGTGGGGGGCTGGGCTGCATGGTGGTGTGCCTCGCGCTGGGTGCGGCGGCGGCGTGGAAGTATCGCCCCTCCGCTGCGGCGATCCTGACGTGGCTCGCGGTCTTCTACGCGGCCATGCTGCCGGCCGAATGCGCCTGGCTATTGCGCGCCCTGCGTCGGCATCCGCGGGGCCGGCCCGTCGGGCGGGCTGGAATGGAAATCGAGTAAGGTGAAACGGCGAAGGTGTTGATCGCATCGGCCAATCTGCTCAAGCACGTGCTGGACCGCCCCTGGCCCGGCTGGGGGATCGACGTGTTCGGCGTTCACATCACGTTGATGTCCGGGGCGATCGTCTCGATGTGGATCGTCTGCGCCGTGCTGATCGCCATCATCGTGCCGATGGCCCGGCGGCCCACCTACGTTCCCTCCGGCGGGCAGAACTTCCTGGAGTCGCTGGTGGTGTTCGTCCGGGACGTGATCGCCCGCCCGGCCCTTCACGAGAAGGCGGATACGTACCTGCCGTTCCTGACCACCGTGTTCGTGGTCGTCTTCGCGCTGAACGTCATCGGGCTGGTGCCGCTGGAGAGCCTCTCGCTGATGTTGGGCGTCAACGACACGTACAAGGTGGGCGGCACGCCGACGGTCGTTCCCGCGGTGGGTGCGGCGCTGGCCAGCCTGGCGATGCTGGCCATCCTGACCAACGGCCTGCGAGCAGCGGCCGAGCGCTATCACAAGCGGCACGGCTGGCCGATGTCCACCTGCTGGGCGCTCTCACCGGTCCTGTGGTTCCTGAGCCTCTCTCCGCCGGTCCCGGGGCTGGTGGGCAAGGCGATCCTGGTCCCGATGGCCGTTTTGGAGCTGGTCAGTGCCGTCGCCAAGTGCGTCGCGCTGCTGGTGAGGCTGTGCGCGAACATGCTTGCGGGGCACATGCTGCTGGCGGTGGTGGTGGACCTCGGCCTGAAGGCGATCCGGCCGATGCTCGCCCTTTCCCCCGGCGACCCGGGCTTCCACGCCCACGGGATCTACGTCCTGCCGATCTGCGTTGTCGGCAGCGTCGGGCTGAACCTGATGGAGCTGCTGGTGTGCGGCATTCAGGCGTTCATCTTCACGATAATGACCGCGCTGTTCCTCGGCATGTATGCCGAGGCGAGCCATTGACCGGCGGGCGGCGCGGCGGCTGAATTCGACAGTAAGGTCTTCTCAACCGGGAGAGCATAGATGACGAAGGCATGGAGACTGGCGGCGCTGCTGCTGGTTGTCTGCGCGTTGAGCGGCCTCGCCTGGGCCCAGGGCGACGCGAACAGCCTGCCGGCGACCGGGGCTCCAACCGCCAAGAGCGACCGCAGTGATCCGTGGGCGGACGCGCTGAAGACGATCGCCGCGTGCGTGGGCGCGGCCTTGGCGGCGGGAGCCGGCGGCTATGGCGTCTCGAGAATCGGCACCGGGTGCATCGAGTCCATCGCGCGCCAGCCGGAAGCGGCCAGGGACATGTTCGCGCCGATGGTCGTCGCGGCGGGCATGGTCGAGGTGGGCATGCTCTTCGCCATCGTGGTGTGCCTGCTGAGCCTCTACGGAGGCTGACCTGCGCCGTCCTGAGCCGGGAGTCCGCGCGATGGCCTGGAATTCGCCAGTCGGGATGAGGCGTTGGCCGCTGATCGCAGCCGCCGCGGCGATGCTCTGCGCGGGAGGTCCGCTGTGGGCTGAAGGCGAGGAAGGCAGCCCGTACGGCGACCTGGGGCAGGCGCTGACGCTGCTGGTCATCTTCGGCCTCGTCCTGCTGATCCTGGGCAAGTTCGCGTGGAAGCCGGTCATCTCGCAGTTGCAGCGCCGCGAGCAGGAGATCTCCGAGCGCCTCCGCGACAGCGAGCGGCGCGAACGGGAGGCGAAGGACCTCGAGGCGCACCATCGGGCCCGTCTGGCACGGGCGGAGTCCGAGGCGAAGCAGGTGCTCGTCAAGGGCCTGGAAGGGGCCGCCAAGGCGCGGGAGGAGATGCTCGCGTCCGCCCGCGAGGAGGGCGGCAAGTCCATCGAGGCGGCGAAGGCTGAGATCGAGCAGTTCAAGAAGGCCGCCCTGGAAGACCTCCAGCAGGCGATGGCCGGACTGGCGGTGGACATCGCCGGCGAGATCATCCGCGAAGAGCTCAGCGCCGAGAAGCAGGCGGCGATGGTGGAGCAGTCGCTTAGGCGAATCCGGGACCGCGCGGCGAGGGACGTCGAATGAAGCTGCCGACCCGCAAGGTCGATTCGGTCATGGACCCGGTCAGCGAGTCGCTCGCCGGGGAATACGCCGAGGCGATGCTCGGGCAGGTGCCCGGCGACGTGGAGGCCGACGAAGTCGCCGGCGAGCTCGACGCCGTCGTCCAACTGCTCGACGAGATCGAAGGCTTCGAGGGCCTCCTGACGGCCGCGCTGCTGTCCGGCGCCGAGCGCTCTGCCGTGGTGCGGCGGGTCTTTCACGGCCGGGTGAGCGAGCCCGTCGAAGCCTTGCTGAACGTGATGGCCCGCGCCGGGCGGCTGGGCCTGCTGCGGACCTTCCGAAGGGTCTTCCGGTCGGAGCTGTATCGCCGCCAGGGGAAGCGGGAGCTGACGGTGACGACGGCGGCGCCGCTCGATGAAGAGCAGCGCGAGCGGACGATTCGCGGCCTGGCCGAGGCGCTCGGCCGCGAGCCCGTCGTGACGTTCGACGTGGACGAGGACCTGATCGCGGGCATGGCGCTGCGGATGGGAGACCGTCTCTACGACGCCTCGGTTCGTGGTGACTTGGCGAGCCTTCAGAACAGGCTCCGCAGGGAGATTCGCCTGGAGCCGCCGAGGACCGCCGGCCCGGGGCCGACCGGCACGCAGGATTCCAAGGGATAAGATCGGCTTTTCGACGAGATCGTAAGGTGAAGGCCAGGACCGACGAGATCGCGAGTGTCATCCGCGAGGAGATCGCCCGGTATCGCGAGCAGTTGAGCCGGCGCGGGGCCGAGCGCCTGCTCTCCAGCGACATCGCCGAGGCAATCCGTCAGGAGGTGGCCAGCCACCGCGGCGAGGTGGACGTCGCCCACGTCGGGCGGGTGCTGGAGGTCGGCGACGGTATCGCCCAGATCTACGGCCTGTCGCACGCGATGGCCGGCGAGATGCTCCAGTTCGAGAACGGCCAGATGGGGCAGGTATTCAACCTCGAGGAGAGCTCCGTCGGGGCGGTGATCTACGGCTCGTGCGAGCAGATCAAGGCCGGCCAGGGCGTCCGGGGCACGGGGCGGCTGCTGGACGTGCCCGTCGGCCAGGGCATGCTCGGGCGTGTGGTGGACCCGCTCGGCCGGCCGCTCGACGGCAAGGGGCCCATCTCCACCGCCAGGAGCCGCCCGCTGGAGATGCCGGCGCCCGGAATCACCGAGCGCCAGCCGGTCACCGAGCCCCTCGAGACGGGTATCAAGGCGATCGACTCGATGACGCCCATCGGGCGCGGACAGCGCGAGCTGATCATCGGGGACCGCAAGACGGGCAAGACGGCCATCGCGGTGGACACGATCATCAACCAGGCCGACAGCGACGTGCTGTGCGTCTACGTGGCTATCGGCCAGAAGGAGTCGACCGTGGCCGGCGTGGTCCAGACGCTCCGCGAGCACGGGGCGATGAGCCACTGCATCGTGGTGTCGGCCTCGGGCAGCGCGCCGGCCCCGCTGCAATACGTCGCGCCCTACGCCGGCTGCACCATCGCCGAGCACTTCATGTATGAGCAGGGCCGGGCCACGCTCGTCGTCTACGACGACCTGACGAAGCAGGCGACGGCCTACCGCGAGATCTCCCTGCTGCTTCGCCGCCCGCCGGGGCGCGAGGCGTATCCGGGCGACGTGTTCTACCTCCACAGCCGGCTGCTGGAGCGGGCGTGCAAACTGGCCGATCGGTACGTCATCGCGCCCCGGCAGGCGCCCGGGGACTTCCTCGACGCGGCCCCGCGCGGCAAGGTCTACGTCGGCCCGCTGGGCAGAAAGCAGGCCGACCGCGACCTGGGGGCCATGGAGGACGCCTCGGCGCACGAGGTCCGCCGCCTGCCGAGCTCCGGCGGGTCGATGACCGCCCTGCCGATCTGCGAGACCCAGGAAGGGGAGGTCTCCGCCTATATCCCGACGAACCTGATCTCGATCACCGACGGGCAGATCTACCTGGAGCCGGGGCTCTTCTACGCCGGCGTCCGCCCGGCGATCAACGCGGGGATCTCCGTCAGCCGGGTCGGCTACAAGGCCGCGTGCAAGGCGATGAAAAAGGTCGCCTCGAACCTTCGGCTGGACCTGGCCAGCTACCGCGAGCTGGTGGCCTACACGCAGGTGAGCATGGCCGTGGACGCCGCCACCCGGCAGCGGCTGGATCGGGGCGAGCGCATGGTCCGCCTGCTGACACAGCCCCAGTACGAGCCGCGGGCGATCGTGGACCAGGTCGTGGCGATCTACGCCGGGACGCGCGGCTATCTCGACGAGATCGAGCTCGCCCGCGTCGCCGAGTTCGAGGCCGGGCTGCTGGAGACCCTCCGGACACAGAACGCGGATTTCCGGGAAGATCTCGCCGCCGCCGCGGACCTCACCGACGATCGCGAAAGGAAGCTTCAGCGCATCCTCACCGCCTACAAGGAGAAGTTCCAGGCCGGCGTCGGACAGGCCATGCCGCCGATGCCCCCCGTGAGCGAGCGCCCCACGTAACCGATGCCCAAGCCCCGAAACATCCTGAAACGCACCCGCGCGATCGGGAACATACGCACCGTCACCAAGGCGATGCGGACGGTCGCGTCGGCGCAGTTCAAGGTGGCGTACGATCGGATCGTCTCCTTCGGGCCCTTCGCGACCGGGCTGGTGGCGACCGTCGCCGACGTGATCGCGCGGTCGCAGGCGAAGGTGTTGGATCACCCCCTGCTCAAGGCCCCCGAAGACGTCCGGCGCGAGGTGCTGCTGGTGCTGACGAGCAGCCGCGGCCTGTGCGGGTCGTACAACATGAACGTTCTGGGCCTCGGCATCCAGCGGCTGGGCCGGCTGCGCGACGCCGGCTACGAGGTCCAGCTCCACCTGGTGGGCCGGCGGGGCGTTCAGTACCTCCGGTTCCGCGGCTTCCAGATCGACCGCGTGTACGAGCAGTTCGACGGCGTTCCGGGATACGAAGCGGCCGCCTCGCTGGCGGACTCGATGATGTCGGACTTCCTCGCCCGGCGGATCAGCGGGCTGGAGGTGGCCTACACGCAGTTCGTTTCGTCGGGGCGGCAGCGGCCGGCCGTCGCGCCGGTCCTGCCCCTCTCGGACCTGCCGACCCGCGGGCAGGACGCCGAAGCCCGGCAGGAGGTCCCGTTTCCCTACGACTTCCTCCCCTCGCCGGAGCAGATACTCCGCAAGCTCCTGCCGCTGACCGTTCGCATCAAGCTGTACCAGTGTTTCCTCGACGCCGCCGCGTCCGAGCAGTTCACGCGAAGGGCCGCGATGCAGGCCGCCACCGACAACGCCGACGACATGATCCACGAGCTGAGACTCCTGGCCAACCGGCAGCGGCAGAGACAGATCACCACGGAACTGGCCGAGATCATGTCAGGCCGGGGCGGATAAGGAGCCTGACAGGCAATCGAGACATGCCCGGGAAAGGCAAGATCATACAGGTGATCGGCTCGACGTTCGATGCGGAGTTTGCCGAAGAGCAGCTCCCGGCGATCCACAACGCGCTGCGCGTGATGGGGGACGAGGGCGACACGGCGCGGCCGGTCGTGACGGGCGAGGTCCAGCAGCATCTCGGCGGCGGGCGGGTCCGCTGCGTTGCGCTGGGCAGCACGGACGGGCTCATCCGCGGGATGGCGGTGGCGGATACGGGCGGGCCCGTGAAGATGCCGGTCGGCCCGAACGTGCTCGGGCGGGTCTTCAACGTGCTGGGCGAGCCGACCGACGGGCGGGGCGAGGTCCAGGCCCAGGAGTACCGGCCGATCCACGCCGATCCGCCGGGGTTCGACGCCCTGGTGCCAAAGAGCGAGGTCTTCGAGACGGGCATCAAGGTGATCGACCTGCTGGCGCCGTTCGTCCGGGGGGGAAAGACCGGCCTGTTCGGCGGCGCGGGGCTCGGCAAGACGATGATCATCCAGGAGCTCATCGCGCGGATCGCGACGCGCCACGGCGGCTACAGCGTCTTCGCCGGCGTCGGCGAGCGGACCCGCGAGGGCAACGACATGTGGCTGGACATGCAGGACATGGAGATCGGCGACACCGGGCAGATGCTCCTGGAGAAGACCGCGCTGGTCTTCGGGCAGATGAACGAGCCGCCCGGCGCGCGCCCGCGGGTGGCGCTGTCGGGGCTGACGCTGGCGGAGTACTTCCGCGACACCGGCGCCGAGACGCTCCTTTTCATCGACAACATCTTCCGGTTCTCCCAGGCCGGCAGCGAGGTCTCGGCGCTGCTGGGGCGGATGCCGTCGGCCGTGGGGTACCAGCCGACGCTCGCCACGGAAATGGGCGAACTCCAGGAGCGGATCACCTCCACGCGGCAGGGGGCGATCACGTCCGTCCAGGCCGTCTACGTGCCCGCCGACGACATGACGGACCCGGCGCCCGCCACGGCCGTCGCCCACCTGGACGCCTTCATCGTGCTCGAGCGCGCCATCGTGGAGAAGGGCATCTACCCGGCCATCGACCCGCTGGCCAGCTCGTCCCGGATTCTCGACCCGAAACTGGTGGGGCCGGAGCATTACCAGACGGCCCGGCGGGTGCAGGAGATCCTCCAGCGATACCGCGACCTCCAGGACATCATCGCGATCCTCGGGATCGACGAGCTCGGCGAGCAGGACCGCCAGACGGTCGCCAGGGCCAGGCGGATCGAACGGTTCTTCTCCCAGGCGTTCATCGTGGCCGAGGTGTTCACGGGCAAGCCGGGCGACTACGTGCCGCTGGCCGAGACCGTCCGGAGCTTCCGCGAGATATGCGAAGGAAAGTGGGACCATCTGCCGGAAGGGGCCTTCATGTACGTCGGCACGGTCGAAGAGGCCGAGGCGAAGGCCCGGCCCGCACAGGCGTCCCCAACACCGCAAAGCAGCCGCGAGACGGCGAGGCGAGAATGATCCCCGAAGAACTGATGGAGCGTTTGCTGGACTTCGGCGCGGCGGTCGGGCAGGTGGCCGACTCGCTGCCCGATACGCCCTTCGGGCGGCACGTCGCCAGCGAACTGGTGCGGTCCGGCACCGGCGCCGGGCCGAGCTACGAAGAGGCCGTCGCGGCCGAACGGCGCGGCGAGTTCACACGCCAGTTGAACGACGCCCTGTCCGGGCTGCGCAATGCGCGGTGCTGGCTCCGGCTGGCGAACAAGGCGAACCTCGTGCCGGAGTTGAGGGTCCGGGAGCTGCTTCAGCAGTGCGAGGAGCTCTGCGGGATCCTCGAGCAGTCCATCACCACCGCGAGGTCGAGGGCCTGGCGGGAGGGGCAGTTCAGCCGCTGGCGGCCGACGGATCTTCAGTTCACGATCTATGCCTTTCCGTTCGCGACAATTGCGATGGGCTTCGGGCGCCCGCCCGCCCGCGGCGACGGCGGCTCGACCGAGACGCAGAAGCAGGACCCGAAGACCCAGGAGCCGGCATGAGGAGCCAGAGCCATGGAAGTCTACGAAGCCATCCGGAAGCGATGCAGCGTTCGAGCCTATCAGGATCGAGACGTTGAGGAGGACAGGCTGCGACGCGTCCTGGACGCCGGGCGGCTGGCGCCCTCGGCCAGGAACCGCCAGGAGCGCAAGTTCGTGGTGGTTCGCGACGGCGAGCGCCGCCGGGCGCTCGCCGGGGCGGCCGACCAGGCGTGGGTCGCCCAGGCGCCCGTGCTCGTGGCGGTCGTCGGCACGACGCCGGATTACGTCATGCACTGCGGCGTGCCGGCCGACCCCGTCGACTGCGCGATCGCCATCGATCACATGACGCTCGCGGCCGTGGGCGAAGGGCTCGGCACCTGCTGGCTGGGGCATTTCGACCAGGACGCCTGCCGTCGGCTCCTCAACGTCCCGTCGGGGGCGGGGATCATCGAGCTGCTGGCGGTGGGCTATCCCCGCGGCGAGCCCGGGCCCAAGCGCCGGAAGGCGTTCGATGAGGTCGTCTGTCAGGAAACCTTCGGTTGACGAGCGTGCCGGACTACCGCAAGCCATTCCGTTGTGAGGTGATCACCCCGGACGGCCGGGCCTTTGCCGGCGAAGCGACGAGCGCCGTCTTCCCCGCCCCGGACGGGCTCGTGGGGGTGCTCGGCGGGCGGGGCCCGCTGGTGATGCTGCTGGGCAGCGGCCCGCTGACCGTCCGCGAGCCCGGCGGCGCCTGGACGAGCTACTTCGTCGCCGGCGGGTTCGCCAGGTTCTGCGACAACGTCCTGACCTTGCTGGCGGCCGTGTGCACGCCTGTCCACGAGATCGACCCCGAGGCGGCTTGGCGGGAGATCCAGCAGGCCGCGGCGCTGTCGCGGGAGACGCCCGCCGAAGAAGCCCGCCGCGAGGAGGCCCTGAAGGCCGCTCGCGACAAGTTCAGCCTGGCCCAGAAGTACCGTAAGGAAACCGAAGGAACCTGATGCCGGCCAATGCAGCGCCCACGGGCCCTGTCTGCCGCTGGCCGGGCACTGTGGGCCCTACCGCGAACCGGCCCCTGCGCCATGACGAAACTGCGGATCGCGACGCGTCGAAGCAACCTTGCCCTCCGGCAGAGCCGACTCGTGGCCGACGCCATCCGCGCGCACCATGAGGGCCTGGAGATCGAGCTGGTCGCGATGACCACGCGGGGCGATCGCGTTCGCGGCCGGCTGGCCTCCGCGGGGGGCAAGGGGCTGTTCACGCGGGAGCTGGAGCAGGCCCTCCGCGGCGGGCGGGTCCAACTGGCCGTGCACTCGGCGAAGGACCTGCCGGCGGAAATGGCGGGGGAGTTCACGATCGCGGCCGTGCCGGCCCGCGCCGACCCGCGCGACGCCCTGGTCAGCCGATTTGCGGGCATCAATGGGCTTCCAGCCGGTGCGGCGGTGGGCACGGGCAGCCCGCGGCGGCGGGCCCAACTGCTGGCCCTTCGAGACGACCTGGCCGTCGCGCCGGTCCGCGGCAACGTCGAAACCCGGCTGAGCAAGGCTCTTGCGCCCAAGGGCGGGTTGGACGCGGCCGTGTTGGCCATGGCGGGGCTGCTCCGCAGCGGCCTGGCCGACTCCCACGCCGAGTTCATCCACCCGCTGGACGTCGAGGATGTCATTCCCGCGGCGGGGCAGGGGGTCCTCGCCGTGCAGGCGTTGAGAGACAACGTGGAAGTCGTCGAGCTGCTCGCGCCGCTGGAGGACCCGGCGGCCCGCGCGGCCTTGTCTGCCGAACGCGACGTGCTCCGGCGGCTGGGAGCCGACTGCCATAGCTGCCTGGCCGTGCACGTCGCCCCGCAGGAGGACCGCTGGTGTGCGCGGGGGATGATTGCCCGGCCGGACGGCAGCGACATGGTCCGCGTGAAATGCCTTGTCGGCGGCGCCGAGGAAGCCGCCGAGGCGCTGCTGGCGGGCCTCCACGAGCGGGGGGCGGCGGACCTTCCGGGCGCCAAGCCCTGATCCCGCCGTACGGTCCGGGTTCGCGGCCGTTTTCCGAGGAAAACTCCCGGTGGCTTTGGCACGGGGCGGGAGTGAATCCTATGCTCTCCAGTGTGCGGCCGATGTTTCATACGTTCGGCCGCTGGTCGAATTCCCCGAAAGGGCAATCCGGGCCGTGGGAGGCCTGGAGCGCAAAGCCGCGGGTCCCGATGAGTGGGACAGCCGGGCTGCCGAAGGGAATGATGAAGGGCGGTTCATCAAGCCGTTTCGCCTTCTTTTTTGAGGGCGGAACCCTCTCCGGTCGCACTCCGCGGCGGCACGCGGACAATTCCAGAAGCCTAATTCAAGGCCCCCTCGGCAGCGGCCGATACACTCGTTAGGTCGGTGTGGGACCGGCGTACCGAATGCGAACGCCGTCTGCCATGGGCTCACGGGACCGAACGGTACGTGTGGTCGTCCCGGAAGGGAGGTGACAGGACAGGAAGGGACGGACGAGCCAACGACACGGCCTGTTCTCGCGAAGCCGCCAGGCGGCTTGGCTTGAGGCATCGCGGCAGCGGAGCCACGAGCCGCAGCGACGGCAGGCACAGACCAGGCGCTAACAGAATAAATCACGATAGATGGAGGCGAGGGACCCGGCAGGGAGGTCTCAGGCAAAGAGGTCCCGGGCAAGAAGTTGACAGCACCCCGGCCCAGTCAGGGCCAACCGGAAAACGTTGGAGGCAACATCCGATGAAGCGAAAGAACACGGGCTTTACACTGGTCGAGATTCTGATCGTCGTGATCATCCTTGGCATCCTTGCGGCGATCGTGATCCCGCAATTCACCGAGGCGTCGAACGACGCACGGGTATCCGCGCTGGTCAGCGATCTCCAGACCGTCCGCAGCCAGGTCGAGCTGTACAAGATCCAGCATCTGGACGACTACCCCGGCACGATCAACGGCACGTGGACGATCGGGAACTTCGTGAACCACCTGAACGGCAAGACCGACATCAACGGCCAGGCCGGCGGGACCCTCGGGCCGTATCTCCAGAAGTTCCCGACCAATCCGTTCAACACCAGCGCCGCGGTCCGTGACGCCACGGGCGCCAGCGACCCGAACACCGAGTCCGGCACGGAAGGTTGGTGGTTCAACTCGACCACCGGCTGCTTCGGCGCCAACACGACCGAGTACATCGACAGGTAAACCGCCTTGCCACCCGCATCGCCGCGGCGAATGCCGCCGCGCGGCGGACGGTTTCGGCGAACACGTAGGGACAACCCGGTTGGGGTCGCCTCGGCCCCGGCCGGGTCGTCCCGTGCCGGTCGGCCTGAAGCGGACGTGATCCGGGGCGTGCCCCTCACGCAGGCGGCAGACAGACTCGCTCCGGGCCTCGGGCCGCCGGCTGGTTTGCTCCCCAACACGAGGACGATACGGTGATGAAGTACCGGACGGCTTTCACGCTCGTGGAGATCCTGATCGTCGTGGTCATTCTCATGATCCTCGCCGTCATCGTCCTGCCCAAGTTCTCCAATGCTTCCGCCACGGCCAGGGCCACCATGCTGATGGACGATCTGCGACTCATGCGTTCGCAGATGATGGTCTTCAAGGCCCAGCATCGGGGCGTCTCACCCGGCTATCCCGATTGCGACACAAGCCAGCAGCCGACGGCCGACGCGTTAGCCGACCACATCACCAAGGCATCGAACGACGCCGGTGATACGGCCGAGCCCGGCACGCTCGGATATCGCTACGGCCCGTACATGCGCCAGTTCCCCGAGAACCCGGTCAACGGAAAGACCACCGTCAATATGATCGCCGACGGGGTGGTCTTTCCCAATGCGCCTCAGGACCAGTACGGGTGGATCTATCAGCCGGCGACGTTGACGTTCAGGGCGGACAGCACGGGCAGCGACGAGAGCGGCACGCCGTTCTTCGACTATTGAATGGATGATGAGAGCATCCCGGCGACAACGCGGCGGGGCCTTTACGCTTCTTGAGGCCCTGCTGGCCGCGGTGATCCTGGTCATCGCCGTCACCGCGGTCGTCATGCCTTTCACCGTCGGTATGCGCACCCAGATGGTAGAGGCCCGACAGACCCTCGCGGTCCCTCTGGCGGAGGAGCTGATGGAGGAGGTCCTCCTGAGGCCATTCGAGGAGCCGTACGACGGGGATGAGCAGGCCGAGCCGCCGGCGGCCTTCGGGCCCGAGGCGGAAGAGACCTCCCGCGATCAGTTCTCGGCGATCGACGACTACCACGGGTACACCGACCCGCCCGGCACGATCACGGATCCGGGCGGAAGCGTCATTGACGATCCCGCCGCCGAGGGACTCAGCCGGCACGTCACGGTCGCCTACGTGTACGTGACCGGCCAGGACCCCGGCGATCCGCCGACCTTCATGCGCGTGGTCGTCGAGGTGCGGCACGAATCCGAGCCGCTGGTCACGTTGACCCGCCTGGTCCACTGGTTGAACTAGGCGCCGAGGAGCACAACATGCAGAGAGCAGCCTCGGGATTCACGCTGGCGGAGATGGTCATCGGCACGTCGATGATGCTGGTCATCGGCCTGGCCGTAGCCAGCATGGCGGCGGCGTTGTCGAACGTGCAGGCGAACAGCGAGCGATACTACAAGCACCTGCACAACGGGCGCGCGGGGACGAACCGCTTGCAGGCCACGCTGCGAAAGGCCCGGCTGGTGACCGCCGCCTCCGATAATGCCCTCATCGTGTGGGCGACGGACGTGCGGGACCTGGGCCAGATCAACAGGACCGAGGTCGTCCGCGTCTACCGCGACGCCGCTACCAGCCAGTTGATCGAGCGCAGATTCATCTTCCCGGACAGCGTGTCCGGGGTGACTCAGGCTTCGCTGGACGACGTGCTTCCGCTGTCGGTGGTGACGAATATCGCCCTGGTGGACGACCAGTGGGAACCTACCCAATATGATATCCCGCGGGTGCTGGCCCACGACGTTGCCAGCTTCAAGGTGTATTGCGACAGGCCCGCCCCGCGGAGCCGGATGGTGAAGTTCACGCTGACGGTGGGCGAGAACACCGAGGTCGTCCGGATGAGCGCCGGGGCCACGCTGCGGGCCGACTGGGTCGCCAACGTCGGCGAGAGTGGCGGTGAGTATTTCCTGATCCCGTAGCCCCGGCCGCTCGGGGGGACCAGGCAAAGGACGTTCGGAGCCGAAATGAGAAAGAGCAGGACCCGACAAGCCGGCATCGCCATGCTGCTCGTCCTGACGACGATCGCCATGGCCACGGTGCTGGGGCTGAGCTACCTCTGCGTCACGACGGTGAAGCTGGCCGGTTCGGCCAACCTCCTTCACGCCAGCCGGTCGCGGTACCTGGCGGAGTCCGGCCTCCAGCACGCCCTTCACCTGCTGCGGACGAATTCGCCCGCCCTTGCCGGCGCCACGGCGGGCAGCCCCCTCGGGCCGTATCACGCCGACGGCACCGACGACTCCTACGTCCTCTACAGCCAGCAGATCGGGCCGGTGCAGTACCGGGTGACGGCCAAGGGGACCTCCCGCGGCCTGACGCGGACCAGCAGCGTGGAAGTCCGCCTGAGCAGCACGTACGAGAGCCAGATCCAGGCGCTCGGCCCCTACCACTACTGGCGGCTGGGCGAGCCGGTCGGTCCGGTGGCCTGGGACCAGCAGGCAAGGAGCCACGGCCAGTACCACAACGGGGTCCAGCTCGGCCAGCCGGGCGCCCTCGCCGGGGACCCGGACCGGGCGGCGCACTTCGACGGCCTGAACGACTACGTCGACGTGGGCACGACGCTGGGCGTGGAAGGTCACAACCTGACCTTCCTGGCCTGGTTCAAGGCGGATGACTTCGCGGTCAGCAATGCGCGGCTCATCTCCAAGGCGAAGAGCACGCTGGCCATGGACCACCTGTGGCTGCTCAGCACCGTTGCGGCCGGCGGGCCGATGAGGCTGCGGTTCGCCCTGAAGACCAAGGACGGGGTGATCGACATCCTTGTTGCCGACAGTGGCGACCTGGAAGCGGGCGAATGGACCTTCGCGGCGGCCACCTACAACGACCACTACATGAGGCTGTACAAGGACGGCGAGAAGGTCGGGGAGAAGGCCAAATCCGGCGACGTTGACAAGAAGCTCAATGGCGAAGAAATCGACGCGTGGATCGGCAACAACCCTCAGGATGACACGAGCCGGCCGTTCCACGGCCTGCTCGACGAGATGGTGATCTTCAAGAAGAGGCTGACCGACGAAGACATCCAAGCCCTCTACGAGGCCCGGGTCGCCTCGGTGAAGCTCCTGGCATGGGACGAGTGATTGCCTCTTTTGGGCGAGTCAACCAGTGAACGAATCATCAGGTCAACGAAAGGAACAGGTTGCCATGGGCAAAGAGCAGAAGCAGATGCAGCTTCGCGTGGATGCGTACACGCGGGTATGTCTGACGATCATCGCGGGCCTGTTGACGGTGCTGATCCTCGGGCTCTGGGCCGACGGCGTTCACCCGACGCGTCAGGCCATGGGCGCCAACGGCATCCCGGACGCCGGCTTGCAGCGGAACAAGATGATCAAGGCTCTCGAGACCAACACGGCGAAGCTCGAGAGGCTGATCGGGCTGTTCGAGACCGGCAAGGCGAAGGTGCAGGTGACCGAAGGCCAAGAGAAGGCTGGGAAGAAAGGCGCGGTCAAGGCCGATGAAAAGTAGCTCCGATTCCGCCTTCACGCTCCTGGAGCTCCTGGTGGTGGTCGTGATCATGGCCATTGTCGGGACGATGGTCGTGCCCTTCATCAGCGGCATGGGCACCATGGAGGCGATGTCCGCCGCGAGGATCATCTCGACGGACCTGGAATATGCCCAGAACGTCGCCATCACCTCCCAGGTGCCGGTGACCGTCCAGTTCAGCCTGGATACGGACTGCTACGACATATCTAACGCAAGTGGCCCCCTGAAACACCCGATGACACATGCGGACTATCTGGTCAACCTTCGTTCGCAGAACGATTTTGAGCGGCTGGATGTTGTCTCGGCGAGTTTTGCAGGCAGCCAAAGCGTGACATTCGATGAGCTCGGCTCACCTGACAACGGAGGCTTCGTGACCGTGCAGGGCGGGCCGGACACCTATCGAGTCGACGTCGCACCCGTGACGGGAACCATCACCGTCACGAGAGTAGGTTCGTAGAAGGACAGGACGGGCATGTTCGATCATCTGCTGGGCAGGAAGCTCTGGCCGATCGCCCTGGACATCGGCACGGACAGCATCAAGATGCTCCAGATGCACTGTGTCGGCAGGGCCGTTGCGGTGCGCGCATGCTGGCGTTGGCGTTTTCCCGCCTCGGCCCGGGGCGATGGCGAGGCACGGCGGCGGCTCGCGATCGGCGCGGTCGGCGACGCCCTCCGCGGGGGCGGCTTTCGAGGCAGTCGCGTGATCTCCTCCCTGTCCTGCGACCAACTGAAGATCAAAAACATCCGTCTGCCGAGCCTGGTCGGGGCCGACCTCGAAGAGGCGGTTCACGACGAGGCCCGCAACCGGTTCGGGCGCCGGTTCGCCCCGGACCAGCTTCACTGGCTCCGCGCGGGGGAGGTCCGCCAGGGGATGGACTGCCAGGAGGAGTTCATTCTGCTGGCCGCCCCGGGCGAGGTCGTGGAAGACCACTACTCGATGCTCCGGGAGATGGGGCTGTATCCCGAGCATATCGACGCCGAACCGCTGGCGATGTTCCGTCCGTTCCGGCGGCACCTGCGCCGCCGCGCGGACGAGGAGTCGGTCAGCGTCGTCGTCGATCTGGGTCACTCCTCGACGAAGGTGATCGTGGCCCGCGGCCGGGAGCTCGTGCTCGTCAAGAGGATCAAAACCGGCGGAAAGGACTTCACCGAGGCGGTTGCCAAGCAGCTCAACCTCTCCTACGAGGAGGCGGGCGAACTGCGATTCCAGATGACGCGGGAACGGGTCTGCGAGGCCCGCGACGAAGAGGAGCACGACGGCGAGAACGGGGATCCGGACTGTGTCGGTTGGGCCGTCCTGGACGCCGTTCGGGGCCAGGCGGAGGAGCTTTCTCGCGAGATCGCCCTGTGCCTTCGGTACTGCTCGGTGACCTTCCGCGGCCTGCGCCCCAGGCGGGTGACGGTGACGGGCGGGCAGGCATGCGACACGGGGCTCATCCGGCTGCTGGGGGAGCATTTGGGCGTGGAGTGCATGGTCGGTCAGCCGCTTCGCGGAATCGACACGTCGGGTGTGGACCTGGGAGGCGATCGGAGAGGCATGCTGGCGGAGTGGAGCGTCTGCGCAGGTCTGTCGCTTCGGTCCGAGCAGTTCGAGCGGGGCACGCGGAAGAGAGACCATGGAAGAGATCGACTTTCTGCCTGACCGAATCAAGGCCCAAAGGGCCCGTCGACGCAGGTTGACCGTTCAGGCCTACCTGATGGCCGTCTGTCTCACGGGGCTCGTGGCACTTGGGTACGTCTTCCACGTGCGGATCCAGACCGCGCGCGGCGAGCTGTCGATGCTGGAGGGCCGCGGCGACGCCATGCGCCAGCAACTGGCCATGAAGGAGTCGATGGAGCAGGAGCTGGCCGACCTGATGATCAAGAAGCGCATCGAGGAGCGGCTCGGCCGGCGCGTGGGCACGCTGGACGTTCTGGCCGAGCTTCAGCGTGCGATGCCGGAGAGCATGGCCCTGACGAGACTGAACATGGAGACGGTGGAGGTCGCCGTTCCCCTGGAGGCCGCCGGGGCGAACCGGTCCAACCGCCCGGTGGCCGGGGGCAAGCCGGAGAAGGAGAGGGTCGTCAAGCGGGTCCGGCTGACGCTGACCGGCATGGCGCCCACGGACGTGGACGTGGCCAACTTCATCGGCCAGCTCGCCGGCAGCAGGTTTTTCGAGGACGTGAACATGGGCTACGCGAGGAACGTCACGTTCCGATCGCGCAGCGCGAGGCAGTTTCAGGTGAGCTGCTACGTGATCCGCTAGGACGGCGGGCAGAGAGACCACTCGTGAAACAGACGACCCGAGACAACCTGATTGTCGTTGGCGTGCTGCTGGCGATCGTCGTCGCGGGGGCGGTGCTGGTATACCTGCCGCAACGCAAGCAACTCCGCGACCTGCGGACGCGGACCGCCCGACAGAAGATCCACCTGGTGGAAAACGCCGGGAGGGCCTCGTCCGTGCCGTCGCTGCTCCGCCACGTACAGGTGATGAAGAAACACTATCGCAACTTCGACCGCAGACTGCCCGCCCAGCAGGAGCTCGGCGGATTCCTGCGCGAGATCAGCGGCAACCTCTCCGAGGAGCAAAGCCTCTCCAACCAGTTGATCGAGCCGGGCAACCC
The DNA here is from genome assembly GCA_964427875.1 of uncultured Planctomycetaceae bacterium. Classification (GTDB taxonomy): domain Bacteria; phylum Planctomycetota; class Phycisphaerae; order SM23-33; family SM23-33; genus CAYRVX01. Next base: position 23,298 of record CAYRVX010000059.1, read on the forward strand.
CACCCGCTCGAAGCTGTTCCACACCCTGCCGATCATCCTGCGGTTCCAGGGCTCTTACCTGTCGCTTGCGAGCTTTCTGAAGCGGCTGGAGCGGATGGAACGGCTCACGCAGATCGAGAAGCTCTCGATCACGAGTTGCAGCCCGGCCCCGGCCGGGACCACGCAGGGGGTGGATATCGAGCTTCTTATGAACATCTACTTCACGGAGAACTAGCGAGGCTTCCATGGCGCAGAGCGATCCAGGAAAACCGGGCATCGGGTATCACCTGAAGGCCGAGATCAGGCGCCAGCCGAAGAAGGTGATCATCCTCGGCGTGCTCGTTGTGGTTCTGATCGCCGTCTCGGCATGGGAGGTGCTGCGACGCGGCAGCCCCGCGAGGGCCACTGCCGCCGTCGTCACCCCCAATGCCGGCCCGGGCAACGGGACCGCATCGTCCGTGAGGCCCGGGGCAGGATCGACCGCGCGGGACGCCAACGCCACGGCCGGAGCCGCAGCGGACCAGGGAGGCGGTCCCGACGAGCTGGCGGTGGATCGCGACCTGTTCACGCCGGACCCCACGTTCTTCCCGGCGCGCCGGAAGCCCCGTCCGGCGACGGTGATCAAGCCGATCGATGACAGCATCGCCATGAAAAAGGCGCAGGAGCGGGCCGTCCGGGCCCAGGCCCAGGCCCTGTCGCTCCAGAGCACCATCGTCGGGGACGTGGACGTGCCCACCGCGATCATCAACGGAGAGGTGCTCCGCGTCGGGGACCTGATCAACGGGTTCCGTGTCGTCGACATCGCCGCGCGAACCTGCACGATCGAGAAGGCGAACTTGCGCATCACACTCGAGATGACCAGTTGAGGTAACACCCGATGAGGCCTAGGAGCCTCAGATGGGACAATCAAGACGGGTTGCTCAGGAAGCGACCGAACGAGAAGGAGAAATACGATGAGACCCATTCGTAGGCTGGAGCATTGCGGGCGCCTGATTCTGGCGGCTGGGGTCATTGCCTGCATCCTGGCGACGGGGGTTCGGGCTCAGGCCACCCGGCCGGCGGCCGCCACTAGGCCGGCGCAAGACGGCGGGGGCATATCAGTCACACGACCGGGCACCTTCGAGATCCACGTTCAAGGGGCGGACCTGCGCGGCGTGCTTCAATTGCTCAGCACCCAGGGCAAGCGGAACATCATCGCCACGAAGGAAGTCCAGGGCACGGTGACGGCCGACCTGTACGGTGTGACCTTCGAGCAGGCCCTCAAGGCGGTTCTGGCCTCCAGCAGCCTGGACTACATCGACGAGGACGGCTTCATCTACGTCCACACGCCGGAGCAGAAAGACGCCATCATGAAGGCGAAGGTGCAGGCGGTCGTCAGGGTCTTCCACCTGTCGTACATCACGGCCACCGACGCACAGGTGCTGGTGGCGCCGGCGCTTTCCTCGTCGGGCTCGGTGGCGGTGACGCCGGCTGCGTCCATGGGTATCGCCGCGAGCAAGACGGAGACGGGGGGCAACTCCCTGGCGACCAACGACGTGCTGGTCGTCTGCGACGTGCCCGAGAGGATCAAGGTTATCGCTCAACTGATTGAGGAGCTGGACGTCAAGCCCGACCAGGTGCTCATCGAGGCGACGATCCTCAGCGCGACGCTGGAGGAGGACAACAAGCTCGGCGTGAACTTCAACGTGCTGGCGGGCGTCGATTTCCAGGAGCTGGGCTTCGAGGCCTCCATGAGCGGGGACCCCCGCTACACGGTCAATCCTCTGACGGACGCGGCCCCGAGCGGGATCAACTTCCGCACGGACTTCAGTCCCGTCAAGGGCGGCATGACGTTCGGCGTCTTCGGCAGCGACGTGGCCTTCTTCATCACCGCGCTGGAGACCATCAACGACGTGACGGTGCTGGCCAATCCCAAGCTCCTGGTGGTCAACAAGCAGCGGGGCGAGGTCCTGATCGGCAAGCGGGACGGATACCTGACCACGACCGTCACCGAGACCGCCGAGATGCAGACGGTCGAGTTCCTCGAGACGGGCACGAGCCTGATCGTCCGCCCGTTCATCGGCAAGGACGACCACGTCCGAATGGAGATCCACCCGGAGGACTCCGACGGCGGCGTCACCGCGCTGGGCCTGCCGCACGAGGAGACCACCGAGGTGACCAGCAACGTCCTCGTCCGCGACGGGCACACCATCGTCATTGGCGGGCTGCTGCGGGAGAGGACGCAGAACAACAAGAACCAGGTCCCGCTGCTGGGAAACATCCCCTACCTGGGCACCTTGTTCCGCAGCCACAGCGACCGCACCGAACGGGACGAGGTGATCGTGCTCATCACGCCGCACATCGTCCGCCAGGCCGTGGACGAGGCCGTCGGCGAGCAGCTCAAGGACGACGCCGAAAGGTTCCGCATCGGCCAGCGCAACGGCCTGCAATGGTGGGCCTGCGACCGTCTGGCACAGAGCCATTTGCGGTGGGCCAAACAGCACCTTCGCAACGGCGACCACGAGAAGGCCCTGTGGGACCTCGACCTGGCCCTGTCGATGAGGCCCCGCATGATCGAGGCCATTCGACTCAAGGAACGGCTCACGCAGAAGGCCTACTGGGCCGACAGCGCGAGGCACTCGGAGGCGAAGTACATCATTCAGCGGATGATCATGCACGAGCTCGGCAAGCCGGTCGAAGGGATCATCCCGCCGAGGAAGCCGAGAAACGCCGAAGGGATCGACCCCGAGGTGAAAAAGGCGCTGGGAATCGAGCCGCGGCTCGAGCCGCCGCTTCCGGGCGAGGTCAAGCGGAAGAACCCCGCCGAGTCGAAGGGCGCAGGAAAACCCAAGAGCCCCTGAGTCGGCCTTTTTTTGGCCATTCGTGTCAATCTGGGAACTTTGAGGAATCTACGGAAAGAACCGACCCACAGGAGCACAACCATGAAGAGATGGATCGCTGTCGCCATCGTGCTGGGCGCGGCCAGTGGCTGTGACCAGGGGACCTTCCCCGAGAAGAAGGTCGAGGCACAGAAACGCTGGTTTAATACCCGCGCTCGGGTCCTCTGCCGCATCGCCGAGAATCGCCTCTCCAACGGGCGGCTGGACGCCGCCGCCGAGGTGGCCAGGCAGGCCGTCACACTCCAGCCCGATTACCGCGCCCCAAAGGTCCTGCTCGCGCGGGTCGACATACAACAGGGCCGGCACGCCGCCGCGATTGAGCGCCTCAAGGCGATTCAGAAGGACGAGCCGCCCTCGTCGGAACTGGCCTACCTCCTCGGCGTGGCCTACGAGAAGAGCCGCAAGCTCGATGACGCCCTGGCCGAGTACCGCCGGGCATACGCCCTGGACGAATCGAACCTCGCGGCCATCAAGGCCGCCGCGGAGGTCCTGGTGGCCATGGGCCAGGTTCGCCGCGCCCAGCTCCACGTCGACAGCTATCTCCCCAAGGCCGGCGAGGATCCCGGCATGTATGAGCTGGCGGGCCGGCTGGCGACGATGTGCGGGGAACATGACCGGGCGGTCAGGCACTACCAGCGGGCCAGGGACCTGGACCCCGACAACCTGCGGTACATGGAGGCGGTGGCGCGGGCGCAGCACTCGGCCGGGCAGCACGCCGAAGTGGCCGATACGCTGGAGGAGCTTCTGCACCGCGAGGATTACAGCGCCGGTGCGTGGGTGCACATGATGCTGGGCGACTCGTACCTGGCGCGGGGCGAGCCGCACCGTGCCTTCGAGGCCTATTTCACGGCGAGCGAGCGGGCGCCTCAGGAGCCGGCCGTCTGGTCCGCCCTCGCCCGCAGCGCGTTGGCGATGAACGACATGTCGCGGGCGGTCCTCGCCGCGCGGCGAGCGCTGTGCCTGGAGGCCGGCCAGCTCGATGCCACGCTGCTGTTGGGCTATGCGCTGCTTCGCGAAAAGCAGGTGGATCAGGCCATCCAGGTCCTCATCCAGGCGACGGGGAGACACCCGCGAAGCCCGATGCTCCGCTGCCTTCTCGGCCGGGCACACGCCGCCGGCGGGAACAACGCGGAGGCCATTCGGTGCTACACCGCGGCCTTGAGACTGGATCCGACCAACGCCTTGGCACGGGAGCTTCTCAGCGCAGCCGGCGCGGAGCAGATATCGAAGGCCGATTGAGTTCGGCGACGTCGTCGCCGGGGGTGTCGGCCCGGGGCCCCCGAGGCGCTGACACGGAGACCGGAGACTGCCGTGACGATCATGAAACGAGTGGGACTGATGCGCCTGGCCGTGATCGCGCTGGGGGCCTGCGCGGCCTACTACGCGATCCTGTTGATCACCCACAGGCCGGACGCGCCCGATGCCAGGCTGGGCTACCTGATACCGTGCCTGCTGGCCGGTCTGACCGTCATGGTCCTGATGGCGTTTCAGCGGAAGGTGCACCGGGCGGCGAACACGATCGGATCGGGACTGCGGAAGATGGCCGCGGACGGGGAGATCGGGCCGATCACCGTGGACGAGCGCGACGAGCTGGCAGGGATGGTCGGATGCCTGAACGAGTTTCTGGCGGCCACCCGCGACCGCGCCAGCGCCCTCCGCCTGGAGAACCGGGAGCTCCAGATCCAGGCGCGGATCGCCTCGGCGGAGAAGCACAACACCGAGGCCATCATCTTCTCCATCTCCGACGCCGTGATCGTCACGAACCGTTTCGACGAGCTGCTGCTGGCCAACGAGGCGGCCGAGGACCTGCTCGGCTTTCAACTGGCCGGCTCGATGCGGAAGAACATCGACCGGACCCTCTCCGACGGCACGCTGGTGAGGCTGATCCGGGAGACGCGAAACCACAGCGGGTCTTTCACCCGGAAGGTCGTCGAGCACAGCATCGATCATCAGGGCGCGCCGCGGACGTTCACGGTCACGCTCAGCCGCGTGGTGACCCCGGGGGAGGAGGTGTCCGGCGTGGTGGCCGTCCTGCACGACGTGACGCGGGAGAAAGAGATCTCGCAGATCAAGACGGATTTCGTCTCGGGCGTCTCCCACGAGCTGAAGACCCCGCTGGCGTCGATCAAGGCCTACGTCGAGATGCTGATTGACGGCGAGGCGGAGGACGAGGACACGCGGACGGAGTTCTACGAGATCATCTCGACGGAGACGGACCGCCTGCACCGCCTGATCGAGAACATCCTGAACATCTCGCGGATCGAGTCCGGCGTGGTGAAGGTGGTGCGCGAGCCTCTGAGCCTGCCGGGCATCGTCAAGCAGGTTCTGGACGTGGCCGCCCCGCAGGCGAAGCTCAAGGGCGTCAAGCTCGAGGGGCGGCTGACGCCGGTGTACTACCAGGTCGAGGCCGACCACGACATGATCTACCAGGCGGTGATGAACCTCGTCTCCAACGCCATCAAGTACACGCCCGGGGGCGGGGACATCGCCGTCAGCGTCGGCGTCGACGAGCGCCGCGGGATGAGCTTCTGCCAGGTCGAGGACTCCGGCGTGGGGATCTCGCCGGAGGAGCTGCCCCACATCTTCGACAAGTTCTACCGCGTGAAGGCGAACAACAAGATGGCCAAGGGGACCGGGCTCGGGCTGTGCCTGGTCAAGCACATTATCGAAACCGTACACAACGGAGAACTCTCCGTTGTCAGCGAGGCCGGCAAGGGAAGCACGTTCAGCTTCCAGTTGCCCGTTCTCCAGTAGAGGGAGATTCGCGGCCGCTCGCGTCGGCCGGGAAGCACGGCAAAGGCAGGTGGGACATGAGCAGGAAGATACTGGTTGCCGACGACGAGGCACACATCCTACACGTCGTTTCCATGAAACTCCGCAACGCGGGGTACCAAGTGATCACCGCGGTGGACGGCGAGGAGGCCCTGGAGCTGTGTACGGCCGAACGCCCGGACCTGTTGATCACCGATTTTCAGATGCCGTTTCTCAGCGGGCTGGAGCTCTGCAAGAGCCTTCGCGCCCAGGACGAGACTCGGGACATTCCCGCGATGATGCTCACGGCGAGGGGGTTTGACATCAGTGCCGAGGACATGGCGGAGGCGAGGATCTCGGCCGTGCTGGCCAAGCCGTTCTCGCCCAGAGAGGTACTTCAGAAGGTCAACGAACTGCTGGCGGACGTGGAGACTGCGACCGTCACGGAGTGAAGAGAGTGCCCGTAGGCACGAGCACATCCAAGGCCACGGCCGGCATGGAGAAGATGTTCCGGCAGGTGGCGGTACGCATGCGGGAGCTGGGCCTGAACTTCACGGCCTGGGACGGGCACGGCTGGGCCCTGGCCGGCCCGGACGCAACGTGCCCCTTGTGCCGGACACTCTACCGGGGCCAGACCCCCTGGCGCCGCACCATGCAGGAGCAGGCGGCCGAGGCCTGCCAAGAGGGCAAGTCCGTGTGGCGCGAGTTGCCAGACGGCTGCTGCACGATGTGCGTGCCCCTCCGCAAGCGCCGCCGCATCGTCGGGGCCGCGGTGGCGTGCTATCCCACGACCCGGTGGCTGGACGAGGAGTTCCTCTCGCGCAAGTGCGACGCCCTGGAGCTGGATCGTCAGGTCGTCACCGCGGTGGCGCACGAGGCCTGCCGGCACGCCCCCGGCGACGCCGAGGAGCTGCTGCGCATCTTCGAGTGGCTCCTGGAGGCGGAGCAGTCGCTCCACACCGCCGACGGGGAGCTCCTGACGCTGTCGGCCAACCTCTCCAGCACCTACGAGGAACTGGAGCTGCTCTACAGCATAAGCGGCTCGATGAAGGTCACTCAGCCGCCGCAGGACTTCCTCCGCGACGTGTGCGAGCAATTGCGGGAGGTGATGGGGGTCTCAGCGGCCGCCGCGGTGATCCACGCCCATCCTCCGGCGGCGCAGGAGGATCTCGTGGTGGTCGACGGCGAGATCGATCTGACCCCGGGCGAGATCAAGCTTCTGGCCTTCGAGCGGATCGCGCCGCTGCTGGCCGAGGACAACCGGGCGATCGTGGACAACGAGTTCTCGTGGCGGAGTGATCCCCATCTCAGCGGGTCCATCCGGAACCTCACGGCGGCCCCGCTGGTCAGCGAGCAGGCACTGGGAATGCTGCTGGCCTTCAACAGGAAGGGGGGCGACTTCAACAGCCCGGACATGAAGCTGATCGGCTCGATCGCCAACCAGTCGGCGGTTTTCCTGGCCAACAACATGCTGTACGCGGACCTTCAGGATCTGCTGATGGGCGTGTTGCACGCGCTGACGGCGAGCATCGACGCCAAGGACCCCTACACGTGCGGCCATTCCAACCGCGTCGCCATCATCTCCAGGCGCCTGGCCGAGGCGTGCGGGCTGCCGCCGGCCAAGGTGCAGCACATCTATCTCACCGGGCTGCTGCACGATGTCGGCAAGATCGGCGTCCCGGAGAGCACGCTGCGCAAGCCCGGGCGGCTGACGAACGAGGAATACGAGGCCATCCGGAAGCACCCCGGCATCGGCGCCAAGATCCTCGGCGGGATCCGCCAGCTCGATGACGTCATCGGGGGGATTCTCTGCCACCACGAACGCCTGGACGGCCGGGGATACCCCCAGGGGCTCACCGGCGAGGACGTGCCGCAGGACGCCCGGATCATCGGCCTGGCCGACTGCTTCGATGCCATGACCTCCGACCGTATCTACCGAAGGGCGATGCCCCTTCCGCTGGTCATCAAGGAGATCCGTCAATGCGCGGGCACCCAGTTCGACCCGGACATCGTCGAGAAGTTCCTCTCCCTGGATCTTGAGAAGTTCCTGGTGGAGCTTCGCCGGCCGGCCCAGACCGTCTTTCCCGTCACCGTGGTCCAGGAGGACGTCGGATGAAAGTCAGTGCAGAAAGCTACGGCCACGCCGTGATCCTCAATATCAAGGGCGAGGTGTCCGAAGACGATCTCAGCCTCCTGAATCAGGCCGTCGAACATCAGCTCGCCGACCCCGAGGTCGTGGACATGGTGCTGAACCTCGAGGGCGTGCCCTTTCTGGACAGCGCGACGCTGGAGTACATGCTGGACCTCCAGGACCGCCTGGCGGAGAGGTTCGGACAGGTCAAGCTCGTGGAGGTGAACGAGAACGTGATGACCATTCTGGAGATCACGAGAATCCGGTCGAGCTTCGAGATATACGCGGACATCGCCGAGGCGGTCAAGGCGATACAGGTGTGAGGAGCTTTGCGTGAGTGCAGGCATGATCTCCAACGCCAGGCAAAAACTCCAACTGGGACAGCTTCTGATCGACCAGGGCATCCTGACGCCCGAGCAGCTCGATCAGGCTCTCCAATACCAGCGTGAGACGAACAATTCACTGCTGCTGGGCGAGGTGCTTCGAAAGCTCAACCTGTGCAGTGAAGAGGACGTCATGCAGACGCTGGCCAACGCCTACGGCGTGCCGTTCGCCAAGATCTCCCCGCGCATCGTCGACGCCAAGGTGATGGACGTCCTGCCCAGGGAATTCCTCGAGCGCCACACCGTCCTGCCCCTGTTCAAGGTGCGGAACCGCCTGGCGCTGGCCATCAACGAGCCCGCCAACGTGTTCCTTCTGGAGGAGGTGGGGCGCATCACCGGCTGCGAGGTGCTCGTCGTCTGCGCCCTTGCCAAGGACATCAAGGCCACCCTCGAGACGCACCTGCCGGCCGCCAATGTCTTCGTCATCGACGACATCATCGACGATTTCGACTCCTCCGACCTGGCCATCGTCGAGCAGCGGATCGAGGACATCGGCGACCTGGAGGAGGTGGCCGAGGGCTCGCCCATCATCAAGCTGGTCAATTACCTCATTTACAGCGCCGTTCGCGAGGGCGCCTCGGACATCCACGTCGAGCCGGACGACAACTCCCTTCGCGTGCGGTATCGAATCGACGGGCGCCTCTACGACAAGCTCCGCCCGCCGTTCAAGATGCTGCCCGCCATCGCCAGCCGGATCAAGATCATGGCCTCGCTGGACATCGCCGAGCGGCGGCTGCCTCAGGACGGCGGGATCCACGTGATGATGGCGGGCCGGCCCATCGACCTGCGCGTCAGCACGCTGGCCGGGCAGTTCGGCGAGAAGGTCGTCATCCGGATCATCGACAACCGCAACGTCCTGGTGAACCTCGAGAAGCTGGGCTTCGACTACGAGATGCTCAAGCAGTGGCGCAAGGTGATCAAGCTGCCCAACGGCATCGTCCTGGTGACCGGGCCTACCGGCAGCGGCAAGAGCACCACCCTGTACGGATCGCTGAGGGAGATCAACAGCGACGACGTGAACATCTGCACGGTCGAGGACCCGGTGGAGTTCAACCTGGCCTGGGTCAACCAGTTCCAGGTGAACGAGAAGGCGGGCTTCACGTTCGCCTCGGCGCTGCGGTCGCTTCTTCGCCAGGACCCCGACATCATCATGATCGGCGAGGCCCGCGACACCGAGACGGCCCGCATCGCGGTCCAGGCGGCCCTTACCGGCCACCTCGTGTTGAGCACACTTCACACCAACGACGCGCCCAGCGCGGTGACGCGGCTGCTCAACATCGGCGTCGAGCCCTACCTCGTCGCCGCGTCCATGGAGGCCATCCTCGCCCAGAGGCTCGTCCGGAAGATCTGCACGAACTGCAAGGAGACCTACGAGCCGCCGATGAACGTCCGCCGGGCCATCGAACGGGCCGTCGGCGAGGTCGAGGCGTTCCACCGCGGCGTCGGGTGCGGCAAGTGCAGGAACACCGGCTTCACCGGACGAATCGGCATCTACGAGCTGCTGATCGTCAACGACATGATGAGAGACAAGATCTCCGCCAACACCCCCGTCAACGAGCTCCGCTCGCTGGCGAAGGAATCCGGAATGGTCACGCTGCATCAGGATGGGATGTCGAAGGTCAAGGCCGGACTGACGACTGTGGAGGAGGTCTTCCGCGTCACGGCGGGATAGCGGCCGCCCCATCCATCGGCACGGGAGTGCGGGAAAATGCCTGAATCCACGTATCAGAGACAGCAGGCCCAGCGGTGGCGGGCGGACGCCCCCGCCCCGGCGGTCGGAAATCCGCCCGGGACGCACCCCCAGGGCCACGCAAGACATGCCTTGCACGACGTGCACCCCGCCGAGCCCGCCGTGTCGGTCGTGTCCTCCGGGGCCAAGGTCAAGAGGGACCAGGTGATGTTCTTCACCACCCAGTTGGCCGTCATGATCGATACCGGCGTGACGCTCCCCGACGCGCTCGACGCGATTGGCGAGCAGTTGACCGACCCCGTCTTCGGGGCCATCGTCAACGACCTGTCCGGGCAGGTCAAGGCCGGCGTGACGTTCTCCGCGGCCCTGGAAAGATACCCCCGGGCGTTCAACGATCTGTTCGTCGCGCTGATGCGGGCCTCCGAGGCCTCCGGCACGATGGGGATGATGCTCCAGCGGGCCAGCGAGTACCTCAGCCAGCAGAGAGAGACCGTTCGACGGATCCGAGGCGCGATGGTCTACCCCATCTGCATGCTGAGCTTCTGCACGCTGGTGGTGACCGGCATGCTGGTGTTCGTCCTGCCTCGGTTCGAGAAGATCTACGCCGGCAAGGGCGCGATCCTGCCGGCCCCGACGCGGGTGCTGCTGGCGACGAGCCACGGCCTCGTCGGGTACTGGTACCTCGTGCTGCTGGGGCTGGCCGCCGCCGTCGTAGGGGCGTTCTTCTTCTTCCGGTCCCCCGGCGGAAAGGACTTCATGGACACGTTCCGCATCCGGATCCCCGTGATCGGCAGGATGTACCGCAAGGCCTACCTCGCCCGGTCGCTGCGGACATTGTCCACCATGGTCGCCAGCGGGGTCAGCTTGCTGGAGGGGCTTGAGATCACCGCCGCCGTCGCCGGCAACCGCCACTTCGCCAGCATATGGAACGCCGTCGCCGAGCAGGCCAAGGAAGGCTCCGGACTCGCCGAAGAGCTCGCACATCATCCCCTGATCCCCGGCACGGTCGTCCACATGGTCGCCGCCGGCGAGAAGACCGGGAAACTGGCGAAGGTCACCAACCGCGTGGCCGACTTCTGCGAGGAAGACGTCAAGCTCGCCGTCAAGAGCGTCACCAGCCTCATCGAGCCGGCCATGATCATCGTGATGGGCATCATCATCGGCGGCATCGCCATGGCGCTGCTGCTGCCGGTGTTCAGCATGTCCAAGCTGCTGCGGTAAGGGCGCCCCGCGTCCGCGCCGTGGGTCCTCTCGCCCTCGCGCCCCTCCCGCCGGCGGGCCGCCCGCCGGCCCCTGGCCGCAAACACCCTTAACCTCTTTGCCCCGCCTTGGGTACAATGACATCATGGCGAAGCGGGACTATTACGAGGTCCTCGGCGTCAAGCGAGGCGCCGCGGACGGCGACATCAAGGCCGCCTACCGCCGCACGGCGCGCAAGGTCCATCCCGACGTCAACAAGTCGCCCGACGCCCCGGAGAAGTTCAGGGAGGCCACCGAGGCCTACGAGGTCCTCTCGGACCCCCAGAAGCGGAAGACGTACGACCGGTTCGGGCACGCCGGCCCCGGGCCGTTCGCCGGCGCCGGCGCGGGCCGCGGCCCGGGCGCAGAGAGGGTCTCCTTCAGCTTTCGCGACATCTTCGGCGGCGGCAAAAGCGGCTTCATGGGCATGAGCCTGGAGGACATCCTTCAGGCCCTTGGCACGGGCCGGCCCCGGCGGCGGCGGAGGCCCCGGCGCGGGGCCGACACCGACAGCCGCCTGACGCTCGAGTTTCTCCAGGCCGTCCGCGGCACGACCGCCCGGATCCGGATCGCCCGCGTCGATGCCGGCGGCAAGAGGCACGAGGAGACCATCGAGGTCAAGATCCCCGCCGGCGTTCAGGAGGGCTCGAAGGTCCGCGTTCGCGGCAAGGGCGAGTTGGGCCCCGGCGGGCCGGGCGACCTGTACATCACCGTTCAAGTCCGTCCGCACCCGTACTTCCGCCGGGACGGCGAGGACATCTACGTGCACGTGCCGATCTCGATCACGGAGGCGGCCCTCGGGGCGAAGGTGGACGTGCCCACGCTCGACGGGATGAGCACCGTGACGATCCCTCCCGGCACGGGCAGCTCCAGGCGGCTTCGCCTTCGCGGCAAGGGCGTCCGGCTGGCGGGAAAGACCCCCGGCGACGAGTACGTGGTCGTCGAGATCGTCCCGCCGAAGGACCTCACCGACCGCCGGAAGGACCTGCTGGAGGAGCTCGACAAGCTGGACGCGGACGATCCCCGCGCGAAATGCCCATGGACATAGGAAGCGAAAGAACGTCCCGCTCGGTGAGCTTCGGCCTCGTCATCGCCGGCCAGGCGGCGATCGCGGGCGGCCTGGTCGCCATGCTGATCATCACCACGCAAGGCGCCGCGAAGATCCCCGATCTCGCCGCGCGGGAGTTGCTGCTTCGCCTGGCGTGGCTGTCGCTGCTGCTCCTGCTGCTGATGCTCCTGATGATGGTGTGGACCGTCATCCGTCACCTTCGCCACCGCCTTCAGCCGGCCAGGCCCTTTAAGCCGACCCCCTACGTCAACGCCTGGGAACTGGCCGGAAAGCGATTCCAACTCGAAGACGACGACCTGGAGGACGAGGACAGTGACCCATGGGATCCTGATGGAAATGACGATGGAGGAGGTCCGTGACTTCTCCCCCGAGGTGGTCGTGCTGCCCGTCGCGTCGGTCGAGCCGCACGGGCCGGCCCTGCCGTACGGGACGGACTACTACCAGTGCGACGCGGCCGTGCGGCGCGGCCTCGCCCTGGCCAACGAACGAGGCGCGCGGGCGCTGATGTATCCGACCCTTCCGATCGGAAACAACGTGAACTTCAAGGCCTTCCCGTTCGCCTGCCGCATCGCCGTGCGGACGCTGATGCACGTGCTTCTGGACATCTTCGACGCGCTGGCCGCCGACGGCATCCGCAAGATCGTCGTCTTCAACGGCCACGGCGGCAACACCGACACGATCCGCGCCGCCCTGCGCGAGCACTTCGGCTCCCGCCGACCCGGCGAGGGGCCCTTCATCTGCATGACTTCGGGCCCGCCGGGCCTGGCGCGACCGCCCCTCGTCGAGCACCCCAGCGACCACGGCGGCGAGTCGGAGACCTCCCGAATGCTCCATCTCCGCGAGGACCTCGTCCGGACCGGCAGGATCGGCGCCCTGCCGTTCGGCAGGCTCGCCGTCGAGGCGCTGTCCGCCGGGGGGGTGTATTTCGTCCGGCCGTGGCATCGGCACGTGCCCGCCGCGGCGGGCGGCGACGCCCGCAAGGCCTCGGCCGACAAGGGCCGCCAGCTCATCGACGCCGAGGCCGAGCACCTCGCCGAGCTGCTCGTGGAGCTCTCTCGGGCCCCCTGGAGCGATTCGTTCCCCTACTGGCCGGAATGAGCCGGGCCTTCGAGGCCCGGAAGCCCGAGGCCCGGTGTGTGAGAATGTTCCCTGGCGGCCCGTAACGATGTTTTCTGTAATCTGTTAGCTCCGGAGGAGCGGACGTTGATAGCCCAGGGCGCCGCGGCGCTGTTTGCCGCAAGCCCTGGGTTTGCAGGGCGTGTATTTCGCGGAACCCCGGCAGGGGTGACCGTACCTCACGGTCGCCCCATACGAGGCTCCGCACAAAGGGTGACGCGTACCCAGGGCTCCCTCCGGTCGCCCTGGGCTACCCACGTACCGCCCCATACGGGGCGAAGGGGAAACCTCCCCGGATTTGTCCTCGCACACGAGGTGCGGGGAATATCGAATGGAAGTTGACCCGGCGCGGCTCGATGGATATGCTGGGCGGTGCCTCGATCGGCAAGGGTCACCGACGAGCGAACAACGGCGCCGGGAGAAGAAACATGTGCAGGAATCTGCTTTGCTTGTTGTTTTTGGTGTTGTCGGTGAGTCTCGTCGGCGACTTCTCGTGGACGGCGGCCGCCGCCAGAGAGAAGGGCGAGGCGACAAGCCTGGACAAAGACCCCCATCTCGCCGGATGGTGGAAGCTCGATGATGCCTCAGGCAAGACCGCGGCGGATTCTTCCCGGCATGGGCGGAAGGGCACGCTACAGGGCGGGCTCTCGTTTGAGACGGATTCGGTTGCGGGCAGAACGGGCAAGGCACTCAAGCTCGACGGCCGCGACGACTATGTGGAAATCAAGGGATACAAGGGCGTCACCGGCACGCGGGCCCGGACCGTGGCCGCCTGGATCAGGACGAAGCGTTCCCGCGGCGAGATCACGTCCTGGGGCTCGAACGATTACGGCAAGATGTGGATATGGGGCTTTGTCAGGGGGCGGGTCGGCGTCGTGCCCCGCGGCGGGTATCTCTACATGAACCTTACCAGCCACGACGATAAGTGGCACCACGTGGCGGCCGTCGTGCGGAAGGCCAAGCTGCCGAACCTGCACGATGACGTCAAGCTGTACCTCGACGGCAGCGTGGCGGAAATCCATGACATCGGTCTGCTGGACCTCTGGCCCGTCGATACCGGCAAGGAGCTCGATGTCAAGATCGGCAAGGGATTCATGGGCCTCCTGGACGACCTCCGCATCTACGAGCGCGCGCTCTCGGAGAACGAGATACAAGCGCTGTTCAGGCTAAAGAGCGACAAGCCGCTGGCGAAACCATAGTTGTCAGACTGACCGACGGGCATCGGCTTACGGCGTGTCAGTTGACTCGTTGATTCGTTAACTCGTTAACTGGGAAGAGCTTGTACAGATTGCCGGAGCTTTTTGCTCCCTGGCTGCCTGTCGGACAGGCTCTGGTGGCTGCGGTGTTCCGTGTGACGAACGCGCGGGTGGCCTTACAGCGCAGCTCTTTTCGAATTAACGAGTTAACCAGTTCACGAGTCAACGAGGACCGCTCAGTAAGGGACGAAATCGGTCATTTTGAGCATAGTTGAATCGCGGAAGCCGGAAACAATCGCATCGTTGTGAGGTGAGTTCCTGCGATAAGGTGACGAAAGGGAATCAGCAATGGACAAGGGAAGAATGACTCGGCGCCGGTTCATGAGCGAGACCGCAGTTGCTGCCGCGGGTGTTGCCGCGGGCCTGAGCGCGGCAGGCGGCGCGGGCGCCGCGGCGGCCGGCAAAAAGGCGGTCGAGACCTCCAAAATCCTCAACTACAATCCCGATATGGAGTACCGCCGGCAGGGCAAGACCGGCCTGATGGTCTCGGCTGTCTGCCTCGGCGGGCACTCCAGGAGCAATCTCCAGCAGCGAACCGAGATCATGAGCCGCTGCATCGACGCGGGCATCAACTACTGCGACTCGTGCACGGCCGGGGAAGTCCGCAGGGACGCCCAGGCCCTCAAGGGACGGCGAGACAAGATGTACCTCTCCCTGTCGCACTGCGGCCACGAAATCCGCAATGCCAACTATCGCACGGCGAAGAAGCTGCTCGACGTGCTCGACGGGCTGCTGAAGGAGTCCCATCAGGAGTACACCGACCTGTGGCGGGTCACCTGCTACGAGCCGGGCGGGAGGCACTCGTTCAACACGGCCTGTGAGCTGGTCGAGGCGCTCGAGACGGCCAAGAAGCAGGGAAAGGCCCGCTTCATAGGCTTCTCCTCGCACGACCGCCGCTGGACCAAGTTCATGATCGAGTACTTCCCTCAGATCGACGTGGTGTGTTTTCCCTTCACGACGATGAGCAAGGCCGCCCCGAGGGACAGCCTCTTCGAGGCCCTCAAGAAGTGCGACGTCGGCTCATTCGGCATCAAGCCTTTTGCAGCCGGCTCGCTGTTCATGCGCAGCGGCGAGGAGAACGACCGGCGCGCGCGACTGGCCATCCGCTACATCCTGCACAGCAATACCGTGATACCGATACCGGGCATGAACAGCATCCAACACGTGGATAACGCGGTCAAGGCGGTCAAGGAGCGCCGCCAACTGGACGTGAAGGAGCAGGCGGAGCTCGACTCCGCCGCCAAGGAGGCCTGGGCCAGGCTGCCGGCCCACTACCGATGGCTCAGGAACTGGCAGTACGTCTGACCCCGCATGTCCCGCCGGTCGGTCTACAGAGGTGCGATACATGCGGTACGGTCTCTTCGGGCTCGCCCTGGCGGCACTGGTCCTCTCTGCCAGGGGCTGCCAGCAGAAGGGGATGGAAGAGAGGTCGCCGACGGGCGTCGCCCCGGCAGGCGACGAGGCGCCGCTGCTGCTGGACGACGCGCCCTTGCTGCTCGACGACGGCCCGGCGGCTGACGGCCCGGCCGGCCCGATGGCCGACAACTCCCGCTGCCACGTCTGCCACATAAACTACCTGCGGGAGGATCTCGCCGTGACCCATGCGCGGGCCGACATCGGCTGCGCGCAATGCCACGGCGAGAGCGACGCCCACATCGCCGACGAGTCGTGGGCCTCCGGCGGGAAGGGCACGCCTCCGGAGGTCATGTACCCCATCGCCAGGATCAACCCCTTTTGCATGGGCTGTCATCCGAAGGCGAAGATCGACGCCAAGCAGCACAAGCCTCTCTTCGCGGGCACCGGCAAGCAGAAGCACTGCACCGACTGCCACGGCAGCCACCGCCTGCCCAAGCGCAGGTGCAAGTGGAAGTAGACCGTTTTGGCTGAGCTCCTGGTTCCTGCCCGGTGCCCGGAAGCCGTCAGACCGCCGGGAGGAGGAAAAAACCGCCTGCAAACGTGACGTGCAGCCCGGGCGGAACTCTCTTTTCTTTTTGGTCTTGACAAACGCCGCCTGCGCGCTACAATTCCCTATGAAGCGGGGGGTTTTTTTGTATCGACATTTTCCGGAAACCGGGCGATCCTGCCGTGTCTCTGCGCGCGCGGCGTTCGGCAAGGCGCGGTCCGGCAAGAACGCCGTCACGCACGGGCTGCTGTCCCGGCACATTCTCGTGCCGGGCGAGGACGCGGCCGTGCTCAAGAGGTTCCGGGCCGACCTGGTGGCCCGGCTGGACCCGTGGGGCGATCTGGAGCGACTGCTGGCCGACCGCGTCGTCGTGGCGGCCTGGCGCCTGCGCCGGGCCAGGCGATATGAAGGGCAGATCCTCCAGCACGAACTGGACTACGCCGCGATCCGCCGCGAGAGGAATCCCGACCTCTACGAGGACCGACCGGAGCCTGGCGTGGGGCAATTGGTCCCCGACCTGTTTCAGCACGATGAGCTTGCCAAGCTCTCCCGCTACGAGGCACGGATCGAGCGCGGGCTGTACCGGGCGCTGTACGAGCTCCATCGGGTGCAGTCCGTCCGGAGCGGCGTAACCACCGCCGCGGCCGGCGAGTAAATAGAAAAATGCGAAACGAACCCAAACGCCGATTATTCCGAGTTTGGGCCCTGCCGGACGCGGGGGTGCCCTTGGTCGCCGCATTGTGGTATGATGCCCGGCATCATGCACGCGACGAGAACCGCACGAGGCGGCAGGTGGATCGCGCCGGTCATGGGGGCGCTGCTCGCCCTTCCGGCCCTTGCCGGCGATGTCCCGCCCAGGCCGCGGCACGAGCTGATCGCGACGCTCGACCCGTTCTACAAGCGGCACGTGACGGCCGACGGCCTGCTGATCTCCAGCTCCGAGAAGGTCTCGATGCGCGCGCTGAGGGAGGCGGGGCACCTCGTCCGCAGGCTGCTGGCCAACCGCCCCGATGTCCTCAAGGCGCTGGTTCGCGGCAAGGTCCGCGTGGGCGTCATGGCCTATAGCGAGATGACCACCGACGTCCCCGAGTGCAGGAGGATGAGCCCGTGGTGGGACAAGCGCGCCCGCGGGCTGGGGGGCAACCCCGTCACGTGCGGCGAGGAGAACCTGCTGGCCTACAGGGGAGACCCATACAGGGGGGAGAATATCTTCATCCACGAGTTCGCGCACATCGTTCACGGCCGGGGATTGAGGGCCATCGACAAGACGTTCGAGCCGCGCCTCAGGGCGCTCTACGAGAAGGCGAAGAAGGCCGGCCGCTTCCGCGGCTACGGCATGGTCAACATGGGCGAGTTCTGGGCCGAAGGCGTCCAGTCGTGGTTCAACTGCAACCGCGCCGGCGGCCTGGAGGTCCGCAAGCCCGACGGCAAGCGCCTCAGCCTCATCAACACGCGCGAGGAGGTCAGGAAATACCTCCCGGAATACGCGAAGTTCCTCGATGAGTCTTTCGGGCACAACACCTGGACATACGTGCCCGTCCCAAAGCGGCTTCATCAGCCGCACCTCAAGGGCTACGACCCGTCCAGGGCCCCGGTCTTCAAGTGGCCCAGGAAGGTGATCGACGCCTTCAACAGGATCGAGGCCGAGAAGGCAAAGAAGCGCAAGCGGG
>CAYRVX010000060.1:0-40564 GCA_964427875.1 uncultured Planctomycetaceae bacterium
CGGTCGTCCGTAAGAGGCTATCCTGGAAACCCCGGAGTAAAGACGTTTGCCGAACCACGAAAACGTGACAGAATCATCGCAAAGGCCCGCCGCCGTCGCTGGCCGCAGTCCTTTTGAGACACCGAAGGAGCCGCGAAGCGAGACCCCGGCTCAGTTCAGGAAAGACACTATCGTGAGAATCAGCATCCATCGGTTCACCGGAATCGCATGCCCGGCACTCGCCGCGTTTCTCTTCTTGCCGGGCCCGCTCGTCGGCGCCCCGAAGAAGATGGCGATGCCCGACTTCACCAAGGGCGATGCGATCCCCGCCGGCGCGAGCCACGACTGGACGCTCGGGGCCACGGGCGCGCGCGGGTGGATGTACAGCGACAAGCTGGTAACCGCTGACGCACGGCAGATCCGGATCACGAAGGTGGACAAGAACTCCCCGGCCGACGGGATCCTGGCGGTCGGCGACGCGATCCTGGGAGTCGCCGGCAAGCCGTTCTCCTACGACCCTCGCACCGAAATGGGCAAGGCGCTCACCGAGGCCGAGAAGGAGACCGGCCGAGGCGCCTTGTCGCTGATCCGCTGGCGGGGCGGCAAGACGGAGACGGTCGTCGTGAAACTGCCCGTCCTAGGCACGTACAGCGCGACCGCCCCCTACGACTGCCCGAAGTCGAAGCGCATTCTCGAGCAAGGCTGCAAGGTTCTGGCGAAACGCATCGCGGACTCTTCCTACCGGCAGAATCCGATCACGCGCAGCCTGAATGCCCTGGCGCTGCTGGCCAGCGGCAATCCCGAGTACCTTCCGCTGGTGAAGAAGGAGGCCCAGTGGGCGGCCGGCTACTCGGCCGGCAGCTTCCAAACCTGGTATTACGGCTACGTCATCATTCTGCTGTCCGAGTACGTGATGGCGACGGGAGACGACTCGGTCATGCCGGGGCTGCGGCGTCTGGCACTGGAGGCGGCCAACGGGCAGAGCATCGTCGGTTCCTGGGGCCACCGTTTCGCCGGTCCCGACGGACGGCTCGTGGGCTACGGGATGATGAACGCCCCGGGCCTGCCGCTGACCACTTCGCTGATCCTGGCACGCGAGTCGGGCGTGAAGACCTCCAAACTGGATCAGGCCATCAAGAAGAGCCTGCGTCTGATGCGGTTCTACATAGGCAAGGGCAGCATCCCCTACGGCGACCACCGCCCCTGGATCCAGATGCACGAGGACAACGGCAAGAACGGAATCGCCGCGCTGATGTTCAACCTGCTCGGCCATGCCAAAGGCACGGAGTACTTCTCGCGGATGTGCGTCGCCTCCCACGGCGCGGAGCGCGACACGGGTCACACGGGCAACTTCTTCAACATGCTGTGGTCGCTGCCCGGCGTGGCGCAGTCCGGCCCCAACGCCACCGGGGCGTGGATGAAGGAGTTCGGCGGGTGGTATTTCGACCTGGCACGACGGTGGGATGGGACGTTCCTCCACCAGGGCCCGCCGGCAATGAAGCATGACAAGTACCCGGGCTGGGACTGCACCGGGGCCTATCTTCTGGCTTATGCGATGCCGCTCAAGAAGCTCTATCTGACGGGCAGACGCAAGAGCTGCATCCCGCAGGTCGACGTGGCCACTGCGCAAAGTCTCATCGACGACGGCCGCGGCTGGAGCAACAAGGACCGCAACAGCGCCTATGACAAGCTGAGCACCGAGCAGCTCCTTGCCCGCCTGGGCAGTTGGTCGCCCGTCGTCCGGGAGCGGGCGGGGATGGCGCTGGGACGCCGGCAGGATGACGTGATCGGCCGGCTGATCCGCCTGCTCGACGCGCCGGACCTCTATACGCGATACGGTGCCTGCCAGGCGATCAAAATGCAGCGCGGTCGCGGCGCGGCGGCCGTGCCGGCGTTGCTCAAGACGTTCCGCTGCGACGACCTGTGGCTGCGGATCCTGGCTGCCGAGGCGCTTGCTGGGATCGGGGAGCCGGCAAAAGCAGCCGTTCCTGCGATGCTGGAAAGACTCACAAGGAGTGATCCCAGGAACGATCCCCGCAATATGGAGCAGCGCTACCTCTGCTTCGCCCTTTTCAACAGGCGAGGCGGTCTGATCAGCAAGTCGCTGGAACGTGTCGACCGCGAGCTGCTCGCCAAAGCCGTTCGTGCCGGCCTGCGGAACGAGGATGGACGGGCGCGAGGTGCCCTCGGGAGTGTCTACAACAACCTCAGCTTCGCGGAGATCAAACCCCTCCTGCCCGCCATCCACAAGGCGATCGTCGAGCCCGCCCCGAGCGGGATCATGTTTGCCGACGGCATCCGCATGGAGGGACTTCGGCTCCTGGCGAAGCATCGCATCAGGGAAGGGATCGATGCATCCGTGAAGTACGCACGAACGCAAAACCCCTGGGCCAGCGAGAAGCGAACGCCCCAACTTATGGAGATCCTGCTGAGCTATGGCGCCCACGCGAAGTCGAGCATTCCGCAACTGAAACAGATCGCCGACTACTTCGAAAAGCGCGAGAAGAACTTCCCTCGGAGATTGAGTCTCGATAAGGCCAAGGTCGTCCGCGAGACGATCCGTGCGATCGATGCCTCCCAGGAGTATCCTGAGTTGATGCGCATCGAGTAGTACTCAGTAACTCAAACTGACCGATCCTGATTGGCTTACGGGTTGCCCGTTGATCCGTTAATTCGTTAACTCGTTAACTGGAAAGATATTGCCCGAAGAGATGTTGGGCTTTGCTTTGCTGGCTCGGCAACTGAGAAGCTGTGCCGGCTGCCATGGGTCGTGCAACGAATCCGCCGAGTGGCCAGGGCGGAGTTCTTGACGAATCAACGAGTTAACGAATTCACGAGTCAACGAGCACCTCCCGGGAAGCTGGCGAATCGGTCACTTTGAGTCAGTAATATGAAGATAAGGAGGGCGCCGCGATCGCTCCTGGTAGAGCGCCGGTACTGCAACCTCGTGTGGAAGCGGGATGGGCCTCTGTGATTCCCCCTTGAGCAAGAACGCGATAGCAGCGAAACACAGTAACGATTGGCCCAATTGAATCAACGGCGACTCGAAACAGCGGATTGCAGGTAGGGCCGCCGTAAAATGGTTGCTTCAGGAAAGGGATCTGAAATGTCCAGGCATCTGATCTTGTCATGCTTGTTGTTGGGTGTGTTCTGGTCTGGAGTTGCCAATGCCCAGGACAGTCGCAAGAAACTGCCTCGCGAGGATGTCGTCGAGGTCCCGGCCATCGGCAAAGGCCTGTGCGTAAGCAACATCTTCCAAACGAACATGGTTCTACAGCGGGATAAACCCGTCACCGTCTGGGGCTGGGCGGACCCCGGCGAGAGAGTCACCGTGTCGTTCGCGGAACAGACTGCCGATATCGTCGCCCGATCCGATCGTACATGGAAGGTCACGCTCGAGGGCATGCCGGCCAACAGTACGCCGCAGGTGATGGCAATCAAAGGCAAGAACAAGACGCTCAAGCTCGAGAACATCCTCGTCGGCGACGTCTGGATCCTTGGCGGGCAGAGCAACATGGAGTTCGCGCTGGCCAAGGTCGACGACGGGGAGCTGGAAGCCATCTCGGCGAACTTCCCCCAGATTCGGCTGCTGACCATGCCGCGCGGGCAGGGGTTCAAGTCGGTCGCGAGTTTCCAGCGGCTGCACGAGTGGAGCAACTGGTCGGGGCGGCACTTCCGTAAGGGCGACTGGGACGTCTGCACCCCGGAGATGGCGCGGGACTTCTCGGCCATCGGCTACGTGTTCGGCCGGCGGCTGCACATGGCCGCCCAAGTGCCGATCGGCCTGATCGACGTATCCGTGGGCGGGACCACCGTCGAGGCCTGGACGCCCGAGGCGGTGCTCAAGAAGATCGGCGGCGCCGAGACGCAGGCGATGCTGAAGGAATGGGCCGAGAAGATCGCCGCATTCGATCCGAAGGCCGACCTGGAAAAGCGTATCGCCGCTTTCCATCGGCGCAACGAGACCCGCAAGGCGAAGGGCCAGCCCATCCCGGCCGGCCAGAAGCCGCCCAGCGACCTGCGCCCCGGTCCGGTCGCCGACAAGAACCGCCCGGGCTGCCGGTACGCCAGCATGATCCGGCCGCTGGAGGGCCTGTCGGTGGCGGGCGCGGTGTTCCACCATGGGTTCAATAACTGCTTCAGCGGTTCGCCCGGGGCGCGGATGTACTACCAGGTTTTCGAGAAGATGATCACGGCCTGGCGCAAGAACTTCGGCGACGTGGAGCTGCCGTTCTGCATCATCTCGCTCTGCACCGCCGGGGCGCCGCAGACGCGCGAGAGCTTCGTGCAGCGGATGTACGACGTCGGCGTGCTGCTGCGAGAGGCGCAGTACAAGGCGTTCGTGGATCTCCGCGATGCCGGCGACAAGACCATCGGTTTCGTCAGCAGCTTCGACCAGCGCAAGAGCTGGTACCATCCGCAGATCAAGGTCCCCGTCGGCGAGCGGGCCGCCAAGTGGGCGCTGACGGCCCGGTACGAACTCCTCCGCGGGGAGGAGAATTGGCTGCCGCCGGCGATCACCGAGGTGACCGTCGCCGAAGGAAAGGTCCGGTTGACGCTCAGCACGACCGTCAAGACGAAAGACGACAGCGACGGGAAACTGGTCGGCTTCGCCATCGCCGGCGCCGACCGCCGGTTCCACCCGGCCGAGATCGACTGGTACACCGACGGCAAGCGAGACAGCCGCAACCGCCTGCAATACAAACGGAACATGCTGGTGCTGAGCAGCCCGTTCGTGGCGGATCCGAGGCACTACCGCTACGCGTGGGCGCGGAACCCGATGGCGAACGTGGTCAACGGCCGGGGCATTCCGTTGGCCACCCAGCGCAGCGACGACTGGGTTCTGGAAGAAACGCCGATCAAGCTGCCGGCGCCGAAGGGCATGGACGCCAGATCAGCCCGCCGGTGGCTCTCCGGCCGACTGCGGAAGGAACTGGTCCTGACCGACACCGAGCGCCGCATTCGCGAGGCCGAAGCTACGATCGCGGAGCTGAAGGAGCAGTACGCCAAGGACAAAGCCGCCTGGGACAAGCAGAAGGCGGCGGAAGCCGAACGGGCCAAGGCGGCGAAGCAAGACTAGGCCTGCGTGATCGAGTGGCGGCGGAGGGAAACGCTTGGCCACTCTTGTCGTCGGGTGTTTCCGTGCGCTGGCGTCGGCAATCTGGCTCAATGCGTGGTGAGGTGGTCCACCAACTTCCGGATTAAGAGCATGGCTCAAAAGGGGTCGCGCACGTTTGGGCCCTGCCGGGAAACCAAATGGTTCGGGCGGGGCCGACAGTTTTTCTGAAATCTGCCGGTTTTCCTTGTGCAAAAGGGCCTGTCAGATGTATATGCCTGCTAAGGGGGGACCATAAGAAAAAGAAGGACGGTGGATTAGAAGAAAAATGCGAAACGAACCCAAACGCGGATTATTCCGAATTTGGCCCCTGGTGCGACTTGGCCGCAGGAGACAGAGGCCCGGCGAAGACGGGCAGGGCTCAGACCCTGTCACCTGCGTTTGAACCATGCCCTGTCAAGGGCAGCGGCGCGATTCTGCGCACAGGCGCGGCTTCCGGGTATTGGGCTGATGAGGGATCGGCACCGGACGCTCCCGGGTGCGCGTGCGATCGGTGAAAGGGCAAGCGATGCAGCGGTTGATGCTCGGATTGATCTCAGCGGGGCTGACCTTGGCCGGGGGATGCGCGCGCCAGCCGTACCTCACCCCCGAGCGGCTGGCGAAGGGGCTCGTGGTCGTGCTGCCGGGCGTGGAGGGCGAGGGCCCGTTGAACCGCGAGATCTGCCGCGGCCTGGACGCCGGCGGGGTCCATTGGGGCATCGACCTCCAGAACTGGACGAGTCCCTGGGGGCCGCTCATCAACCTTCGGGCGGAGATCCACAACCGTCAGAAGGCCCGCGAGATCGCCGTCCGGGTCGCCGAGTACAAGTTCGCCTACCCGGACAACCCGGTCGTGCTGGTGGGCCAGAGCGCCGGTGGGGCAATGGCGCTGTGGATCGCCGAGTCGATGCCCGAGCGGCAGGACATCGACGGTATCGTCCTGCTGGCGCCGGCCATCTCACCCGGCTACATGGTGGACTTCGCCCTCAGCAAGACAACCCGGGGCGTGATCAACTTCTACTCCGAGAAGGACTGGCTCTTCCTGGGCGTGTTGACCACGCTGTACGGCACGATGGACGGCGAGCACACGTCCTCGGCCGGGCGCGTGGGGTTCATGGTCCCCTCCGCCAGCGCGCGCCCGAAGACGTACGACCGGCTGTTCCAGATCGCCTGGCACAAGCAGATGGTCGCGGCAGGCCACACGGGCGGGCACCTCGCCAGCTCCGCCGAGGCGTTCGTCAGACGCTACGTCGCCCCCTTTGTCCTGGCAAAGCGATGGGACGACGAATTGGTGGCGGGCATCCTGACGGGGCGGAAGATGGACACGCACCAACCCGCCGGGATGACCGAGTGGAAGCCGGCGCCCAGGCCCAAGCCGCCGGCGGGAGCGGCCGGCCCAGCGGCCACGGTCCGGCCCGCACGCTGAGCGACGTTGGCTGACGGGGCGGGCTCAGGCCTGATGATCCGTGTGCTCGTCCGTTTCGGCCGGCGGCTCCTCGGGCAGCGGCGTGCGGGCGTCCACGACGCTCGTGTGGGCGATGAGATCGCCGAACCGCTGGTGATACCTCGTGAAGATGGGGATCAGGGGCACCAGGAAGAACAGCGGGCTCTTGAGAGACAGCAGTTCGATGACCTTCAGCAGGTTTCTCAGGAGGCACTGGCGGAAGGACGCCCTGCCGCCCTCGGGTCCCACTACCCGCAGCTTCATCAGCTTCTTGCCGAACGTCGTCGCGGTCCGAGTCTCCATGACCGTGCAGTAGATCACGTACAGCACCAGCGTCGAGATGGAGGCGACGGCCAGGCCGATCGGCACCTCCGGGCTTTCTTCCTGCCCCATCCGCTCCATCAGTCGGACGATCTGATCGAGCGTCAACGCCGAAGGGGTCAGCAAGTAGCTGGTGATTACGAAGAGGTTGATGGGGACGAAATCGATGATCGCCGCCACCAGGCGTTTGATGAGGTGGCCGGTGTGCATCGTCTCGGGGAGCGAGAACGGCCGCAGGCCGCCGCGGGGACGCAGCAGCAGCATCGGCACAAAGACAGCCAGCAGGATGACCCACATGAAGCCGGTGAGCAGGTCCTGTCCTCTGCCGCTCGGTCGAGGACGGCCGAAGACGTCGACCTCGCCCTTGACGGTCAGTCGTCCCATGTAGGGCACGCACGTGCCGAAGCGCAGGGGCTCCCCGTCCCGCCAGAGCAGGGCCATCTGGGCGCCCAGGCGGGTGATCCGGGGCAGTTCGTCCGCCGGCCAGGTGGCGATCGCATCGCCCTGAATCATTCTCTGAAGTGTGAAGGCCTCGCCCTCCTCGTCGAACGCGGCGATCGTCAGTTCGCGGCCGGAGGCCTCCCCGGTCGGCCTGGCCAGCACGAGGATCAAGCGGCGCACCTGCTTATCATCGCGTTTGCCCTCGGGGACGCTGAGCATTGCGACGGCCGGGCTGTCCACGGGCGGACCTTCGAGTCTAAGCTCGCGCCACGCAGTGCCCTCCCAGCGTCGCAGGCGGTTGGTCCCGCCGAGGGGCTCGGAGACGAGCACGTAGGGGCCCTTGCCGGTGGCGGCGACGAGCACCCGGCTGGTGGGCCCCAGGCGGACGTCCCGCCAGTCGGCGACGTGCCGCCAGCGGGTGCCGATCCTCCGAAAAAGGCCCAGGTCGAACCTGTCGTTGGGCCCTGCCGCCTCGCCGGCGGCCGTCGAGGGCGCGGTGGTGATCGCCCTGCCCGTGGCGGGCGCCGAAGCGGCCGGCGCGGTTGTCGCCCCCCCCGCGGCCCGGGCCACCACGGCGAGGATCTCGCCCTGGGCGGGCGCGTTGGCGTCGACGGCCTCGCACAGGGCCAGCGGCGCCGCGTCGCCCGGCCACAGCGGATGGTCCGCCTTGAGCACCGTGGTCCGGTCGCCGGTTTCCTGATCGAAGATCACGTGGCCGGCCGGCGAGGCGAAAAGGACGTGGAGGCGAGTCGGGGAGGCGACGGCGGCGGCCGGACGGCCCGAAATGGCCTCGTGGACCCACTCCCAGTTCCCGTCGGCCTTGCGGATGGCCAGGTCGAAGGCCCCCCCGTTCGCGTCGCAGCGGATCAGCCAGACGGCCTGGTCCGAGCCGGTGAGGATCATCTCGTCCACAGCCCCGGCGGCCGCGGTCGGCAGACCGATCGCGGCGGCGGCAAACAGCGCGGCCGGTAGGTGGCGGACGTTCACTTTCCATCACCTCCTGCGGGCCGGCCGCCGTCGCGCGGCCGCGAGGGCGAATCGATCGGAACGACGGCGGTGCCGGCGGGCGGCTTGAAGTCACAGGCGGCGCGATCCCACTTGTCCTGTGCCGTCATCTCCGAGAGGATCAGGTGGATCCGCCGGACGAACGTCTCCACGCCGGGGAACGGGTTGCGGACGATCTCGATGTCGGTGGGCATGACCGGCTGGTGATCCGGCGGATCGTCCAGGTCGCGGCAGTCGACGGGCGCGTAGTTCTTCAGGTGGGCGGTCATGACGCGCCGCCCGGCGGAATCGAAGAGGTTGACCTTGTACGGGCGGGGCGGCTCGGTGTCGCTCCATCGGAAGTGGACTTCCCTCTTGAGCAGCAGGCGGTTGGTGACGGGCTGGCGGTCGATGAGCGTCACGACGTACGCGCAGTCGCCCGGCGTGTTCTGCATGCCGACGACGACGGCGGGCAGCCTGGTCGCGTCTTGCGGCAGGGCGCAGACCGCCAGGACGCCCAGCAACTGCATGGGATCGACCGGCAGTTGCCTGGCGCCGGGGGCGCCGGCGTGCCGGGCGAACCACGCCCCGCCCCGATCGCCGAAGCGGTACCAGAAGTAGTACACGCCCTGCTCGGTGCTGCTGCCGATGCGGAACAGCTCGACGGCGGCGGTTTCCCGGCCGATGAGGACGAAGTCATGCGGGCCGAGCTTCTTGGGGCCTTTCTTCAGCAGCAGCAGGCAGGTGGGTGAGCCGGACCGCCAGGTGAACGCCGGCGTGTTCGGCGCGTCGATGGTGACGGACATCTCGGCCCGTGCCCAGAGGCGCGGCACGGCCTCGGCATTGGCGTTGTATTCGCCGACGAGCTCATCGAGCGACAGGAGCTTCTCCGGGCACGGCTCGCACCCGCCGGCCGCCAGCAGGGCCACGAGCAGGAGCACACGGATCTTCCCGGCAGCGCGGCTCAGAAAGTGTATGAAAACGTGGCATGGGCGTCTCGCCCATGTGTCCCACGGGCGTCTCGCCCGTGGATTCGCCCCATCCGCGCAGGGCCGGGACGGCCCTGCGACGCACGGGCAAGATGCCCGTGCCACACCGAGACCGGTTTTCATACACGTTGTCACAGCTCGCCCTCCAGGACCTCGCCGAGCTGGCGGCTCACTTCGGCGATCTTGTCCTCGTCCATGTTGGCGTCGACGACCTTGCAGGTCTTCTTTTCGCCCTTGAGGTGCATGGTCCAGACGTCGCGGCCGTCGGGGGTGCGGTCGCAGCGGTCGTAGACGAGCAGCTTCTTCCGCATGAGGACCAGGGCCAGGACGAATCGCAGTTGCAGACGGGCGGGCTCCCGGGTGCCCTCGATGCGCTGGAAGAAGCCGATCAGCAGATCGTCGTCCACGAAGGAGCTTTTCTTCTTTTCCTTCGTCGTGGGAGCCCGGCTGCGCCAGGTCCCGAGGACCTCGGGCGCGGATCGCGCTTCGTCCCCGGCGGCCTCCCAGCAGGCCGTGCAGAAGTCCTCGCGGAGAAACTCCTCGTCGGCGTCCCCGTCGGCCTCCCGAACGGTGGCGACGAACTCCTCGGCCGGCTGCATCCGGCGCCCGCACGCGCAGCAGCGGCCGGCCGTCCTGGTGATGTTGTATTCCTTCGCCATTGGGCGCTACGGCAGATGCTCCTTTGCCGCGGCCTCGATCTCCGCGCGGAGCGCAGCGGCCTTCGCCACGTCACCCGCGGAGCCCGCGCGCAAATCGCTGGCGGCGACCTGTTCCCTGACGTTGGGGAGGTTGATCCGCACGTTGTAGTCGCTGAGTCGGCAGGTGGCCTCGGCGAGCGCGGCCGAGGCGACGAGGTCGCTGATCAGCCAGGGACTGCACTTGCCCGCCAGCTCGCGGAGGTCGCCCAGGAGGGCCAGCGCGAGCTTCGTCGCCTCCCTCGGCACGTCGATCGCCGCGGCCGTGGCAATGTCCATCGCCTCGTCCTTCTCCGGCCCGTCCTCCATCCGAGAGGCTTCCTGGTAGTTCCTGAAGGCAGCCACGTCGTCCGCGACCAGTTGCTGGAACATCTCCCGCGCCCGCTGAAGCCGCTCGGACAGATGCGCGTAGTACTCCTCGTGCTCGGCGAACTTCTTCTTGCCCTTCGTGAAGTTCAGCGCCATTTCGCCAAGCCCCACCGCAAGGGCCCCGACGACGCCCGCGACGCTGCCCCCGCCGGGCGTGGGCTGCTTGGCGGCCGTCG
The DNA here is from genome assembly GCA_964427875.1 of uncultured Planctomycetaceae bacterium. GTDB lineage: Bacteria > Planctomycetota > Phycisphaerae > SM23-33 > SM23-33 > CAYRVX01. The sequence goes on from CAYRVX010000060.1 coordinate 10,494, forward strand.
CCGCGGCGAAGTCCCGCACCGACATCGAAAGCATGTCCTTGTCCTCTACCATCATGGCTGTGGGTCCTGTCTGCTGCGTAGTGTTCGTCGATACTCAGTTGCTCTTGCTTCTTTCAGCCCCGCAGGGGCCGTCGATCTCAGTCCTGGGGTAGCGTTTCGTCTCGTGGCGTTGCGTTGGCTTCTCGGAGCCCCGTAGGGGCAGTCGTTCTTAGCCCAGGGCGCCGCCGAAGGCAAGCCCTGGGACCGGGATCACATTACCTTCCAGCCCCGTAGGGGCGATCGTGGATCAATCGAATACGTACCGGGGATCATACTCAATCTCATGCTTCTCCAACAGCAGGACCAGTTCCTTCTCAAAGGTCATTCTCTTGTGATGTTGCTGTTGTCCGGCGATTTATCGGGTGACTTCCTCCTTGCTCGACTTGCTGACGGTGAAGGCGCCGTACCCTTCTTGCCAGGCAAAGTCCCATGAGCGTCTCCACGATCGCCCCTGCCGGGGCTCTTTTCAGAGGACTCCGCGTGCTCCCAGGGCTTGGCTTCGCCTGCGCCCTGGGCTACGAACGAACACCCCTTCGGGGCGAAGGGCAGGTACACCGCCCCTGGTGACAGGCATCAGATTTCCCCGTCTGGCGTACACACGCGATCAGACTTGGTCTTCTCATTTCTTCGGTTTCTTCTCCTTGACCAGTTCCGGTCTCGGCGTGGTCACGACGGTGACGTATCCGCCGCCGAGATACTTCTTCGCGACGCGGGCCACGTCCGCGGGGGTCACCTTGCCGTAGTGGGCTTCCAGCTTGCTGCGGAAGTCGTGCCCGAAGCCGTACAGCTCGTCCAGCCCCGCCGACATGGCCAGGGAGCTCATGGACTGGTTCCCCAGCAGCTCGGCCGTCAGGATGATGTTGACGGCCTGGTCGATCTCCTTTCGGGCGGGCGTGTAGCCGGCGGCGCGGCGGAGGTTCCGCCGGATGATCCGGACGATCTCGGGCGCCTTTTCGGGCTGCCCGGCCGCGTACACGACGAACGCCCCCGGCGCCAGCCCCATCAAGTTGTAGGCGTGAACGACATACACCAACTGCTTGCCGCGAAGCTCGGTGTGCAGCCAGCCGCTCGGCAACTGGTAGCCGCTGATGATCGTATCGAGCACGTCGACGGCGAACCGGTCTTCGAGGTTGTCCACCTTCATGCCCGGAGCGGCCAGGATCACGCCGGCGACCTTCTTCTGCGTCTTGAGCACGTGGAGCTCGCCGGACCCGCCCACCTTCCTGGCCGGGGGGACCTTCAGCGAGGCCTTGCCGGCGGGGACGTCGGCGAAGAGCTTGCGGACGAGCTTCGCGGCCGCCCCGGCGTCGAAATTGCCGAAGATCGCCAGCACGCTGTCGCCGGCCCGGATGTGCCGGCGGTGGTGCGCGGCAAGCTGCTTCGCCGTGGCGGCCTCGACGACCTCTCTCCGCCCGACCGGGAGCATCCCGTACGGGGCGCCGGCGAAGAACTTCGCCCGGAAGAGCTCCTGGAGCTCCGACGACCAGCGCTCCCGGATCCGCTCGATGGCGGCCAGATGCGTCGGGCGGAGGATCTCCAGCTCCTTCTTGGCGAACGTCGGGCGCCGGACGACGTCGGCCAAGATGCCCAGGGCCTCCTCGAAGCTGTCCTTCATCGCGGACGCCCGCCAGTAGAACGAGTTGTTCCCGCAGCCGCCGGCGATACTCCCGCCGGCGCGGGCGAAGAACTCCGCGATCTGCTCGGCCGACATCTCGCCGGCGCCCTTGGTGCTGAGCGAGGCCATCAGGCTGCCGACGCCGTTGGTGGCCTGGGTCTCGGCGAGCAGCCCGCCCTTGGTCACGAACGCCATGGAGACCAGCTCGACCGCGTCGGTGGCGTTCAGCACGACCCGCAGCCCGTTGGGCAGCGTGAGCGTCACGACCTTGTGCCTGGCGGCCGCTCCCCCCGCGGCGCCGGCGGCGGCGAACTTCTCGGCGGGGACCAGCCGGGTGATCGCCATCCTCTCGAACGTGAAGTATCTCCTCGCGGCGCGGCGGACCTGCTCGCCCGTGACGGCCTGGATGCGCTTCGTGTAGTTCCCCGAGAAGCTCACGTCTCCGGTGGAGAGATAGTCGGTGGCGAGCATGGCGGAGACGCTCTCCACCGACTGCTGCGAGTAAACGAACTCGGCGACCATCTGCCGTTTGGCCCGGTCGAGCTCGGCGTCGGTGACGCCCTTCTCCGCCGCGGCGCGGAGCTCGTCGAGGACGGCCTTCTCGGCGTCGTCGGCCTTCTGGGGGGCGGTCCGGAAGGAGACGTTGAAGACCCCCTTGCCCCAGCCGGGCGTCCAGGAGCTGCACGAGATGCTGGTGACCAGGCGCTTCCTGCGGCGGACCTCGGCCACCAGCCGGCTCGACTCGCCGCGCGCCAGGATCGTGCTCAGCACGTCCAGCGCATGCAGGTCCTCGTGCAGCAGCGGGATCGTCTGGAAGCTCATCTCCTGCATGGCTTCCTTCAGCTCGCCGTGCGGCGCGGCCGTTCGGATCACGCCCGGCAGCGGGCGGACCTGCGGCAGCGAGAGGTCCGCCAGCCGGCCCCGCGCAAAGCCCGCGAACGCCTTCCGCGTGCGCCGAAGCGCCGCCTCGACGTCCACGTCGCCGACGATCACGAACACCATGTTGCCGGGGACGTACATCCGCCTGTGGTACGTGCGGACGTCCTGGAGGGTGAGCTTGCCGAGCGGCTCGGCGTAGCCGATAACGGGCACGGCCGCCGGGTGCGTGCCGAACACGTCCGCCGCGTGGGCATACCACATTTGCCGGTGGGGATCGTCCTTGCCCAGTTCGAGCTCCCGCTGGACGACGCCGTGCTCGCGAGCGAAGTCCTCGGCGGTGATCTCCGCGGAAGCCATCCAGCCGGCGATCAGGTCGATGCACTCCATGGCCTTGCCCGCCGCGGCGGAGATGTAGTACTGCGTCCGCACCATGGAGGTCGAGGCGTTGGACTGCCCGCCGATCTGCGAGACGGCCGAGCGGGTCTCCTTACTCTCACCGCGGGCCGGGCCCTCGTGGATCGCGCCCTTGGCGACCAGGTGCTCGCAGAGGTGGCTGATCCCGCAGCCGAGGTATTCCGCCTCGTACAGCCCGCCGGCGCGAACGTAGGCCCGCACGCAGACGACCGGGGCGATCCGCATGGGCTTGACGATCACGGTCAGGCCGTTGGACAGCGTGGCCACGGTCGTCCCGCCGGGCGCCGCCGCTCGGCGGACGACCGCCAGCAGCGAGGCGGCGTCTTCCGGCGCGGCCGGGGCGACCGGCTCGGCGGTCGCGGGCGGACCGGCACAGCCGGTTGTCCAAAGACAAGCCGACAGCAACAGCATGCACGCGGCTGCGGGTCTCATCATCCAGCTCCCTTTCGGGGCGGCGATCCATTCGTGGGACGAGGTGCGCCGCCGGGGTGTCACGAAGACGAAGTCTCGCTCTTGGACTCCACGTCGTTGAGGTAGGCCAGTGTGCGGTCCAGCTCGCTCTTGAGGTGCCGCACGCGAAGCAGGCTCTTGACGCGCGTGACGAGCTCGAGGCGGTTGACCGGCTTGGTGATGAAGTCGTCCGTGCCGCTCTCGACGCCCCGCTCGATGTCGCCCAGCTCGTTCAGCGCCGTCACCATGACGATGGGGATGTCCCTCGTCTCCGGGTCGGACTTGATCTTTCGGCAGACCTCGAAGCCGCTCATGCGAGGCATCATGATGTCCAGGAGGATCAGGTCCGGCCGGACCTCCTGGACCTTCTCCAGCGCCTCCACGCCGTCGGTGGCCGTCGACACCTCGCAGGGCAGGGCGTCCAGGTAGGCCACCAGCAGTTCGAGATTCTGCAAGTTGTCGTCCACGACGAGCACCCTGCTCTCGGCGATCTCCTGTTGTCTCTCAGACCTCTCGCCCGGTCGGTCCGTCGGTGCTTCGGTCATGTTCGAATTCTCCTCGTGCGCGCGCACCCACCCGCGGCGCGCCCTCAAGAGACTATCCGTCGGCGGGGCGAATAGCAATACGCAACCCTCGGCCGCCGTCGGCGGCGCACTTGCGGTGGCAGGTGCGCCGCGGCGGCGATACCATGCAGCGGTGGCAAGGCTGTTCGAAGAACACGATGCCGGCGCGGCCGGCGAAGACGTCGTCGCCGTGCCCGCCGGCCCCAATGCCCGCGTGGTGGGCGTGGCGGTGGCCGCCAACGTCTGGAAGACGTTCGACTACGTCTGGCCGGACGCGCTCCCAGAGCCCCAGGTGGGCCAGCGGGTCCGCGTGTCGTTCGGCCGCGGAAAGGGCACGCGGTTGGGCTTCGTGGTCGATACGCTTCGCCGCCCGGGGCCGCACACGCTCAAGTGCGTGCAGGAACTGCTCGATACCGCCAGCCAGTTCGACGAGGTCCTCTGGAAGCTGGGGGACTGGATCGGCGACTACTACCTCAGCCCGCCTGGGATGACGCTGGCGGCGATGATCCCCTCGGCCGTGGGACGCCACCCGCCCCGCAGCGAGATGGTGGCGTATCTCGCCAGTGGCCCGGAAGACTGGCAGCGCTCGCTGGGACCGCGACAGCGGCGCGTGCTCGACGAGCTGCTCGAGGCCCGCAAGCAGGGCGTCGAGCCGCTGGCGGTCGAGTCGCTGCGCAAGAGCGGCGGCGCGTCGCGAGACAGTGTCATCAGGCTCAAGCAGCGGGGGCTCATCCGCCTGGAATCGCGCCGGGTGAGCCTGCCGGAGCTGTCGGACACCATCGAGGCCGACCCGTTCGAGCTCAACGCCGAACAGACCGCCGTGCTGGATGCGCTGGCGGGCAGGCTAGAGGCCCCCGCCTTCTCCGTCACGCTGCTGTACGGCGTGACCGGCAGCGGCAAGACGGAGGTGTACGTCCGCGCCATTCGCCGGGTCATCGCCGCCGGGCGCCAGGCCATCCTGCTCGTGCCGGAGATCGCCCTCGCCACGCAGACGCTCCAGCGCCTGCTCCGCCGCCTGCCGCGCGTGGCCGTGCTGCACAGCGGACTCTCCGACAGCCGGCGGGCGTTCTATTACCAGCAGATCCGCGACGGCCACGCCTCGGTCGTGGTCGGCCCGAGGAGCGCCGTCTTCGCCCCCACGCGGCGGCTCGGGCTGATCGTCGTGGACGAAGAGCACGAGTCGTCCTACAAGCAGGACACCGTGCCTCGCTACCACGCCCGAGACGTGGCCGTCAAGCGGGCGGCACTGGCGGACGTGCCGATCGTGCTCGGCTCGGCCACGCCGTCTCTGGAATCGCTCCACAACGTGCACTTGAAGCGGTATGAGCTGCTCACGCTGCCGCGGCGGGTCCGGGGGCTGCCGATGCCCAAGCTCCAGATCGTGCACCTCCGCAAGGAGCTCACCCCCGGGCGGATCGAGCTCATCGGCGCGACGCTGACCCACAAGATCGCCGCCGCACTTGACCGCGGAGAACAGGTCATCCTGTTGATGAACCGCCGCGGATACGCCAGCTACGTGTTCTGTCCCAAGTGCGACTGGAAGCTCGAGTGCGAGAACTGCACGCGCCGGATGGTCTTCCACCAGGCCACGCAGATGGTCATGTGCCACTACTGCCAGGAGACGGCGTCTCTGCCGTCTCACTGCCCGGCCTGCGGGGGCAAGCTGCTGCTGTTCGGGCTGGGCATCCAGCGGATCGAGGGCGAGCTGGCCCGCAAGTTCCCGGAGGCGGCCGTGGCACGCGTGGACAGCGACACAATGAGCACGCCGGCCCAATTCCGGAAGGTCTTCGACGCCTTCGACGCCGGCGAGCTGGACATCCTGCTCGGCACGCAGATGGTGGGCAAGGGGCTGGACTTCCCTCGCGTCTCGCTGGTGGGCGTCGTCTCCGCCGACACGTCGCTGGCGATCCCCGACTTCCGGGCGGCGGAACGGACGTTTCAACTGATCGTGCAGGTGGCCGGTCGGGCCGGGCGGGCCGAGCTGCCCGGCGAAGTCGTCGTCCAGACGCTCCACGCCGACGAGCCGGCCATCCAGTATGCCTCCGAGCACGACTACGACGGCTTCGCCCGGTGGGAGCTTCCCCTGAGGGAGGATGCCCGGCTGCCTCCGTTCTCGCGAATGGTCCGTTTCATCGTGCGGCACGAGAAGCACGACCGGGCCCGCGAGGGCGCCGCGGCGCTGCACGAGGCCCTCAGCCGCCACCTCCCGGCGGGGTCGATCATGTGGGGCCCTTCCGAGGCCGGCGTCCTGAGGATCCGCGGCCACTTCCGCCACCAGATCCTCGTCATCTCGCCGCGAGCCGGCCTGGTCCAGAAGGCCCTCGCCGGCCGAATGAAGTCCATCACTCGCGACATCCACGCCGAAGTCGTCGCCGACGTGGACCCGGTGAACCTGCTGTGACCGGCGGCCTGGAGGGGCGGTCTGGAAAGCGGTGCCCCCCAAAAAGGCTTGACCGCCTCGGTCCGGCGGTGTACAAGTGCTGGACAACAGCCGGACGGTTGGGTTGTGCGCTCATCCCGGTCGGAGAGGTCCGATATGGCAGACAGCAAAGACGATGCGTCCGACGGGCTGGCGGCGTTTCGCAAGCAGATCGACGAGCTGGACCGGCAGATCGTCCGTCTGCTCAACGAGCGTGCGAAGGTGGTGATCCAGGTCGGCGAGACGAAGCAGGCGGACGGCACGGCGATCTATGCGCCGCACCGCGAGTCGGCCGTGCTCAAGCGGGTGGCCGAGATCAACACCGGGCCCATGCCTCAGAGGACGCTCCAGGCGATCTACCGCGAGATGATGAGCGGGTCGTTCGCATTGGAGAAGCCGCTGCGGATCGGCTACCTGGGGCCGGAAGGCACGTTCTCGCACATGGCGGCCCAGCGCAAGTTCGGCTCGTCGGTGGAGTACCGGCCGCTGGCGGACATCCGAGCGGTCTTCGACGAGGTCAGCCGCAGGCACTGCGACCTCGGGATCGTGCCCATCGAGAACAGCAGCGGCGGCGGCGTGGTGGATACGCTCGACTGCTTCGTCAGTGTCCAACTCTATATCTGCGGCGAGGTCATCCTGGACGTCCACCACAACCTGTTGGCGAACTGCCGCCCGAAGCAGATCAAGACCGTCGCGTCGAAGCCGGAGATCTTCGCCCAGTGCCGCGACTGGCTCTCCACGAGCCTCCAGAAGGTGGAGCTGATCCCGGTGGCCAGTTCCTCACGTGCGGCGGAGATGGCGGCCGGGAAGGAGTTCGTGGCGGCGATCGGCTCGGAGCTGGCGGCGGAACTGTACGACCTCAAGATCGTCTTTGCCAACATCGAGGACAGCCCCAACAATCTCACGCGGTTCTTCGTCATCGCCAACGAGCCGGCCAGGCGGACCGGGAACGACAAGACGGCTGTCATGTTCAACGTTCCCCACCGGGCCGGGGCGCTGGTGGAGGTGCTGAACGTCTTCTCCCACAACGGGATCAACCTGACCAACATCGACTCGCGCCCCTCGAGGCGCCGGAACTGGGAGTACATCTTCTTCGTGGACGCCGAGGGGCACTTCGAGGACCCGAACTTCGCCGAGGCGCTCGAGGAAGCGAGAAATCACTGCAGCGATCTACAGGTGTTGGGAAGTTTCCCGCGAGCGGACGGACCGGTGTGACCGGCTCCGGCGGAGTCAACTGCCGCCACGGGCGGCGCGAATCACGGAAACAGATGGCCTGAAGGAGGCAGCATGAGCAGGAGATTGTTTATCGCCGGCAACTGGAAGATGAACACGTCGTCGGAAAGCGGCGTGGCCCTTGCGACGGGCCTGACGAAGGCCATAGGCGCGGTCGAGGCCGTCGATCTGGGCGTCGCCCCGCCGTTCGTTTACCTTGCGGCCGTCCGCGAGGCGCTCGCGGGGGGGAACATCGCCCTGATGGCCCAGAACATGTCCAGCCAGGACAACGGCGCGTTCACGGGCGACATCTCCGGCGCGATGCTCAAGGACGTGGGCGTACGCGCGGTGATCCTCGGCCACAGCGAGCGCCGGCACGTGTTTGGCGAGTCGGACGAGACGATCAGCCGGAAGGTCGTCAAGGCCCTCGGCGACGGCCTGGAGGTGGTCCTGTGCGTCGGCGAGCTGCTGGCCGAGCGAGAGGCCGACCAGACGACGGACGTCGTCAGCAGGCAGGTGAAGATCGGCCTGGAGGGCGTTTCGAAGGCGGACATGGCCGGCGTGACGATCGCTTACGAGCCGGTGTGGGCCATCGGCACGGGCATGACGGCCACGCCGGATCAGGCCCAGGAGGTCCACGCGATGATCCGCGAGCTGATCGGCGGGCTCTACGACGCCGAGGTGGCCGAGTCGCTTCGCATCCAGTACGGCGGGTCGGTCAAGCCGGACAATGCCGCCGATCTTCTCGGGCAGCCGGACATCGACGGGGCATTGGTCGGCGGGGCCAGCCTGAAGGTGGAGCTCTTCAAGGCGATCGTCGACGCCGGCGTGGAACGGGCCGGATAGCTTCAGATACGGGACAACACGGGCCTTCCCCGCCGGCCGCGGCTCGTTCCTGCCGCCGGCGGGGCCAGGGCGTTGGAGAAAACGCGAATGGGCTTCTGGGACGTCTTTCTCGGGGTGCTGTTTCTCGTCATCTGCTTCCTTCTGATCGTCATTGTGCTGCTTCAGAAGGGCAAGGGCGGCGGGCTGGGCGCGGCCTTCGGCGGCATGGGCGCCAGCGCGTTCGGCACGAAGACGGGCGACGTGTTCACGTGGGTGACGATCGTGCTGACGGGCTTGTTCCTGCTGATGGCGGTGACGACGAGCCTCGTGTTCCGCCCCCCGGTGGGCACGATCGCGATGCCGCAGTTCGACCCCCCGCAGCGCCCGCTGAACGAGCCGACCAGCGTGATCATCCGCTGCCGGACGGACGGCGCGATCATCCGGTACACCGTCAACGGCGAAGAGCCCGGCAAAGACTCGGCGGTTTACGACAAGCCCGTGCGGGTCGAGCCCGGCACGACGCTCAAGGCCAGGGCCTTTCGAGGCAAGTGGCCCCCTTCGGCGGTGGCCGTGGGCGAGTATCCGCCGGCGGACGCGAACGAGCCGCCGACGAGCCGAATCGTGGCCCCGCCGCTCAAGCCCAGCACCCAACCGGCGTCCGGGCCCGGCACGAAGCCGGCCAGCAAGCCGGCCAGCAAGCCGGCCACCGCCCCGGCCGCCAAGCCAGGGGACTGATATGCTTCGATCCATGACGGGTTTTGGCTCGGCGGCCGGCCAGGTCGAAGGCGCCCAGTACACCGTGGAGGCCCGTTCGGTCAACAACCGGTATCTCCGGCCGATCGTCAAGGTGCCGGAGGGCCTCTCCCAGGCCGAGACCGACATCGAAAAGCTGATCCGCGGGCGCGTCAACCGCGGAACGGTGACGTTGACGGTTCGCGTCAACCTTCCCGACGATCAGGCCGTCTGCCGGGTCAACACGACGGCGCTGTCGGAATACCTCAACCAGCTTGGCCCCCTGGACGTGGAAGGCAACCCGATGCTCCGGATCGATCTGGGGTCGATGCTGGCGCTTCCCGGCGTGTGCGAGCCCCCTCCGTTGGATGAGCTGCTGGGCGCGACGAAGGACGGTCTGATGAAGCTGGTGGCCGAGGCGCTCGACCTGCTTGTGGACATGCGCCTGGAGGAGGGGCGCGGGCTCGAGGTGGACCTGCTCGCCCACTGCGACGTGGTGGAAGAGCGCCTCGCCGCCGTGGCCGAGGCGGCCCCGCAGGTGGTCCTGGACTATCAGGAGCGCCTCGCCCAGCGCGTGGCAGAGCTTACCCAGGCGGGAAACGTCAACATCGATGAGGAGCTCCTGGCGCGGGAGGTGGCGGTCTTCGCCGAGCGGTGCGACGTCGCCGAGGAGATCGCCCGCCTCAGCGGGCACGTCGAGCAGTTCCGCCAGACACTCTCCCTGCCCGAGCCGATGGGCAGGAAGCTCGATTTCATCGCTCAGGAGATGCTGCGGGAGGCCAACACGATCGCCTCCAAGGCCAACAGCGGGGACATTGTCCGGTTCGTCGTGGAGATCAAGACCGCCATCGACCGGATCAAGGAGCAGGTGCAGAACGTCGAGTAGGTGACAGGGAGTAGGCAGTGGGGAGTAGGCGGGCAGGAACTGAACGAAGAGACCGGACAGAACAGGCGCGGCAGACTCATCGTCGTCAGCGGCCCGTCGGGCGTGGGAAAGAGCAGCATCACGCGGGAAGTCCTCCGGCGGACCGCCGCGGAGTTCAGCGTCTCGGCGACCACGCGCCGGCCGCGAAGGGGCGAAGTGGACGGGCGAGACTACCGGTTCGTCGATTCGCAGGCGTTCCAGCGGATGATCGACCGCGGCGAGCTGCTGGAATGGGCGGAGGTGTTCCAGGATCGCTACGGCACGCCGGAGTCTCCGGTTCGGAAGGCCCTGGCCGCCGGCAGGACGGTCCTGCTGGAGATCGACGTCCAGGGCGCCTTGCAGGTGCACCGCAAGATGCCCGAGGCGACGTTCATCCTCGTCACGCCGCCGTGCGACGAGGAATTGACCCGCCGTCTCTACAGCCGGGGCAGCGAGGACGCGGAAGCCGCGGCCAGACGCCGCCGGAAGGCCGACGAAGAGATCGAGGCCGCAACACAGAGCGGCGTGTATAATCACTGTGTGGTCAACGACGACCTCGAGGCCGCCATCGCCCGGGTCGTGGAGATCGTCAATCAGGAGTGCCCGAATCAATGATTGAAGCACTGAAGAGCGAAGAGGTCGTCGAGAAGGTCGGCGGCAAGTTCAAGCTGACGGCGCTGCTCCAGAAGCGCATGATCGAGTTGATGCAGGGCGCCAAGCCGCTCGTCGAGCGCCCGAAAGGCATGACCGATCTGGAGGTCGCCATCCAGGAGGTCCTCGAGGACAAGATCGACATCGACTACGAGAAGTCCGATATTCCCACGCCGGAAGAACTGGCGCAGTAGGACGCCTGCGAGCTTCCGGCGCGGCGATGGGATGCACCCATGCCCGAAGCCGACAAGACCCGCGTTTCCCCGCCGGCGGCCGAGGGGGCTCTGGCCGATCGTGAGGTGCTGCTGTGCGTCACGGGCGGGATCGCATGCTACAAGGCCGCCGACCTGGCCAGCAAGCTCGTCCAGGCCGGCGCCGCCGTCAGCGTCGCCATGACCGAGGCCGCGCAGCGGTTTGTCTGCCCGCTGACCTTCCAGGCCCTTACCGGCCGACAGGTCCACACCACGATGTGGCTGGGCGGCGAGGAGCGCGGCTCCCGGCACGTCGCGCTGACGGACCGGGCCGCGCTGATGATCGTCGCGCCCGCCACCGCCGACGTCATCGCGAAGCTGGCCGGCGGCATCGCCGACGACCTGGTCTCCACGCTGGCGCTGGCCGCCCAGGGCGCCTGCCCGATCCTCCTCGCCCCGGCCATGAACACGCGGATGTGGCAAGCCGCCCCCACACAGGCCAACATCGCCCGCCTTCGCGAGTGGGGCCTGCACGTCGTCGGCCCCGCCGAAGGCCGCCTCGCCTGCGGCGACACCGGCCCCGGGAGAATGGCCGAACCGGCGGAGATCCTCCAGAGGGCCGTCGAGGTCCTCTCCACGTGACCCGCGAAGAACACCACTCATGAAGGTCCGCGATGTGATAAGATTGGTTCAAGAAGCCGGATGGGTGGAGGTAACTCGGCGCGGCAGCCATCGGCAGTTCAAGCATCCGACTCGGGCGGGGCGGGTGACAGTGGCGGGAAAGCTGTCCGACGATCTGGCGCCGGGGACCTTGAGCAGCGTCTTGAAGCAGGCGGGGCTGAAAGGCCGGTAAGATGGGCTACCTGGTCGTGATCGAGAAAGCAGGGACGAACTACTCTGCCTACGTTCCGGACTTGCCCGGGTGCGTCGCAACGGGCAGGACCCGCACGGAGGTCTGCGAGATGATAGGTTCCGCCATTGCAATGCATCTCGAAGGCATGCGCGAGGACGGCGTCCGAATCCCCGAACCTGCCGCATCCGCCGAGGTAGTGGAAGTGGCGTGATCCTCATTGCCTCCGGACGCCGTGACAGACCTGTCCAAATTCTGCCCGTACCTTCCTTTCGCGTTTACTGGTTCCCGATTACGCGTTAGTTTAGTCCCATGCGAGTTCTTGTCACTGCGGGTCCGACGCGGGAGCACATCGACTCGGTCCGGTTCATCACGAACGCATCGAGCGGGCAGATGGGCTATGGCGTGGCCGCGGCGGCCGTGGCGGCCGGGCACGAGGTAACGCTGCTCGCCGGCCCGGTCGCGCTGAAGCCCCCGGCGGGATGCGACGTCGTCCCGTTCGTCTCGGTCGAGGAGCTCAAGGACGCACTGGAGTCGCGGTTTGCCGACTGCGACGCGCTCGTGATGACGGCGGCGGTGGGGGACTTTAGCCCCGAGCGGCGCGTCGAGGGCAAGATCCCCCGCAGCGCCGGGCCGGTCACCGTTCGCCTGATCCCGACCGAGGACCTTCTGGCAGGGATCGCCGAGCGCAAGCGCCCCGGGCAGGTGGTGGTCGCCTTCGCCGTGGAGGAGCCGCCGCGCCAGCAGGCGGAAGCCAGGGCCCGGTCGGAAATGGCCGCCAAGGGCGCTGACTTCGTCGTCGTCAATACGCCCGAGGCAATGAGCGCCGCGCAGTCCGATGCCTGCGTCCTTTCGCCCGGCGGCGTGGTCGTGCCGTGGGCCCGGCGCGGCAAACAGCAGCTTGCGGAGGAGATCGTCAAGCTCCTCGAGGATGCCAGGTAGCCACAGGGATGGACCCAGCCATGTCCGTGGATGTCGAGTCCCTTCTCGATCGCGTCTGCGAGCGGATCGCCGAGCGTTCGGATGTCGAGCGGATCGCGACGGCCAAGCGGCGTCACGCGGCCGTGATGGCCGGGCGCGAGGCCGACTACGTCCCCATGATCTTCCCTGCGAAGGTCCCCGAGGAGGCGGCCGGCTGGCCGAGCTTCGGGTGGGATGAGCGGTTCCACGAGCCGGACAAGAGCCTGTTCATGCAGCTCAAGGACGTGGTCCTGCCGCGGATCTGCGGGGACGGCGACTACGTGCCCGGCGTTCGGGCCGACCTGGGCACGATCAACTGCCAGACCGTCTTCGGCGCCGAGTGGCGCGTCACGCCCGAAAACCGCAGCGTCATCACGCGGTACGTCCCGAAGGAGGTCCTCGCGGAGTTCGAGCTGCCCGAGGACGTCTCCTCCATGGGCGTGATCCCGCGGATGGTCGAGCACATGCAGCACCACCTCGATGCGCTCCGCCGGCGCGGGCTCGGCGAGGTGGTCGGCGTGTACCACTGTGATCAGCAGGGGCCGTTCGACGTCGCCGCCATGACGCGCGGGCACGACCTCTTCCTGGACCTGCACGAGGACGCCGGCTTCGTCCACCACCTGATGCGGATGTGCACGCGGCTGTACGTGGCCGTCTCGAAGCTCTGCAAGCGCCTCGCCGGCGAGGAGGTCGGCGGCGCGGGAAACGCCGTGGGCATCTGGATGGAGGCCGGCGCCGTCCGAATGTGCGCCGACAGCGACATCCTCGTGAGCGAGGATTGCTACAGGGAGTTCATCCAACCGTACGAGCGGTCGGCCTTCGAGGCCCTCGGCGGCGGCTGGCTGCACTACTGCGGCGGCTGGAAGGGCACCGGCCGGTCCGAGGGGCTCCACCTCCATGAGGCCTACGCCGAGGTCCCCGGCCTCCATGGCCTGAACTGGACGACCGGCCGGGACTGGCTGGCGGAGATGAGGAAGCTCGCCCGGCTGGGCGTGGTGCACATCGGCACGCTGCCGCGCCCGCGCGAAGAGCCCCTGGACGATTACTTCCGCCGCGCGCTGAGCCCGCAGGAAGGGAGGAAGGGGCTCATTTTCGGCGGCATGTGGCAGGGCCCCTGGCTGCGGGACGATGAGTCCGAGAGGGCGATGGAAACGTGGCACAGGGTGCAGGATCAGGTGTTCGGGTAAGCTGCGATGATGGGATGGCCACCGAGGCCCCGAGGCGCGGAGGGAGAATTGGTCATGGAAGATCAATGGCGAGTCCGATAACAGTGAGGATACATCGCAAGGGCGGTTGTGAGGACATCCCGCTTCCGCGGTACATGTCCGAGCACGCCTCGGGCATGGACGTCTGCGCCGCGTGCGAGGCGGACGTGGCGATCGCCCCGGGCGAGGTGAAGCTGGTCCCGTGCGGCTTCTACATGGCCGTGCCGGCCGGGTATGAGGCCCAGGTGCGCCCCCGCAGCGGCCTGGCGGCGCGGCATGGGATCATCGTGCCGAACTCGCCGGGGACGATCGACGCCGACTACCGCGGCGAGGTGTGCGTGATCCTCGCCAACGTCGCCCGCGAGGCGTTCGTGGTCCGGCGCGGGATGCGAATCGCCCAGCTCGTCATCGCGAAGGTGGCGCGGGCCGCGGTGGCGGAGGTCGAGTCGCTGGACGAGACCGGCCGCGGCGAAGGCGGGTTCGGACACACGGGCGTCTGACCGGCGGCCCGGCGGCCGACCGGCAGGCACCGGCGCCGTCAAGGAAGGAAGCTGTCTCCCTTCCGAGGATGGGAGAGGCAGCGTGCAACGGATGGCAGCGAACGGAAAGCGAAAGCCCCCCGCCGCGGCGAAGGCTGCGGCCGAAAGGCGCCCGAGCCGGTTCTGGCGGTACTGCCTCGTCCTCGTGCTGATCGGCGCTGCCGTGCTGGCGTGGACGAGCCTGCTGAGCTACTCGCCGACGGATCCGCCGTCGCCCGTGGTCGTGCCCCCGAAGGACCCGGTGGACAACGTGGCGGGCGTGGTAGGCGCCTACACGGCCCACGCGCTGCTGTACTGGCTGGGCGGGGGGGCGTACATGGCCTTGCTGTTCCTCACGATCGCGGCCTTTCTGCTCGCCTTCGGCGGGCGGGTCAGCGACCTGCCGTGGCGGATCATCGGCGTGGCGCTGCTCGTGATTGCCACGAGCGCGGCGCTGTACATGTCCAACCCGGCCGGCGCCGGGGATCCCCTCAGCGGCTCCGCCGGGGTCCTTGGCATCGCCGCGGGCGAGCTGCTTCTGTCCCGGTTTGCGGCCATCGGGGGCTGGATCGTCCTGCTCGTGTCCTTTGCCATCGGGCTCATGCTGACGGCCGATAAGCTCATGCTGCGGCTGCCCGCACTCGGCAAGAAGGCCTGGCAGCGGCGCGGGGAGGTGGCTTCGTTGGCGGGCTCGCTTCCGGGCGCGCTTCGGGTCCGCCGGCCGCGGGCCGCTGCTGCGGCCAGCGGCGGGGCGGGCGGGGCGAAGCACGTCCCGACCGAGCCGGTTGTCCGGCCCAGGCCCCCGCTGCGGCCTGAGCCGCCGATCCAACCGCCGCCCAAAGCCGAACCCGCCCGAAAGCCGGGGGCCGGCAAGTCCGGCAAGCCCGTCGGTGACGGGGCCTACAACCTGCCTCCGATGAGCCTTCTGAAGGTGCCCACGGGCGGGTATATCGAGTCGCAGGAGCACATCGCGGTTCAGCGGCGCGTGGTCCTCCAGCAGACGCTGAACGACTTCAGCGTGGACGCGGAGATTGTGGGGCATCAGACCGGGCCGGTGATTACGCTGTTCGAGCTCTCGCTGGCGCCCGGCGTGAAGGTCTCCCAGGTGTCGAACCTGTGCAAGGACATCGCCCGTTCGCTGGCCGTGCACGGCGTGCGCGTCGTCAGCCCGCTCCCCGGAAGAGATACCATCGGCATCGAAGTGCCGAACATGGACAAGGAGATCGTCCGCATCCGCGAGCTGATGGCCCTGGCCCCCGAGGCCGCCAAGAGGATGCACCTGCCGCTGTTCTTCGGCAAGGATGCCGGAGGCAACCCGATCGTCGCCGACCTCGCCTGGATGCCCCACATGCTGATCGCCGGCACGACCGGCTCGGGAAAGAGCGTGTGCATCAACTCCATCATCACGGCCGTCCTCATGACCCGCCGGCCGGAGGATGTCCGGTTCATCCTCATCGATCCCAAGATGGTCGAGATGGCCGCCTTCGAGGAGATCCCCCACCTTCTCTGCCCGATCGTCAACGACATGCACAGTGCCGAGGACATCCTGGAGTGGGCCGCCACCAAGATGGATGAGCGGTACGAGCTTCTGAAAGAGGCGGGCGTGAAGAACATCGTCGGCTACAACCGGCTTGGCGACGAGGAGGTGTACAAGCGTTTCGCCGTAACGGGCGACGAGGAGAAGGCCCGCGTCCCGACGCACATGGCGCGTTACATCATCATCGTCGATGAGCTCGCCGACCTGATCATGACCTCCAGCAGGGACGTGGAGAACCACATCATCCGCATTTCGCAAAAGGCCCGGGCCGTGGGCATCCACCTCATCCTCGCGACCCAGCGCCCCAGCGTGAACGTCGTCACCGGGCTGATCAAGTCCAACATGCCCTGCCGGATCAGCTTCCGGGTGGCCTCGCGCCAGGAGAGCCGCATCGTCCTCGACCAGAACGGTGCCGAGGTGCTGCTCGGCCAGGGCGACATGCTGTTCCTCAAGCCGGGGACCAGCACGTTGATCCGCGCGCAGGGCACCTATGTGGACGAATCGGAGATCCGCGCCGTGGTCGGGGAGATCAGCAGGAACCACAGGCCGAACTTCAACGCCGAACTGATGGAGTTGAACTCACGCCCCACGGGCGGCGCCGGCGGGGAGAAAGACGAGCTGTTCGACAAGGCCGTCGAGATCGTCCTGGGCACCGGGCGGGGCAGCGTGTCTCTGCTTCAGCGCCGGCTGTCCGTCGGCTACAGCCGGGCCAGCCGGATTATCGACCAGATGGCCGACGCGGGCGTCCTGGGCGATTACAAGGGCTCCCAGGCGCGTGAGTGTCTCATGGGCCTGGAGGAATGGGAGGCCCTCCAGGCGTCCGTCGCGGCCGATCAGTCCGGCGCCTCGGCCCTCGACGGCGAGCCCACCAGCGTCTGATTCAATTGCGGATTGCGGATTGCGGATTGCGGATTGCGGATCAACCCGAGCACCTCATCATCGCACGCGACCTCTCCCTTCGAAAGCGCGATGTTGAGTTCGCCGAAGGCGAACGAAACGTCGGGTAGGCGGCGCTGCTCCCCAGGGCTTCTCAGCGGAGCGACCCCCGACACCAACCCGAGCGCGTCCGCGCCCAATCCACCCTTCGCTTCTTTCCGGCCGATCTCCCGTGGCGTAGAATACCTCGCATGTCCCAGACGCCGGGAGAGGAGCTTCGCCGGCGGGAAACGCGGCATCCCGTTCGGGCCGCGTGGATCGCGGGCGCCGAGACGTTCGATCGTTTCGGCCGTGTCCTTCAGCCGCTCGCCGTCGGGTTGGTCGACGAGGCGGTGGACGTGGTGATCTTCTCGCCGGCCCCGGCTGCCGGCGGAGAACTGGCCTCCGTGCCCTACGAGGTGGTCCCGTACCGTCCGCCGCGGTGGTGGCGCCCGCGGAGCGGGACGATCGCATCGCTTGTGGACCAGTTGCGCGATCGGAAGGTCGAGCTGCTTTGCGCCCTGGACGGTTCGGTGGCCGGGCTCACGCACGCGCTTTCCCGTGCCGCGGGGATGAGCTATCTGTTGAGCTGTTACTCGCTGGCGGACGCGTGGCGAGTCGGTGAGGCGGCCAGGGGGGCCTCCTGCCTGCTGGCCGCGTCCGGGCCGATCCGCGACGCTCTCGTCGCACGGGCCGGCTGTCCGGCCGATAAGGTCCGCCTGATGCGTCCCGGCGTGTACCACGTCCAGCAGCCGACGTGCTTCGGCCAGCCGGACCAGAGCGTGGCGATCGTCGCCGGCGGGCCGCTGAACGACTTCGCGGCCTTCCACTCCGTGCTGCTGTGCTTCGCGGAACTGGTCGTTCGGAAGTACGACTGCGTGTTCTTCCTCCTCGGCGGCGGGCGGGCCGAAAGACGCCTCCGCCGCCGGGCCGACCAGCTCCATCTGAACCGTCAACTGACCTTCGCCGGCCGCCGCCCCATGCAGCAGTTGACGGGGATCTTCAAGGCGGCGGATGTCTACATCTCGCCGACGACGCATGACCGCATCGACATGCCGTCGCTGCTGGCGATGGCGGCGGGAGTGCCCGTGCTGGCCGCCGCCGGCCGGGAGGCCAACGACTTCCTCCAGGACGGGCAGACCGCGATGTTCTTCTCCCCGGGCGACCCCGCCGAGCTCACCGTCAAGCTCACCAGCCTGCTCGACGACCCCGCCTCGGCGCGGGCGCTGGCCCAAAGCGCCATCGAGTACGTCCATGCCAATCACAGTCCGGCCGTCAACGTGACCGCGCTGGCGCATTTCTGCCGCGAGGCAGTGCCGGCGCCCGCGGAACCAACCTGAGACACGCCGCGGGTCCTCCCCGAAAAGAGGTGCATGATGGAACACATCACTTTGGGCTCAATGGTCATCGCGTTGGCTGCGGCGTCCGCCGCCGGCGGTCCTGGCTCGAAGCAGCCGAGCTATCCCGGCCGCTCGCCGGACGCCCCCTGGCGCAAGGCCGCCCTCCAGCGGATCGAGGGCCTCCGCAAGGCCAACCTGGTGGTGCGCGTGACGGGCGCCGACGGCAAGCCCGTCCCCGGCGCGCGGATCAACGTGGCGATGACGAAGCACGCCTTCGGCTTCGGCACGGCGATCAACCACTGGAAGCTGTTCGACGAGAAGGACCCCTCCGGCCGCGACAAGTACCGTGCAGCCATCCGCAAGCACTTCAACAAGGCCGTCATCGAGAACGGCCACAAGTGGAACCATTGGGGATGGGAGAACGCCGAAAGCCGCAAGCTGACGCTCGCGGCCGTGAAGTGGCTGCGGGAAGCCGGCATCGAGGTGCGCGGGCACTGCATCATCTGGCCGAGCTGGCGGCACATGCCGAAGCGCGTGAAGGGCATGGCCGGCGACAAGGCCGCCCTGCGCGCGGAGATCGGCAAGCGCATCGCCGACGTGGTGACGGCCAACAAGGGCACGTTGACCGAGTGGGACGTCGTGAACGAGGCGAACACGAATCACGACTTGATGGACCTCCTCGGCCGCGAGGTCATGATCGAGTGGTTTCAGCTCGCCCGCAAGGCCGACCCGTCGGTGCAGCTCTTCCTGAACGACTACTCGATCCTGGACGGGCGGCACGTGCCGGGCTGCGAGCGATGGATCAGGATGCTTCTCGACGGCGGGGCCCCGATCGGGGGCATCGGCATCCAGGGCCACCTCCGCGCCGCCTCGGTGGCGCCGGAGGAGATGCTGAAGGTGCTGGACCGCATGGCGAAGTTCTCCCTGCCGCTGGAGATCACCGAGCTGGACGCGTTCACCGCCGACCAGCAGCTCCAGGCGGACTACCTCCGCGACGTCCTGACGGTGATGTTCAGCCACCCGGCCGTCGAGGGCGTGATCATGTGGGGCTTCTGGGACGGCGCGCACTGGAAGCGCAACGCCCTGCTGTACGACCGGGACTGGACGCTCAAGCCCGCCGGCGCCCAATGGGACCGGCTCATCTTCAAGACATGGTGGACGAAGGCCGGCGGCGCCTGCGACGCGAAGGGCGAGTACACCCTCCGCGGCTTCCTGGGCGAATACAAGGTGACGGTGTCGAGCGCGGGAAAGAGCGCGACGGTCAAGACGGCGCTTGCGAAGAAGGGCACGGTGCTGGAGGTGAAGCTGGACTGACGCGCGCGGGTTCGCGGCGCGTCGGGACGGTTACGCCTCGGCCTCGACGCCGAATTCTCTCAGCAGCTTCGCGAGCGGCGCGCGGTGGGCGTCGGAGAGCGGGGCCATCGGCAGGCGGAGCTCGTTCTCGATCATGCCGGCCATCGACATCGCCGCCTTTATGGGGATCGGGTTGGTCTCGACGAACATCGCCTTGAAGAGCGGGAACAACCTCAGGTGCTGGTCGCGCGCGGCGGCGGCGTCGCCGGCGGCGATGGCGTCGCAGAGCTTGCGGACCTCCCCGGGCAGGAGGTTCGCCAGCACGCTGATGACGCCTTGGCCGCCGACCGAGCAGATCGGCAGCGTCAGCGAATCGTCGCCGGAGAGGATCGTGATGTCGCACGCCGCCGCGATCGCGCTGGCCAGGTCAAGCTTGCCCGTCGCCTCCTTGATGCCCACGACCATGTCGATCTCGTTGTACATCCGCACGACGGTCCCGGCCGTCAGCTCGATGCCCGTGCGGCTGGGGATGTTGTACAGCACGATCGGAAGCCCCACCTCGGCCATGCGGGCGATGTGCTCGTACATCCCCTGCTGCGTGGGCTTGTTGTAGTAGGGGTTGACCACGAGGCACGCGTCGGCGCCGGCCTCCCTGGCGTGCCTCGTCAGGCGGACCGCCTCGGACGTCGCGTTGCTGCCCGTGCCCGCGATCACCGGCACTCGCCCGTTCGCCCGCCGGGCGGTGAACTCGGTGACCTTGTCCTGCTCTTCATGGCTGAGCGTGGGCGATTCGCCCGTCGTGCCGCACGGCACCAGCCCCTGCGTGCCGCCGTCGATCTGGAAGTCGATCAGCCGCCCCAGCGCGTCGTAATCCACCTCGCCGCCGGAGAACGGCGTGACCAGCGCGACGTTGGAGCCTCCGAGCTGTGTCTGTTCGGTCATATCCGTAGCCCTTCTGTTGCTGTCGGGTGATAGTCCACGAACCACGCGGCGCGGCCTCGGGCCTTCGGTCCTCGGCCGCAGCCCAGGGGATGATAGAGGAGAAGCGCTGCCCCTTCAAGTATGGTAAAGGCGACGCACGAGCAATCTTTCCGACGCCGCGGTGCCGTTTCTTCACTCGACGGCGCGCCGGCAGCGGATCTCGTCGAAGGCTTCGGCCCCGCCGCGGTCGCCGAAGACGAAAGGAGGCACGCCGGTCAGGTCCTTGCCGAGCGGCCGGCCGATGCCGAAGCCCTTGAGCTCGATCTCGGCGGCCTTCTTTGCGTCGATCTTCAGGGCCAGCTTCCCCGCCTTCCAGGCGAGCTCGAAGTGGTGCCAACCGGCCCCGGGCGAGCCGGCGTCGGCGGCCCTGATCAGGGCCTTGTCCTTGGAGAGCACGAGCCGGCCGCGGCGGTGCGAGATCGCAACGCGCCCGGCCGTCAGCACCGTGCCCTGGGGCCTGTCCGGCAGCTTTGCGTGGAAGGTGAGCGTCCCCTCCTCGTCGGCGAGGTTCAGGTGCGGCGGGAAGGTGAACGGCGCCTGGAGTGCGGCCCCGCGAACGCCGCCGACGCGGACCAGGCCGCCCGTCGCCCTCCGCCCGGCCGGCTGGAACACGCAGGAGCCAAGCGCCTCGTCGGCCTCGTCGCTGTCGTGGTCGAAGGTGGCCAGGAAGCTCTCGCCGCCCTTGAGCGTCTTCCGCTGGATCAGGTGCACGGCCGCGAAATCACGCTGAAGGACCGGCACTCGCAGGCCCCGGCCGGCGAGGCGCAGCACATCGCCCGTCTCGGCGTTGACCGCAACGGTGCGGGACTTCTCCAGCCCGAGCTTGGCGAAGTCGATGGCCACGTCCACGATCTGGTCCTTCCGCGCGGTGTTCACGATCCACAGCAGGCTGCGCGACGGCGTCTTGTGAACGGAGACGATGCACCCGGGCGTGGCCGTCCTTGCGGGGCAGCCGGCCTTCCAGTAGCCGATGAACTTCACGTCGTCGGCGTACAGCCGCCCCTCCTGCGCGATGACCTCGTAGAAGCGGACCTGCTCGGGCAGGATGTCGTGGGCCATCACCCAGCCGACGAACTGATGCGTGTGCTTGGGCTCGAAGACGGTCGCGTGGCGCTGCGACTGGCACATCATGGTCATGACGCCGCCGGCGCAACGGGCCGAGCCGATGGCCCGCATCCGCGCCGCCGGGAGGACCTCGATGTAATCGTACTGAAGATTCGTCGGCTCGACGTTCTCGCCCTCGAAGAAGATGTCCCCCAGCCAGGCGTAGTAGGCCGCGCCGGAGGAGACGTGCATCCACAGGTTCGGCGCGGGCACGAGGTTGCGGTGGAACATCACCTTCATCCGCTTGTAGTACTCCCGCAGGCCCAGATACGAGTAGCCCCTCTGGAGCCGCCCGTCGGGGCGGATGTAGGCCCCGCCCGTCAGGAAGTTGGTGTCGAGGGAGAGGTAGTTCTCGTCGATGTACAGCCCGCGAAAGCCCGCCTCGCGGACCCACTTGCGATAGTGCCACACGCGGAAGTCGATCGGCCCCTTGCCCTGCGTGCAGTTGCCGTTGCTCCGGTCGCCCGGGTTGGCGCCCCAGTCGACGACATAGCCGGGGAACTCGTTGCCGGCGTAGTCGCGGTAGCGGGCGATGGAATGCGCGATCGAGCCGACCATCGGGCGGTGCGTGGAGTTGCGCGAGTGGTTCGAGTAGGTCCGCCGGCTCTTCTCCATGCTCCAGGGATACGGCGAGCAGTAGTACGGCCAGAGGACGGCCCAGTCGCCGTCGTGCCAGAAGTAGGTGTTCCGTGCGCGGGGCAGGTTGGCCGGGCTTCCGCCGGAGCAGACCACGGACCGCCACCCGGCCGGCAGCGGGCGCGAGGGGAACGTCTGGTAGCCGTACGTCAGGCTCGTGGGGGCCTTCAGCTCCGTCGGCACCTCGATGAAGTGCACCCGCAGCGTCACCGTGCCGTCCTGGCGGATGATCTCCTGGGTCGGCAGCGACCGGTCATCGTCGGTGATCCAGCCCTTGTCGCTGTCGGCGAACCAGGCGAAGGCGCGGTCGGAGTTGGTCAGCCAGACGTACGGCACGAAGTCGCCGATCAGCAGGCCCGAGGCACTCTGGCGGCTGGACCAGTACTTGGGCGTCTCGTCGTGCACGGCCGCCCATCCGCCGGCCGTCGTGCAGAAGTGCGTCGCCTCCGATTCCGGAAGGACGATCTCCAGCGTGAGCTTGTCGACCTTGGCGGGGGGAGCCTTCACTGCGGTGGCCCCGGCCGGCAGACCCGCCGGCGCGATCGTCAGTTCGGTCAGCACGAACCCGTCGAGCTCGACGCGCGTCTTGGCCGAGAGCTTCAGCCTCGCGCCTTCGCCGGAACCGGCGAGCGTCACGGCGTTGGCCACCTGCCGCACGAGCCGTGGCCGCGACGGCTTGATCTCCACGAACCAGTTGCCCACCGTCGCTACGATCCGCATGCGATCGACCTGCGTGGTGCCGCCGTTGTCGATCTGCTCCAGCAGCCCCAGGCCGTTGAGCTTCATCCGGCGGTTCCACACGCCGACGAGGCCGTCGTCGTACGTCACCGGCGTCCACGGCGGGATGACGCGGTCGGTGACGCCGACGTCGTTGTCCATCCACTGGAGCCTGTAGGCGAGCACGCCCACTTCCTGCGAGGCGCTCTTGAGCACGTTGCCTTCGGCATCCAGCACGGACACCTCGACGAGGATGGGCTTCGGCTCGGCCGTTGGGACGGGCCTGGGCTTGAGGGGCCCCTTGCCTTCCTTGGCGCGGCGGCGGTTCTCGGCGGGCAGATTGGCGTTGAACGCCTTGACGTACTCGATCTGCCGCTCGTCGTACACCGGCGGGCGGATCTTGTCGAGGAAGACGTGCCCGTCGCAGTACCCGTGGCGAAAGGCCGGCATCTCCTGCTGCTGAAGGACCCTCTTCGACTTCGCGTCGATGACCTTCATGACGGCCGAAGCGGCCTTCTCGCGGGCGGGCAGGTCGATGATGTCGGCCTTGACCAGCAGCACGTTGTTCTCCGGCCCGTACATGGCCTTGACGTCGAGCTCCCTCGGCTCGCGGGCCCGCTCGGGCCTGGCGGGCGGCCTGTGGACGAAGCCGTTGACGTTGAAGGGGAGCGTCTGGCGGAAGATCTCCGTCCCGCCGGCTGTCGCGGCGGTGATCGTGAAGACGCCCTCCTTCCGGGCGGTCACGTCGCCGGTCAGGTGGAACGCCTTCCGCTCGCCGGCCTTCAGCGGGAAGCTCCTCGAGATGACCTCGTCGTCCTCCCCCGGCGTGACGGACTTCTGGATCCGCATCTTCACGTCGATCCTCTCGGCCTTCTTCCGGGGGGCGACGACGGCTGCGGGGAAGTCGAACCTGCCGGTGAAGATCGAGATCGTGCTGTGGACCTGGAGGACGGCCGAATCGTCCATGAGATGCACCTTGGGGTGCTGGACGATCTCACCGAACCCCTGCGTGACGGACCACGACGCCTGGGCCCGCGGCCGGCTGCCGGGCGAGGTGCGGCAGAGGAGGAAACGCCACACGTCGCCGTCCTTCACCGTCTCGACGCCGAAGTCCTCGATCGGGATCGACGCCTCGATGACGTAGCGATCGGGGCTTTCCGTGACGCCGAGCTTCCACCGCCCGCTCCAGCCCATGGCCGAGTATCCCCGGCTGGGGATGTTCCGCACGTCCATGACGGCCGGATACGTGTTGATGATGTTCTGGTAGGTCTCCGGGACGATCGTCGGCGGGGTGACCCAGATCTCGATCGACGGGTCGCCGAAGGAGTAGGCGTCGTTGGCCCGCGCCGTCTTCCAGAGCTTCCACTCGCGGTTGCCCCGCGTGCAGTTGGCGAGGAAGTAGAACCGCTTCTCGTCGAAGGCGAAGCTCACGGTGGTCTGGGCCTCGAGCATCTTGTGGCCAAAGCACGTGATCATGCCGGAGGCGGTGAGGGCCTCGTCCCATTCGCCGGGGTCGATGCGGCCGTCGACGGACGGAGGCTTGACCAGTCGCCGGGCGTGGAACTCACCGATCGGGATCCTGGGCTTCTTGTCCGCGGCGAGCAAGACCGACGGCCGAACGAGTCCCGTGCAGAGAGTTACCCACAAGATCCATCGCGTCGAGGGCGAACCTGACATCGCATGCTTCCTTTCCCCCGGCGTTCATCCACGGATCAACGCGTGGCGGCGTAGAGGACGACGTTGGCGGCCAGGCGGGCGGCGTCGGGGGTGGCCAGACCCTTGCACCCGTACGTCGGCTGGGCCAGCAGCGGACAGATGACCGAATACCGGCTCAGGACGACGGCGATTCGCCCGTCGATCGTGACGGCCGTCAGCTTCACCGGCTTGTCCGCCGGCGTCTCGGCGGCCGCGGCACGCGTGTACCGGACCTGCGTGAGGTCGCCGCCCATTCCCCCGGCGAACTCGCCGGTCACCAGCGGATGATCGGCGGGCAGGTCCTGGAGGCTGCCCGCTGGGAACATCTCCGCCAGCATCGCCGCGGCGGCCTCGGAGAACTCCTTGCTTCCCATGGCCGAATCCACGAACAGCATCCCGCCGGCGGCGAGGTAGTTCTTCAGGTGCGTCCTTTGCGAGGCCAGCATGTTCGGGGCGCGCGTGCCGGTCAGCCAGAGCAGGGACACGGGGGCGTCGACGGGCTTGGAGAGGTCCACGGCCTGAGCTTCCGTGACGCCGAGGCTCAGGGCCTCGGCCAGCACGTCGCCGAGCCGCCCCAGCGCCTGCGGGCAGACGTCCCAGTCGCCGCCGTGCTTGACCCGGGCCAGCTTGATCGTCCTGGCGGGCGCGGGCGGGGCGGGGCGCGGCGCGGCCGCAAGGAGCTTGCCCTTCGGGGCCGCAAGGTCCGTCGTGTAGAGAAGCAGGTTCGCGCCGAGCTGGAACAGATGCGGATGCGTATCAATGAGCCCCTGGTGCCACGCGCCGCTGACGTCGGAGGCGAGGAGGAAGATCCGTGTCCGGCAGCCGTCGGAGAACCCGAGCATTCTGGGCCGGCCGGCAAGGGGCACCTTGAAGTGCGCCGAATAGACGGGATGGCTGTCGGGCACAAGGCCGTGCACGTAGTCGGGGAACAGGCGGCGGAAGTAGGCGTCCGCGGCCTCGACCAGGTCCTTCTCGCCGGTGAACGGCTGGGCCACCACCGTGCCTCCCTGTGCCAGGAACGAGCGGATCCTCGCGTCCAGCGACTGGGGGTACTCCTTGAGGCTCGACTGGATGTAGAGCAGCGGCGCGCGGGCGAGCCCCTCGCCGGGCGTCTGGGGCGTGACCCGCCGCCAGCTTGCCTGCCACTTGAACGACTGGCCGATCCATCCGGCGAGGTTGGCCGCGTCGCGCGGATCGCTGTCGGCGAAGTCGCCGAGCGCAAGCTTGTGAATGACGATCGGGCCGCGGGCCCTCAGGAGGCACAGCAAGGCGAAACACGTGCGAATGACGACGAGGCCGTCCGCCCCGGCGGCGGCCTTTTGGGGATCGCCCCAGCTCCCGTCGTCCTTCTGTCGAGCGACCGCGACCTCGGCCGCGGCGTCGACGATCGCCTCGGGCCCGATCTTCTCCAGCCCGCCTGCGTCGGCCAGGTGCTGAAGGACGTAGAGGTAGTAGTACTCGTAGGCCTCCCCGGCGACCCAGACCCACTTGGGGTTCTCCTTGAGCGTGTAGTTGGCCGCCAGCCACTTCAGCGCCCGGTGGACGGGGCCGCTGTACGGGGAGGGGTTGATCCGGCGCGGGCCGGTGTTGGTGAAGGGCGGCTCGTTTGCCGCCGCCCACTTGTCCGAGAGGATGAGCAGCGCCGCCGCCCCTGCGGCCGTCATCGACCCGTAGCTGCTGCCGCGAAGGCGGAACCCCATCCCCCCCGGCGGCTGGTAGCCCATGCCGCCGTCGGCGTTGGCGGCCCGGGAGAAGTAGATTCGGCAGCGGCTCCAGACGTTGCCGGGCACCTTGGCCCCGGCCAGCTCGGCGTCGCGAAGCGCCAGCATCGCCAGGAAGGTGTTGGAGATGTCGGTCCAGGCGGGGTTCTCTCTCGTGGTCCGGTGCCCGGGCCCGTAGCCCCATCCGCCGGTGTGGCCCTGGTTGTGCGCCAGGAAGTCGACGTCCTCGGCGAGTCGATCGGCGTACTGCCCGGCGGGCAGGCGGGCGTAGACCATCGCCCGCACGGCCCGGACGTAGATGGTGCGCGGGGTCAGCTCGTTGATGTATTTCAGCGCCGCCGCCAGCTTCGGCCCTGCGGGGTCCTCGCCGGCCGTCAACGCCGCCAGCAGGACCAGCGCCTCGACCCCGCCGGCGTGCTGGCGTACGTACTTCGTGTCCCACGAGCCGTCGGGCTTCTGGATGCCGTAGAGATAGTCCAGCCCGCGTCGGACGGCCCTGTCGACCCGAACGCTCAGCGGTTCGGCGGGCCAGGCTACGTCGGGCGCCGCGGGGGGCTCAGGCTTCGGCTTCGTGGCGGGGCTCGTCTGGGGCGGCACTGCCGGCCGGCTGGCCGGCGGCCGGCGGGGCTTCCGCTTGCGGGATGGGCGACGGGCGGTGGTCCTGCTGGGCTGACCCCAGGCCGTCGAGACGCCGCCGCCCGTGCCCGCCTGGTGCACGAATACCAGCGCCCCCGCCAGCAGCAGGCGGCCCGCGGCGGTCAATCCACGTCCCCGGGCGGGCGCGGGGGCCCCCGCCGGGCGGCAGGAACCGTGTGATGAGCCTTCAGTAACTGATCGCATAGAGGAACAGGTTCAGCGCGAGTTTTCTCCCGTCGGCATCGGCGTAGCCTCGGCAGGAGTATGGGTTGTCGCCTTCCACGGCACAACTCCAGTCGTACTTGCTGTAGAGGATGACGGTTCGCCCCTTCACGGTGACGGCCTCGAGGGGCGGGCGGGTCGTGCCGCGCGACTTCAGCTCGTCGGCCAGGATTCGCCGATACCGCATCTCCCCCAACTGCACGCCGACCTGGCCGGTGTATATCGGGTGACTCGCCGCAAGCTCCTGGAGCTCCTGCGCGGGGTAGAGCTTCCGGACCATCTCCCGGAAGCTCGTGTCGAAGGCCCGCCGCCCGCAGCACGAGTCGGCCAGCAGGATGCCCCCGCGGTCCAGGTAGGCCCGCAGCGCGGCGATCTCCTCGTCCGGGAGATTGAAGGTGAAGTGACCGGTCATGAAGAGGATGGGGTACTCGTAGATCTTCTCGTCGGTCGCGCGGAGGTGCCGCCCTCGTGCGACGACGTCGACCTTGGCCTTGTCGCGGAGCATGGCCGCCATGTTCTCCTCGACGTGGATGTCGGCGCGGTAATCGCCCTCGTGGATCAGCCGGGCGATGCGGACGGCGCCGCGGGGGACCTCGGCGGCCGGTGCGCCCTTGCGGCGCGTGGGCAGCTCGACCTTGTCGAGCTTGTCGGCGAGCAGTTCCCTGCCGGTGGCGTAGGCGGCGATGTTCGTCCCGAGCCTGAATGCCAGGTCGGACCACTTGGGGATCGTCCGCAGCTCCCAGAGGCAGCTCAGCGCCCTGGGCGAGAAGAACACGCCCGTCCGGCAGCCGACCTCGATGCCCTGGAGGTCGTAGAGCTCCCCCATCTTGTAGTAGCTTCTGAAGACCGGGTGGTGCTTCTCCAGCGACCGCAGGCGGTATTCCGGGAACGTCCCGGCGGCGAATCGCCTGAAGCCCTCGGCGTACGCCCGCGAGCCGCAGCACGCCTCGCACAGGAGCGTCCCGCCCGTCTCGACGAAGGCGCGAAGCTTCTTCTTCTCCGCGGCGGTGAAGATGGGAAACTCGTGCCCCGTGATGAACAGGAGCGGGCTGACGCGGAGCTCTGCAAGCGGCAGCTCCAGCGTCGTCGTCTGCCACGTCACCCGCTTGCCGAACTTGTCGTCGATGAAGACCGTCAGGTTCTCCAGGTCGTGGATGTTCCGGTTCCACGACGGCTCGCGGAGGCTGCGCCACTTGAGCTTCTGGATCAGGACCGGGCGGTTGCCCTTGGATAGAAACAGCAGGGCGAAGACGGTGTCGTAGACGCCCCGCCCCCAGTTGCCGCCCTGTCCCTGGGTCCCGACGAGGTGTTCGGCCCCCTCGCGGTACCAGTCGTGGCGGCCGAAGTTCCGCATCCCCGAGATCATGCCCACGCGCTCGAGGCCGTAGAGGTAGTAGTGCAGCCACGTCCCGCCGCGCCCGGGGTTCTCGCGAACGGAGAAGTTCTCGGTCATCCACTGGATGCCGGCGGCCAGCACGACGTTCTGCTGGTATTTCCCGCAGTTGGGGTAGGCCCCGTTGATGAAGAGCTTGGCCCCGGAGACGTGAAGCCGCTGGCCGACGATGTAGAGGCTGGCGATGCCGGCGACGGTCATCGAGCCGTAGCTTCGCGGCTCGTTTCGGTAGCCCCACCCGCCGTCGGGGACCTGGACGTTCGTGAAATGCCTGCGGGAGTTTTGCCAGACCGCCTGGGGCACGCGGATGCCCGCCTTGGCCGCCTCGTGCAGGCCCAGCAGGGCGAACTGGGTGTTGGAGTTGTCGCCCCGGCCTCGCACGTTCCCGCGGATCAGCCCGTAGGACCACATGCCCGTGGGCAACTGCGTGCGGATCAGCCAGTCCGTGGCGGCCTGGAGCTGCCGCCGGTGCCGCGGGTCGTTCAGGATCCCGTACACCTGCGCCTTGAGGGACACGACGTAGGTGGCCTCGTTGGGCACGCGGTCCAGCGCGGCCAGGCCGCGAGCGATCGCCGGATCGTTCGCCGGCACCCCGGCGTGGAGCATTCCCAGTACCCCCAGGGCGGTCGTGCCTCCCCGATGGCCGCTGCCGGACCAGTCGCCGTCGCGTCGCTGTGTCTGCCGGAGGTACGCCAGGGCCCGCTGGACGGCCCGGCGGACCTGCTCGCCGGTGACGGCCCCCCGGGCCGGGCAGGCCCCCAACGACAGCGCCGACAGCACCGCGGCCGCACATAACGCGGGCATCAGAGACTTGTGCATTCTCGCCACTCTGCGTATCATGTCGCGTGGACCCCAACGGCAGCGTGCGTCCTTTACCATTCTAACGTCCCGCGGCGACGAGGGGTATCAAAAGCTTATGGCCAAAGAGACGTTCGAGAAGCTGATGGAGCAGTTCGCCAAGAGCCGCCAGATCATGGTCCGCGAGGTGGGCAAGGCGATCATCGGCCAGGAAGAGGTCCTCAACCAGATCTACGCGGCGGTCATCTCCCGCGGCCACTGCCTGCTCGTCGGCGTGCCCGGGCTCGCCAAGACGCTCATGGTCTCCTCGCTGGCGAGGATCATGGACCTGAGCTTCAAGCGGATCCAGTTCACGCCCGACCTGATGCCTTCGGACATCACCGGCACGAACGTCATCGAGGAGCCGGAGAGCGGGCGGAGGGAGTTCCGCTTCGTCGAGGGCCCGATCTTCGCGCATATCATCCTCGCCGACGAGGTCAACCGCACGCCCCCCAAGACCCAGGCGGCCATGCTCCAGGCCATGCAGGAGCGAGAGGTCACCGTCGGCCAGAATACCTACCCCCTGCCCAATCCGTTCTTCGTGATCGCCACGCAGAACCCGATCGAGCAGGAGGGCACCTACCCGCTGCCGGAGGCCCAGCTCGACCGCTTCATGT